>JBAOHZ010000009.1:0-641500 GCA_037045225.1 Nitrospira sp.
TTGAACACCTTCTCGAACAAATCGCTGCGACCCCGCGCCGCCCAGATTTCCAGCTCGGCATCACCGGAGACCTGCACCGTTATGACGACGGACTTCCCGAGTTTCACATCGACGTTCCGCACCACGGAAAACTGGCTTCGATCCAATCCGTCGGCAATACGGAGCAGGGCGGACAGCACATTGATGATGCGTTGGTGCCCTTGCGGCAACGCGGTGAACTCACTGTGCTTCCGGGTGGGAACCGAACGGCGGTGATACCGCGCGACATTCGCGACCAGATCGATTTCCTCCGCGGTGAATCCGGAGAGATCGCTGTTCTTGATCAGGTAGTAGGCATGTTTGTGATGTTGCCGTGAATTGATCAAATATCCGATATCGTGCAGGATGGCCGCGAACTCCAGCCACTCACGCTCCCGCTGCCCGAATCCGTGCAAAGACGTGGTTTGATCGAACAGCCGTAACGCGAGTCCGGCGACATGGAGCGCATGCGTCTCGGAAACATGACACCGACGAGCCAGGGCCAGGATGTTGCGTTTTCGGACATCGGGAATGTCCCGCTCCGCCTGAATGCCCTCGTGGTGTCGCTGGATAAAATCGTAAATGATCCCTTCTCGAATCGCCTTGTCGCAGATCGTCAGCTCCTGTTTCCGTAACACATCGAGCAGAATTCTGAACACCATCGTCGCAGGAAGCAGGGTATCCACGCGCTTGGGATCCAGCCCCGGCATGGCCAACCGGGTTTTGAGCGTGGCATCAGCCAGACGTTTTTCAACGGCGGCAATTTCCTTCGCGGAAATCTTTGTGAGATTGAGCTGCTGGAGCGGGCGGCCGGTGCGCTGCAGGTAAATGACTTCGGCGAGATTGCCCGCCATCCCGGAGGTGGCGATGATCTGCTCCACGCGTTTCGCCTTATAGGAACGAAGCGCCTGCTTGAGTTGTCCGGTCACGGCGTCTTCCAATTCGTGCAGCATCGCTTTGGAGGGCGGCGTCTTGGTCAAATACAGGTCTTTCAGGCGAATGGCTCCCAACTTGAGGCTGCGAGCGTGATAGATTGTCTCCCGGTTTCCGACGATCACCTCGACCGACCCGCCTCCGATATCGATCACGAGGGTCGGTGGCTCAGGCAGAGCCACGCTGTTTTGCACGCCGAGAAAAATCAAGCGGGCTTCTTCCGCGCCCGTGATGACCCGGACCGTCAAGCCGGTCTGCTGCGCGACATGATCCAGAAATTCTCCGCCATTTCGCGCCTCTCGTACCGCGCTGGTCGCCACGCCTTCGATCCGCTCGTAACCCTTGTTCCTGGCCAGCGTGACCAGGTTCCGGATGACTTCGAGGCCGCGCATCATCGCCTGATCGGACAGGCGGCGCGACGTGAACACCCCGTCACCAAGGCGGGTCATGTCTTTGAAGCGGTCGAGGATTTTATAGGTGTAGTCCGGCTGAACTTCCGCCAAGACCATATGAATGGAATTGGTGCCGATATCGAGGACGGCCAGCTTGGGCATCTACAGGCTCGCAGAGGGGGCTACGTGTCGGATGTTCTTGCCTTCAACCATGTAGACGACAAGTTCCGCAATATTAGTGGCATGATCCGCGATCCGTTCGAGCGATTTCGCCACGAAGGTGAGCCGGATCGCACGGGTAATGGTACGCGTGTCTTCCAGCATAAAGGAGAGCAGTTCGCGAAACAACTGCTCGTTCACCTCATCGACAAAATCGTCATCGGCACACACCTTCCGCGCCAGCACCGGATCTGAATTCACAAACGCATCCAGGCAATCCTTGACCATGCGCATCGTCCAATTGGCCATGCGCGGGATGTCGATATAGGGCTTCAGCTGTGGCTCGCCGTTCAATTCCAGGGCTCGGTGAGCAATGTTCTCGGCCAGGTCACCCATGCGTTCCAATTCGGACGAAATTTTCATCCCTGTCGTCACAAAACGAAGGTCGCGGGCCGTCGGCTGTTGAAGGGCCAGCAATTGGATGCAGAGCTCGTCGATCTCGACATCCAACGCATTCACATCGTGATCCTGCTTGATGACGTCGACCGCCAGATCGGAATCCCGGTCCACCAGCGCCTCCAGGGCCTGCTGGATCTGCGACTCGACGAGTCCGCCCATACGGAGCAATGTCTGCTTGAGATGCGCGAGATCTTGATCGAAATGTCGTTGCATCATCGAGTTCCTTCCGTCTATCCGAATCGACCGGTAATGTAATCTTCCGTTCGTTTGTCGTGCGGGGTCGTAAAGATGGTCTTTGTATCGCCGAACTCCACCAGCTCGCCCATCAGAAAAAATCCGCATTGATCCGAGACACGCGCCGCCTGCTGCATGTTGTGCGTCACGATCACCACGGTGTAGGTATCCTTCAAGGTATGGATCAACTCTTCGATTTTCCCGGTCGCGATGGGATCGAGGGCCGAGCAGGGTTCATCCATCAGGATAACATCGGGCTGCACAGCCAACGCACGCGCGATGCACAACCGCTGCTGCTGTCCGCCGGACAGTCCCAGGGCGCTCTGCGTGAGCCGGTCCTTCACCTCATCCCAGAGTCCCGCGCCGTGCAAACTGTGCTGCACAAGTTCGTCCAGCGACCGCTTGTCCTTGGTGCCATGCAGGCGTGGTCCATAGGCGACATTGTCGTAGATCGACTTGGGAAACGGGTTCGATTTTTGAAACACCATACCCACACGTTTTCGAAGGTCGGTGACATCGATGGCGGGATCGTAGATGTCCACCCCGTCCAGTTCCACGCGCCCCACCGCGCGCGCCCCTTCCACCAGGTCGTTCATGCGATTCAGACAGCGCAGCAGGGTGGATTTCCCGCACCCCGACGGACCGATGAAGGAGGTAACAGAATGGGCCCGTACCGTCAACGAGACCTGAAAGAGAGCCTGCCGTTGGCCATAGTAGAAGTCGAGATTGCGAATCAGCACTTTTGCATCGACAGAGGCTCCATGCTCTTCGTGGGGACGGGTGAACCTTGGTTGGGGAACGGTCGGACGCACTGAATAGGTCGGCGCCGTCTGCGACAGGGTACGAGTTGGGTTATCCATGCAGGCCCTTTCTGTGATCATACTGCCGATGCGGCAAATCGCCGCCGTAACCGATTACGTAGCCGCACGGCCGCCCAATTCAGCAAGACGACCACGAGGATCAGAATCAACGTGGTCATATAGACCATCGGCTTCGCTGCCTCCACGTTCGGGGATTGAAACCCCACGTCGTAAATATGAAAGCCCAAGTGCATAAACTTCCGATCGAGATGTAGATAGGGCAGGTACTCATCCAGCGGAAGGGCAGGGGCCAATTTGACCACCCCGGTCAGCATCAACGGCGCCACTTCCCCGGCTGCCCTGGCCATCGCGAGAATCAGTCCCGTCAAAATTCCCGGCAACGCGCAGGGGAGAATCACATGCCGGAGCGTTTCAAATTTGGTGGCGCCCAGGCCGAGCGACCCTTCCCGAAAATCACGCGGGACCGCCGACAAACCTTCCTCCGTCGCCACGATCACGACCGGGACGGTGAGCAGGGACAACGTCAGCGAGGCCCAGAGGATGCCGCCCGTGCCGAAGGTGGGATTCGGCAATGCCTCGGGAAACAACCACTGGTCGATCGTGCCTCCCAGCGCATAGACGAAAAAGGCGAGGCCGAATACGCCGAAGACAATGGATGGCACACCGGCCAGGTTGTTCACCGCGATCCGGACCAGCCTCACCAACGGTCCCTGCTTCGCATATTCCCGCAAATAGACGGCGGCCATCACCCCGAACGGCATCACCGCCAAGGTCATGAGAAACACCATCAAGACCGTGCCGAAGATCGCCGGAAAGATACCGCCTTCCGTATTGGCTTCACGCGGTTCGCTGGACACAAACAGCCACAGATTATGGACATAGGCCAGGAGCTTCTCAAACCAGTGCATCGCGTTCGGCCGACTGACGTCCAACACCTGATCGAGAGAGAGCCGCACCGACCGGCCGGTGGAGAGCGTCAAGAACAAGACTTCCTTCCCGGCCTCCTCGTGCAGCCGCTCAAGCGCCTCGGTCTTGGCAAGATAGTCCCGCTCCAACGCGGTCATTTGATCGAGGAGACGCCGGTCTTTTTCGGCATCGCCGGGGGTAAGTGGACCATTCAGCGCCAACGCCTGCCGGGCGAGTCTGGCCTTCTCAATCCGATAGTTGATGGCACCGATTTCCTCTCGCTCCAGATGTTCGATCCGCCGACGTAACTGATTGGCTCGCTCCACCAACGTCACCACCGTCGACCAGGTGCTCCCGTGTTCGCCGTCTGCCGCATTCCCCTCCACGCCGACAGTGACGCGACCAAAGGCAGGTCCCCACTCACGCCGCTGGATAACGACTAAATCATCGGGACGCGCACTCGACACAATCTCCGCTTCATTAATCCAACGATATTCGGCCCCGAACACGTCCCGATTGCCGACCCGATACCGGAACCGACGCTGTCCTGACGGCGAGTCCGGCGATATTGAATTGGGGATGACTTCTTCTCCCACCACCTGACCGATCACGGTCTCCTGCGTTCTCAGCCCGGTCTCCTGCAGTGCGCCTGGCCAAAACTGACCCAATCCGTTGATCATAATCAGTGCCAGCATCCCGGCCACCATCAACAGGCTGAGCGCCACACCGGAAGCCGTCATCCAGACGAACAGCTCCCCGCCTCGCCAGAAATCCTTCATGCGTGTCGATCGTTCAACCATGGCTGTACTTATCCCGGAGCCGCTGACGAATGAGTTCCGCCAACGAGTTGATGACAAACGTGACGATGAACAGGAGCAACGCAGCCAGGAACAACACCCGGTAGAGACTGCCACCGTGCGGAGCCTCCGGAATTTCCACGGCGATATTGGCCGACAGTGTCCGGAAACCGTTCGCCCAGTTCCAATCCAGAATGGGCGTATTGCCCGTAGCCATCAGGACGATCATCGTTTCCCCGATCGCGCGCCCGAACCCGATCATCACGGCAGAGAAGATCCCCGGGCTGGCAGACAACAACACCAGATGCAGAACGGTTTGCCAACGGGTGGCTCCCAACGCGAGAGACCCGGCAATTTGCGTCTTCGGCACATTGGAGATCGCTTCTTCGGCAATACTGTAGATCACCGGGACGATGGCAAACCCCATCACGAGCCCGACGACCAGGGCATTCCGTTGATCGTATTGAATGCCGAGCCGACTCGAGAGCCAAGCCTTGACGTTCCCGTCGAACCACCAGCCTTCGATGGTGGCATTGGCCCACAGGCACCCGACGATCCCGAGCGCCAGGACAGGGAGCAACAGCAAGGCTTCCTGCCCGTGCGAGAAATGTCGCTTGACGGCGAGCGGGCAGAGAGACCAGGCGAACGAGGACGCGATGACGAGCAGGGGCAACACCAACGCCATACCGGCCACCGCCGGGAGCATGCGTTCCAGGAGGGGAGCCAGCCAGAGCCCGGCGAGGAAGCCCAAGACCACCGTCGGCAAGGCCGCCATGACTTCAATGATCGGTTTAATTTTTGCGCGCAGATCCTGGTGCATGAACTGCGCGGTGCACATCGCCGCCAGAATGGCGATCGGGACAGCGAGAAACAAGGCATACATCGTCCCCTTGAGCGTCCCGAATGCCAGCGGAAGCAGGCCGAGTTTCGGCTCAACATCATCCGACCCGGAAGAGGATTGCCACACATACGCCGGCTGATCGTACCCCTCGTACCAGACCTTGCCGAAGAGTGTCTCGAGCGTCACTTCAGAATAGGCCATCTGAACCTGGTACAGGGACAGTTGCCCGGCTGCATCCAACGCGATCACCCCATCGCCTTTCGGCGCGAACCCCACGGCACGAATCGGAAACTCACCGTTGGCCAGCCGCAACAACGTTTGAGAAGAAGTCGCATGGTGGAGAAACAGATTTCCCTTTGTATCGCCGGTGACAAACGCCTTGACCCGCTGAGACGGAGCAAACGCAGTGATCGGCACATTGTGAGAGCGGAGGGTATGGATTTGGGTCAGTCTCCATCCGGACGGAGCATCGGCACGTCGCACGAGTCCCCAGGTCGAGACCGCACCGTCGGCAGACGTAATCACCAGGCTACGGTCTCCGCTCAGAAACCCCAACGTCGTCACTGCCGTCGACGGCGCGGCGACCGCATAGGCGGCCCTCATCTCCGGCGACCCCGTCTCGGATAGGGCGACATGCATCACCTGCCCCTCCGATGTTCCCACATACAGATTTTCGAGCAACACATCCAGGGCAAGAGCCGTGACCTTTCCTTCCGGTTGCGGAAGTTCCGTGATGATCGGATTGCTGCCTGACGCGTCATCTGCGGCGATACGCACGAGGAGTAACCGACCTCCCTCGGACAAGAGGGCCAGGAGACTACCTTGATCATTGGCCCGATAGGCCAGCCGGACGATGGGACCTTTCGTCACCGCGATGGGTTGTCCGGCGCGAATGTGCGGACGCTTCCGTCGCTCGCCTTGCTCAGAAAAATCCGTCGTGATGCCGACTTTCAAGAACAGGACTTCACCGTCGGCCGTGCCCACCGCCAACCGTGGAGTATTGCCGCCACCCGACGCCATCGCCGTGATCCGGCGGTCCTTCACCTGGGCCGGCATGTCCAATGGAATGGGTTGGCCGGATGCCAGATCGAAGAACTGGATGGCTCCCGAGGTGAACACCTGTGCGATCTCACGATGTTCATCCACCGCCACCTGAGCCGGGCCTCCGTCCTCAAGCAGGGCAGGCACACTCAGGCGTTGCGTTAGCTTCGCGCTCGGCGCTGTGAACAACGGGGTGACTTCACGAAACAGAAAGAAGAAGATCCCGAGAATGCTGATAATCGTCGCCAGCCCGCCTACGGTAATCAAGGCTCGCGCAAGCCGGTCGATCAGGAATCGCATATGGACAGGCTTGAGCATGGATCGGAATCGGTCCGTCATCATTAGCGGATCTGGCTCAGCTGCTTCTCGGCCAGGGTGGCATCGACAGGGAAATAACCATCTCTCAGCACGTCGGATTGCCCTTCTTTGCTATACACGTACGCCAGAAACTCCTTGACGATGGGGGAGAGTGGTTTCCCAGGGGCCTGATTTACATAGATGTATAAGTATCGCCACAGCGGATACGTGCCGTTCTTCGTATTCGCCTGAGTGGGCTCGATGAACGGCTGTCCGGACTTCGCCGCCAGCGGAACCATTCTGACTCCGGATGTGCTATAGCCGATTCCGCTGTACCCGATGCCGTAACGGTCTTCATTGATGCCCTGGACCACCGACGCGGAACCCGGTTGTTCCTTCACTTGATCCTTGAAGTCGCCGTTTTTCAGTGCATGTTCCTTGAAAAATCCGTACGTACCGGAAGCCGAATTTCGACCATAGAGACTAATCGGCGCATTCGCCCAATCACCGGTGGGGCCGACCTGTCCCCAACGCGTCAGATCAGTGGTGTACCCCTGCCGCCGAGACTTTGAGAAAAGCGCATCCACTTCCGCAATCGTGAGCCCTTTAATGGGATTGTCCTTGTTGACGAACAACGCCAGCGCATCAATCGCCACGGGATAGGCAGTGGGCGGGTAGCCGAACTTCGCTTCAAACGCATCGATCTCGCTCGATTTCATCGTCCGCGACATCGGACCAAGTTGAGCGGTATTTTCGATGAGAGCTGGCGGCGCCGTGCTGGAACCTTTGCCCTCGACCTGAATTTTCACATTGGGATATTGCTTCCGAAATCCTTCGGCCCACAGCGTGATCAGATTGTTAAGGGTATCCGAACCGATGCTGTTGATGGCACCGGAAATGCCACTGACCTTGCTATAGGACTTGAGGCCCTCATCAACTTTTCCCTGCTCCGCGACAACGACAAGTCCAGCCGCACTGGCGCTCCAAAGATTGGTCGTCATGAACGGTCCCAGTACGGTAAGCATGGCACCCATGCAGATCTGTCGATGCGAGACACCCTTCATATGTTTCCTCCAAGTTATGATGAAGAATAAAATAACGCACGTTCATCAGCATCGATGAATGAGGATACGTTGGCGTGATTGCACCACCCTCACAACGGTGTTAACGGCGTGTTAATTTGAGGGTCAGCAATGAGATCAGCGGCACTGCTCGGCGAGTTAACGAACGGTTGACCCGGCCATGAGCATCACGAAACAGGACCTTCTGTATCGTGACGTCATGACAGACACGATTATTCAGATCATTGAGGATGAACCGCTCCACGCAAACCTGCTGGAACGTGCATTGCGCCAGGCCCGTTTTACGACTGCCATCGCCGCCGACGGCAATCGTGGATGGCGAGAGGTATGTGAAACCCTGCCGGCGCTGATCCTGCTCGATCTGATGCTTCCGGGCATGAGCGGCCATGAGATTTGCCGGTTGGTACGGAGTACCCCGAGGACCCGACATATTCCGATCATCATGCTGACGGCGGTCGGCACGGAAGAGGATCGTATTGTCGGCCTGGAGATGGGCGCAGACGACTATGTCGTGAAACCATTCAGTCCTAGAGAAATCGTCTCACGTGTACAGGCTGTCCTGCGTCGAACCAGAGCAGCGCTTCCGAAACCGATCCGGCTGGTCGACGCCTCAGTCACGGTGCAAGGCCCATATTTTGAAGTCTCCTGGCAGGATCGTTTGCTCACGCTTTCGATGATGGAACTGGCTCTGCTCCGATGTCTGCTCGCACATGAAGGGAAATTGATAGGTGCCACAGAGTTGGTCGCCGCTCTGGGAGAAGAACAGGGGAGAAGCACACAGGAGGAGGTGGATCACGTAATTCGCTTCCTGCGCCGGAAACTGGATAATGCGCGCGCAGGGTCGATAGACATACTGCCGGGATATCGTTACAGATTCCTGAGGCAGGAACGACCGGCCTGACATCGTGGCCCGGGTATCACTCTGAGGCCAGAATCAACCGGCGCTAGACAACGCTGACGCCCTGGAAGAAACCCCCTCGACCTCGTACTGAAAGCCTCTCCGCAGAAGAATGATCGCGCCGCGCCGACTGAGTTCATCCACCGTCGTAAAGACCTGATTCCAACTCAGTTCGGGCAGGAGAACAACCACTTGTTCCAGCGTCAAAGACTTCCGGACACGCATCAGATCGAGAATCAGGGATTCGCTGCTGAAGGATGGGGATAGATGAGCCATGACGTTCCTCCTGGTCAGACGACTGTCGCCCTCCCGGATATGGTCGGCCCGAAGAGCGATGATGTGCGCGGTAGCGTATATCTCTCAGTTTGCGTCAGTCTCATTTCCCGGATATCAACAGCCGATTAAGTGTTCGTTAACTCGTCCGCAGGCATCGGAAGGACACTAGCAGTCTTCCCGGCCACAAACAGAGACATGCCCGCTTCCCTCTCCCTGTGCCGGGGAACAGCGGACGGCGACGACTCGAACCAAGCCGAGCGTGAGAAGAATGGCTCCGAGAAGCAACATCTTCCCCTGATCGGCCTCCTTGAACCACAATGAAATGATCTCCGTCAGCATGACCACCAGAATGGTATCCACAATAAAGGTGACTTTTACACGCCCCTCGGAGAAATAGGTCAACGTCGTTTTAAACACTTCGACAACGGCGAGCAGAATCAATGTATCGACGATAATCTGCCGAAGCCCCACTTCAACCGCCGCATCGAACAAGAGCCGGATATCCAAAAATGTTTTGATCACCCCTCCGGTGAGCGCGATGAGAATCGTCAAAATCATGAGGCTCAACA
Source organism: Nitrospira sp. (assembly GCA_037045225.1). Lineage (NCBI taxonomy): Bacteria > Pseudomonadati > Nitrospirota > Nitrospiria > Nitrospirales > Nitrospiraceae > Nitrospira > Nitrospira sp. The sequence goes on from JBAOHZ010000009.1 coordinate 9,724, forward strand.
CAGCCTTGATGGCCTTCATCCACAGTTCAGTCAAGTCCATATCAATCACGCGACCTGCAAGGTGTGACACACGGTGCATCCGAGGCTGAAAATTCGTAAACGTCATACGAAAGAACTCCCTTTTGTTGTGAATGAAACCGTTCGGATCAGGCCCAAGCCTACGGCCCCTTTCCGGTCATCATAGACCACAAACCCATAAAGAGACCGACCAATACGACCATTGCGACTTGAAATGCTCCATTTGCCGGAGATGATATCAAGAAGTCGGTGGGCGGCATGTGGGGCCTCCTCTCAACAGTTTAGAGGGCACTCGGGCCGAACGGACTCTGTGTGAGGAACGTCGAGGCGCTCCTCACAGACTCGCGATTTCTATCCAATACGTACATCACCCTCAGAGCATAGCCCGGGAATGTTCCGGCCGACTCACTGATCCATTACACAATGGTTAACTCTGCTGCGCGGCCCCCGAAAATAGTTAACAGAAGCTTAATGCGCCCGTGATGGAAGAGGAACGTCCTCGCGATAGAGAATTGTCAACCGGCTAGATGACTGACCCACAACCTGGAGCACCACTGATGGTCACCTACTTCACATTGCGCCTCGGGAGCCGATTTCGCTTCAAATCAATCGCCCTTAGGAATGCATGACGCATGCGTCCTAAGCGGAGACCGATCTCCCTTCCAGCCCGTCGCAGACAGCAATCACAACCAGCCAAGCGAGCGACCGTTGCCCTCGTGTTCCTTGGGCAGTTGGCCATTGATCGGCAGCGACATGAGGTGACGGTGGGCGATCGGGTTGTGCACCTCACACCTCGTGAATTTCAATTGCTGTGGACGCTGACCCAACGGCCGGGAAAGGTCTATCGACGGGAAGAATTACTCACTCTGGTGTGGGGGACTGAGACATTCGTCGCGGTGAGAACGGTGGACGTGCACATGGCCAAATTACGGCGCAAGCTTCGGACACGTGAAGATCATCCGGATATTGTCGAAACAATCTGGGGCGTCGGTTATCGCTTGCAAATCGGGCCACAGTAGATGTTCTCGCCGATCACTCCTTTTTTCATGCCGATCAACACACCCGGCTCACCATTACGCCGCCTTCCCCGTCACGGTTCGCCATGCAGGATTCACTCACAAGCATTCTGGAGTTTACTGATTCCTAACAAACCAGTGAATCGGTCGTTACAGCAGGGGTGTATCAGACAGATACGGCACGATTCGCTCCGTTCTGAAAGCGCCATGAAATCGTCGATTCAAACCCAAGAGGAGGAAGTTCATGTACAAAATGCCGAGTAGGTTTGTTACGAGCGTCGCGGTGATGATCACCGCACTGCTCTTTACCACCAATGTCATGGCGCAAACACCGCCCGCCGTCGAGGGGCCGCCAACTCCGGCCGCCGCTCCATCAGTCGAAGACTCGATGGCCAACTTCGATAAGAGACTGAGCCTGATGGAAGAATGGAAGGCGACGATAGAACGACTTCCTGCGCTGAGCAATAAGGTGAACTTCGGATTGAACGCGTTGCAATTCCTCTACACCCATCAGGATGCCAAGACAGCCGAGGGTCGGAGTCAGGACAACTTTGGTATCCGACGCTCTGAGTTGCTCGCATATGGAAAAATCAATGAATACATCCCGAAATGGCACGTCTTGTTCGAGTTTCAAAGCATCAATTTGGCCAATAACACGCCGGACTGTGCTGGGGCCCCTGGAGGCAATTGCGCCGCGAAAGCCGGTGGGACACCAACGGCTGGAACCTGGTTTCGGGAATCCTACATTGACTTTCGACCGTTCCCGAATCTCGCACCGAATCTGAACTTTATCCGCATGGGTGTATTCCGCATGCCCTGGGGTATTTTCACGGAAACGTCGGGCGGTCTTCGCGATGTGATCAGTTCGCCCTATCTCACCTCTGTCGGCAGTGGAGCCCAGAACAACCGTGGAACAGGCGGCCCGATTGAATTCGTTCATGAGCGCGATTACTTTGTGGATATGCGCGGGACGCTCTTTCATAAGTTGGACTACGTCGGCGGCATCATGAATAACAACAATTACACGGCGAATATCACCGGCGCAAATGGCCCGAAAGTCGGGTACGGTCGTCTGCGATATTTCCTCACCGACATCTCTTTCGTCAGCTTTACTTTTCTCGCCGGCGAGAGCAACAATACCGGCACATTCATCAACGGTCGCGGAAAGGGCGAGTTCGACCGGTTTGCGGTGGATTTCAGATATACTTCTCGCCTCCTGCCAGGATTTATGATTCAAGGTGAAGCCTGGACGGGTCATGACGGATCCAATGCGACCACCGTAGGGACGCCGGCCCAGGGCGCCTGCTTGGATATCGCGCAGTGCGGAGGCTCCGGAGCACCAGGCGCACAACGCCGCACCTGGTATCTGCTCGCCAAGTATCTGATTTCTGACGGGCCGCTGCGGAACTTTGAACCGGTCGTGATGTATGAGCAGTTTGATCCCAATACCAAGGTGTCGAACGACATGTACACCAGAACCATCATCGGCCTGAATTATTACTTTGAAAATTTGCCACCAAAGATTCAAACTAAACTGATGATTAACTATGAATTCCGCGACCATCAAGGAACCGGACCCGGAACCACTGTGGCCAATACCGATGCATTCGCCAATAACGCATTTCTGGTGCAATTCCAAGTTCGATACCAGTAGTCCGGCGTGAAGATAAGGAAGGATTCGACCACCATTACTTCTCATTCGTCGCAATTCGTCGTTACCTGCATTCGTGAATGGGGAGTTCCGATGGCAGGGGCCTGCGCCATGGCCTTGATCCTCGGGTGTGCCTCCTCAGCCAGGATGCTGACCGAATCCGAGAATGGCGGCACGATTGTCTATCCTTACTTCGACGAGCAGGACGTGCTCTCGTCGCCGGCGCGCCACGACGCACTTCGCCTCATCGAGGCGAAGTGCCCCGGCGGCTCACGCATTTCCAGAGAGGGACAAATTCCACGGATCAGTCAAGCCGTTGACCAGGCCTGGAAGGGGCAAGTCTCCGGCAACGGACAGGTTTCCCGAGAACTGCTCTGGGCGATGCAATTCAGCTGCAAGTAGGTCAGATCGCTCAACCACCTACCTCCACAGACCTTTCACCTCACGAGGACTCATTGCTCAATACTCATCCGTACCCAATCGTTCCCCGCCGACTTTGTGCGGCCGTAGTACGATCGATGCTGATTCAGATGGTTCGCTCATACGCTCGCACCCGCAGCGCGACGATGGCGTACTTCTGCATCGTCCTGTCCGGTTTCTTTGCTCTGCCAGGGTGTGTAGGTCCGCTCAATCAGCGTCCGATCTACGAAGCCAAGGGGATTCAAGTGGGTATCGAAGCAGACCATACTGTCGATCTTCGCGCTACCCCGCCGGTCCTCAACAGCCATCCGGCAAAGATCACGACTGAAGAAATACGAACACTCCTGGGATCGCTGGAGGTGTCAGGGTGGACTGGTATCATTGTGGGCATCTTTGAAACCCCGCAACCCAAGCCGGTATTTGGAGGTGCTGCGCTTGCGAACCTGGCCGAACAGTTTGCGAAAGCGTTCCGTGAGGCCACCCCCGAGGATCGTGTCTATTTCTCCTTGCAGAACCCGACGGCCCGCTATGAGACGGATCGCACCGCCGGAAGCATGTTTATCCGAGACGGGTATCTTCATTTCATTCTTGGGGATCACTACGGGTTCGAAAAAGCTGATCCCGGAGGAGGGGAACAGCGGGATCCTCGCGATACAAAGGGCATGAGGCTCTGGGTGACCCGCCCGGCGCAATCGGCGTCCGTACCGGAAGACAAAGAACCGCACTGGAGCGCATTTGAGAAAGTGCATATTTCGTTGAACGTGAGAGAGGTGCTGACGGCGCTCGGGGGCACTAACGACGTCACTAAGCCACCAGCCGCGAGTCCAGCTCCTGCAGCAGCTGTATCCGCGTCACCGATGAAGGATGCGACTGCACCTGCACCGGGCAATCACGATACGCTGCAACAGCAGATTCAGGAACTCGGCAATGCCAACCAACAATTACGTACGCAGTCCGAACAGCAGACGAAGGAGCTCGACCAACTAAAAGAAGAGTTGCGACGCATCCGCGAGGATATGAAATCTGCCAAGGATTCAAAGTCGATTCTCAAGCGCACACCGTCCCGCACAAAACCTACCCAATAGTTAACGCCGATTTAACTCTGCGGTGGGAACCCGGTAACACCTACCCGATACTCTCCCGTCAGCTATTCTGACGAACCGATTGGCATCCTTAGAGGAGGAGAGTATGCGCGCAATCCCACGACCACTTCGAGCCGGTCTCGGACTCTGGCTGAATATCGCCCTTTTGTGGGGCTGCTCAACATCAGCAATCACGGCCGGCAATGAGGATCCCACCGCCACCCTCCTGTCCCAAGGCCAGGCTCAATACCATCAGGGCCAGTTCGATAGGGCGCTGGCGACGATTTCCCAGGCCATCGTCCTGTCTCCAGCCAATGCTGAGGCAAGGAATGCGCGAGGATTTGTGTACCATTCGCAAGGCTTGAAGGAAGAAGCGAAACGAGACTTTGCTGAAGCCATTCGGCTCAATCCCAACCACGCGCTGTACCACAGCAATCTGGGAGCCGTCTATCTGACCTCGGGGCACTACGGTGAGGCCCTGGACTCATTCAATCATGCCTTGCGCGTGGCCCCCCCCTCGGCGTTGGTGCTCAATCAGCGCGGCCAAACCTACCGTCACCTCGGTCAATTCGATGAGGCACTACAGGATTTCAATGCAGCCGCACAACTCAATGGCCGAGATGCCACGATCTATGCAAATCGCGGCGTCGTCTATGCCCTAAAGCAGGACTTCGAGCAAGCCAAACGTGATCTCGACCGAGCAGCTACGCTCAACCGGACTCTCCCTGCCGTCTATCAGAGCCGCGGGCTCGTCGAAATGCTGACCGGGGAATTTGATCGAGCGGAGAGCGATTTCTCACAAGCGATCGCCATGGGAGTAGACGATCATACCCTCTACTACAATCGAGGTGTGGCTCGATCTATGCTCGGAGACAAGCTTGGCGCAATACAGGATTATGACAGCTCATGCCATGCCGGATACGTTCCAGCCTGTAAGTTCAGCAGGATCCTGTCTCATATCGATACACCGCGCTCGTAATTATTGCGCAAGATAGGGCTGCTTGGGGTGCAAGCTGAGAATGGCGAGGGATTATCAAAGGGGCACAGGTCGGACAAACACCCGTGCCCCCCTGAGTCTAGTTCACGCAGTAGGTCTGATGCTCAAGCGGGTAGTAGCCATCGGTCGTATGAGGAAAGTCTGCAACGCCATAGGACCCGTACTCACCGGTTTTCCACACATGCATACATTTTGCGGTGACAAACGGCTCCGTTCGAGTAGCTCCATCTACGGTGATGTCTTGAGCCCCTTGTGCGACGGCGACCACAACCAATTTGTTGCCATACCATCTCGCCGCGGGATCCAATTTGCCGCGATAGGCGATTGCAAATTCAGGTGCAGGTCGCGCAGTTTCCACCGGTCCATACGCCGGATGCGCTCCAACTGGAAGCTCCTGTGCTCTGATAAGGAAACCGTCAGCGGATTCCTCAACCCCTACAATGCGGCCGGCGAGCTGCACAACGCGTCCCTTGAAGACATCCGGCTGAGCCTGCACCACACCGAATTCAGCAGGAGCGACATTGCGCGTCGTTTCCGGAGGAAACAGCGATGAGGTTGAGCAGCCGGCGGTAAGCCCGGCGGCCAGCAATAAACCAAGAGAGAGTGATTTCATCATGCACCTCCTGACCGTAAAGGTTGATGTTACACAACCACAATCATTCGTTAACACAAATGTAACACAAGGTCCGAGGTGCAACAAGATTCACAAATGTGAAGATTTGATCGGGTTCACCCCCGGAGAGAGACCGTTTCCGGCACGAAATACGTCAGCATACTTCTAACTTTTACCAAGGAGTTCTCATGAGGACAACCAGCCACTACATGATCGGTCTATTGCTTGTGCTTCCCGCTATCTTGCCGGCCTGCGCAAGCAACTCGCCATTTCCGACAGAAGTCCGGGACAAGGTAGCACCGACATTTGATTTTCAAGCGTGGCGAGATGCCTCACCCAGCAATCCCGGCGGCAAGTCTGGTTCCGGCACAAAAGTAGAACTTGGTGGGCGAATCGTACAGGTCAGCAAAGATAGCAAGGGTATTCTGATCGTGGCTGAACAACTTCCCGTTGTGAACCATCCCGTGTATGGACCAACGGATAGTGGCACGCGCAAGGGAGAATATGAGTTTGCCTTCCTGTATCCGGCCGAGCTGGCTCCGGACACGCTCAGAAACGGAAACCGATTCGTCATGATCGGGACGACGAACGGCAGGAAACCCGTCGTCGTCAATGGGGCTCCGAAAACCGAACCCTATTTAGTGGCGGACTGCATTCATGTCTGGCAGACAGGAAGAACCGAAATCTCTGAATTCAAGGAGAGTGCAGGCGCGGGGAATTCACCGCTTCCCGAAGTCACCTCCTGCGCGCCCAAGAAGCATTGAGTCTCTCCACTAGGCTCTGAGCAGAGCGGCCTGGCCACGTCCAGACTCGACTGGGCGTGGCTCACGGCATCTCACAGTACAGGACCGACACGGTACAGAAACATCCTATGCTTCGATCGTCGACATCATTTCAGCCTCGCTTAGGCGACGGGACTGAGGCCTTGCCTCCCGTCACGATGATTGCCCCTCAGGTCGCATCATCCATTTTATTTCTCACGGCAGATACGAACTTCGCCAGCACCATCGAGCGGCTTTTAGTTCGAAATGGGTATCGAGTGTCAGTGGCCCGCTCCATCTCCGGAGTGAATGTCTATACTGGGAGAGCACCGGACCTGGCGATTATCGATCGACGACTGGATATTTTTGATCAATTTCGAAACCACGCCATACTTGGTGCAGTACCATCCATTGCAATTCTTCCGGTCGAACATCAGGTCTCTGAGGAGGACTATCTTCATGACCTTGAGAAGGGCTATGACCTTGTCTTTTGCTCAGATCGCTACCGTGAGCTTGTCGCTCAAATTCGAGCCATGTTCCGGCGAACCAAATCGGACGCCCTTCGCAGTTCAGTGCTCACCGCCGGTACCCTCGTCATGGACCTGGCCAAATATGAAATCACCGTAGACAACGTGGAAAAACCTGTCACGAGAAAAGAATTTGAAATCCTGCACCAACTCCTTTTATCACCAGGCCACGTACTCTCACGCCAGGAACTCCTTAATCGCGTGTGGGGAGAAGACTATGCCCTCGAGGAGCATGCCCTCGATGTGCATATCCACTCACTGAGACGGAAAATCGAGCCGGACCCCTCAAGACCTCGCTTTATCATCACTGTCCGAGGCATAGGGTATAAATTGTTGTCTGAGTAGTATTCCATACGCGTCCTCTCTAGCTCCTGCATCCTCCCCCGCTGTCATATTCCGCCAATGCATTAAACCGCGGACACGACTGCCGCTTGCTTCCCCACCACCCCCTGCGCGCACCTGATTCAGATAGGCATACGTGCCAGGACTAGGCAATCGGTAGGCGCTTATATTATTTTTGAAACTATAATATATTCGCACTCTTCTTAGCGGCGTAATTGGACATTGAAGCGGTTTCAGGCAGGGGAGAATCCGAATGATCACCATGACTCCAAGACATTCATGGGCCTGCCCGGCAGGAGTCGCCATCATGGTGATGCTGGCAACGCTCGCACCGGCGCAAGAATTGCCGACCTCTCAGGGACCGCAGCCACAGCCCGAACAGAACATCAGAGAAAAAGGTTTGGAAGCGCCGCTCACTAGCCCTCAGCCGGCGCTGAAAGGTCCGGAGTTCAGACCGGGGGGAATTTCGATAGAAGATCTCTTACTTCAAAAAGGCACGATCACTATGGACGAATGGATCCAGATCCGTGCCGAACAAGAATACCGATTGGACGAAAGGGAAAGACGTATCGATGCGATCGAAGACTGGAAAAACAGAACCGAGTTGCTGCCGATCTTGAGGGATAAGGTGAACTTCGGCCTCAATGCGATGCAATGGCTCTACACCCATCAGGATGCCCATGTCCCGGAAGGCAAGAGTCAGGACAACTTCTCCATCCGGCGTTCAGAAATCCTCTTTTGGGGAAGAATCAATGATACCCTTCCACGCTGGCATGCGCTCTTCGAGTTTCAAAGCATCAGCTTCGGGCGAGAAACGCCTACGGGCGGGAGCGGCGCCGCAACCGGCCAACCGATTGCGGCCACCTTCTTTCGAGAATCCTACATAGATTTTCGTCCCTTCCAATCCCTGTCTCCTTATATCGGTTTCTTTCGTTTCGGCATTTTCAGAATGCCGTTCGGCATTTTTACTGAGACCTCCGGTGGTCTGCGGGACATCATCAGCTCGCCCTACCTCACGTCCGTCGGAAGCGGCAACGGCAACCGAACCGGCACAGCCGGCGCCATCGATTTCCTGCAAGAACGCGACTTTTTCGTCGATGTACGCGGGCGTTTGTTCAACCGTCTGGAGTATGTCGCGGGCATCATGAACAACAATAATTTCCATGCCAATGCGACCGGCGCGAACGCCCCCAAAAGTTTCTATACGAGAATCCGGCTCTTCGGGTCGGACATCTCTTGGATCAGTTTCACAACGATTCAGGGCGAATCCAACAATGCCAACACCAACATCAACGGGCGCGGAAAAGGAAGATTCGACCGGTATGGCGTGGACTTCCGCTACACCTCAAGAATTATCCCTGGTCTAATGGTACAAGGCGAGTGGTGGCAGGGTCACGATGGAGCCAACCAAACCACCGTCGGTCGTCCCGCTAACGGGGCTTGTCTCGACCAGGCCATCTGCGGTGGCTCCGGCGCGCCTGGCGCGCAAAGACGAACCTGGTACGTCCTGGGAAAATACCTGATCTCCGACGGTGTTTTTCAAAACTGGGAGCCGACGGTCATGTACGAACAATTCGACCCCAGCACCAGCATGTCCAACGACCTGTATTCGAGAACCATTCTCGGCCTCACGTATTACTTTGAAAATTTCCCTCCGAAAGTTCAATCGAAAATTCAGTTCAACTATGAATTCCGGCATCATCAGGGAAATGGACCAGGAGTTCCTTATGATGCGACCTTCGACGCCTTCGCGCAGAATGCCTTCTTGATACAGTTTCAAGCCAGGTTTATGTAGCGGAGAAGCGTTGGAGGAAAGGGCCTGTGCAGGCCGACCGTGCAATCAACTCCGACGAGAAGGACAGATGCATGAAGCTCTTATATGGATCGGTAATGCTCGTAGCCCTCTTATTGGTGAACGGCTGCGGACCAATGACGGCCTTCCCACCAGAAGTCACGAAAGGGGCAGATACAAACTTTGACTTTAACGCCTGGTGGGCCTTACCGAAAGCCACTGTGGGACGAAAGGTGCAGCTGGGCGGCCGGATCATTCAGGTGAATGAAAGGAATGACGGGTTCGTGATTATTGCCGCACACCTGCCGGTGGTCGAGCATCCCGCCTATGGCCCAAGAGACATAGGGAAAAGAGCCGGCGAGTATGCCATTTTCTATGCGGGGGCGATCACTCCTAAATCACTCAGGCCTGGGAACCGCCTGATGGTAATCGGGACCACCGAACAATCTCAGGTCGTCAACGTGGATGAGGTGCAGCGAAATATTCCTTCCCTAACGGCCCAATGCCTTCACATTTGGAATACAGGCGGCAAAGAAATCGCTGAATTTCCCTATAATGCCGGTGCAGGATATGAACCCTTGGAGGAAAATACCTTCTGCCTGTCGGATCGGTGAGGGCCCCTGATTGGACGCAAGCACTTGTGGACAGCCACGTCGGAATTCTATGGATTAATGGGCATCGGACGTTGATCCGGCAAGAGCAGCGACGGTCTGCTCGATCTGGGCGATTGGTAGTGGGAAAAACCCTGCTCTCATCACTGACTCTTGACCTTCTCGACTCGTAATAAACGAGAGAAATTCTTTCGCCGCAGGGCTCATAGCCACCGGTGAGGATGTGTCTACATAAAGATACAGCACTCGCCTCAGCGGGTAGGTTTGATCGGCAATGGTCGCGTCGGATGGAGCCACAAATGGTTTGTCCTTCGTTTCCGCCAACGGGACGATTCGTACCATGGTCGAATGCAAGCCCAATCCATTAAAAGCAATTCCTAAGGGCGATTGACTCAATGCCAAAATTACGGAGGCCGCACCCGGCTCTTCCTGCATAGATGGTCGAAATTCGCCACCCGACAACACATGCTCCTGAAAAAATGTTCTGGTCCCGGATCTCCGATCCCGTCCGAAGAGTTGAATCGGAGCGTCTTGCCATCCGTTAGGTAAACCTAGTTGCCCCCACCTTTCGACCTCAACCGGATATCCGCGGTTACGCGAAACTGAAAAGATCGCGTCGATCTGATCAAGCGTGAGATGCTCGATGGGATTGTCCCGATGCACATAGATCGCCACTGCATCAACTGCCACGGGAATCCCAACGGGATTGTGCCCGTGACCAGTTGCAAATTGGTTCATTTCGGAGGACATCAACTCGCGTGAACTACTGACCAAGAACGTCTGTCCCGTTCTTCCTCTCTTAAGATTATCCGCGGCTGGAACTCGAAGGAAATCTGCGAGAGCCTTCGCCGAGCCGCCGCCTTTCACATCGATCGCCACGAGAGGCTGGCGTCGACGGAACTCTGTCGCGAGCCGTGTCAGTAGAGGACTCATGTGACCGCGGACCGCCGCCGCGTTGTACCGCGGTGACATCTCCAACGGATGCGGGATAAAGCCTCTGGAATAGGAAACGGGCGGCGAGGGCGTCGCCGGGGCGGGGAACAGGTTAGAGGGTCTACGAGGAAAGGGGGGGGGAGAGTCGGCCTGCTCAAACCCGGCAGACCGTCGATGGGCAGACGGCGAGTCGGCGGCGAGTTAAAACTCGTCCACCGACACCGGCTGCAAGAGATCCCGAACCGAGAGCACCCCGACGATCGCGCCGCTTTTCAAGACACCGAGATGACGCGTGTGGTGATGCTGCATGAGATCGGCTGCTTCCGTAATCGACCGCCGCTCATCTAAGCTGATAACGGGGCTGCTCATGATGGATTCGACCGGAACGAAATGCACCGGCTTGTTTTCTCCCACGACTTTTCGAACGATGTCGGACTCGGTCACGATGCCGATCACACGATCGTTCTGCTCGATGAATACGCTGCCGACACGGCGCTCGTTCATCACTCTGGCCGCGTCGGCCGCCGACGTGCCGGCCGGGACCGTCACCAGTGTTTTCGTCATCAACTCACTGACTGTGACCATCGTTGCATCCTCCTTGTTGAATGGGTGTGATCGGTCGGTGTCGTTCACCGTGCCGATCTTCTACGAGAAAGGATAATCCGGCCACATTCCAGGACGGTTAGGCAGAGGTAAATTCTCTGTTACGAATGAGTTCGAAGTGAGACGAGGGGAGAACAGATGCGGCACAGGCGAGAATCGCCCATGCCGCACCGTGAGAGGACTACGACTACTCTTTCACTACGAAATGGACACTGCGATTCTTCTGCCAGCAGACTGGATTGTGCTGGAGGCACAACGGACGGTCTTTACCGTAGCTGGTAACATCCACCTGGAGTTGAGTGATCCCCAGCGATTCGAGATACCGTTTCACGGAGAGGGCTCGCCGTTCTCCCAACACCAGATTGTATTCGGAGGTCCCCACTTCGTCGCAACGACCTTCCAGCAACACCTTGGTTACCCGGTTGTCTTTCAACCGCTTGGCATTGGCCTCGACCGACGTGAGCGCATCGTCTCGCAGCACATATTGATCAAAATCAAACAGCACGTCGGGAAACGGAATGTTCTGTTCCCCAGTCGCATTCCGCGCGGCCATCTCGGCCGAACGCAACGGAATCGGAGCCTCCTGCGGCGGACGAGGAATTTCTTGGACCGGAGCCGCAGCCACACGCTCCTCTAGCCGTGGCTTCGGGGGAGTCGCCGTCACTCCGCCACTGGTTCCCGACTTGCTCGCGCAGCCGTCAAGAAACAGGGGGCCGGCGACGACAAGCAATCCGAGCAAGACTAACGGGCGCAAACGTATCATGAACACCTCCGGCGCATGGTGAGTTTCTGGAGTGGACGGGCACAGAATAATCAAATCGAGCGAACAGGGCAAGTTACTTCTTTTCTGCGCACCGAGCGAAGACTCGTCGCGAATCCGACAACGGCTCCCACCGTAACATCTGCAGCGCATCCTCCACATAGGCGGGCGTGCGCATGCCGTTGAGTACGGAGGTGACACCCGTGGTGCTCGCAAGCACCCACAGAGCCTTCTGCGACAAGCTGGCCTTCCGCCGGTGTTCAGGCAACAGCGGATCGATGGTTCGATGCAGGTCCTCAGCGCGCAGCCGACTCCGCTCACTGGCTTCACGATGCAACGTTCGCAGGAGCGCGAGGAGTTCCGGTACGTATCGGTCACGCCAGGCTTCCCACTGCTCCGCCACGGTTCCCGTAAACGCGTCCGAGAGCGTGCGAAGCACCTGGTTCACGTGCGGGGCAATCATCTGGGTTTCGATTTGCTCCCAATGTTCCAAGCCCTGCACTTGCGTACGGATGCGCTGCAATTCATCGGCCCATCGGAAAAAGTCTGCGGGAAGCATGCCCTGGCCGCTATGGGCCACCGCCGGCGCCAGCGCCGTTCGATACTCGTCTTCCAACAGGGCGACCTTCTGTCGCTGCGGATCGAACTCCGCCTCCGGGGCCGGCACCGGGATATCGGCCAACCGCACCACTCCGCCGCGCTGCGTTGGCATCGCGTTCAGCGGGCGATTGACGAGCACCGCGACACCTTCCTTCACGGCCTCATCCAGCAAGGTCTTGCCGTTATTCGGGCCGGTATTCTTGATTAATGCCGCGCCGGATTCGTACAGGTTCATCGGACACTGTAAGACCATGAAATGGTGAGCGGGCGCACCGATCTTCTTGGCGGCCGCTTTCGCTGCTTCAATCATCCGAGACAACGACGTGGCGCCGGGTTCATCCGGAGGGGCCGTGGAGGTATTGGACGAGACACCGTACCCGCGCAGCCGGCCGGCTTCAACTTGCCGCTCGAAATAGTCGAATGCCAGTTGCAAGCGTGCATAGAATTCGTCGCGCAGCATGGACAGATCCCGTTGCTCACTGGCTCCGAGACGGGTTGCATGAGACAGGAAATATTCCGGGTTGTGGAGCAAACAGACGTCCAGCGTCGCCAGGCCCAGTCGATCCAGCGACAGCGTCAATTGATCGGCCAGAAACTCCGGATGGATGCAATGCCAGATGTCGTCGCCGTACTTCACCATATCCGGGTAGGGCTTCCCGGATTTTTCACGCGTTTTGGCCTGCGCCAAATTCTGGCCCTGCACATAACCGATCTTCGACACGACGACGATGTCCTCGCGGGCCACTTCACTCGCACGGATCAATTGCTGCAGAACCGCACCCACCAGGTGCTCGCTTTCGCCGTCCATATAATTCGTCGAGGTGTCGATCAAATTGCAGCCCGAGCGAATCGCCTTGAGTAAAGCCTCCCGATGCTCCGCGTCCCGTTCTCCAACCCGGTACGTGCCGAATCCGAGACGGCTCACCGTCAGTCCCGTCGCCCCGAATGGCCCAAACCCGTTGGCCAGGGAGCCGGCCCCGGTCGCGTCGTGGATCATTCTCGCCGCATATCCGGCCGTGCCCTGAACGGTCGCGGCCCCGGGATGTAAATTTCCGCTCAAGACCTTCTGCTCGGGCACCGTTAATGCCGGTGCAGTTTTTTGCGATGGATCGAGCAGGGCAGGGAGGTCCGCAGGATCGGTAATCGGTTGCCGGCAGGCAAAATTCCGACAGACATACAGCGCCGCCTTGCCCCCGACCAGGGCCTTCCCTTGCAATAATGGATGGGTCGGCTCGGACTGCTGCGAGGTCCGATAGGCAATGACACGATTCGGGAGGTAGGTCCGGCTGACTGCCGCGCACAACGCCACGGTGTCGGCATCGCCGGATGCGCCGACGACGGCAAGTTCGACCGGCCCGCTGGTCAATAAATCGACGACGATCAAACTCTTCGCGAACGCGCGCGGGTAACGAGCGACCTGCCGGCCATAGGCGCGGATCGCTGCCGCCGCCGCCTGCCGGAAGTCCTCACGGCCGAAGTGGTATGACAGCCTGGCCAGGGCCGATGCCGCCACCGCGTTCCCGCTCGGCGTGGCTCCGTCCGGACCTTCACGGCTGCGCATGATCAGCGCTTCATGGCCCGTGGCCGTGGTGAAAAACCCGCCGTGCTGACCGTCGGAGAAATCTTCCAGGATTCGCTCCACGAGCTGCACTGCCGCAGACAGGTACCGTTCATTGCCGCCCGCTTCATAGGTGTCGATCAACCCTTCGGCAAAGTAGGCATAATCTTCAAGATAGGCATCCAGATGAGCCGTGCCGGCACGATAGGTCCGCAGGAGCCGTCCATCCGCCTTGGAGAGCGTGGTCAGCAGAAACTCACAGGCGCGCTCGGCAGCAGCCCGATAGCGCGGACTGTCGAACACCCGCCCGGCTTCTGCCATGGCGCTGATCATCATCCCGTTCCAGGCGGTGATGACCTTATCATCGAGTCCGGGTGGAACCCGTTTCGCGCGCGCCGCATACAGCACCGGCTTGACCCGATCGATGGTCTCCTGCAATTCCTCGGCGGTGACCCCTAACTCTTTCGCCACCGACGCTACGGGCTTGGCCGTATGCAGCACATTCTTGTGCTCCCAGTTGCCGGCCGCGGTGACATCGTAATAGGCAGAGATCCGCCGCACGTCCTCTTCGTTCGAGAGCACCGCGCGAATCTCATCCGGCGTCCAGACGAAGAATTTCCCTTCCACCCCTTCGGAATCGGCGTCGGTGGCGGAATAGAACCCGCCCTCGGGGGACGTCATTTCCTTCAGAACATAGTCGAGAGTCTCACAGGCCACGCGGCGGTAGGTGTGATCACCCGTCACTTGGAAGGCTTCGACATAGACGCGCGCCAGCAACGCGTTGTCATACAGCATTTTCTCGAAATGGGGCACCAGCCAACGCTCGTCGGTCGAATACCGCGCGAAGCCGCCGCCGATCTGATCATAGATCCCGCCGGCTGCCATGGCATCCAGCGTGGTGCGGACCATCGTGAGCGTATGGGGATCCTGTGTGCGGTGATAACAATGAAGCAACAGCGAGAGGCCAGTGGCAGGGGGGAACTTCGGGGCGCCGCCGAATCCTCCCAGTTTGGCATCAAAATCCTCCGCGAACTGGGTCACAGCCATGTCGAGTTCGCCTTCGCCGACCGTGGTCGGGGAAGGGGCCTGGCTGCCGTTCTGCAGGCGCGCGGTGAGTGTCGCCGCTTGCGCAACGACTCCGGCATGGTCCTTCTCCCAATACTCAGCGAGTTTCTTCAGCAGCGTCGGGAACCCTGGGCGGCCCCATCGATCCTCCGGCGGAAAATAGGTGCCGGCAAAAAACGGTTTCTGGTCGGGAGTGAGGAACACGGTCATGGGCCAGCCACCCTGATTCCGGTTCAGCGCCAAGGTGGCTTGCATATAAATTTCGTCCAGATCGGGGCGCTCTTCGCGATCGACTTTGATGCAGACGAAATGTTGATTCATCAGTCGGGCGATCGACTCGTTCTCAAACGATTCCCGCTCCATGACATGACACCAATGGCAGGAAGAATAGCCGATGGAGAGCAGAATCGGCCGATTCCGCTTCGCGGCCTCGGCCAACGCTTCAGGCCCCCAGGGATGCCAATCCACGGGGTTATAGGCATGTTGCAGCAGATAAGGACTGGTCTGGTGTATCAGGCGATTCGGCTCGCGGCCGGTGGTTGTACTGGTCATGCGCGAACCGTATCACGCACCAATCGAATGGGTCAATGAAGTGAAGCGGGCGAGAGAGGGATCGGCCATCGCGCGAGAGAAAAAAAATTGGCCCGCGCCGGCATCCGGAATCGCGGGCCAATTGAGACTACGCAAGAACGTCGGAAGCGGGGATCAGTGTCCGCCCTTCTTTTCGTCCTTCTTCTTCTCTTCGCCGAACACGGTCTGGGACAGGTGTCCACCCTTCTTCTCTTCCTTCTTCTTGTCATCGCCGAAGAGGGTCTGGGAGAAGTGGCCGCCCTTCTTCTCTTCCTTCTTCTTGTCGTCACCCGCGAAGGACGGAGCGGTGAATGCAACGAGAATGGCTGCCGCTACGAATGCAAATAGAGTACGCTTCATGGAAACCCCTCCTTGAAAGGTTGAGAATATAAGTGCCCACCACAAGGGCGGGCCGAGGGTAGCCAACCTGAAAAAAAAAGTCAACGAAACTCTTTGCGCCGGTCCAGGTCCCTGACCATCTACCCATTGCTGCAGTGCCTGCCAGACGCACGGCTACACGTCAGGCGTTCGAGCCCCACCTGCTGTGATACACTCATACGCAGAGCACCTCACTCCCTGGGTCAACCACTATGACCACCGATGACATCGGCCCCTATTCTAACTACCGCCTGACCGTCCGCCTCGCACTCCTCAACAAACCCGGCATCTTCGCGAAGGTCGCCGGCCTACTGGCAGAGGAGGGGGCGAACCTCGGGGCCGTGGACATCGTGTCGGCCAATGCCGAACGCATGATCAGAGACATCACCTTCGATGTTCAGAACGAGGCGCATGGAGAACGTGTCCTCGAGCGGCTCGAAGCCCTGCCGGAAGTGAATGTGCTCTCGGCATCCGACCGCATTTTTCTCCTCCATCTGGGTGGAAAAATCAGAGTCCAGAGCAAAGTCCCGGTCAATACGCGCAACGTCCTCTCGATGATCTACACCCCTGGCGTCGGGCGCGTCTGCCAGGCCATCGCAAAAGATCCCTCGAAAGCCTATGCCTTCACGATCAAGAGCAATAGCGTGGCCGTCGTCACCGACGGGTCTGCGGTGCTCGGACTGGGCAACCTCGGCCCGGCCGCCGCGCTGCCGGTCATGGAAGGCAAAGTCATGCTCTTCAAGGAACTAGCCGGGATCGACGCCTGGCCGATATGCATCGCTACACAGGACCCCGACGAAATCATCCGCATCGTGCGTGGAATCGCTCCGGGGTTCGGGGGCATCAACCTGGAAGACATCAGCGCGCCACGTTGTTTTGAGATTGAACGGGCGCTGAAGACGTCCCTCGACATTCCTGTCATGCATGACGATCAACACGGTACGGCTGTCGTCCTGCTCGCTGCCCTGAGCAATGCGTTAAAGGTCGTCGGAAAACGGATGGAGGACGTCCGGATCGTCGTGAACGGTCTGGGCGCGGCCGGCACCGCCTGTTGCCGCATTCTGCTCGCCGCCGGAGCCTCACATCTCATCGGCTGCGACAAAGAGGGGATCGTGCTGATGGGTGATGCGGAGGAACTGCGAACCTGTCGTACCGATCTTCAGGCCTGTATCCGACGTGATCAGCCGCGGGGAACGTTACACGATGCCCTAAAAGGCGCCGACGTGTTCATCGGGCTCTCCGTGGGGAATGTGCTGAATCGGGACGATCTCGAACGGATGAATCAGGACCGGATCGTCTTTGCGATGGCCAACCCGGATCCGGAGATCGATGCCAAGGTCGGTGACAAGGCCTCGCGCATCTTTGCGACCGGGCGTTCGGACTTTCCCAATCAGATCAACAACGCCCTCTCGTTTCCAGGCATTTTCCGTGGGGCGCTCGACGTGCAAGCCAGCGAAATCAACGAAGCCATGAAGCTGGCCGCGGCCCAAGCCATCGCCGGTTGTGTGCCTGCAGAGGCCCTGTCGGAAGACTACATCATCCCCAGCGTATTCGATCGCGACGTGGTGCCGCGGGTCGCAAAGGCAGTGGCCGCCGCCGCACGCGCAACCGGGGTGGCTCGCCGCCGTATCCGGATCGACGACGACCTTCGCTGATCGCTCCTCCTCAGCATTCCCCCTCATTGGTTTTCCTGCACCGTTGGCGTGTTGCGCACGATCCGTGTACAGTACGCGGACCCTGCGTGAGGCCACGCTTTGTGGTCGAACAACTATGGCACCGCAGTTTCATTTGAACAGTGCGCTAGGAGATCGGCGTGACCCCAACCACCATTCAATTGATCGGGACGGTACTCTTTGTCGTCGCGATCCTGCACACCTTCTCAACGGCATTTTTTGAACAACTGGCCAGTATGCGACCCGCGCATGCAGGGCTCTGGCATTTGTTGGGTGAACTCGAGGTGGTCTTCGGCTTCTGGGCCCTCGTGCTTGTTGTGACCATGTTCTTCACCGATGGCGCCGCCGCTGCCACCCACTACCTGGATTCGCGCAATTTTACGGAACCGATGTTCGTCTTCGCGATCATGGTCATCGCGGGAACGCGCCCGATCCTGCAGGCCGCCACGACCGCAGTGCGACTGTTCAGCAAGGCCCTCCCGCTGCCTCACAATTTGGGCACCTATTTCACCCTCTTGGCCCTGGTTCCCGTGTTGGGCTCATTCATCACCGAACCCGCAGCGATGACGCTGGCTGCCCTGATGCTGCGCGATCGGTTTTTTCGTAATGGCCTTTCAAAGCGCTTGCGGTATGCCACGTTGGGTGTGCTGTTCGTGAATGTCTCGATCGGAGGGACACTCACCCCCTTTGCCGCGCCTCCGGTCCTGATGGTGGCCGGGACCTGGAACTGGGATTTCCCGTTTATGATGGAGACCTTCGGCTGGAAAGCGGCTATCGTGGTGGTGATCAATGCGCTGATGGCGACCCTGGTGTTCCGGAAGGAACTCTGCCGAATCTCTGCAACGGTCCGCGAAACGACAGATGACACGGTGCCCCTCACCATGGTGGGACTCCACCTGGTTTTTCTCGGCTTGGTCGTGCGCTTCGCCCATCATCCGGTAATGTTTATGGGGATCTTCCTATTCTTCCTGGGCATCGCACAAGCCTATGAACGCTATCAGGATCGTTTGATCCTGCGGGAAGGGTTGCTTGTCGGATTCTTTCTGGCAGGCCTCGTCGTCCTGGGAGGACAGCAGCAGTGGTGGCTGCAGCCCATCTTGCTGAGTATGAATAGCGATGCGCTCTTCTTCGGAGCGATGATTCTGACGGCCTTCACCGACAACGCAGCCTTGACCTATCTCGGGTCACTCGTCGAAGGACTCTCGGATGGATCTAAGTACGCGTTAGTCGCCGGCGCAGTCACGGGCGGCGGGCTGACCATCATTGCCAACGCCCCGAATCCGGCCGGTCGTGCCATTCTTCGCGACCACTTCGAAAATGAGACCGTCCATCCGCTCGGACTGTTCCTGGCCGCGCTGCCGCCAACGGTCGTGGCGGCCCTGGCGTTTCGCTTCCTATGAATCCTGACGACAGAGTGATGTGTGAGAGGCCATTCTCCTCGATCGATCTTGTCGCCCTACTGGTTGCGACGTCGCTCTCCCGCCGGCATGGTCACGATGATGTGGGAGTGGGACGTTGCTCGGCAGCAAGTAATTCAATGCGCACGTGGATTCGTCCTCCTGGCAGGGTATGCGGCCTACGTCGCGATGACACTCGCGCATTCCTAGGCGTTCGTTCTCCATGCTGAAATCGCTGCCATCCTTCCCGAGCGCTCCGAGAACGAGACGGTGGCTCGACAAGACTGTGCCTAATTGGGGTGTCGCTCACGATCATCGCGGGACTCAGGCTCCGATGCCCGTACACCGCTGATCTCTTCTCCGGACCCGGATACTCGGCTCTTATCGAAGCGCAAACGGTTGTGCTAAGATGCTCCCGACCTTGCCGGAATGCTGTGAGGTCATGCCAACGAGGACTCGTGGCTTTTTCAACCAATCGCCTGTTTAAATATCAACGAGGCATGCGGCGACGCATCGGTATGTTGCGCGCCAAGAACGTCGACAGCATGGAGTTTGCCGTCGACTTCATGATGCAGGAACGAGTCGACAGCTACTTCCGCATCGAGCCGGGCCTCGAAGAAGTGGAATGCTCGCTGCAGCAGATCGAAGATGAGTTGGACCTGGTCAAAGATGTCTCGGGCGCGATTCGTCTGGAATCCCGATTAGAGTTCGTCGAAGACCGCTGGGATGAGCTCGATAGTGAAGTGCGTGAGCGCCCGCGCCGCCGACGTCGCAAGATCAACCTGGCAGACTTTCTCAAAGCGGCAGGAGGGGAGGGGAACCCCAGCGGCGCGACCAATGAAGTCACGAACGCCTACGATGCCTATCAGTTGCTCGGGTTGGAATTCGGCACGCCGCTGGCCGATGTCACCACCGCCTTTCGCCAACGCGCCAAGGAGCTTCACCCTGACGCCCGCAACGGCGACCGCAGTTCCGAACCTGAACTCCGGCGCATTCTCGAAGCCTATCAATTCCTCAAAGAATACTTAAGCCTCAGCAACACCGAACCGCCGATTTCGCGCGGGGCGGAATATCGTCCCACTGAGTAACCTATGGCCACACTGCCCCCCGATCAGAGCTTCATTACCTCCGACGATGCCCTCGACGCCCTCTGCGATCAACTCATCCACAGTTCGGTCATCGCCATCGACACCGAGTTCATGGGAGAGGAACACTTCATCCCTCGCTTAGAACTTATCCAGGTAGCGGCAGAAGGAGTGGCGGCGGTGATCGATTTCCCTGCCGTGCAGGAGACTGCGCCGATGGCCCGGTTCTGGGACATCGTCTGTGACGCCCGTATCGAGAAGGTGCTCCATGCGGGACGACAGGACCTGGAACTGTTTGCACATCATGCCGGACGGTTACCGAAACCCTTTTTCGATACGCAAATCGCCGCCGCCATGGTCGGGTATGGAGCGCAGACGGCCTATGCCAACCTGGTGCAGCGAGTCCAGGGCGTGAAACTCGACAAAGCCCATACGTTTACGAATTGGAGTCAGCGTCCGCTGAGCCAAGAGCAACTGGTCTATGCCTTGGACGACGTGACCTTTCTGCTGCCGGTGCACCGGCATCTCCGGCAAAAATTGTCCGTCATGGGTCGTTTGGAGTGGGTGGATGAGGAGTTCTCCCGCTTGGAGGTGTCCCTCGGCGCCCAGGCGCGCGACCCGCAGGAACGGTATCAGCGCATTCGTGGATGGGATAGCCTCAAGCCGCGCGCGGCCGGTGTTCTGCGTGACCTCGCAGCCTGGCGGGAAGGGGAAGCGCGACGTCGTAATGTCCCGAGAGGACGAGTGATGCGCGACGAGGTGCTGGTGCAGCTGGCCCGTCAAACGCCGCGGACACTGGATCAATTGCGCGGCATGCGGGGCATGTATTCGTCTGAAGTCGAACGCAACGGGCAAGCCCTTCTCACCACCATGCAGCAGGCGCTGGCGCGACCGGAATCCGAATGGCCCGAGATTCCGCGTGATCGCAAGCCAGACCCCGAGTCCACCGGGGTGCTGGAGCTGCTGCAAGCCGTGCTGAAGTCCCGTGCCTCCGTGGAAAATATCGCTCCGACATTGATCGCCACCACAGGCGACTTGCAGGCTTTGGTCGAACGCGCCTCGCCGGTGGAGGAGATGGACATTCCCGTGTTGCGAGGATGGCGGCGGCAACTGGTCGGAGAAACACTCCTCAGTGTCTTATCCGGCGATCTGAAGGTGTGGATCGACCCGCAACTCGGCAAACTCCGCTTCGGCCATCTCGATCACCCGTAATCTCCGCCGTTTACCGGGTCGCGCCTGGGGAGGCCTGGGCGCGGCTACGAGGCCGGCGCTCCTTCCACAACCCCAACAACAACGTCAGCAGAGCCAGGCCGATTTCGTCGGCCAACGGGATCACGTCCGGCACAATGATATCCGCCAGGGTCAGCACGGCGAACAACACAAAAAGGGACGGAAAACGAAGGTTGAGCCGCTGTAGAATCCGCCCGAACAGTGACACGCGATCCATGGAACCGAATGCAGACATCGGCGCGGTCCTCCGTCATGCCCATCCGGCGCCTCCGCAGAAGCGCCAGGCGCCTACGTGATTTACAGCAGTTTCCTGATCGTGTCCGCCGGGCGCGCCAGCATGGCCTGATCACCCTTTTCGACGAGCGGACGCTGAATCAAGTCCGGGTGCAAAACCATTTGATCAAGCAGCTGATCCTCGCTCAGCGTGGGATCGGACAACTTCAACGACTTGTACAGATCTTCTTTCGCACGTAACACCTCGCGCACCGTCAGTCCGGCTTTCTTCAGCAGGGCCTTGAGCCGGCTCTTCGTGAACGGCTGTTCATAATAATTGATGGCCTTGAACGGTGCCCCGCTTTCTCGCACAATCCGTACGGCTTCGCGACACGTTGAACAGGTAGGTTTCTGATAGATCGTGATCTCCGCCATGCTGTTAGCCTTTCCTCCTCCAGTAAGGTTCCCTTGACGCAAATTTTTGACCTGTGTTACATGGACACACGAGACTTCACCCTAATGCGATACAATTGACCTATGCCCATTTTCGGAACCGACACCAGCGACCAAGCCGGCAAGTTTGCATGCACGTCGACGACACAACGCACCTTGAAAGATCTGCGAGCCAAACGCAAGGGACAACCGGTGTTTGTCGTCGGCCATCGCTTAGAACGAAAAGGCACAGAAGCCACCTTCGAAGTCTTCAACGACCGCCTGGCGATTATTCGATTCGATGACGAGGTCAAGTTGGGGTACGATCCGCTCGAACTCCTGCTTCCGACTGAAATCGATGAGCAAGGGGTGGCCTATTTCGAAATCCGTACGTGCCGGCAATGTGAGCAATTTTTCCCGCTCACGGTCGACGAATGCGACACGGACGAAGAACCGACCGTCTGCCCCGAGTGCGCATCCTAGCGGACCGCTCCCAGGGTGCGAAAAAAATACGTCCTTTTCGGCCGTCTCTGGCTTCACCGCACGTGCGGTTCTTGACGAGATTCGCTGCACGATTCACGCGACACGGATGTCGAGAACACCGCCGGCTGATTTTTCCGCCTTCTCACTAGTCCGCCAACGGCGCAATCTCCACCGCCTTCTTAATCAAGCAATCTCCGGCATACCCCTGCAGCGTCATGGGCAGCATGCTGGCGTCGAGCACCCGTGCTGACGTGACCTTGACCCCATCGCTCGTCCTTACGCCTTCGATCTTGAGCGCATGGCAGACCTCCAGCGAGCGCCAGACCGGATTTCCAAGGATCGATTCTCCCGGCAGGAGCTTGACGTCAGAGAGCGCACCGTCGAGCAACGCCTTCGCCGGCACGCGCGTCTTGTCTTTCGGCACGTCACTGATGACGGCAAACACCGTCTGTTCGTCGGCCGCCCACGCCGGGGCCAGGAGGCCCAACACCAACAGCGGTACAACTCTCCCTGCCCATAAGCGAAACAGGCTCATGCCTCACCTCGTGGTTGCGTTGGGCGACGGATTCACAGACAAATGGCGATCAGCGGATGGAGTGATTCCGG
This sequence comes from Nitrospira sp., assembly GCA_037045225.1. Taxonomy (NCBI): domain Bacteria; kingdom Pseudomonadati; phylum Nitrospirota; class Nitrospiria; order Nitrospirales; family Nitrospiraceae; genus Nitrospira; species Nitrospira sp. The sequence goes on from JBAOHZ010000009.1 coordinate 33,140, forward strand.
GTGGCGCGGGTGGAGTTTCTGGGCCAGGCCCGCCATGACTCAGTGCGCTGCGCCCGATGCGAGCATCCCCCGTAGGGCCTGTGGAATGCTCGCCACGCCCGACCATGAACAGGGCCACACCCAGAACCAGGAGCCCGACCAGCACCAGCATCCGCGTCAAACCCGTCACTTCTTGCCTCCGAATCCGACCATGACCTCACCCTTGGGCCAGTATGCCAAGCGTGTCGCACCAATTCAAGGTGACGGCTGAGTCGATACCGCGGATCATGGTAAGCTGAACCACGCACAGGCGCAGGGGACGGTGCCGGAACCGGGCGCGCGAAAGCACGTCCGCTGCCGCCAAGTGCACATGTAATGGGCCATCATTCCTTCTGTTGAGGAGAGGAGACAGCGTCTATGCCGCACGACTTCATGCCGGGATTGGCCGGGGTGCCTGCCGCAAAATCAGCGATCAGCGATGTGGATGGAACACGAGGAGTACTTGAATATCGTGGCATCCGCGTGGAGGAGCTGTGTCAGCAGTCGTCGTTTCTTGAAACCAGCTATCTGCTGCTGTTCGGGCGATTGCCGAACGCATCCGAGCTCACCCAGTGGGTGGACGACGTGACCCACCACCGGCGAATTAAATTTCGCATCGTGGACCTGCTGAAGGTCATGCCAGAACATGGACATCCCATGGATGCATTACAAGCAGCCGTCGCAGCACTCGGCATGTTCTACCCGGGCCGCAATGTGAAAGACGTGGCCAACAACTACTGGTCGGCGGTGCGCCTGATCGCCAAACTCCCCACCATCGTGGCGGCCTGGGCGCGCTTAAGACGTGGGGACGAGTACATCCCACCGCGGGATGATCTGCCGTTTTCCGAGAACTTTCTCTATATGCTGACCGAAACTGTTCCGCATCCGTTGTGGAGTGAAGTCTTCGATGACTGTCTGATTCTGCACGCCGAGCACACCATGAACGCCTCGACCTTTGCCGGCATGGTGACGGCCTCAACCCTAGCCGACCCCTATACGGTGGTGGCCTCCTCAATCGGCGCGTTGAAGGGTCCGCTGCACGGTGGTGCCAACGAAGCCGTCGTCATGATGCTGAGGGAAATCGGCACCCCGTCTCACGTCGATGCGGCGGTGGAAAGCCGACTGCAGGGGAAAAACAAACTCATGGGGTTCGGGCATCGAGTCTACAAGGTCAAGGACCCGCGTGCGACCGTGCTGCAGGAGCTCTGCATGCGGCTGTTTAATGTCTGTGGAACGTCTCCGCTCTATGAAGTGGCGGTGGCGGTGGAGCAACTCGCGGGCGAACGATTGAAGGACAAGGGGATTTACCCGAACGTCGACTTTTACTCAGGCATCATCTACGACAAGATGGGCATCGAGACGGATTTGTTCACGCCGCTGTTCGCGATGGCGAGGGTGAGCGGGTGGCTGGCGCACTGGTTGGAGCAATTGCGGGAGAACAAACTGTATCGGCCGGACCAAATCTACTCCGGGGAGCATGACCGGCACTACGTGCCGATGGAGCGGCGGTAGCCGGACAACCGGCTACTCGGTGCGACCGATGAACCACCACAACACAATCGATGTCACGAACATGATGCCGCCGAGCAGTGCATAAGACATGAATTCCAGCATGGTCATCGTCTCCCTGTGTGAAGGGGGCTACTAAATAATGCCAGGGGTCTCAATGTCAAGGCCTCATCGACGACGGGAACTCTTTCCCCCTCGGCCTTGACTTCACCGGCAGGAAGATTACCTCTTCACTAGTAAGTAGGATGTCTCAAGTGAACACCGTTAACAACATCATCCACACAGGGAGGTTTTTCCATGACGATTGTACGATGGGATCCATTCAGGGAGTTGGAAGACATGTCGGAGCGGTTGAATCGCATGGTTGCGCGGCCGGCAAGCAGCACGGCTGCCGGACAAGGAAAAGAAGTCATGACCGTGGCCGACTGGATTCCGACCGTGGACATCAGCGAGAGCGAAGCCGAATATGTCATTAAGGCCGAGCTTCCGGACGTGAAAAAAGACGCGGTGAAGGTCACAGTGGAAGACGGCGTCCTCGCCATTCAAGGCGAGCGGAAGCAAGAAACGGAAGACAAGGGGACGAAGTACCATCGGATCGAACGGTCCTACGGTCGGTTCGCCCGAAGCTTCACGCTTCCTGATTCGGTCGACGAGAGCAAAGTGAAGGCAGAATATGTGGACGGCGTCCTGCGCCTGCATCTCCCGAAATCGGAGAAGGCGAAACCGAAACAGATCGACGTCAAGATCGCGTAACAGGACTCTGTGCCATGAAAAGGAAGGCCCGCGCGCTGCGGGCCTTTTCTTTTTCCGCAACCCAGCCCGCCCTCGCATCACCATCCCGCTGTTGAATCCGGATTAGGTTGTTCACGGACGGGGCAGTACAATTTCCACGCCCGGGTACCGATATGCTTGTGCTTCCGCACGGGGACCGTTTAAGATGCCCCGCTCCAGCATGTCAACCGCCAGCTATTCGAGGAGACCCGACGATGAAGAAAGCTTCGCGCACCACCGGCACCACCGCATCCATGACCACGTCCACACGCATGGAGCGCGACACGATGGGAGAACTGCCGGTTCCCTCCAATGCCTATTATGGGGTCCAGACTGCCCGCGCGATCGAGAACTTCCCGATCAGTTCCCTGCGGATTCCCCGGGCCATGATCCGGGCCATGGGACTCATCAAACGCGCCGCCGCGTCGGTAAATCATTCGTTGAAACTACTCGATAAGAAGCCGGCCGACGCCATCGTTCGCGCCGCCACCGAAGTGGTGGAAGGACGCCTGGATGCCGAATTCCCGGTGGATATCTTCCAAACCGGCTCCGGCACCTCCACCAATATGAATACCAACGAAGTCATCTCGAACCGGGCCACGGAACTGCTCGGCGGCGCCAGAGGCAGCAAACTGGTGCACCCGAACGACCACGTGAACCTGGGCCAATCCAGCAACGACGTGGTCCCCACTGCCATCCATGTCGCGGCCTCGGAGACGATTCAACAGCAACTGATTCCCGCGCTCACGCGGCTGCACAAGGCGCTCAACGGGAAAGCACGCGAGTTCGACAAGATCGTCAAGATCGGACGCACCCATTTGCAGGACGCGACACCGGTTCGGTTGGGTCAGGAATTCGGCGGCTATGCCAGACAAATTGAGCTGGGCATCGCACGCATGAAACGGGCACAGGCGGCGCTCAGCGAAGTGGCCCTCGGCGGGACCGCAGTCGGGACCGGACTCAATTGTCACCCGAAATTCGCGGGTAAAGTCATGGCCATCATTTCGAAAGAAACCGGATGCGCCTTTAAGGAAGCGGTCAACCACTTCGAAGGCCAGTCCGCGCAGGACTCGTTGGTCGAGGCCAGTGGTGAATTGCGCACGCTGGCGGTGAGCCTGATGAAGATCGCCAATGACATTCGCTGGCTCGGATCAGGTCCGCGCTGCGGTCTCGGCGAGATCAACCTTCCGGAAACCCAGCCGGGCTCCTCCATCATGCCGGGCAAGGTCAATCCGGTGATCGCGGAATCCGTGACCATGGTCTGCGCTCAGGTGATCGGCAATGATGTCACAATCACCGTCGGCGGCCAGGCGGCCAATTTCGAATTAATCGTGATGCTGCCGGTCATGGCCTACAACCTCCTGCAGTCCATCGAGTTGCTGGCGACGGCCTCGACGAACTTTGCGGTGAAATGCATCGACGGCATCAAGGCGAACGAGGAACGCTGCAAGAGTCTGATCGAAGAAAGTCTCGCCATGTGCACGGCGCTCGCGCCGGTGATCGGATACGAGGCCGCCGCGAAACTCGCGAAGGATGCCTATAAGTCCGGCAAGACCGTGCGGGACGTGGCTCGCGAACAGAACGTGTTGCCGGAAAAGCGACTCACACAACTCCTCGATCCCTGGCGTATGACCCAGGCCGGCGGGCCGGTCGGAAGTGCGGGCGGGTAGGCAGCCGCCATACCAGGTCACCGGACATGAACCATGGGCCTCACCAGGGCACCCTCAGATGCGGCCATGGATTTTGACAGCCCGAGGAACCCTATGCTAACGTGCGAAAAATTTTCACATCTGTGATCATCCTAAGGGTTTACGTCATTCACGATTCACCGTCGATATAGATTGAAGGGTAGATAATGAGTGCAACCGGTTCTGAGATAAGCGGGCAGGTGGTCATCGTCGTGGGCGCGGGCCCGGCCGGAATGGCCGTCGCCAAGAAGATGTCGGACGCGGGCCATGAGGTCATCATTCTGAATCGCGACATCAAGTTCGGCGGCTTGGCGGAGTACGGGATTTTTCCCAGCAAACTCAAGCTGCGGGGAGGATTGAAGAAACAATATTGGGAAATGCTCGAGCAACCCAATGTCCACTACTTCGGCAATGTCTCGGTCGGGCAGGGGAAAGACCTCACGGTTGAAGACTTGCACGGATTGGGCGCAAGCGCCATAGCGTTCTCCATCGGCGCCCAAGGAACCAAGGCCATCGGAGTCGAGGGAGAATCCGCCAAGGGCGTGTTCCATGCCAAGGACGTGGTCTACCACTTCAACCGGCTCCCGGGCTTCGGCGATCGTCCCTTCGATATGGGAAAACATGTCGCCATCATCGGCGTCGGCGATGTCATGGTGGATATCGCTCACTGGTTGATCAAGTATAAGAAAGTGGAGCGGGTCACGGCGATTGCCCGCCGCGGTCCGGTTGAACGGAAATACAACCCAAAAGAAATTCGAGCGGTCTGTGCCAACATGGATCAGGACGGCCTTGTTAAGGAGTTTGCTCGCGTCAAGGAACGGCTCGCGGCCGTGGGGCAGAATGCCGATGAAGTCCTGGCGAGCATGACCGCCGAATTCACGAAGTGTGAACCGACAGGCAGTCCCTCCAAAATGGGCTTTCGCTTTCTGGCGTCCCCCAAACGCGTGCTGGTCGACGCGAACAATCGCGTCCGCGCACTCGAGATGGAAGAAAATAAACTGGAGCCGAAAGGGGAAGACACGGCTGCCGTTGGACTCAAGCAATTGTATGAGTTCCCGGTCGACAGCGTGGTGTTTGCCGTGGGCGACCGGGTGGACGATACCGTGGGACTGCCCTACAAGAACGGCGTCTACGTCACGAACCCGAATAAGACCAGCAATGATCCGGACGACTCGCTGTTCCAAGCCTATGACGACAAATCAGGGCAGGTGGTGGCAGGCGTGTTCCTCGCCGGCTGGGCCAGGAAAGCCAGCGAAGGGCTGGTGGGAATCGCGAAGCGGGACGGCGACTGGTGCGCGGAAGTGATCACCCGGTACTTGGCGACGCAAACGTCCCAGTCGCGCGGAACGATTGAGGGAGTGCTCGCCAAACTTCAGACGGTGCTGAAGGAACGCAAGAGCCGCCCGGTCGATCTCGAGGGACTCAAAGTATTGGATGCCGTGGAAAAGGCCCATGCCGCCTCGCCCGAGGCGATCGGCGAGTTTAAGTTTGCCTCGAACGCCGACATGTTGGCCCGCATCGAACAGGGACGCGCTTAGCCGCGTCCCGTTCAACCGACCTTATCCGTCGCCCCATTTCAGCTTCTCCCGCAACACCTCATAATAACTACTCTCCGGGAAGCGGATCAGCCTGGTCATGTGCTCGGACGCATGGACCTCCACTGTGTCGCCCTGCGTCAACGCGACTCCGACCTGGCCGTCGAGAGTCGCCATCGCCCCATCATCCTTACTGGTCAGGACGACTTCGATTTCTGCGCTGGCCGGCACGATCAACGGCCGATGTGTCAACGTGTGAGGACAGACGGGCGTCAGGATCAATGACGGGACCGCCGGGTTGATGATCGGACCGCCGGCTGAAAGCGAGTAGGCAGTCGATCCGGTCGGCGTGCTGACAATCAAACCGTCTCCACGCAGATTCGTGACGAATTGACCTTGAATGGCAATCTTCAGTTCGATCATCCGGGCGAGGGTGCCCTTGCTAATGACCACATCATTCAAGACAACCCCTCGCGCCACTGTTTCACCGTGCCGATGGACATGGGTCTTCAACATCAGCCGCTCGTCGAGCACAAAGTCGTTCGCGAACATCCGCTCAAGCGACGGATACAAGTTTTCCAGCACGACCTCGGTCAGGAAACCCAGCCCCCCCATATTCACACCGAGAATCGGAATGCCACGCTCGCCGGCCAATCGCGCCGCATTGAGCATCGTGCCGTCGCCTCCCAGCACGAGCAGGACATCGGCCTTGCTGGCGAGCTGCGTTTTCTGAAACCCTCCCTGCTCGCCGAGCAGGGTCGTGGCCGTCATATCCAAGAGGACGTCGATGTTCCTGGAACGCAGCCACTCGACCACGGCTTGCACAGTCGTTTTGACTTCCGGAAATTTTGGTTTTGTCAGAATCCCGATGCTTTTGCTTTTCATAAATGAGACCGCGTCGCGAAGAAATAAGAAGTCGAGTGAAAGGTGCGGGATTGTATCGGGATGATTCTTTTACTGTCAAACAAGCACACGATGCAAAGATGATCTGATCCGAGATGCACGACGGTGTTTCACCAGGCGTAGCGCGCCTCTCACGTTTCTCTCAATACCTTGACACCCCATATTGCGGTAGTTAGAATCACAACATCAGTATTTTCGAGCCTTTGACCTGCATTTCATCACTCAGCTAAGGCTTCTCTTACAGACCCCATCACCATAAGGAGGCGGGATGTTCGAACGGTTCACGGACAAGGGTCGCAAGATCATCATCCTGGCACGTGAAGAAGCCGAGCGCCATCAGAACGATTACCTGGGCACCGAGCACCTGGTGTTGGCCATCCTTCGCGAGACGGATGGGATTGCGCTGATGATCCTCAAAAAAATGGGCCTCTCCACCGAGCAGATTCGTCTCGAGATCGAGCGCAATCTTCCGGGCGGGGGCACGACGATGACCTTCGGGGAAATTCCATTCAGCCCGCGGGTCAAGAAAGTTATCGAGTACGGGGTTGAAGAAGCCCGACTGCTCGGGCATAACCACATCGGCAGCGAACATCTGCTGTTGGGTCTGCTGCGGGAAGAAGAAGGGATCGGCGGAAAGATTCTCCGGAGTCTTGGCGCCAACCTCCTGACCGCCCGACAACTCACGGTGACCTTCTTGCGTAAATCTGCGCCGCGCGAGCGGGATCGCAAGAGCAACACACCGGCACTCGACGAATTCGGACGTGACCTGACTCAGCTGGCCCAAGAAGGGCAGTTGGATCCCGTCATCGGTCGTGCAGACGAAATCGAGCGTGTCTTGCAGATTCTCAGCCGACGGTCGAAGAACAACCCGGTCCTCATCGGCGAATCCGGCGTGGGGAAAACCGCCATCGTCGAAGGCTTGGCCCAACGCATCATCGCGTCGGAGGTTCCGGACAACTTGCTGTCCCGTCGCGTCATCGCACTTGACCTGGGCTCGCTGGTGGCCGGCACGAAATATCGCGGCCAGTTTGAAGAGCGCTTGAAGGTTGTGATGAAAGAGATCGTGCAGGCGGGCAACATCATTATCTTCATCGACGAATTGCACACGCTGGTGGGAGCGGGAGCGGCAGAAGGATCCATCGATGCTTCCAACATGCTTAAGCCGGCCTTGTCCCGCGGCGAGATCCAATGCATCGGCGCCACAACTCTCGACGAATACCGCAAGCACATTGAGAAGGACGGGGCGCTCAAACGCCGCTTCCAACCCATTCACGTGCAACCGCCCAGCACGGATGAAACGGTACGGATCATCCAGGGATTGCGAGACCGGTACGAGGAACACCATGGCGTGGAAATTACGGAAGACGCCATCGTCGAGGCGGTCAAGTTGGCAGATCGTTACATCACCGACCGGTTCCTGCCGGACAAGGCGATCGATCTGATCGACGAAACCGGCTCGCGGGCAAAACTGCAAACGTACGCGCTGCCGACTGAGCTCAAAGCGCTGGAGCAGGAGCTGAAGAAAATTTCGCGCGATAAAGAGCTGGCGATCTCGATGCAAAACTTCGAGGAAGCCGTTCGCCATCGCGAAGAAGAAGAGCGCCTGCGAAAGCTCCTCGATGAATCCAAGCGGGAATGGAAGAAGAACCAAGAGAAGCACAAGCCGACCATCGGCAAGGAAGAAGTCGCGTACGTCGTGTCGAAGATGACCGGCATTCCGCTCTTCAAATTGGAAGAAGAAGAATCCAATAAGCTGCTCCGCATGGAAGAATTCCTCCACAAGCGGGTCATCGGCCAGAACGAGGCCATTTCGGCGGTGGCACGTGCCATCCGTCGCTCCAGAGCCGGCCTCAAGGAAGCGAAGAAGCCCATCGGGTCCTTTATTTTCCTTGGCCCGACCGGTGTCGGAAAAACGGAATTGGCGAGGACCCTCGCGGAGTTCCTCTTCAACAGTGAAGATGCGCTTATCCGAATTGATATGTCCGAGTATCAGGAAAAGTTCACGAGCTCGCGGCTCTTCGGAGCCCCTCCGGGTTACGTGGGCTACGAGGAGGGCGGGCAGCTCACCGAAAAGGTGCGGCGGCGTCCCTATTCGGTCGTGCTGTTCGATGAAATCGAGAAGGCACATCCGGACGTGTTCAACGTCCTGCTGCAGGTGCTCGACGACGGCGTCCTCACAGACAGCCTGGGCCGAAAAGTCGATTTCAAGAATACGGTCGTCATCATGACCTCGAACATCGGCACGAAGATGATCCAGAAGGGCGTGTCGCTCGGATTCCAGAATGATGAACATGGCGGACAAGCCTTGCGTCGAAAAGAAGAGGTGATGGGAGAACTCAAGCGTTCGTTCAGCCCGGAGTTCTTGAACCGGATCGACGAAATTGTGATCTTCCATTCCCTGGAGAAGGAGCACTTGATCCACATCCTGGATATCCTGCTGCACGAGCTGAATCTCCGCCTCATCGACAAGAGCGTCAGCATCGAGGTGGAGGACGAGGTGAAGCAGTGGCTCATCAAGGAAGGGTACGAACCGCTCTACGGTGCGCGCCCGATGCGCCGCATTATTCAGCGGGCGATCGGCGATCCCCTGTCCGAAGAACTCATCAAGGGTCGCTTCAAGGAAAATAGAAAGATCAAAGTCGTCCTGCGTGACGGCGCGCCGGCCTTCATCGAACAGGAAGCCATGGCGGGCGTCTAGCCCGAGCAGGTAACGTTTCCTCAAGATCGATCGACTGGCGTTCTTTAAGACCACCCGGCAACCCCCGCGGTCCTCAACCGGACCCGGGGGTTGTCGCATTTTCTGGCAGGATCAATAGCTGACACGATTTCCTGACGAACAGCAACACTCGCAGTTTACGGCCACTGTGCGTTATCCTACAGCCCGGAATCCGGCCTGTTCTCTCGCTCAGATTCAAGCGCAACGATTATGCCGGTTGTTTCCCCTATGAAACCTCGCGCATCCACCACGATTCTGGGAATTGAAACGTCCTGCGATGAGACTGCCGCAGCGGTGCTCGACGGTGAGGGACATGTCCTGGCCAACGTCATTTCTTCCCAGCAAACCGTCCATGAACGGTTCGGGGGCGTGGTGCCGGAATTGGCATCTCGTGCCCACATTCAAAATGTGGATCACGTCACACATCAGGCTCTGGACGCAGCAGGTCTCTGCTGGCAGGACCTCGGTGCCATCGCAGTCACACAGGGGCCAGGCCTGGCCGGCGCCCTGCTGGTCGGCATCAGTTATGCCAAGTCCTTAGCGTATGCCCTTGGCATTCCGCTGGTCGGCGTGAGTCACCTCGAGGGACACATCGCCTCAGCCTGGATCGACAGGCCGTTATTTCCCAGAACCTGCGTGGTGTTGATCGCCTCAGGTGGACACACGCACCTCTTTCATGCCGGCGAACATGGGGACTTCCGCCTCATGGGACGAACGATCGACGATGCGGCAGGGGAGGCATTCGACAAGGGCGCCCAGATGCTCGGGCTCGGATACCCGGGTGGCCCGCTCATCGACCAAGCGGCACGGAAAGGCCGTCCTACTGCGGTGAGATTCCCTCGATCACGCGTGCGAACCGGCCGACTGGATTTCAGTTTCAGCGGCCTGAAAACGGCGTTGCTCTACCACCTCCAGCGCATGGATCAGCAGGCCATTGCCGAACAGCAGGCCGACCTGGCCGCCGGGTACCAGGAAGCGATCGTGGACGTCTTGGTCCGTCAGGCATTCGCCGCCGTGCGACAGGCAGGCGTCTCAGCCCTTGCGGTCGTCGGAGGTGTCTCGGCCAATTCCCGGCTCCGAGCGAGATTGACGGAACGGGCAACCGAGGAGGGGATTGAATTGGGCCTCCCAGCCCTCTCATACTGCACCGACAATGCGGCCATGATTGCGGCGGCGGGACAACGAGCCCTGCTCCAGGGCAAGCTGGCGTCGTTCGAGTGCGAAGCGCTGCCGAATTATGCGCTGCCTTCAGGGGCGAGCGGCGGAACAGCCCGTCACAACTCGTAGCGTTCGAGTACCAAGGAGCCTCACCATCCCAACCATTCACGGTCAGATCAGCGGTCTAAAAGCCAGTCACCTCGCTGGTTTGGAGCGACTCTATCGACGCCGCGTGCCGGCCTCGGCCGTCCTCACGGCCGAACTGGCACGGACAACCAGTCAGCTCGCACGAGAGATGCGCCGCCCCATCGGTCTTCTGATCACCCGTCGAGGCATTATCGAGCAGGTGCTCGTCGGAGCTGGCTGTGCCCCTACATTCGAGTCTCTGGCAAAGTTCAGGGTCGGATCACATTCCCTCCGCGGTCTCCGGCTGATTCGTGTGCAACTCCACGATGACCCGCTGAGCCAGGATGATGTGACACACCTGGCGTTGTTACGGCTGGACCTGATCGGTGTCCTCGGCGTGGACGACAAAGGCGAGCCCAGCCTGATTCATCTCGCGCACCTCCTCCCGCCTAATCAACAGGGAGAAGTCTGCCGCATTCTGAAGCCCGTCCCGTTCCATGATCTGGAGCTTCAACTGGACAGCTTCCTGCACACCCTCGAAAGCGATCTGCAACGAGCGGACAGCACGCATGACGTCGCCGGAGGGAGCGAATCCGCCATTCTGGTCAGCGCGGCGCCTAGAAGTCACGCCGAGCAGGAAGAGCATTTGGACGAGCTGAAGGAACTGGCCGAATCCGCCGGGGTCCGGGTGCTGGATCGCATCGCCCAGCGCACCCACGAAGGGTTCGAGCGATACTTGCTCGGAAAAGGCAAACTGAAAGAGGTTGTGATGCGCGCGCTCCAGAAGGGAGCCGACCTCGTGATCTTCGACCAGGATCTTGCCCCGGCGCAAGCCCGCGCCATTTCCGAGGTGACAGATCTCAAAGTAATCGATCGCACGCAACTCATTTTGGATATTTTTGCTCGGCGCGCCCATACCCGTGAAGGAAAAGTTCAAGTGGAGCTGGCTCAGCTTCGGTATCTTCTGCCGCGACTGTCCGGGCATGGCACCTCGTTGTCGCGCCTCGGAGGGGGAATCGGTTCACGCGGCCCCGGTGAAACCAAGCTGGAAACCGATCGCCGCCGCATCCGCGATCGCATCGCGCACCTGGAGCGGGAAATCGATGACGTGGCCCGCCATCAAGATCAGCGCCGATCCCGCCGTGTGCGCCAGGGGCTTCCGATCCTTTCCATCGTCGGCTACACCAATGCAGGCAAATCGACGCTGCTCAACTCCTTGACACAGAGTCAGATCCCGGCCCAGGATCGTCTCTTTGAAACCCTCGACACGACGAGCCGCCGCCTTCGTTTTCCTCACGACCGCGAAGTCATCGTGACTGATACGGTGGGGTTCATCCGGGATCTCCCCAAAGATCTTGTGGGAGCCTTCCGCACCACGCTGGACGAGTTGCGGGATGCCGACCTACTCCTGCATGTGGTCGATGCCTCGGCCCCCAACGTCGATCAACAGATCGCCGCCGTCGAAATCGTCTTACAATCGCTCAACTTGGACACGATTCCCCGCGTGATGGTCATGAACAAGTGTGACCGCCTCTCGGCACACGAAACCGACGTCCTCTGCGAGCGGTATCACGCAATCGGAATCTCGGCACCGAACCGTGAGACGTTGCGCTCATTGATCGCGCACCTCGAAACCATCTTGCCCGCCAACCCGACACTTCCGGGACAGGAGGAAAACCCCGACCAGCCGCCCCAGGATCTAGCGCTTGCATCTCACTCCTGACCTCTGCACAATTGGCCGCCACTACACCGCATCATGAAAGTCGCCACAACAGATCAACAGGCCGGCGTGACGGCCAAACGTCGCCTCGCGCGGATATTGACCGCATTACGAACGACATCACCGGCCATGAAAGTCGAACTCGACCATCGCACGCCCTGGGAGTTGCTGGTCGCCACGATCCTGTCGGCGCAATGCACCGATCAGCGGGTGAACCAGGTCACCCCGAATCTCTTCCGTCGCTATCAGCACCCTCACGATTACGCTTCGGCCGACCCTGCGGAATTGGAAGCCCTCATCCGGCCGACCGGCTTCTTCAAAACCAAAGCCAGAAACCTGATCCGCTGTGGGAAGGCTGTGGCCGAGCAGTTCCACGGTGAGGTGCCCAATACCATGGAAGCACTCACCACGCTACCGGGAGTCGGGCGAAAGACGGCAAATGTCCTTCTTGGCAACGTATTCGAAAAGCCGGCCATTGTGGTCGACACACATGTAAAACGAGTGGCCGGGCGGCTCGACTTGACCCGCCATACGGATCCCGAAAAGATTGAGATGGATCTGCAACGCTTACTGCCGGCAGACCAGTGGACGGAAGGATCGCAACGGCTCCTTCTGCATGGCCGATACATCTGCCTCGCGCGCACACCGAAATGTCGGCACTGTCCGATCTATACCGATTGCCGTTGGAAGGGGAAAGCCGCACGATGATTCGAAGCATGACGGGATATGGGAAGAAGGACGGGACGTCACAGAAAGCCGGCGTCACCGTGGAGATCCGTTCAGTCAATCACCGATTTCTTGAAGTGGCAGTCAGACTGCCCCGATCGTTGGCACAACTGGAGGAGCAGGTTCGAAAAACCGTCCAGCAACGCTGCCTCCGCGGACGAGTCGACGTATCGGTTTCGATCCATTCCGCCGGCGGCAGCCTGAAGACGGTCCAGATCGATCAGGCATTGGCCAAGCAGTATCATACCGCCCTCAAGAAGCTGCAGAAAACACTGGGACTGCGCGGAGCGGTGGATGTCTCCACGTTCGCGGGATTCCGGGACATCCTGTCCGTGTCCGATGAGCCGGTCGATGCCGGGCAACTGACGAAAACCGTCCTACGGGTACTGGGAGGCGCGCTCACGGACATTGAGAAGATGCGCCGACGGGAAGGGGAGGCGCTCGCCAAAGACCTGGTTCTCCATCTGGATGCGATCCGGGAGGCCAAGTCCACCGTGGCGGACAAGGCCCCTGTACTGGCCAAACATGCATTTGAGCGCATGAAAGGCCGGATTCAGGCCCTCTTGCAGTCCGAATTGCCGGATCCGGCTCGTCTCCAGCAGGAACTAGCGGTGTATGCCGACCGTTCGGACATCTCAGAAGAATTGGTCAGACTTGAGTCACATATGCTACAGTTCGACCAGCAGCTCCACAGTAAGGAGTCGGTGGGGAAGACCTTAGAGTTCCTGCTCCAGGAAATGGGACGGGAAGTGAATACCATCGGCTCAAAGGCTAATGACGCAGACGTTGCCGCGTTGGTCGTTCGAATGAAAGCCGAACTGGAAAAACTGCGCGAACAAGTTCAGAATGTCGAATAGTGTCGGCCCTGCGCCGGCATCGAACAACCTATGAGCACCGCGCCTGTTTCAGCCAGCGATAAACCGTCCCAAGTACGGCGAGGCATTTTGTTTATCATTTCGGCTCCGTCGGGGAGCGGGAAGACCACGTTGTGTAAACAAATCACAGCCAACGTCCCAGGGTTGTGGCATTCGATTTCGTATACCACCCGTAAACCGCGTCCAGGCGAGGTGGATGGGCAGGATTATTATTTTCTCGATGAGCCGACTTTCCGTCAGATGATCGATCGGAATGAATTCGTCGAATGGGCGCATGTCTACGGCAATTTGTACGGCACACCGCGTAAGATGCTGACCGAGAAAATGGAACAGGGCATTGATGTGTTGCTCGAAATCGATGTGCAGGGCGCCCGCTCAGTGAAAAAAAAGTTTGAAGACGGCGTCTATATCTTCATCCTGCCGCCGTCCTTCGACACGTTGCGGACAAGGCTTCAAAACCGGGCTGGGGACTCACCAGACGAAATTCAACGCCGCCTGCACAAGGCCAAAGAAGAAGTCTGGAGCTACCGGGAGTACTACTACATCGTCCGGAACGACGATCTGAAGCAATCCTTGAAAGAACTGGAAAGCATTTTTCTGGCGGAACGGATTAAAACCAAACGCTTGAATATGACCTGGCTGGAAGAAAAATTCATTCTCGACAAAGAGGGAAAGCAGGGGAATTCCTCCTCCGCCCCCGCATCAAAGGAGCACTTGCATCATGGGTGAAATGTTAAGTCTGTTACCAGAATACGCCACCGGCGAGTTCGATTCACGACACCGGTTGGTGATCATCGCCGCACAGCGTGCCAAACAACTCGTGCAGGGCGCGCGCATGTCCGGCCCGTCAAAATTCACCAAAGAAACGAGCATCGCGCTCGACGAAGTCTTGCGGCATAAAGTGAAGTTTCTGATCGGACAGGAAGCCCGCGACGCGATCAAGGAATCCAAACGGGTCAAGGAAGGCGAGACGGAACGCCTGGCCATGATGACCGGAGAAGACGCCAAGGAAATCAAGAAAGAGCTCAGCGTCTACGTCGACGATACTGTCAAGCCCGCCCCTGCTCCGGAGGGCGAGGAGTAGCCCCGCTTCGTGCAGACCACCGGCCCCTCACTCACCGGTGTCCGCCTTGTGCTCGCCGTCACAGGGAGTATTGCTGCTTATAAGGCTGTCGGGCTCTTACGCCTGCTCCGTCGCGAAGGCGCGACGGTGAGCGTCGTCATGACGGCGGGGGCCTGCCGGTTCGTGACTCCGCTGACCTTCGAAGTGTTGTCCGGCTCCCACGTGGCAACCGACCTCTTCGAAGCCCACCAGGAAATGTTGCATCTCTCCTTGCCGGAGCAGGCGCAAGCCATCGTGATCGCCCCGGCCACCGCCAATTGCCTGGCCAAGGCCGCCCTGGGCCTTGCCGACGATCTCCTTTCGACCATGCTCCTCACCACCCAATGTCCCGTGATTATCGCACCGGCCATGGATGGGGACATGTGGCATCATCCGACCGTTGTGGAACATGTCGCCGCGCTGAGAACCCGCGGTGCCATCATCGTCGAACCGGAAGCAGGCCCCCTGGCCTCAGGCCGATCAGGGCAGGGACGGCTAGCCGATGAATCACAGATCCTCTCGGCACTCCACGCTGCGCTCCACCCGCGTCGAGATTGGTCTGGTCGTCGTCTGCTTATCACTGCCGGCCCGACACAGGAAGCCATCGACCCGGTGCGGTTCATTTCCAACCGATCGTCTGGAAAGATGGGGTATGCCCTCGCCGAAGCCGCACAAGCACGCGGCGCGGATGTCCTGTTGGTCTCCGGACCTACAGCGCTGAAACCACCCGCCGGGATCGAATTCTGCCCGGTGACAACAGCCGAGGAAATGCGCAACGCCGTCATGAGCCGGTTTACCTGGAGCGACACCGTCATCATGGCTGCCGCGGTGGCAGACTTTCGTCCCACACAACCCGCTGCGCAGAAACTCAAGAAACGGCAACAGCCCCTCACCAACCTGGCCCTGACTCCGACCGACGATATTCTGAAGGAATTGGGCGAGCGACGAACGACACAGGTGCTCGTGGGGTTTGCCGCAGAAACGCAGGATCTGCTTGCTCATGCACGGGAAAAACTGCAAGCTAAGGGCGTAGACCTGCTGGTTGCCAATGACGTGACGGCAGTAGGATCGGGCTTCGGGGCAGACACAAATCACGTGTTCATCCTGGATCGTGACGGCAACGCCGAGGAACTCCCCCTGTTACCCAAGCGTGACGTTGCGAACCGTATTTTAGACCGGGTCCTGGTCACGCAGACCTCGTGCCGGTCGGCGAAAAAAACATCGCACGAGCGATCGTCTCAGAAGGAGTAGGGGCGTGGCGTCATCACCGCGTATCGATCCATCCATCGCCGCACACATCGATCGTCTGGCCACTGCCGTGGCAAAAGATCCACGCTCGAAGGAATTCCTCCCCCTTGCCGACGAATACATCAAGGTCGACATGTGCCAGGAAGCCGCAGCCGTGCTGGAGGACGGTCTCAAGGCCTATCCCGGATTTATCACCGCCATGACGACACTGGGCCGCGTCTATGATCAACTCGCTCAGCCCGTAAAGGCCAAAGCGATCCTCGAAGAAGTCGTCAAGCAGCGCCCGGACAATCTTCGTGCTCATCGCATCCTCGCCAAGCTGTACAAGAGCGAGGGGAACAATGAAATGACCCTGCAGTCCTGCACGGCCATTCTAAACGCCAATCCGTATGACGAAGAGGCTCTCTCCCTCAAGCGAAGCATCACCGGCGCACCTGAGGAAGTTCCACCGACGAAACGGGACAGAAAACGTCCCGCGCCAGAGGCCAAAATCGAGACCGAAAAACTCGTCCTAGCGGCCGAGTCGCTTGTGGTTGCCCCACTGAAGCCGATGCCAGAAACCATCGCCCCACCCAGCCTTGAACCACCCGTCCTCAAGCATGCGGCCACTATCGCACGCTTGGAAGCCTGGCTGCGAACCATTCAAGCCCAACGCGTTCGCTGACTTCGTTGCCCGGCAATCGAACACGCGTTCCTCCACCCCCGGAACAACGTTTGACCCACTCCTGACAGCCTGTTAGAATGCCGCCGCTGCTGGCATCTCTATCCATTGCAGCCTACTGATAACCGGGGGCGCGCGACTGACACATGCGGCGGCTGCTAGTGCTTCATGGTCCCAATCTCAATCTCCTGGGGACGCGAGAACCCTCCGTCTACGGACAGGTGTCCTTGACTGACATCGACAAATCGATTGTCCGTCGTGCAGGCGAACTGGGGATTGCGGTGCAGACCAAACAGACGAATGTAGAAGGGGAATTGGTCACCTGGATTCAGAATGCCAGGGGCCATTTCGACGGCATCATCATCAATCCGGCCGCGTATACCCACACGAGCGTCGCGATTCGCGATGCGATTGCCGCCGTCGCCCTGCCGACGGTCGAGGTACATCTGTCGAACATCCATCAGCGAGAGGAGTTTCGCCATCACTCCTTCATTGCCGGGGTCGCCCTGGGACAGATCTCCGGATTCGGCCCTACCGGCTATCTACTGGCGCTGGAGGCATTGACCTCGCACCTCGAGACCGGCGCCAGGGCAGCACGTCCTCGGACGGCCTCGAAGAATAAACCCGCGGCTTCGCGCCGTTGAACTTGTTGTACCAAGGAGAGTTGTTGTGATTTCGACCGCAGAGTTTCGGAACGGCAGCCCGTTAATGGTAGAAGGCCAACCCTTTTATATCGTGGAATTCCAGCATGTCAAACCCGGCAAGGGCGGGGCATTCGTCCGAACGAAGCTGAAGAGTTATCTCTCCGGTAACGTCCTCGACAGGACCTTTCGTTCTGGAGAAAAATTCGACACCCCCCAGATTGAAGAATGCGACATGCAGTTCCTGTATGCCACGAACGACTCCTACACCTTCATGGATACAGAGACCTATGAGCAGTCGACCTACGAGAAGAGCCAGTTAGGGAGCAACGCCGACTTGCTCAAAGAGAACATGATCGCGAAGATTCTCATCTATGAGCATCGGCCGATCACGGTCCTGTTGCCGAACTTCATCGAACTCAAGGTGGTCGACGGCGAGCCGGGCGTGCGGGGCGACACGGCCTCGGGCGGCAACAAGCCGGTCATCGTCGAGACCGGCGCCACGATCAAGGTCCCGCTCTACCTGGAAATCGGTGAGACGATTCGCATCGACACGAGAACCCGTGAATTTGTGGAGCGCGTGCGTTGAGCTCAGCAGGGAAAAAGCCAAAAAAACGCCGCGATAGCGGCAAGCCGATCGTCTTGCCGAGCGCGTTTGCCCCTCGCTCGACGGCCTCGGACACGCTGCTGTCTCCGGACCAGGCTGCGCAAATTCAGCAATTGGCCGACCTCCTGAAGCGCAACCATTTAACGGAGTTGGAAATCGAGCGCAGCGGAGTCCGCATCCGCATTCGGCACGAACCGGTGATCCGGACGACCGCGGCCCAGACCGTGGAAGCCACCACGAACCAGTCGGCGTCAACCGGCACGACACCGGCGACACAGACCCGTCCGCCAGCAGAAACGGACGGGCAGGTGACGATCACCTCGCCCATCGTCGGTACCTTCTACCGCTCGCCCTCTCCCGATGCAGATCCATATGTGGAGGAGGGAGACTACGTGAAAAAGGGGCAAGTGCTCTGTATCGTCGAAGCCATGAAGCTCATGAACGAAATCGAATCCGAGTCCGACGGGCGGATCACAAAAATACTGGCGGAGAGCACTAAACCGGTTGAGTATGGACAACCTCTCTTCTTGATAGACCCCAACGCCACGCCCTAGCCCGCATGATTCATGAACACTGCTGCTGCAATCGCCGATCCGGTGCTCCGAGAAGCCTTTGGCCGATGGGCTCGCAACGTGCCTCAGCGATGTCGCGAGCAACCATCGTGACTCATGCGGGCTAGCGCCCGAGAGATCATGAGGGTTCATGGCGAGACGCCCGGGGATGCGTGCCTTATGAATCTGGTGTCCAAGTCGTGCGGCACGTGCCGAATCATGCCGCAGATCCGAGTCAGGTCTCAGCCGTGGCAGAGCAAACCGTAAGAACCAGGCGAGCGCAGACCGCAATCCGTACCGGAGTATTCTGTGTTTAAGAAAGTGTTGGTCGCCAATCGTGGAGAGATCGCCCTGCGAGTGATCCGGGCCTGCAAAGAGCTCGGCATCAAAACTGTGGCGATCCACTCCGAAGCCGATGCCGCGAGCTTGCACGTGCGGGCAGCGGACGAGCACGTCTGCGTCGGCCCGCCGGAAGCCGCACTCAGCTATCGCAATATCCCCAATGTGCTGAGCGCAGCCGAAGTCACCGGAGCCGATGCCATCCATCCCGGATACGGATTCCTTTCAGAGAACGCACACTTCGCAGAAGTCTGCGAATCGATCGGCGTCAAATTCATCGGCCCGACCTCGGAAAACATCGCCCTGATGGGCGACAAATCCAAAGCACGGGAAGTGGTCGCCAAGAAGGGCCTCCCGGTCACCCCCGGCAGCCCCGGCGAACTCCGAAGCGAACAGGATGCGCAAGAGGCCGCGAAAACCATCGGCTTCCCCGTGATCATCAAGGCCTCCGCCGGAGGCGGCGGACGGGGCATGCGTGTGGTGAACAAACCGGAGGAGCTCGCGCGGGCGTTTCAAGCGGCGCAAGCCGAGGCGAAATCCACCTTCGGTCATGACGGCGTCTACCTCGAACGCTACTTCCTCGAACCACGACACATCGAAGTACAAATCGTGGCCGACAATCGAGGCCATGTGGTCCACCTCGGCGAACGTGATTGCTCCATTCAACGACGTCACCAAAAGTTGGTGGAAGAAACCCCGTCGCCGGCCATCGATGAAGAACTACGGCGCGAAATCGGCCGGGTGGCCGTCCAGGCCGTGAAAGCCATTCGTTATTGCAACGTCGGCACGGTGGAGTTTCTGCTGGATAAGGACCGCAACTTCTTTTTCATGGAAGTGAATACCCGCATCCAGGTCGAGCACCCCATCACGGAAATGGTGACCGGGATCGATCTCGTGAAAGAACAGATACGGATCGCGTCAGGCATGCCCCTCTCATTCAAACAGCAGGACATCAAGCTGAACGGTCACAGCTTCGAGTGCCGGATCAATGCGGAAGACCCGGAAAAGTTCACGCCCTGTCCAGGCCAGATCACCAAATATTCCGCGCCTGGTGGATTCGGTGTACGTGTCGACTCCGCAATGGAACCAAATGCCGTGGTCGTTCCGTACTACGACAGCCTGATCGCCAAATTGATTACGCACGGACGTGATCGCCAGGAGGCGATGGCCCGCATGCGCCGCGCACTCGATGAATTTGTCATCGAAGGCATCAAGACGACGATCCCGCTCCATCGGAGAATTTTTAACGATCCTGATTTCCAGAAGGGGCATGTCTCCACGACATTCCTCGACCGCTTTCTTGCCGGCCAGTCCTCCTAACAGGTTGCTGACACACAGATGTCAGCTCTGTGTTTTGCCAACCGGCTGAGATCATGTATCCCATGCCCATCACCCGCAGGCCGTTCACAATGGCCGTCCAGCAAGGCCGCAGCAAGCGACGTGGCGACTCGTACACCTGTCGTACGGTGAGCCATGGAGCGACGCGAGCGCGCCGCTGGCAGACTGTTTCAACGGCCCGCTAAATGACCAGGGAGCCCGCCACGTCTCAGGCCACTCGACAACTGCTCTTGAAAGGGCTGTACCTCGTGCTCGACCCCACGGTCAGGCCCGACCGCCCGCTGCCCGATTTCCTGCGGGAAGCAGCCGCATACGGTATTCGCCTCTTTCAATACCGAGACAAGCAGGCCACGATGAAAGACGCCTATGCAAAGGCGCTCGCACTGCGTCAAGCCGCCACCGACGTCGGCGCCCTCTTGATCGTCAACGATCGCTGTGATTTGGCCATGGCGGTGAACGCGGACGGGGTGCATCTGGGCCAGGACGACCTGCCCATCGCCTACGCCCGGCGACTGATGGGGCCGGGAAAAATCATCGGACTCTCGACGCACAGCGCAGCCCAGGTGCGCGAGGCCGTCACCGCACAGCCCGACTATGTGGGGTTCGGCCCGATTTTCAGGACCGCTACCAAAGCCGATCACGACCCGGTGGTCGGACTGGAAGGATTACGCGCCGCACGCGCCTTGACCACGCTGCCGATGTTTGCGATCGGGGGAATCACGACTGAGTCGGTTGACGAGATTATGGCGACAGGGGCGGATGGTGTGGCGGTGATTGCTGCAATCCTCAAGGCACCGGATCTCGGCGCGGCTATCCGGGCATTTCAGCAGAGCTTGTCCACACCAGATCGGCAAGCTCCCTGATCGCACGGCTCTGCGCCAGCATCTCGACAGCAGCAAGCCAATCGGAGCAACACTGCTGTCGAAAGGGCAGCGGTCCCAACACGGGAACACCGGCTCGCTCCTGCAACAGCGCAACCGTAGAGGCGCACTGTGCCTGCTGTACAGCGGTCGTGGACGAAAGGGTCTCATTCAACACGACAGCCACGATTGCCAGCCCACGGTGCCGAAGGCCTTCCAGCGTCAGCAACGCATGATTAATCCCGCCTAGCCCGGTCCGCCCGACAAGCACAACCGGCAGCCTGATTCGGCCGATCAAGTCACGAAGATCCCAACCCTTCCCCATCGGCACAAGCAAACCGCCGGCGCCTTCAACCACAACGCAGGCGTAACGGGCCGCAAGTCGTTCGTACCCTCGCACGATCTCCTGCATCTCGATCACGACGCCTTGCGCGGATGCAGCGGCGAGGGGAGCGAGCGGCGCAGAGAACCGATAGGGAGAGACCAGATCGAGCCCATCATCTACTCCTGCCTCTGCCATGAGTCGCCCCGCGTCGCTTTCACTCAGTTGCCCGGGAAGCACCCCGGTTTCGACCGGCTTCATCACGCCGACGGAGCAACCCACCTGCGCCAGCCTCCGGACTAACGCAACAGAAACGAGAGTCTTTCCGACGCCCGTATCCGTCCCGGTAACGAACACCCCTTTGGTTGTTGCCACTCTCTTTTCACCTCACACGCTGTGAACAGAGATTCGCCCTCCGAATTCGACGAACGGCGATCGATACCGACGAATGAGTCATCAACAGGATGCTCAAAACGGCCCCCAGCAAAGCCTCAGGGAGTACGATGACTGAAGCGTACGACCGAGAACCAAGCCGGCGGGCGTTTTCAGCATCCTGTCACAGAATGCGACTGTCCAGGTTCCACACTTGCCCCGACATATCGGAGAGCTGCGCCAGGTGGCAAATGGTCCTGCTCACATCAACCAGATTCGAAACACGCCCCAGCACGTGGTCGCCGAGCCGTTCCCCGGTGGGAAAGGAGTCACCGGCAAGACCTGTTTGTTGCCAGCCTGGGCAGACCAGATTCACACGAATATTGTACGATCCCCATTCCCGCGCGGCGGTCTTTACCAGTCCTATCAGCCCGGCCTTCGACGCCGCGTAGGCAACTTGGCCAGCCGTTCCCTGCAAACCAGCGTAAGACCCGATCACAACGATGGATCCGCCGCCCTGTGTGCTCATGCCTTGCG
This sequence comes from Nitrospira sp., assembly GCA_037045225.1. Classification (NCBI taxonomy): domain Bacteria; kingdom Pseudomonadati; phylum Nitrospirota; class Nitrospiria; order Nitrospirales; family Nitrospiraceae; genus Nitrospira; species Nitrospira sp. Next base: position 55,463 of record JBAOHZ010000009.1, read on the forward strand.
CCGCCACGGTCATGCAGCGATAGGTGCCGGTCAGATTCGTGTCGATGATCTCTTGCCATGCGTCTTCCGGACAAGTCATCAGGAGATGCTTCGACGCAATGCCCGCATTACAGAGCAGGATATCGAGCCGGCCCCGTTGAGCCTCGATCGCATGCAGCATCGCCTGGACATCATCGCTCGATCGTACATCCGCCTGATAGAGGGCCCCCTGACCACCGGCATGCTCGAGGAGAGCAAGGGTCGCTTCGGCCGCCGGCCGCCGGTGCAAGTAATGCACGCCCACCCAATACCCGGCCTGGGCGAAAGCCAGACAGAGCGCACGACCGATTCCACCGGACCCACCGGATACCAGAACCGTACGGCCTTCACGAACGTCTTGAGTTGCGAGGGGAACCTTGAGCATCACGGCGAGCGATTATGAAAGGAGGCACGGGAGAAGGCAAGGCGGACCAGCCGGCTTGCTGCAGGGAATCGGGTATGGTACCGTGATTTTTTTGACTGGAGGACAGCCGTGATCGTTCAGACCTTGGTGCGCTCGACCGTGATCGCAGTGGGCATGTGCGGGTTCCTGGGCATCCCGTTGGGGCATGGAGAGGCCCACGCAACCGAGGCAGGGCAGACCATCGCCCAGTCTGCCGACTATTTCCCCGACACCATCGGCACACGCTGGCAGTACCGCGGACAGATCTCAGAGGGGCCGCTGCAGACGATCGAGCATAAATATTTTTCCAACGTGTCGTCAGTGACTGGAACTCGGAATTTGAAAGGCGGCCCGACGGTCACCGTGTTCCACGATACCAACCCCGGTAACCATGGGCCGTCCGACAGCTTCTACCGGCGCGATGCCGCCGGTGTGGTGTACTACGGCTCCGAGCCGGGCACGCCGCTCGAGAAGCAACTGACGCCGTACCAGATTATCCGCTTCCCGATGAAAGTAGCCCAATCCTTCCAACAGTTCAATCGGACGGACACCGATTTCGGAAGCGATATCGATGGGGACGGCACCAACGAGCATGTGGACGTCGAAGGCGTCTCAACCGTGATCGGTCAGGAATCGATCACTGTGCCCGCAGGCACATACCCCGACGCTGTCCGCGTGGAAGCGCGCATGACGCTCAAAATTCATCTCTCCTCAGCCGATCGGACGGCGATCGGCACCGACGTGATGACCGCCTGGTTTGCAAAGGGTGTCGGGCTGGTGAAGTATATCGAACGGCAGGAATTGGCCGCGCTCAAAGAAGACCGGGGCAACATCACCGATATCACGGAAGAACTGGAAGAGGTCAGCGTCAAATCTGCGCCCACCCTACAGGGTCGGAGCGAATCCGCGCCGGAGCGTCTGCTCGCTGACGACACGCGCGACCATGAATTGTTTCAGGTACTCTTCGCCCCCGGCTTTCGCCCCTATACCCGATAACCGGTGACCGCCGAACGGTTGCCGACCGACCAGAGCCCCGGTGATCGAACGGTTGATGTAGAGGTTGCCGACATCGAACGCCCGACGCGCCAGCTCGATATGCCGGGGACTGCGTGAGTAGAGCCCCCCGGTCAAGGCGTAGGCGGTGCCGTTGGCGAGCTGGAGCGCCTGTTCGAACGACGAAGCCCGCATCACGGCCAGCACGGGGCCGAAAATTTCTTCCTGCGCCAGCCGGTGAGCCGGCTCAATGTCTGCGATGACTACCGGTCCCACGGCATAACCAGGGCCTTCCATCGAGCGATCGACCACCACTCGCCCTTCGCGTCGCCCGATCTCCAGATACTCCCGAATCCGTTGTTGCGCCCGCCCGTCGATCACCGGACCAAGCTGGGTAGCCGAATCCTCAGCCGCTCCGATGCGAAGACTCATCACCGCATCGGCCAGCCGTTGAATGAACGCATCGTGAATCGAATCCAGGAGGATCACCCGTGAACAGGCGGAACATTTCTGTCCCGCATAACCGGTAAACGACTGCACCACACCGGTCACGGCTTCATCGAGATCGGCCGTGTCATCCACGATGATGGCATTTTTCCCGCCCATTTCCGCAATCACTCGCTTGACGAACCGCTGCCCCGGTTGGTGCACCGCAGCGGCCTGCACCATGCCCAATCCCACATCCTTCGATCCGGTAAAGGCAATCGTCGCGACGGACGCCTGGGCCACCAACTCACGCCCCACGTCCGGGCCACCCGGCACGTACTGCAGGACGCCCGCCGGCACCCCAGACTGCCTCAGAATCGTGGCAAGCCGGTACCCCATGATCGACGCGCGCTCGGACGGTTTCAACAAGACTGGATTGCCGGAGACCAGAGCCGCCGCGGTCATACCGGTGGGAATGGCGAGCGGGAAATTCCATGGCGCAATGACCACCGCCACTCCACGCGGACTCCAGAATACCTCGTTCAATTCACCGGGATACCGGCCCAGGCGAGGCGGCGGCTCAAGTTGCTCCATTTCTTCGGCGTAGTACACGAGAAAATCGATGGCCTCGGCCACATCGGCATCGGCCTCGCGCCAGGGCTTGCCCTCTTCAAACACTTCCCAGGCCGCCAGCTCCCAACGTTGCTCACGCATCAACGAAGCGGCCTTCCGCATCACCGCGACCCGCTCCGCAACCGTCCGATATTTCCATTCCTCCGCACGTGACTCGGCGACCTTCAAGAGACCCGCGACATCAGCAGGTTGATAACTCTGCACAATGCCGACCAGTTGATCTGGTTGAGCGGGATTGAACGAGCGCAGATCCGGGCCTGTCGGGAGGTATGTATTCAGCGTCGAGACCTCAAACCGTTGCCCCAATCGTTTGCGGACCAGATCGAGCGCCTCAGCCATGGCGCCACGAACCTGGGCTCGTGAAAAATCCGCGGCCGGCTCATTCACAAAGTAAGCACGCTCAATGCTGGAAGCCGCTCCTGCTTCATTCGTCATCGAGGAAGGAGACGAGGGGAGAGTCGCCTCAGGCGGAGAGAGCAACAACGACAGCGGCTGCGACTCCACATATTCCTTCCGCAGGAACGATTCGTTCGAGGTGTTCTCCAACAACCGCCGCACGAGATACGCCATACCGGGAAGAAGTTCTCCGACCGGGGCATAGAGCCGGAGGCGCCGGCCGCGATCACTCATCGCATGCTGAAACGGCTCGGCCATGCCATAGATCATCTGGTATTCCCAGGCATTCGGCGGCAGCCTGAGCGCCTCAGCCACCGCTTCGACCACGGCCAAACTACGGAGGTTATGCGTGCCGAAGGCCGGCCGGATCACCTGGCTCTGTTCCAGCAGCACCCGAATGAGCCTCTCATAACTCACATCCGTCTGTGCCTTGTGCTCGAACAGCGGCATCGGCCAGCCATGTTGCCGGTAACGAGTCGCGTCGGAGTCCCAATAGGCCCCCTTCACCAGCCTGATCGTGATAGGGACCAGCCGCTCCCTGCTCCAGGCCAGCAGCCGTTGCACATCTTCGTACGTATCGGTGCGATAGGCCTGCAGCGCAATCCCCGCATGGGGAAACGTCCGGTACGGTTCTTCCATAAACAGGCGCATGAAGATCGAAAGAATCAATTCCTTCGTGTCCGCCTGTTCCATATCGAAAATGACGGAGGCGGGAAGGGTGCCGGCGAGATTCAAGAGCGGCCGCAGGCGGGCAGCAACGGCACGGTAACTCACCTCCGGATCGATAGGGTCGAGCTGCGAATAGAGGGCCGAAATCTTGATCGACAATTGCACGCGGGGCAGGGGACCAAGATGATCTCGTTCGAGTAACGGCACAGGAGACCAACCGCGACACGCTTCACCGAGGGTCTGCACAGCCACGAGGCAACGATCACGATACGCATCCGCCTCGCGCTCGCTGACGCTGGCCTCGCCCAGGAGATCGACTGAAAAAGCCCTGCCGTCCTCCCATAATTTGCGAATCGTCGGAACGGCCTGGTCAATGGAGGCCCCGGCAATGAAACTGGTAGCCATCTGCTCCACCTGATGCCGGATGGCCTTGCCACTGAGCGACGCGCCGAGCTTCGTGGACGCCAGCGCCTTGAGTCCCCATTGCGCGCCGAAGAGATGTGCACTCATCTCACCAAAATACTCCTCGGCCAACCGCACAACCTGCGCATCAGTCTGCAACGACGGCAGGACATCGATGAATCGGAACAACTGGGCTTTGAAGGCGGGATCTTTCATCGCCAGGTTGATCGCCGCCTGTGACCACCAACGCGAATCGAACAGGCCGGGGGCCCGCCCGCCGGAACGCCGGGCCAAGTCTTCACCGATCGCGCGGATACGGGGTTCCAGCAGGGTGGGGTCGAGCGTCATCGGTTCCTCCTGCGCCATACACAACGTCTCATTGCAGTATACACCGCAGGGCAACACTTGAATATTTGGACACACCGATCAACGCCTGATGCATCAAGAGCTTTCAGGGAAAGTCGCCTCGTGGAGAGCAACCACATCCGTCGGCTTCGTCAAGGAAGGCCCATCGATTGAAATGATTGCCAGGCCCCTCCATACACCGCCACTGTGCGGCAACGCCAACAGACGCAGTGTCTCTTCGAGACCATGGCCGACAGGAGATCGGCCTCTCTCGAAGGGCTGACAGCGGCCACCGCATTAACGATGCGACAGGCCAATCTTCGGTTAATTCAAGATCGCTGGAATAGTAGCCTGGATATGCACACTATGGCACTCTTACTCCAGATGCCCTGGTTCGACGGAAACTGAATCAGGTGCGAGCCGAGGTCAATAAAGCCCGCATCGCGCTGGTGCAGCCAGAGGCAACGCCATGTCGGCCCAGGCGTGGTTACGGGCCGAAACGAAAGAAACGGCCTTTTTGATGTAATCACCACCGTCACGTCGATGAGGTAGGGGAACCGCACAAGCTTGGTGGCATGAACAGTTATTCGTGGGAGCAGAGGACACGCAGGCCTTGCAGGAGGTGCGGTGCCAAGGCGGCGAGGTGAGAGTTGGTCGGAGCCATTGAGGACAGAATACCCTGGGCGACGCCATGCGCCTTCACGGAAGCGAATTGACCATGAGAAGTCGACGACTCGGACTGACGATGCAGGTGCTAGGCGCTGTGATGGTACTAGGTGGGCTGGCAGAAACGAGCCATGCGGGGCTGTTTGGAACAGACGAGGCGCCAGGCTCGCCAACGAGCCACCTCTACTGACCCCATGAGGCTGCTGGCCGATCTCGACATTGCCCCCTCGTACCGTTGAGTTGATTTCATGCCCTCTCCGGCCACGCAAAGCCGTCGTTGATCTCACTAGGCCTCGAGCCTTCCACGATTGACTCCCTGAATGCCGCCCTCCACCGAGTGCTTCCCGGCCTCTTCCCGGCCTTGAGCAGGCACTTGACTTGAGCGCACCCCACCGTGGCGAGCAATCCATTCGGTTGCGACGGCGCCGATCGCTACGCATCACTACTTGAAAATCAACCTGCCGCTCCGGTAGCATGCGCCGTTTGCCTTGACCTACACCATTTCCACGGCGGTGCTCTGTGGCGAAGAGTTGCGCACAGGTTCCGAAGGAGTACGATGGCCGACTCGACCACACAATCTGTCTGCTGGGGCACCGTCGCCCTCTTCACTTCAATCACGTTGCTGGCCTTCATCGGCGTCCCGCTCTTCGGCTACTACTATGACTACACCGTGCTCGATTGGGTGCTGCTCGCCGTCCTCTATATCGTGACCGGCATGGGGATTACGGTCGGATACCACCGTATGATCACCCATCGTAGCTTCGAGAGTCGCCCCTGGGTGAAAGCCTGCCTGTTAGTGATGGGAGGGTGGGCCGTGCAGAACTCCGCCCTCTTGTGGTGCGCCGACCACATCCGCCACCATGCGCACACGGACGAAGAGGCCGATCCCTACAATGCGTCGAAGGGGTTCTGGCACAGCCATGTCGGCTGGTTGTTTTTCGATACCCCGTATCGTGAGGACCGGTTCGCCGCAAAATTACGCACTGACCCGATGATCATGTGGCAACACCGGTATTACTGGGTGATTGTCGCCTCCGGCTTGTTGTTGCCCTTCGCGGTCGGCTATCTGAACGGTGGATTCATCAGCGGACTGGGGTGTTTCCTGCTCGCCGGCGTGCTGCGGACGGTGCTGGTTCTGAACTCCACATTTACGATCAACTCCCTCTGCCATATGGTCGGCACCCAGCCGCACGGCACACAGGACAGCAGCCGCGACAGTTGGCTGATCTCGTTCATCAGCTTCGGCGAGGGCTACCACAACTATCACCACACCTATTCGCACGACTATCGAAACGGAACGAAATGGTACAACTTCGACCCGTCAAAATGGTTGATCTATTCCTTGTCTCTCCTGGGACTGACCTATAACCTGCACCGCGAACGCACCTAGCAGGATGGAGGTCGGGCGCCATGGCACAGGTGGCCCGAAACGATGGCACGGATCGCCCATCGTGTAGACCTGCTTGCCCCTCGATGATCACTGTTGGATTGCACGTCGAGAATGGATCACCGTGCACGACACATTATTCTCAGCGTCCCTCCCGTTCCAGTGAGTCCTCTTCTACCCAGCATCGCACTGCGTCTACTGGCCCATTTCTTTTCGTCGCAACGATAGCTTAATATGCAATGAAACCTGCGAATTCCATCCCGACCCGCGAGGTGGAGGAGGCATTATTATGGCTGAGCAACAAGGTGGCGCACCGCCGCAAGAAGAGGCGGCCGCCAAGCCCAATATTATTCCCGGCGTCAAACACGTCCTCGCCATCAGCAGCGGCAAGGGCGGCGTCGGCAAATCCACCGTATCCGTCAATCTGGCCGTTGCCCTTGCGCTCACCGGAGCCAAGGTGGGACTGCTGGATGCCGATATCTACGGCCCCAACATCCCGATGATGATGGGCGTCGAGAAAGCACCCGAACAGCAAGACGGTAAAATCGCCCCGGCGGAAAGCCACGGCGTCAAGCTGATCTCCATGGGCTTTTTTGTTCCTGAAGATACCGCCGTCGTGTGGCGTGGTCCGATGGTGCATACGGCCATCCAACAACTCTTCCGGGATGTCCTGTGGGGCGAGTTGGATTACCTGCTGATCGACCTGCCGCCGGGAACAGGCGACGCACAACTCACGCTGACGCAGTTGGTGTCTCTGTCGGGCGCCGTCACGGTCACGACTCCGCAAGAAGTGGCGCTCCACGACGTGCGCAAAGGTATGATGATGTTCCAGAAGGTGAACGTACCCTTGTTGGGCATCATCGAGAACATGAGCTTTTTCCTCTGCGGCCATTGCGGCGAACGCACTGAGATCTTCTCCCACGGGGGAGGAGAACGGGCGGCGGAGAAACTGGGCATTCCCTTCCTCGGACGGGTGCCCATCGATCCGGCTATTCGCGCCGGCGGCGATACGGGAAACCCGATCGTGGTCGCCAAGCCGGATTCCCCGCAGGCGCAGGCGTTTCGCGAGATCGCCGCGAAACTTGCCGCAGCGCTACAAACAGGCGAGGCAGGAGCGGCGAAGAGCCGGATTGCCAGTCTGTTAGACAAAATCAAACGTCCGGCCACCGGACACTGACCGGGCACCGGATCACGGAAGATGTACGCACTCAGGGAGGATGTATGGGCGAGTTGATCAGAATCGCAGGAACCGCCGACGTGAAGCCGGGAGCCGGTATGGTGGCGGAAGTGAACGGCAAGGCCATCGCCGTATTCAACGTGGATGGTGCCTTTTATGCCATCGACAATACCTGTGTCCATCGAGGCGGCCCACTAGGCGAGGGCGATGTCGAAGGCGATGTCGTGTCCTGCCCGTGGCACCACTGGCAGTTCAACGTGAAGACCGGAAGCTGCATCAACAATCCTTCGGCAAAAGTAACCGTATACGAAGTCACGGTGGAAGGCACCGACATTAAGGTCCGGCTGTAACACAGGCGAGACCGCGTCGGTCGTCAATCGACCGCCACAGACCGATGTGTCCGACACAACAGTGAATGGAGGCTCCGATGGCAGACAATACCTTGCCCCTGAAACACATTGAAGTCGCCGAAACATTCGTGCGGCTCTACGTCTTTCTGACGCAGTATATCGACCGCTGCGAAGATGAAGCCGCACGCAAGGAGTATCCGGAGGCCGAACTCCAAAAGCATCTCGGCGAAACCCGCGCCAAGATGATGGACATCTTGAAGGTGAACCCTGTCGTCAAGGGCAAGGTAGAGAAAGAATGTGAACGGGTCCTCGCACTAGGCAGCAAGTGTCTGATGGGCGGAACCGAAAAGGTGGCCGCGCTGGATGTGTTGGGAGCCGAACGCGTCATTCTCAAAAACAAGACCATCGCCTTGAGCGATCTGTTGGCCGTCTACCGCGCGCTGTAGTCGTTCATGTCCACCCCGGCTGGAGAGAAACACCAACTCGCCGGCTTTGATGCCCGGGAGCGGGGGTTCAATCGTCCGGTGGAATTTGCGCGAACTGCCTCGGGATACCAGGCGACGTTGCGCTATGAAACGACGCACATCGTCACTCCTGAAGCGCCGAGTACCGCCGAGGCCCTGCAGCACTTGATCGCCCTGCTCCAAGCGCAAGGATACACACAATTGCGCAGTCAGCAGAGTTATCGCGACGGCATCTACCTCGGATCGCAGGAGCTGTGGGTGGACTATCCGGACCGGCAGGCAGCCCCGGAGGTCGGACTCCTGGGCTTGCTGAAGAAATGGTTGGGACATTCACCTAAGTGACGGCAGGCGCCGTCCGCGTGCCGTACCCCGACGACATTGACTCTCCTTCGCCTCACGCCTATAGTCCATCCAGATCAATAGCCCGATCCTTCGCCTGCAGGCCTGTACCTGACTGGATCCGGCACCGGAAAATTCACGATGTTCTGGGTTCACCTCCTGCTTCTCACCCTTGTCGCACTCCTCTTGCCGGACGGGGCAACCGCCAAGGTCTATCGTTGCCAAGGCGCCAATGGCCGCACCATCCTGACAGACCAGCCGAAGGGCAAACCAGGCTGCGTCGCGATCGACACGGCCACGCCCTCGCTCCCGGGAGGATTCACCCCGCCGGTGGAGCCGGACGAACCGGCACAGACTGAACTCCCGGCGAATTTGATTTTACCATTCATTTCGGATGCCCCGATGGTTCCTCACCAACCGGGCCCTGGCGATCCGGTTTTGTCAGCACCGGCTGCAAAGGAGGCCTCAGAAAAGGCCGCCCCCGAAGCGCAACGTTGCTCACCACGGGTCAACCCGCTGAATCCCTTCGCCGGCGTGAATTGTTCACCGGCCTCAGGCGAGACACCGGCGGAGAAGTAGAATCTGTAGCCCTTCGCCGCACACGTCACCACCAGGCTCGATTGACTCTCCCGATGCCCCTTCATATAATGCCGAAACGAACCGTTTAAGCTGATCTCACAAGCACTTATGTCTGCGTTCTCCGCTGGTTTTTTATCCCGTCGCGCACAGGATCTTCGAGCCGGTCTCCGGCACGCCTTTGCCGTGCGTCCCGAACAAGCAACCTTCACCATCGATGACTTGGCTCTGCTTGAACGGGTTGCCGACGCCGTCGTCGAGCGCCGCATGGCGGCACCGGCCACGCTGTTTCTCGAATCGATGGGGCCCATGAACTTTCTCGGCAGCCAGGCGCTGCACTTCCTGGCTCCCATCATTGAATGCGTGCTGACCGGCACGGAGCTCGCACAGATCGCGCGCCTCCTGGAGCAACGTGATTCCATTCATCGCCTGACCGCCCTCATCGAAGCCAAGGCCACGGCTCCTCAGGGGGCGTCCGCTCAATGACGGAACAGCCTCACGCGCCCGCAACACCGGCAACGGCCCTTCCCCTGAACGTCATCGTCGCGACCGATTGCGGCAGCACCACCACCAAAGCCATTCTGATCGAAAAGGTCGGGGAGGAGTATCGCCAGACCTACCGTGGTGAAGCGCCGACGACCGTCGAAGCGCCGTTTGAAGACGTCACCCGAGGCGTCTTGAATGCCATCGCCGAGATCGAAGAATTGTCCGGGCGGACGATTCTGGACGGCGACCGCATCATCACCCCCAACCAAGCGGCGCAGGGCGATCCCAAGCGAGGCGTGGATATTTACGTGTCCACCAGCAGCGCCGGCGGCGGATTGCAGATGATGGTCACCGGCGTGGTACAGAACATGACGGGAGAAAGCGCTCAACGCGCCGCCCTCGGCGCCGGCGCTATCGTCATCGACGTCCTGGCCTCCAACGATGGACGGCTGCCGTACGAGAAGATCGAACGGATTCGAACCATGCGCCCGGACATGATCCTGATGTCCGGCGGCACCGACGGCGGCGCCGTGACCCATGTGGTGGAAATGGCGGAGTACATTGCCGCCGCCGATCCTCGACCGCGCTTCGGCAGTACCTACCGACTGCCGCTCGTGTACGCCGGCAACACAGACGCCCGCCCGCAAATCAAAACCATTCTCGGCGAAAAGACCGCCTTGGATTTCGCCGACAATATCCGGCCGGTCCTCGAGCGCGAAAACCTGGCGCCGGCCCGCAACAAGATCCATGACCTATTTCTCGAGCACGTCATGCAGCAGGCCCCCGGCTACAAGAAACTGATCGAGATGGCCGGCGCGCCCATCATGCCGACTCCGGCAGCAGTCGGCGTCATCATGGAGACGATTGCCAAACGCGAACACATCAATCTGATCGGCGTTGATATCGGCGGGGCCACCACCGACGTGTTCTCGGTCTTCAACGGACTCTTCAATCGCACGGTCAGCGCGAACCTCGGCATGTCCTACAGCATTTCCAACGTGCTGGCGGAAGCAGGGCTCGACAACATCATGCGCTGGGTGCCGTTTACCATCGACGAACAAACCCTGCGCAACCGCATCAAGAACAAGATGGTGCGGCCCACGACGATTCCGCAATCGCTCGATGAACTGCAGATCGAACATGCCATCGCGCGTGAAGCCTTGCGGCTGGCGTTGATTCACCACAAGTCACTCGCCACGGGGCTCAAAGGCATCCAGCAGGAACGCACTATTTCCGATGTGTTCGAACAGCGGACTTCCGGCAAAACCCTGATCGATCTGTTGACCCTGGATTTGATCGTCGGCAGCGGCGGCATCCTGTCGCATGCGCCACGCCGCATTCAATCCATGTTGATGATGGTCGATGCCTATGAACCACTCGGCGTCACGACACTCTCGGTTGACAGCATTTTCATGATGCCGCACCTCGGTGTGCTCTCGACCGTGAACGAGCAGGCTGCCACCGATGTATTTGTGCGGGATTGCATGGTGTATCTCGGCACCTGTATCGCTCCGATCGGGCAGGGAAAAGACGGGGAGCGCTGCGCCGACTATGAACTTGCGTGGCCGGACGGACGGATGGAGAAGGGCCAGCTCGCATTCGGAGAGCTCAAACTGTTTGCGCTGACGCGAGAGCAGCAGGCCACGGTGACAATGCAACCGGCCAAACAGGTTGATCTCGGCAGCGGACCAGGACAGTCGTTCACAAAAACAGTACAGGGTGGCGTGGTCGGCCTCATGCTCGACGGTCGTGGTCGCCCCTTACAATTACCAGGCCAACAGGCTGCCCGTGTCGCCACCTTGAACAGATGGTACCAGGCAGTCGGACTGTACCCGACGGGGAGCTAATGGCTGATAGCGAATGGCTTATGGCAAGAAACCGAATGCGGATAGCCCATGCAACCAAGTTGGTCATGCAATCCGTTAGAGACAAGCCATGAATTATTCGCTCTTGGCTTCGGGCTCGTTGCCATCGGCTATTAGCCATCAGCTCTTATCATGAGGAGGTTGCTCTCGCGCCCTGCGGCGAGGCCGCAAGGCGCGAGAGCCCCGAGTCGTACCGGAAGTTGTACGGTGAGGGGAGCGAGCAACTGAGAACGAAGCGGTAGGGCGTTTTCAGCAACCGACAATGGCGCATTCGTATACACCAGGCTTAACCGTCACCGAACGGACCACCGTTCGCCGCAGGCGTATTCTCCCGCTGCCCGGAACCGTCCTGGTCGAGGTAGGAGCCCCCGTGCACGCCGATACCGCTGTGGCCCGCGCGGAGTTGCCGGGCAAAGTCGTTCCGCTCAACCTGGCCAACCAGCTGGGCATTGCACCGGATGAGATCAACGACTATCTGGTAAAGAAGGAAAAAGATTCGGTTCAGAAGGACGACGTGCTGGCCGAGAACAAACCCTTCATCAAATGGTTTAAAACGGAAATCCGCTCGCCGATCACCGGCAAGGTGGAATCCGTGTCCACCATCACCGGCCAGATTCTATTGCGGGAACCGCCGCGCATCCTCGAACTGCGCGGCTATATCGACGGCTCGATCGTCGAAGTCCATCCCGATCAGGGCGTCACCGTCGAAACGACCTGCAGTCTGGTGCAAGGAATCTTCGGCATCGGCGGGGAAACCAGCGGCGAATTGGTCATGGGCGTCACATCGCCGGAGCAACCCCTGACGCCTGAGCTGCTGACGCCGGCGATGAAAGGCAAGATCGTCGTCGGAGGCGCATTCCTGCCGGCCGCCACCATGACCCGCGCCAAAGAGCTCGGCATCGTCGGGCTGGTCGTCGGGGGGATTCACGACAAAGACCTGCGCGCGCTGCTCGGATATGACCTGGGCGTGGCAATCACCGGCAGCGAACAGGTCGGCTTCACGCTGATCCTGACGGAAGGGTTCGGCACAATCCCGATGGCGCCCAAGACATTCGCCCTGTTGTCCTCCCGGGCGGGCCAGAAGGCGTCTATCTCAGGGGCGACTCAAATTCGAGCCGGTGTGATTCGTCCGGAAATCATCATCCCCCAGGCGGCACTCGCCGGCGGCACCAAGCCTCCACGGATCGAACGCGAAGGCATTCAGCTCGGCGATCCCGTGCGAGTCATCCGCGACCCGCTGTTCGGCAAGATCGGCGCCGTGTCCGGCCTGCCCTCAGAACTCAGAGCGATTCCCACCGAGAGTGAAGTCCGCGTGCTCGAAGTCCGGTTTCCCGACGGCACGACCACCGTAGTGCCCCGCGCCAACATCGAAGTGATCGAGGGAGCATGAGCCGCGTGCCACACTACCTTCGCCTCCTCTCTCTGGCCCTCGCGATGCTCGCGTGCCTGCCGTCGTTCCTCCCGGCACAAACCCTCCCGCAGCGCCTTCGGGTCATCGATACCCCCAGCGATGGGGGCGGCAGTCTCACAGTCCTCTGGGCTCCCTCGGCAAACGACAGCGCCACGTGGAAATATCAAATCCTGCTGCATGAGGGTAGCGTGCCGGCAGACCCGTCCGCATGGAAAGTCGTCGCCGAATTTCCGGCAAACACCCGCTATGTTCGCGAGGGCAAGACCGCCTGGTGGACGAGGTCCGGCGACCCCGGCGATCATCTCTTCCTGCTCAAGAACGGGAAGGGCGTCGAGCTGAAAGCCAACCAAGCCTATGCCGTCACAGTGGCTGCCGCGAACGGTCAGGAACGGGTGATCGCCCTACCGATCGTCGCCTCGCCGGAACCGAACTGGATGAATTGGAACCAACTCAACAATCTAGTGCTGGCCTTGATGTTCGGGGGCGTCGTGTTCTACGCCATCAACCTGGCCAGGCGGAAAGAGATTTTCTTACGGCGGATTCCCGGGCTCGATGCCGTCGATGAAGCCATCGGGCGCGCGACGGAATTGGGCAAACCGATTCTCTACATGACCGGGGCGCACGATATGAACGATCCCTCGACGATCGCCGCCGCCGTCATCCTAGGGCGTGTCGCCAAGAAGGCCGCCGCCTATGAAACCGAACTGCTGGTGCCGCACCGCGAGCCGATCACCATGGCCGTGTGCCAGGAAATTACCAAACAAGCGTACATGGAAGCCGGCAAGCCGGACCTCTTCAAGGAGGACGCAAACTTTTTCATCACGAGCGATCAGTTCAGCTACACCGCGGCGGTGGACGGCATCATGCTTCGCCGGAAACCGGCGGCCAACTTTTTCATGGGTTCGTACTTTGCGGAATCGCTGCTCCTGACCGAAACCGGCGCCAGCACCGGAGCGATTCAAATCGCCGGGACGGACTCCGATCACCAGCTGCCGTTTTTCGTGACGACCTGCGACTACACGTTGATCGGTGAGGAACTGTATGCCGCCAGCGCCTACCTGTCGAAAGAGCCGATCCAGATCGGCACCCTGCGCGGGCAAGACCTGGGGAAGGCCTTCGTGTTGGTTGTCATCGGAATCGGAACAGTGCTGGCCACGCTCGCCGTCGTCACAGGCAACAATTGGGCACAGCCGCTGCTCGACCTCTTCAAGGATCTCAAATGATTTTTCTTCGCCGCCAACTGCCGCTGCTCATCACGATGGTCACCGGCCTCGTCATGGCCGCACAGTATTACGTGCCGCATCCGGCCTCCGAGCAACTGCTGACCACTGTCACCAAATGGCTACAGATCATCGGCGGCTTCGCCCTCGTGTTGGGGATTACCAGCCTCTTTCACGTGCATGCGTCAAAAATCAGGCGGAAGGAAGCCGGCTGGGCGTACAGCCTCGTCCTCTACGTCGGGATGCTGGGCACCATCATCGTCGGGCTCTGGAGCGGCGGGAAAGAAAGCATCGACGGGGCGCTGACGTCTTTCGGCTGGGTCTACTCCTATACCCTCGTGCCGCTGCAGGGCACCATGTTTGCAATCCTGGCCTTCTTCATTGCTTCCGCCGCCTACCGGTCGTTTCGGGCGCGCAGCCGTGAAGCCGCGGTGTTGTTGGTGGCTGCCGTCATCGTCATGATGGGGCGGGTGCCGCTCGGCGAATATCTGCTGCCGATCAGCGGCGACCTCTCCAGCTGGATTCTGAATGTCTTAAACGCGTCGGTGCGTCGCGCCATCTTGATCGGCGTGAGCCTCGGCGCTGTTGCCCTCTCGTTCAAGATCATCTTCGGCGTCGAACGCTCGTACCTGGGCGGAGGCAAGGAATAACGTGGCGCGTCGTTCCTATCGCGTGAAGCGCAAGCGCTTCCGAATGACAGCCCCTTCACGGTTCGCGAGGAACAACTGATGAACCTCGCTGAACATATGTTGCGCATCGACCGGCGGATCATCTTTCTGGTGATCGGCCTTTGCACGCTTCTGCCGCTGCTCTTTCCCGTGGGCCTGCCCATCAAGATTTCCTCGGAAGTGCGTGGCGTGTACGACTA
This sequence comes from Nitrospira sp., assembly GCA_037045225.1. NCBI lineage: Bacteria > Pseudomonadati > Nitrospirota > Nitrospiria > Nitrospirales > Nitrospiraceae > Nitrospira > Nitrospira sp. The sequence continues at coordinate 70,557 of JBAOHZ010000009.1, forward strand.
TATCGAAGGGTTGCCCGAAGGATCGGTCTTCCTCTTGTCGCTGGATTTCGATCCCGCCTCCAAACCCGAGCTCTATCCCCAGGCCATCGCCATCCTCCGTCATGCCTTCAAGAAAAACCTACGCGTCGTGGGCATGACCCTCTGGGTGTCCGGCACCGGATTGGCCGATCAAATCCTCTCGCAAACAGCCAAGGAAGCGGGCAAGGAAAACGGGAAGGACTATGTATTTCTGGGCTGGAGCCCAGGCGGCAGCGCCGTCATCCTGAACATGGGGCAAGACCTCTACAATGCCTTCCCGGCTGACTATGGCGGCAAGGCCACGAAGGGACTGCCGGTGCTAGCCGGTGTACAGAATCTGCGCGATGTAACCTATGCGGTGAGTTTGGGCGCGGGCAATCCCGGCGTCGAAGCCTGGTACGTCTTCGGCAAAGACAAATACAAGTTCGAACTCGGCGGCGGCTGCACCGGCGTGATTGCGCCTGGTCTCTATCCCTTGCTCAGAAGCGGCCAAATCAACGGCTTGATCGGCGGCCTGCGCGGAGCGGCGGAATATGAAACCTTGATCGGGCAGAAGGGGAAGGCGGTCGCCGGAATGGATGCGCAGTCGGCCACGCACCTCGCCATCATCGTGCTCGTCGCCATCTGTAACATCTTTTACTTTACGTTACGGCGGCAGCAGCGCCGGCACGACGGGTTAGGATCGTAGCCGCATGGATCTTTCCTTCGATGTCATACTCGGCGCCTGGATCGCCACAGGGTTGACCCTCTTCATCCTGTCCTTCCTGTATGAGGACAATCCGCTGTTCAAGCTGGCTGAGCACCTGTACGTCGGCGTTTCGCTGGGGTACACGATCGTCAAAACCTACGACACGGTGGTCATGACCCTGATCCTGCGGCCGATCCTCGAGAAGGGAGAATGGTCGCTGTTGATCCCGGTCGCCATCGGCATGCTCATGCTGACCCGATATGTGCCGAAAGCCGCCTGGCTCTCGCGGTATGCCTTCGCCTTTATCGTGGGCATCGGCGCCGGTCTTGCCATTCCCCGCACCATTTCGTCGTTCATCCTGAAGCAAATCGAGGATACGGTTCGCCCGCTCCTGGCCGTGGCCCCGGGCGGCGGCATCACGTTCGATTATTCGTTACTGAACCCCGCGAGCCATCTGAACGGCATCATCATCCTGATCGGAGTGGTGTCAGTCCTATTTTATTTCTTTTTCTCCGTGGAGCATTCCGGACCGGGCAAGGCGGTCGCGCGCGCCGGCATCCTCTTTCTGATGATCTCCTTTGGCGCAGCCTTCGGGTATACCGTCATGGCCCGCATGTCCCTCCTGATCGGCCGCCTGACGGACCTGATCGAATTCTCCGACGCCTCCTACGGCCGCCCCACACTCTGGCTCTTCTTGTTGACCGTCGCCACCCTCATCGTGCTCAGTCGGCGCAGTGGCGCCCATCCGCCGAAACAGTAGTGGCTTCCTCAGAGCGTATAGCGTATCGCCAATAGCTGGGAATCAAGGTCCTGTAACCCGTTCGAAAGGAGGCGGGCTCCTGCCATACGCTATAAGCCATCAGCTCTTTATTCCCAATGGTGGGTGCAGCACCGTTCACGTTTTATCTTTCACCACCGACCTTGCGTCTGGAAAGTTGCCTCCGCTACAATGCCGCTCATTATGGAATCAACGCCGACCATCGCCGCTAAAGATCCCGCGCAATATCCGCTGTTGCGCAACCTGCAATTCTCGCCCATCAAGGAAGGGGAGGAGCAGTACATCGTGCTCTGGGACCCCACCGGACTGAGCAAGGAACGACTGGTCCTGCCGTTGAACTATTTCTTCATCGTTCAGCATCTCGACGGGGAACACAGCGTCCAGGACATCGGTGCGATCTACCTGAAGCGGTTCGGCGAGTTCCTGATGCCGAACAAGGTCGAGCAGTTACTGGCCGATCTGGATACGAAATTATTCCTGGAAGGGCAGCGTACCGAACAGGCCAAGCAGCAGGCATTGGACGCCTATCGTCACGCCCCCGCCCGGTTGCCGCAGTTTGCAGGCCGCAGCTACGAAGCCGACGCCGCTAAACTTCGTGCCCAGATCAACGGCTTCTTCACGTCAAAAGAAGGACCGGAGGTCAAGGCATCGGAACATGCGGGCAAGCTCATCAAGGGCCTCGTCGCGCCGACCTACGAACTGAAACATGCCGGACCGATTTATGCCTGGGCTTACAAAGAATTGCAGGAAGCCCAGCAGCCGGACCTGTACGTGCTTATCGGCACCGCTTACTCGGGACTCGAACAACCCGTGGCGATGACGGACAAGGATTTCGAGACACCATTGGGGCTCGTGAAGGTCGAACGTACGATCACCGATCGACTGCGCGAGCAGATTCCTTCAGCTTTCACCGACGAATTGGCACACCACAATGAACATGCATTGGAATTTCAGCTGCCGTTCCTGCAAGAGAGTCTCGGCAAGGACCGGGCGTATACGATTGTTCCGATCCTCACATCGTTTTCAGCGGACAGCTTGCGCGATCCGCAAATACGGGAGCAGGTCGAGACGTTTCTTCAGGTCCTGAAGGACGCCCTCGTGGCCACCGGCAAAAACTACTGTGTCGTCGTGGGAGCGGAACTGGCCCACATCGGCATGCGCTACGGTGACTCCGCGCCGCCGACGGATTTCTCCTTCCACCGCTGCATGCAAACCGATCTCGAAATGCTCAAACATGTCGAGAACCGCGACCCGGAAGAATTCGCAAAATTCATTCAGAAAGAAAACGATCAACGCCGCATTTCCGGCTTCTCGCCGATCTACTCGTTGCTGCGTTTGATTCAAGCGGAGACGGGGCAGGTGTTGCGGTACGATCGCGGGATTACGGATCAGTATAATTCGACCGTCACGTATGCCAGCATGGCCTTCTTCTAGTCCGGACGATGAAAACAACCGTCGGCGTCGTTCTCGCTTCGCTCAGGTCCTCAACATACTAATCAGTACGCCTCGGCCCTTCACTTGCTGCGGCCTTGCCGAACGGTCGTTTTGATCGTCCGGGAGGCAGATTGCTGAAACAGGCCCCCAGCTTCGTTCTCTCCTCGAAACCATCCTCAACGTAGCCTCATGGGAAAAGAGCCTGTCTCGGCAGGCTCATGGCGGGCGCGTAAGAATGTCACGCCTCCGGTGCTTTCATCGGCTGCGGGCTCGTTGGCTGACCTGTTTGAGCAACCTGCATCGGAAGTCATGCCGTCATGATAGATACGCCTCGCTCCTTCGCTAGCTGCGGCCTAGGCGGACAATCGTTTTGACCGTTCTGCTGACGGGTGTTCTTCGAAGCTCGCCCAGGGAACAGATTACTTCACGTATACCACTCCGGGTAGGTCCTTAAGATCTGAATCACCCGTAATGACCTCGGCATCCTGGTCTTGAGCCGTCGCATAGACGATCGCATCAGCCATTGCCAAACCGTGCCGAAGGCTGATATCCGCAGCCAAATAGGCGATAGATTCAGTGAGCTGCACCACCTGAGTGGCATGAAGTCGTCCAGAGAATAATATGGCTGTCTCCTCACCACGCTCGCGTTTAATCTTCTTATACACCTCATACAACACAATCGTCGGCGTGATGATGTCGTATCGGGAAGTGAGATACACAGCGTAGCGATCAGCCAACGGTCCGCCTGTAAAGAATTCGATCCATCCGCTAGAATCCAACAAAATCTTCACAGCCGATCCTTCTTCTCCCGAATGCCTGTTTTGGACATTCCCTTGAGGGCCCCCTTCAGTAACTTAAGCGGCACTTCCGGAACAAGGGTAATTACTCCGCCTTTTTCCAGGACTTGCAGGCGCTGCTGAGGACTCAGGTGAAGCTTTTCCCGCACGTCTTTGGGGATCACAATTTGAAACTTCGTCGAAATGGTGGTCATGGACATCGCAATGCCTCCTTACCAATCATTTATCGATCATCCTATCGTCATACACTGTACCCGTCAAGCGCGAAGGCCATGCCTACGAACTGGCTTTCCAGCCTCACGAGATACGTTTCACGTTTGACCCTTGACGAACTCGGCAAACTAGCAGCGTGTTGACACACTGTTCGCTGCCTCCGGGAAAGGGTCGGTGCACAAGGTGGCAATCGGAGCTAGCGCCCTGCAGGCTGTTCAGAAAGGCTGTCCAGCAAGGCCGCAGCGAATGAAGAGCTGAGGCGTACCCTTGCGGTACGTTGAGGCTCTGAATGACGCGAGAACGCCGCCGGGCGGCCATTCTGAACAGCCGGCTAGCCCGCATTATTTGTGACGGTTCGTCGCGAAAGTGCGAAGTCGCACAGCGAGACGGGCGCGCGGAGTCGTGAGAGAGGAAGGCATCCTTGAACAGGATGTCGACAGACCGAGCGGCGAGCCCGCCCGCCGACAGGCTGGTCGCAGCTGCGAATCCGCGATTGCAGCAGAAGCGCTCATGAATCATGCGGGCTAGTAAGCGGGCATGCCGCCGGCCGGATCGGTATATCTGGTGGGCGTAGTGAAGCGGTCCCAGGTGGTGACGACGCCTTCCTCGAAGTACACACGGAACGCACTCGTCACGCAGGCATCTCTGCCGATGGGCGGATAGAGCCAGACCGTGACCTTCCGGCTTTCCTCTTCCACTTCTTTCTTACAGACCGGCTTGCCCAGCGCGAGATACACCTGGTCCTGGTTCATGCCGCGCAGGATGTGCCCGTGATCGACAGCCCAGCGCACGCCTTCAGGGTAAGACGGATAGTGGTCGCTCATCAGCCGGTGGCGTTCCGTGTCGCACCCGGATAGCGCGATGGCGAGCAGGAGAAGGCTCATGAAAAGGATTCGTTTCACCGGCACCATGGCATGCTCCCTTATTCAAGCCCCGTTTATTCGTCTCGACAGCGTCGTGGGAGCAGGAAAAGAATGGGACGTTCAGCACGGGAAACAACGCGAGGGCAGGCGGTAGTGTCTGCGGGCGGCATTCATATCGCGAAGTCCCGCAGAGAACACAGAGCGTGTCAGGACCTATCAGAGCTTCTGGCAGAGCTTCCGGCTTATCACTCAGAGCTGATGGCAGGAGGAAGTACTGTTCTCCTCCGTACCCGGCATCGGCCGTCCGCTTACGCCTATTCCTTCACCGTCACCTTCATCCGAATGGCTTCAAGCGGATTATCGCGCTCGTCGCGGGGCAGCTTCGCAATCATGTCGATGATTTCGATCCCTCGGATGATTTCGCCGAAGATGGAATAGCGACGATCCAATCCGCCGTTGTCCTGGAGCGAGATGAAGAACTGCGACCCGTTGTCGTTGAAATCGCGGGTACTGTTGCCGTCGCGCGGCATTTTCGCCATGGAAATGGCGCCGCGCTTGTGCGGCCGGTCGTTCGGCTCGGGTGAGAGAAAGAAACCGGGTCCTCCGGTGCCGTGCGACATCCGGTCAGGCGTCTTGCTCAGCGGATCGCCGCCCTGAATGATGAACCCCGGCACGACGCGGTGAAACGTGGTGTCGTCATAGAAGCCCATCTTCGCCAGGTTGATGAAGTTTTCGACATGGCGTGGCGCATCGTCCGGGTAGAACTTAATCTTGATCTCCCCGAACTTGGTGGTGATGGTGGCACGTGGATCTTTTTTCTGAAATTGCATAATCATGGAGCCAAATCTAACAGGGCGGGGATTCCAACGGCAAGGGGGCGGAGCGGAGCGGCAGACAGCGGACGGCGCGTCACGACTCACGAGCTCCGTTCCAACAGGCATGATTTCCCGCGGTGAACGGCGTATTCTGTGCCCAGCCTCTCGGGCCGTCGATGACCGGGCTCAGTGGAGTATGCACCCAATGGACACAAGTGGGGGACATCGTCGGCACCGGCAAGCGGCTCAATAAGGGCCGTTCAGCAAGGCTGTCCACCAATATCTCACGGACACACGGCGACTGAGATGCACCCGTGCGGTACATCACAAGGAGGCCTGCGACCGGGAACGCCGACGGCAGTCGTGAGCATCAGCCTGCGAGGGGAGATCTATGCCTGACACAGTCGTTCTGAATGTCGATTTGGCGGATGTGTGGGAAGAACGAGGACGGAAAAAGCTCATCCGAACGGTTGCCTGGGGCGACGAAGTGACCGTCTTGAAAGTAACCGGCACCTACCTTGAAGTCAGCACCACCGTCTTCCGCAAGAAACCGGACGGCAGCATCCTGCCTGAAGCCATCACCGGCTACATCGAACCAAGCAAGACTTCCCCCATCAAAATTGCCGATTTGACCAGGCCCCTCGCAACTAATCAGGTGCTGAAAGTAAATTTTGTCGATGTCCAGCAAGGCGACGGCGCGGTCATCGAGTCGCCGGACGGAAAAATCATCCTGGTCGATGGGGGAGACAACCAGATGTTTGCGCGCTACCTGGCTGGACGATTTCGCGACACGACGGCCGAGCATCCACAACCGATCGACTGCATCCTCGTCACCCACGGGGATGCCGACCATTTCGCCGGCCTCCCCGAGATTCTCACGTCGGAAACGAACAGGACAAAACGCAAACGCTTCTTCATGCAACCGAAGCGGGTCTACCACAACGGCATCGTGAAACGCCCAAGCAAGATGAACAACAAAGCTGTTCCCGACACGAAACTCTTGGGACCCACGAAGACCGACAACGGACACCTCTACCTCGTAGGGCTGGAGGACAATCTGCTCGACGTGGCCGACTCGGAGATGAACGAGCCGTTTCGCGAATGGAAAAAGACCTTGGCCGTGTACAACAGCCGCAGTGAAGTGGCGTTCCGGCGGCTCCAGTTCGGCGACAACCAGGCTTTTGAATTCTTCAACCGAGGCGATCTACGCATCGAAACCTTAGGGCCGATCACCACCACGGTGAACGGACAACCGGCGCTGAAATTTCTCGGTGAGCCACCGAAAGGACCGCGGATCGGTCATGAGTCCTTGAACGACCGCGACGAAGGCTTCACCGGTCATTCCGCCTCCCACACCATCAACGGCCATTCGATCGTCTTCCGTCTGGTCTATGGCGGGTTCAGCTTCTTGTTTGCTGGCGATCTCAACGATGAAGCCAGCCGGTTCCTAGCACGAGAACACAACCGAGGGAGCCTTAACTTGAGATCGGAAGTGTTCAAGGTGCCCCACCATGGATCAGCCGATTTCTCCGGCGCGTTCATTCAAGCGGTGTCACCGATCCTGAGCGTGGTGTCGAGCGGGGACGAAAGCGCGCGAAAAGAATACATCCATCCGCGAGCCACCCTCATGGGAGCCTTGGGTAAATGGTCACGAGTGCCCGAACCGCTCATCTTCGTCACCGAGTTGGTGGCGTTCTTTGAAGAGGAAGGCCCGTCCCGCCTGCAGGACGACAAGAAGGCCAAGAAACGTGGTCCGTTCTACGGCTTCAGCCGCACCGCCTACGGTCTCGTGAAAACACGCACCGACGGCAAACGTCTGTTTGTCTATACCGATAGCGGAAATGTCCAGATGAAAGAGGCCTACGCCTATGACCTGGATTCCTCCGGGGTGCCACAACCGACCGAGGTCATCCGCGCATGAAGAGCAGGAGTGGCTCAAGCCCATCCGGACGAGCCGCGTGTCTTTCCCCCTCGAGAGACGTTTCACAAGCAACGAAAGGCGGCTGTTTTGATCTCCAATGCCCCAGATGTCACGATCGTCGGTACAGCAGCCGGGGAGCATGCCTTGTCCAAATGCCGATTGCCGACTATACTCAAAGAACTTGGCCTTTTCGCCCTGCTCTGAACAACCAAAAGGAGTCCCGCATGAAGACATCGACAGGAACGCGAATCGTCATGGCCGCGATGGTAGCCGGCGGCCTCAGCCTGACCATGGGATGCGCGGCCGACCCGCAGGCGGGACAGCCGACGGCAGCCGAGACTGCTCGCCAAACCCGGGAAGCCGTCAAGCAAGACGTGAAGACCGTCACGCAGGGCACGAAAGACCGTATTCAAACCGAGAAGACCAGCGCCACTCAAGCTGTGACCGATACCCGCGATGCCATTAAACAAACCGGCGAGGAACTCAAGCAAGAGGGTGCGGCCATCAAGCAGGACGTGCAGGATATCAAGCAGATCTTCCAGGACGGAACCAAGTAAGAAAAGACACCCGACGGAAGACGCAAGACCTCGGCCGTCACGGAAACCTGATCCATGGGGTGGTGCTGCCTGCGCGGCACCACCCCGCACAGGCTAAGCCCCTCCGTTACACCTACTCCCGCAATCTCTCGCTCGCATCGATCTTCATCCACGTCACGCCGCTGCAGAGGGCGATGAGGGTCGCGAGCAGCAACGAGGGGGCTCTCCCTCTAAGCTCGGCTAGCCAGAGGGTGAGGCCCGGAGAGATGGGCCCGCCTTGATTCGCGACCCTATTCATCACGCCTGACAACCTATTCGCCTGGGTCTTCGAGAGTCCAGTCAAGCGCGCAGCCGACTTTCTGTCACTCACGCCAGCACCGCCGCTTCGAAAACCGGCGCCGGTCGGCGGACAGCCCTGTGCGGTCTGCTTGACAGTGTGAGCCAGACTGCCTAGCCTGATTGCTGCCCGTTGCACTTTTCGGCTGCCACCTTCGCTTCCCATGGGAAGAGGAGAAATGCGTGCCCGACAAGGACGCGACGTAGACGCGACCCGGTACGGCATCCAGCCTCCGCGGCCTCATACACATCGGATAGGAGGAATCCTCACATGAGTCACCATGACAAGACGAAAGCGCAAAAAAGCTCGCTGCCGGCCACGACCGTCACGCCGGTTGCGGCGGCGATCGGTGTGGTGCTGCGAGGCGGCCAGGTTCTACTCGTCCGCCGCGCGAATCAGCCGGACGCGGGGAAGTGGGGCTTTCCCGGTGGCAAGATCCATCCGGGTGAACCGGTCCAGGCTGCCGCGGCACGGGAGGTGGCGGAAGAAACTGGCCTCGTCGTGCGCCCGCTGCACGTGTTCACGGCGGTCGACGCCTTCCATCGAAACGCAAGTGGACAGTTGGTGACTCATTATGTGTTGATTGCCGTGTTATGCGAGTGGATTTCGGGCGTCCCGCAGGCTTCTGGTGATGCGTTGGAGGCAGAGTGGTTCCCGGTCGAGACGTTGGACTCAGTCGACATCGTCATGAGTCTTGACGTTGCACGCGTCGCGTCGATGGCTGCGAGGGTCCGTGAGGACGTTCAATGACCCCACCGAACGCTTGTGTATAGGTGGCAATAGCGACAGTGCTTGGAGTCTTTTCTAGAACTAGCCGAGATCCATCACTTCTTTGACGGCATGAGTTATGGCCCTAAGTTGGATCGCGCTGAGGCGAATCAACGGGCCTTCGATCAATCGTTGGTTATCGATCGCGCGGAGTTGATCCAACAGCAGATCGGAGTCTTTCCGAAGTTTGCCCTGGGCCGTAATTCTGAGCCGGAGCGGTTCCGCGTCGTCGATGAGCTGGGTGGTGAGGGGAATGATCAGGGTGGAGGGATGTCCAGCATCGAGCAACGCTTGGGCTTGGACGATAAGCACAGGTCTGGTCTTTCCCGGTTCCGTCCCACGCCGAGGGCTCAAGTCGGCCAGCCAAATCTCGCCGCGCTTACGCATCCAGGTCTGTCTCAATCGCATCAAACTCCGCGTTGATGCGCATACTTTCGCCGCGCACTTTGTGCGAGGCTTGAGTGAGTCGATCGGCACGAAGCTGTCGCTCGGTTTCGCGGTTCATGCGTTCCAAGGATCGTCGGATGTACGCCGCCCTCGATACGTGGAGTGATTCGGCATAGCGGGTGCAGCGCTTGAGCAATTCGTCCGGCAATGTCACTGTAATGGTACTCATCGATACCTCCACTTACCATCAACTCATGATATCGAATTGTACTATACCAGAGGAAGATCGGCGTGGCAAACTAGGTAGATGACGAATGGCCCGTGCTGTATGTTCAGATCGACGTCCCCGTGCAGATGACACCGTTCCACCGCGTCACTCACGTAATCTCTCGCTCGCATCGATCTTCATCCACATCACGCCGCCGCAGAGGGCGATGAACGCCGCGACAAGTAACGAGGCCGTCCAACCCCACTGATCGGCGAGCCAGGGGGTGAGGCTGGGGGAAATCACCCCGCCCACATTCGCGCCCATGTTCATCACGCCCGACAGGGTACCCGCGTGGGCCTTGGAGAGATCGGTCGTCACACTCCAGTAAGCCCCCACCGTAAAATACAGCCAGCCGGCCCCCAGCGAGAGGGAGGCGATGGCGACGGCTTGTGAGTCAGCCCAGGCGCCGACGGCGATGAGTCCACCGGCCAGCCCCATGCCGATCATGCCGACGATCATACGGGCCTTCGTCAAACCGAGGGTCGAGACCAGGCGGTCGGTGGTCCAACCACCAAGCGGACAGAAGACGAGGATCGCGACAAAGGGTGCAGCCGCGAGCCAACCGCCGCGCAACAGATCGATGCCGCGCACGTTCACGAGGTACAGATAAAACCAGGACATGTAGATGTAGGCCACGTAGCCGAGGCAGGCATAACTCAGCACCAGCCAGCGCAGGGATGACGAAGCCGCAAATTGCCGCCAGGGAACAACCACGCGCGGGTGTAACGAAGCCGCGCCGTCTGCCGCCTTCTGCTCCCGGGAGCAGAGCACCCACAACAGGGCCACCACCAGACCGATCAGGGCGGACAGGTAGAAGACCGTCTGCCAGTGATAGTTCACCATGACCCAGGAGGCGAGGGGAGGGGTGATTGCGGCGCCGATACCGATGCCGCCGATGGCAATGCCGATGCCGAGCCCACGTTGCGCCGGGGGAATCCAATCGGCCACGGCGCGATTGAAGTTCGGCAGGGCTACGGCTTCACCCACGCCGAGGAGAAACCGCACGACGATCAAGGCGCCGACCGTCCCGACCATGGCAGCCAATGGAAGGGTCGCAGCGACCGCCGTCAAGGCCGTAAACAACGACCACCAGAGCAACGCACCGGCCAACACCACCCTGGCACCCCAACGATCGCCCAGCCATCCGCCGGGAATCTGACAAAGTGCGTAGCCGAACACGAAGGCGGAAAAGATATAGCCCATGTCCTGATCCGTCAGGCCATAGGCCGGCATCATTTGTCGCGCCGTCACGGAGATGTTGACCCGATCCATGTAGGTCACGGCGCTGATGGCAAACAGGAGGCCGAGGATGCCCCATCGCGGTTCGGTTGCCGACTTGCCGACTGCCACTCAGTCCTCCGGTTCTCAGCGCCATGCGCGAGCGCGGGGCATTATAGACCGGCTCGCACCAACCGAAGAAAGTTATTTGCGAGGCCTGCCCCAAAACCGTCATTCGTCTCTCGTGAAGCGTCACTCGTTCAGAGGCCATCAGCCGTCAGTTTCGATCCTAAACGAAATACGCTTCACGAGAGACGAGATACGGTCGTCTACGGATCCCCTTCACAAGATACGTGCCTGCGCGGCCACGCCTCGTATGGATTTCCCTCTTGCGCATCCAGTACACTGCACTTTTGACCTGCCAATGGAGGTGGAGTGAGGGTTCGTCCGCGCGTTGTGGTGCTATCGCTGCTCGGCCTCGTGGTCGTGGGTGCGCTCCTTCTCCTCTATTCACGCGAGCTGTTCGGCGTCGACGTCATCAAGAATTTCTTCCTTCAGCAACTCGAAACCAGTCTGCGGCGCAAGATCGAGGTGGATCGGATTAAGCTGGTCGTGCTGCCCAGCCTCCGGCTCGAGCTCTCCGACGTCGCTGTTTATGGTCACGACGACCCGACACACATCGTCTTCCAGGCCAAAGAAATCGATATTGTCCTGCGCCTCCTGCCGCTACTGAAAAAACAGGTTGTGGCCAAGCGGATCTTTCTCAACGAACCAACCGTGACACTGGTCCGCAATCGGTCGGGGCATTGGAATGTGCTCGCTGGGCTCCCGTCCGCGGCGAAAGACGAGTCGGCCTATCAGATGTTCAGCCGTCTCCTGCAAGTTCGCGAAGCCACGATTCAGCACGGGCACATTACGATCACGGACGAAGCCCGTCCGGACGGCGTCCGCTCCACCCAGCTCGAATCGGTCGAGATGGCCCTGAAGGTCTATCCGAGCAAGGCCCAGGGCGACCTCCACATCTCGGCGTCGTTGCCGGCAGAAGCGGTCCCTTCGTCGTTTTCCCTAACCGGCACCATCAGCTTGAGCGAGTCCTCTTCATCGCTGTCGGCCGAAGCGCCCTATTCCGTCCATCCGGTGTTTCAATTCGACGGTGAGATCGAAACCAGCAACCTGCGCCTGCGTGAAGCTGCCGATTTCTTCGGGCCGCGCCCCGTGCCGATTCAACTGCAAGGCGGCGCCAATCTGCACAGCCGTATCCGCGTGGCGCCCGGCGTGGCGGGGTATGATGTGGTGCTCACGGAGATCGCCGCGAATGTCGATGAGCTGACGGTCAGCGGCAAGGCCAACCTGGCGGGACTCTTGACCTCGCAACCCACCTTCTCCATCACGTTCGCCGCACCCACAATCGATCTCAAGCAACTCTTCGCCCGCATGCCGGCACAATGGATTCACCCCCAATTGCCGGGCATCGTCGAACAGCGCCAGTTGGGCGGAACGGTAGAAATTCTCTCGGCCACCTTGACGGGCGCCACGGCGCCCAGCCCGCAATTGTCGCTCACAGGTGACTTCCGAATTGAGAAGGGCACGGCGCTGATCGGGAGCGACCGGGTGTCGACGCAGAATCTGGCCGCCAGCATTTCAGTCGAGCCGGGACGTATCCGGGTCGGTAAAATCACAGGTACCTACGGCACCCTCCAAATGACCGACGGCAAAGCCGTGGTGTCGTTCCTGGATGAAGGGCCCTGGATGGAATTGGACATCAGCGGCGATATGACGGCGTCGGATTTGGTCAAATTCCTAACCAAAACGATCCACGCGGACCGGCTCACCTCACTGCTCGCGCAATCGCGTGAAATTGAAGGGCAGACACATCCGACCTTTCGCCTCGTCGGACCGCTGGACAAACCAGAAGGCATCACCTTTGCCGGTGGGGAAGTGCTGGCCGAGCAGGTCAGCCTCATGAATCCTTCTTTGCCGCAACGGCTCACGGCCATGCAGGGTCGCATCGTCTTCTCTCAAACAGGCGGCGCACAATTCGATCAGGTCACCGCCAACGTCGGCGAGACGCAGTTGCAATTCAACGGCATGATCAGCGGCGGCACGCCGAGCGTCTTTCAGGATTTTGTCATCCGAGCGAAGGGCAGCGCCTCCCAGCTTCGCCAGATGGTCTCCGCCGGAACCTTTCCGGATGATTTGCTCTATGGAATGGTGAACGCGAAGGTGCAGTTATCCGGTCCGTCCGGCACGCCCCATTTGCGTGGAGAAATCGGGCTGAACGAAGCCAAGCTCGTGTTGCCGATGGTCGGAGAAAAACCGCTGGGTTCCCCGGCCTCCTTGGAACTCGACGCCGATGTCACGCGGGGAGTCGGCCTGGTTATCTCACGCCTGGAAATCGTCGTCCCGCCATTACGTCTCCCGTTAAAGGGGCGTGTCACCCTCGGCGATCAGTTTTCGATCGACGCATCACTGGCATCCGGTACGGTCTCGTTGTCGAGCCTGCCCGAGTGGATTTACCGCAGTGGACTTGAAGCGGGCAATCTCGAAGTATCGATGGATGTGAAGGGCACGGACGCCGAGTGGAGAAACTGGCGCACGGGCGGGTGGCTGGCGCTCACCAACGGACTGATGACAGTGAAGGGCGTCGAGGGCCCGGTCGAGGACATCTATCTGCGCCTGAAGTTTTCCAAAAACATCGCCGACATCAAACAACTCTCGTTCCGCATCAAGGACAGCGACGTCAGTCTGTCGGGGGTGCTGAAGAACTGGACGACCAAGCCGGTCATCGCGGTCAAGATCGAATCGTCGCAAATGGATCTCGACCTGCTGATTCCCAAAGGACACCGGTCGCCGATCCGTGAATTTCTTGAGACCCTGGCCTCGACGAGTCAGGTCAGTGCGACCGCCACGATCGAAAAGGGCCTGTACAAACATCTGCGGTTCGGTGGGTTGTCCGGGCGACTGACCATTCAAGACGGCATGCTCGATCTTGACCGGGTCGTGGCCCAGTCCGGAACCGGCCATGCGGCAGGACGAATGGTCGTCCGTCTGCCCAAGGAACAGCCGGCTGAAACCGAAACCTCGATCAGGATGACCGGCATCCCGGCCGAAGCCCTGTTGCCGCTGCTCGGGGCGCAGGATCATCCGGTGACCGGAGACATGAAGCTGACCGGAGTGATCCGCGGGCATGGACGGAACCCCCACGGCATCCTGCCGACCCTCAACGGCAAAGTCGAACTGGTGATGCAGGACGGACGCATCCTCAAGACGGAGAAACGCGCCATCTGGAAAATTCTCTCCATTCTGAATCTGCCGGCGGTGTTGCAAGGCAAAGTGGATCTGGAGAAAGAGGGGTTGCAGTACAACCGCGCCAGCGCCACCATCACGATCCAAAACGGATCGGTGAAAACGCAAAATATTGTCTTGGACAGCCCGGTGCTGAAGATTTCTGCCGTCGGCAGTTACGACATGCCCACCGATCAACTGGACATGATTTGGGCGGTAAGTCCCTTCGGGTCCTATTCGCAATTCCTCAAATCGATTCCGCTCTTCGGACGGTTGATGGCCGGGGACCGCAAGGGCTTGGCGACGGCCCTGTTCCAGGTCAAGGGCTCCATCGACGATCCGGACGTCACCTACATGCCGATGAAGTCCTTCACCACGGGATTAACCGGTGTCGCGCAGCTTGCGTTCGATCTGTTGAAGAATACGGTCATGCTCCCGATCGACATTTTATCGCCACAGGAAGAAAAGGATCCGGTATTCGATCCGGCGCTGGAGATCCAAACGCCCTCGGCCGCCGCGCCGCCGAGTGAGCCCGCACCTACGGCACCGGCACCGGCCGCGCCTTGACCACCTCCGGACCGCGTGATAGCATCCACCTCACGTGAACGCCTCCATCTCATGAGCCATTCGACCGAACAGAGCCCCCATCCCGAGCAGAGCGCCGTACTCTTTATCGCCGCCAGCGAAACAGAGTCCAATCTGTATTACGCCACCCGTTTCATCGCGCCCGATCCGTTCATCTATCTCGAAGTGAAGGGCGAACGCCTCATGGTCATGAGCGACCTGGAAGTGGACCGGGCGCGTCATCAGGCGACAGTCGATCGTGTGTTGTCGTATTCCGAGCTGGAACGGCGCGCCAAATCGATGGGTGCAAAAGACCCGGGTACGATCGATGTCGTCCATCTGGTCTTGCAGGATGCCGGTCTGAAAGAAATTCTGGTCCCTCCGACCTTTCCCTTTCTCCATGCCGCCCGACTGCAGGAACTGGGCTATCGGCTGCGGACCAAGCGTGAACCGTTCTACGAACAGCGGGTCACGAAATCGGCCGAAGAGGTTCGGCACATCGAAGCTGCTCAACGCGCGACGGAAACGGCCGTGGCCGCTGCGCATCAGAGCCTCCGCCGCGCCGAGATTCGCGACCACGTGCTCTGGCTGGATGGGGAAGTCCTCACCTCTGAACGGGTCAAGAAATTGATCAACGTGGCCCTGATGGAATGTGGGTGCATCGCACAACATACCATCGTGGCGGGGGGGGAGCAGGCCTGCGATCCCCATGATGAAGGCAGCGGGCCGCTGCCGGCTCATCGCAGCATTATTTTCGACGTCTTCCCCCGATCAGCCGACTCTCGTTACTTCGCCGACATGTCCCGCACCGTCGTCCGCGGAACACCCTCGCCGGAATTAACGCGCCTGTATCACGCGGTGAAAGATGCGCAGGAAGAAGCGATCACCAAAATTCGCGACGGGGCCGACGGGGCCGCCATCCACCAGGGCATCTGCGATCGTTTCGAGAAGGCGGGGTACAAGACGGGCCTGGTCAACGGCCGCATGCAAGGCTATTTTCACGGCACCGGCCATGGCGTCGGATTGGATATTCACGAGGCGCCTCGTATCAGCCGAACCGGTTCGCTGCTGCAGGAAGGACATGTCGTGACGGTCGAGCCCGGCCTCTATTACCCGGGCCTCGGGGCGGTGCGTATCGAAGACATGGTCCTTGTGACAAAAGACGGTTGCCGGAATTTGACGAACTATCCGAAAATATTTGAACTCGGCTAGTCGGTCCGACGAAGACACACGTCCCCCGTTTTCACGCTTCACGCCCGATGCGTCACGTGTCACGATGTTATGCGCCTGACCTTCACCATCCAGCGTTTTAATCCCGAAACCGATCAACGGCCTCACCAGGAAGAGTATCGTCTCGACATCGGACGAGGCATGACGGTGCTCGAAGCCCTGATCCGAATCAAGAACGAACTCGACGGCCGGTTGGCACTGCGTTATTCCTGCCGCTCCGCCATTTGCGGCTCCTGCGCCATGCATATCAACGGCACGGAGAAATTGGCCTGCCGCACCTCCATTCGGAAAGAACTCGAACGCCACGGGCGCATCTCCATCGAGCCCTTACCCAACCTTCCGGTGATCAAGGACCTCGTGGTCGATATGTCGCCGTTCTGGGATAAGATCCGGGCCGTCACGCCCTGGCTGACCCCCGTCACACATCCGACGAAACGATACGGGTCATCCGGGCAACTGCGGCTGCCACCCGAGACGTACCAGTTTCACAACGTGGATGCCTGCATCATGTGCGGGGCCTGTGTGGCCGCCTGCACCTCGCATGAAGTCTCACGGGGCTTTCTCGGTCCGGCGGCACTCGCAAAGGCCGCGCGTTTTGTCGCAGACCCTCGTGAACCGGCGGGGGCCAAACAAGCCAGACTGGCTGCGCTCCAGGAGGCCGACGGGATCTGGGATTGCACCCGCTGCAACATGTGCGTGCAAGTCTGTCCGAAGGATGTCCAGCCAATGGAGGCCATCATTCGACTGCGCCGATCCTCCCTCCGGCATGAATTAACCTCCGCAGAAGGCGCTCGGCACATCACCAGCTTCGTCGAACTCGTCCGTCATGATGGACGGTTGAATGAAGCAGTGATGCCGTTGAAAGTCCTTGGCTTCAATCTCCGACGAGTACTCGATGTCATGCCGCTGGGAATACGGATGTGGCTCAAGGGCAAGGTGCCGTTGCCGTTCGGCCACACTATTCCAGGCATCAAACAGGTCCGGGCCATCTTTGCCGCCGCAGGCCGTCGGGCTCCGCGCAGCTGACGCCCATGCCGGGCTCCTTCCGATTCCTCGACGACATCGCGCTCGCTGATATGGCCTTCGACGCAGAAGGGGAGTCCCTCCCGTCCCTATTCGACGCCGCCACACAGGCCCTCGTCGAAAGCCTGGCGGATCCGTCGACCATCGCCGACACGTGGCACCACAGCGTAGACATGGAAGAACCGGACATCGAAACGCTCCTCTTCGAATGGCTGGGCTGTCTCGTCTATCTGAAGGATGCCCACAGCGTGGTCTTCCATCAGGCGAGACTCTCGCTGCATCAGAAGGCTGCCCCTGCAGCCTGGTGCCTCCATGCGGAACTGACCGGTGCACCGGTTAATCCCGCGACACAAGACCTGCGCTCCGACGTCAAAGGTGTCACCAAACATCTGTACGCGGTCACACAAGAGGGAAAGCACTGGAAGGCCAGGGTGGTCTTGGACGTGTGAGACCTCCCTTTCCGCAGAATCACTACACGCATGCTCACAACAGATCGCCAATTAGGCCACGGGACGCGAATGCCTCGAGGAATCTCACCCTGCGTGGTGAGGATTGAGTGCCCGGGAACGACGTTGGAGACCTTCTTCAACACCCGGCTGAACCTATGAAACTGAACACCGACATGCAGGTCGTCAAGATCACGGACTACCTCTGGGAAATTCCGCCTTCAGAAAAGCCGGGCATGCTGGTGCCGGCCCGCATCTACGCCAGCGCTGCCATTCTGGGCGCGATGGACCGGGGTGTCTTCGATCAAGTGACCAACGTGGCCTGCCTGCCAGGGATCCATCGTTATGCGCTCTGCATGCCTGACGGACATTGGGGATACGGGTTTCCCATCGGCGGTGTGGCGGCATTCAACCCCGAGGACGGAGTCATCTCTCCCGGCGGCGTGGGCTACGATATCAACTGCGGGATGCGGCTGATCCGCACTGACTTGTCACTTGCCGAGGTGCAACCGAAACTGGAACTGCTCATGACCGAGCTGTTCCGTCGTGTGCCGGCTGGTGTCGGATCACGGGGCTTCGTGAATCTGTCCCGGCGTGATTTTCGCGATGTCATGCGGCAAGGAGCAGGCTGGTGTATCGCGCAGGGATATGGCTGGGAAGAGGATCTCGAACGGATCGAGGAGCGCGGGTGCCTGGAGGGCGCAGATCCTACCCATGTGACGGACTACGCCATCGAGCGCGGCATCAACCAACTCGGCACCCTGGGATCCGGCAACCACTACCTGGAAATACAAGTGCTCTCCGACAAGGGCATCTACGACCGTGCGACCGCCGCAGCCATGGGATTGACCGGTCGCGACCAGGTTGTGGTGATGGTCCATTGCGGGTCCCGAGGATTCGGCCATCAAGTGGCGAGCGACTATCTCAAAATATTTGAAAAAGCCATGCGTCGATACGGCATCTTCGTCAACGATCAGCAGCTCGCCTGTGCGCCGTTTCGCTCTCCGGAAGGGCAGGACTATTTTGGCGCGATGAACTGCGCCGCCAACACCGCATTCGCCAATCGGCAGGTGATCACCCATCAGATCCGGCTGGCCTTTGAGGCGGTGTTCGGCGAAAGCGCCCGCCGCCTGGGGCTGCAGTTGATCTACGATGTGGCGCATAACATCGCCAAGGTGGAACGCTACCAGGACGGGGAGTGGCTCGTGCACCGCAAGGGAGCCACTCGTGCGTTCGGGCCAGGGAGTCCGGAACTTCCGGCCTGTTATCGAGGGATGGGCCAGCCGGTGATCTGCGGCGGGTCGATGGAGACCGGGTCTTATCTGTTGGTCGGCACCGATCAAGCCATGCAGGAGACCTTCGGGTCGACCATGCACGGTTCCGGCCGAACCATGTCGCGTGCGCAGGCCAAACGCACCGTGCGCGGCGAGCAGCTCATGCGCGACATGAAACAGCACGGGATTCTGGTCAAAGCCGTGTCCATGTCGGGACTGGCTGAAGAAGCCGGGTTCGCGTATAAAAACATCTCCGATATCGTCGACACCGTAGAGCACGCGGGAATTACAAAAAAGGTGGCGGAACTGAAACCAATCGGCAATATAAAGGGCTAGCCCTACACGAGCCCAAACCGATCATGGATCAACGCCACCATCCACGTTTTCCCGTCCACTTTCGGAGTTCCTTCAGTTCAGTCAACCGCGTGGGAGGTGACGGAACCGTCATCGACCTGTCGATGCGCGGGTGTGGCATCGTCGGTTCGACGGTCGTGCATCCCGGCACCACAATGGAACTCCATATCCACACCTCGGCAACTGACCCGCCGCTGGTCATTCAGCAAGGCGTCGTACGGTGGTGCCGCGACGGCCGCATCGGGCTCGAGTTCATCTCGCTGCAACCGGAGGAATGGGCGCGACTCCAAAGCATTGTGAAAGAACTGACTCGTCAACCCTACGAACAAACTCACTCCTCACAAGACCGCCTCAATACCTGACGTGCCCGTCCCGCTAAGGAGGATTCATCATGGCCCACGCGCCGCTTCGCACGTCTCGATTACCTCGTACTTGGTTGCCGGCAATCCTCATCAGCGTCATTATTTCCGCCTGCTGCGCAGCGGGACTCTATGTGCTGCTCGCACAGCAGGATCGCTCGCTCGTCACCCAACGCAATGCGGCGATGGTCATGGCAACCGAGCAGAGCGCACGGGCCATGGCACGCACGGTGGCCTGGTTCGGTGAGTCGCTGGTCGACGACAATTTCGCCACCATGCAGCGGACGCTCGAGCAACATGCGAACCAGGCGAATTGGCTCGATGCCGCAGTCATCACAGAAGACAACACCGTCGTGGCGACCAGCAACCTTGCCACCCTTGGAACTCAGCTCTACGATCCAGCCTGGCTGGCTGCGCGAAAAACCCAGAGCGGCTCCCTTACCGCCGGGATGGATAAAGGGAGACCGGTCATAATGGTGATTGAGCCATTCCGTCAGCAGAATCGCATCGCGGGATGGATCAGACTGGTCATTGCACTCCCTCCAGACTCCGCCGCCCTGCGCTCCGAGGATGATTTGGGACGGGACGTGGCGCTGGTGATCGGACCGTTGCTCCTCATAATGATCCTCCTCTTGAGTCTGACCATGCGCGGTCTGATGCACCGCGTCCGAGTGCTCCTGCTCGATCTCTTGATGGACGCCAAGAGTCAAACCCTGGCTCCGATCGAAAACAGGGCCGAACCCTCTGAGCGGGGATAATGCCCGGCGGCGCCTAGCCGTAATACAGGCCCCTGAAATCATGTGTTTCACTTAAGAAGTATTCCTACATGTCTACGCCACAGAAACTGTTAATTTTCTAGCGCTTCTTGGAAATTTTGCTACGCTCAGACAGGAACGCCATACACCGAACTGTCAGAATGATCCGAGGCGCCCTGGTAGCAGAACGGCGTAGGTTTCTGTAGACGTGCGGTGCACCTCATTGTAATCCTGAAGCCGACACCATGACGCTAACTCATCCCACCATCCTTGTTGCCGACGACGATCCGCTGTCACGACTCTTTGTCCGGAACGCATTGGAACCGGCCGGCATGACCGTGATCGAAGCCATGGGAGGCAAGGATGCGTTAACGAAGTTCGAGACCCTGGCACCGGACCTTGTCGTGCTGGACATCATGATGCCGGACATCGATGGGTATCTGACCTGCTCCCGGCTTCGCACGCTCCCCCGTGGGAAACGTGTCCCGATCTTGATCCTTACGGGATTGGATGACGCCAATTCCATCGCCCAGGCCTATGAACACGGCGCGACGGACTTCATCACCAAACCGGTCAACGCGACGATTCTCTGTCATCATGTCCGATACATGCTCCGAACCAACAATGTGCTCCATGCGCTCATCCGCAGTGAATCTCGCCTTGAATTGGCCCAGCGTATCGCCCGCATCGGCAACTGGGACTGGAATCCCGGAACCAATCGCTTCACCATGTCGAATGAATTGTGCCGTCTGGTCGGCATACGTCCGCATGATTTTTCCGGAACCTTTGAGGCCTTCCTCAATTTCGTTCACCCGGACGACCGCCCGGTGGTGAACGGCGCGCTCGAAAAATTGATCGCCCAACATACCCCTTGCGACATCGACCACCGGGTAATGTTGCCGAACGGCACCGACTTCATCATTCATCTTCAGGCGGAAGGCGTGCGCGAAGAGGAAACGGGTGAGCTGACGGTCATCGGAACCGCTCAGGACATCACCGAACGGAAACAGGCCGAACGGGCCATCCATCGATTGGCGTATTACGACAGTCTCACAGGCCTGGCCAATCGCGTCTTATTTAAAGATCGCCTCTCCAATGCACTCTCCTATGCTGAGCGTCACCATCAGCATCTGGCGACCCTCTTCATCGACTTGGATCGTTTTAAGGTGATTAACGATACACTGGGACACACGGTGGGAGACCGTCTGCTCACACATGTGGCGGAACGGTTGAGTGAGTCGGTTCGCCTGAGCGATTCGGTCGGCCGACATGCCGACCACGAACCGCCCCATGCTCTGGCGCGGCTCGGCGGGGATGAATTTACGATTCTGCTCACCGCCTTGCCGGCGCCGGAAGATGCCGGCAGAGTGGCCCGGCGAATTTTAGAGTCGCTGGCACACCCCTTCAGCATCGACGGGCACGAAATCTTCATCTCAGCCAGTATCGGCATTTCGATCTTTCCCACTGACGGTTCCACCGTGGAGGCGTTGCTCAAGAACGCCGACACCGCGATGTACCACGCCAAAGAGCAGGGGCGGAACAACTGCCAATTCTATTCGTCCGGCCTCAATGCCGCCGCCGCCGAGCGCCTCGATCTGGAGAACGAACTCCGCCGCGCATTGGAACGGGAAGAGTTCCTCGTCTACTATCAGCCGAAACTGAATATTCACTCCCGCAAGATTCTGGGCGCGGAAGCGCTCGTTCGTTGGAAGCACCCCAAACGCGGCGTGGTGCCGCCGGGCGTCTTTTTGAACGCGGCCATCGACACAGGCCTCATCCGACCGATGGACGAATGGGTGCTTCGTGAGGCCTGCCGTCAGGTCAAGGCGTGGGAAGTGGCCGGACTGCCGCCCATCACCGTCTCAGCCAACGTATCCAATTCCCTGTTTCACGGACGAACGCTGCCGACCACGGTCGCCGATGCACTTCGCGACTCCGGCCTGAACGCCTCGCAACTGGAATTGGAACTGACCGAGTCCATCGCCATGCGGGACGTCGAGGCGTCGGTCACCATGTTGGAAGGTCTCCGTACGATGGGAGTCCGCCTCTCGATCGACGACTTCGGAACCGGCTATTCCTCGCTCAGTTATCTCCAGCGATTTCCCCTGAGCCGGCTGAAAATCGATCAGTCGTTTGTCCGCGATTTGCTCACGAATGAGAACAACGTCAAGATCACCCGGGCCATCATCGCGATGGCGCACAGCCTGAATCTCTCGGTCTTGGCGGAAGGGGTCGAAACAGAAGGACAGCTGGAAAAGTTGCGAGAGGAAGGCTGCGATGAGGTTCAGGGCTATCTGTTCAGCCGACCGGTCTGTGCCGAGGATTTTGAACGGTTACTCAAGGGCGATGCCGATGTCCGTACAGCAGCGTAATGTTGATCCGCCGGTTGATCAGTCCCTCCTTAAACGCGATGTCATCGGTTTCGTGGAACAGATCTGAATTGAAGACCACCGCTCGGTTCGCGCGATAGGGAATCTTGATTTCCTGAGCCCCCTGGGACTTCAGCCACTCATAGATTCTGCCTCGGGCCTTGTCGCTGTTATACGTCTTGAAATCCCAGTCCCCCGGGGCTTCTTTATCCCACACCACCAATCCGCCGCTCTCCGGATTCAGATTCGCTTCATCGGGTGTAATCCAGAAATTGACGTTGACCGCCGCGGCATCGGCATGAATGTTCAGTCCACGCCTGGCGCTATCATGTTTAAACGCCCAGGCCTGAGTCAGACGGTGCGCGCCGAAGATACGCGGTAACCGGCGCCGTAACTCCTCGGCAATTTGCAGCAGCAGGGGAGAGGCGAAGCCGTCGCCCAGAAAAGCCCCGATATAGCCGTTCTCGTAGTCTTTCTTCCAGATCGTCGAGGTCCAGCAGAACTGCCTCAACCGGCGCAAGGCCTCATCCGTCAACAGCCCGTCGATGTACGTCGCCTCCGGCTGCGTCGCCAGATACCGGGCCTCGATGGCTGCGCTGTCCAAATCAGGCGCCAATGCCCCGCCATCGATCGCCTCGCAAGGGGCGACATAGATCAATCGATTGAACGACGGCGCAATGGGTTGCATCTCAGCAGGGGACAAGGGCACACGATTGGGAGCAGCCGCCCCCACGGTCTCCGATGGAATCAACTTCGCATGCAACTGTGTCAGCGCCTCGTGATAGGGACGCCATTCGGCCCCCACCAGACCCTGCTCATCCAAATACTGTAGTTGCTCCGCATCATGTTTGAGGCGGGAACGAAAGACGGTGGTCTCGCTCACAGGGCGGCCATGCGCATATTTGGCGTGGGCCGTTTCAGCGAAGCAACGCAGAGCCCGCGGCATATCCTCTCGCCAAATCCAGGCGATACCCAGGTTATAGAGCGCGGTGCCATACCCAGGGAAGATCTGAAGCGCGCGTTCGAAACAGCGGATGGCCTCATCCGATCGACCCTGTTCAAGCAGGACCAACCCAAGATTGTTCTGGGCCTCCGCGTGCGTCGGCTTCAAGGCAATCGCCCGCCGATACGACTCCGCGGCCTCATCCAATCGCCCCTGCGCCTTCAGCACCACGCCGAGGTTGTTGTGCGCTTCAGAATGCTCGGGGTTGAGAACCAGCACCTGCGCATAGGCAGCCTGCGCATCGGTGAGACGGCCCAGTTCCTTATAGGCATTCCCGAGATTCGTACGGGCTTCGATATAGCGGGGATTCCATTGAATAGCCTGGCCATAGGCATCGACTGCCTCTGTGGTGAACCCTGCACGTTGAAGCACCACGCCGCGGTTGAACCAATAGACCGGATTGCGCGGAGCAGCGGCGCAGGCCTGGGCAAGCCAGGTGATGGCCTCTTTTAGATTGCCGCGTCGATAGGTGAGGAGCCCCAGACCATGGAGGGCATCCGGCTGTGCTGGTGTCCGCTCGAGCAGGGACCGGTAGCCCCGTTCGGCTTCATCCAGCCGCCCAGCCTGATGATGCATTTGCGCCTCACGCAGAAGCGCCGCTGACATGTCGGTGCCTCCGCCATGTTTGCCATGCAATTTGTCATCGCGACGGCGCTCATTCCGATTCACGACCAGCCCTCCGGCGGTGGACGTACGGATCGACCAGAGAGTAGCGCACATAAGGCCTGGGGGTCAAAGAGGAAGACGGCGACAGGAGAACGGGAGATTATGCGGCCTGAGGAGGACTCTGTTGCTTGCGGCGTTGGCCTAGGATATCGAGGGCGGCCACGCGATACCCTTCGGCAAACGTGGGAAAGCTGAAGATGGAGTCGATAAACCGATCAATCGTCGCCCCGTCCTGCAGGGCCATCTGGCCGATGTGAATTAATTCGGTCGCATTCTCGCCGACGATCTGTACCCCGAGCAATCGCTCGCCGGAGGGATCGGCAATGAGCTTTAACAGTCCATTGCAGGCTCCCGTGATCTGCCCCTTGGCAATTTCTGTGAACCGCGCGCGCCCGACCAGCGGGCCGCGGTAACGGGCAGCGGCCTGTTCCTCATCAAGTCCGATCGACGCGATCTCGGGAATGGTATAGATCCCGACGGGAACCTGGTTCAGGGAGTCCCCGATGGGAATTCCCAGTGCGTGACTGACGGCTCGGCGACCGTCTTCCATCGCTTGTGAGGCCAGGGCCGGAGGGCGGCCTAACATGTCACCGGCCGCGAAAATGTGAGGGAGCTCGGTTTGCCCATATTCGTTCACGGGAATGCGGCCCTTTTCATCCAACGTCAACCCTGCCGCTTGGAGATTCAATTCCTCGACGTTCGGTTGCCGCCCCAAGGCGACCAACATTTTTTCGCTCTTCACCGCCATGCCGTTTTCCAACCTGGCAATGACAGCGGAGACTCCATCCCACGCCACCTCTATGACGGTATGGCCGACGTAAAACCGACCGCCCTGCTGCTCGATGCTGCGTTGAAATACGTCGACGATTTCCTTATCCATGAAGGGGAGTGGACGCGAGGCCTTGTCGATGAGGGTGACTTCCACCCCGAGCAACGCGAAGGTCGCGGCATATTCGCAGGCGATCACGCCTCCCCCGACGACCGTCAACGAGCGGGGCAAATAGATCATCGACAAGATCGAATCGCTGTCCAAGACATGTTCATGGTCGACAGGGATTTCAGGAATCGAACGCGGCCGGGATCCGGTCGCCAGGACAATCGTATCGGCTTGGAGCCCCTGCCTGGCGCCATCGATCGCCTCCAATTCAATCTCGTGCGGCGAGAGAAATCGGGCGCGCCCGTGCCGATAGGTGACGCCGTTACGCGCAAGTTGATCGGCCATGTAACATTCGTGCGCCTTGACCACTTCATCCAAACGATGCAGCAACACGGACATAGGCACATCAGACCGCAGCCGTCCCTCGAACACTTCGCTCGACCGTTTGAGTCGCTCGAACTGTAAGGCCGTCTCGCGCAGGGTCTTACTGGGAATCGTCCCCCGGTACACACAGTTGCCGCCGATGCCCTGTTCCTGTTCGATCAGGACGACTTTCTTGCCGGCTTTGGCGCCTTGGATGGCCGCCTTCTGCCCGGCAGGACCGCTGCCCACCACCACGATGTCATACGCGTTGGAACCGATCACAATGGCATCGCCTCCACAACAACCTGCACCTTTTCCTTCAAAGCCAGAAGCATATCGATATCTTTTGGATACAAATTGAGATCGGCAAAGACCGCATGCTCCCGCACCGTCGCTTCATCGAATCCCTCCGGATCGAGAAAATGCGTGGCCAACCGACCGGCGAGACAGGTCGTCATGCACTCTTGTTTGGCCGTTTTTGCATACTGGTAATCGTTGTGAAAGCCGATCGACTCCACCACCGGGGGCGGGAGGCCCCAATCTTCGGCTACGAGCAACCCCACCTGGATGTAATAGCCCTCGAGGAGTTGATGGAGCCATTCTTTCGTCAAGGTACAATTTTGTTCCTTGGCCAGCGCCACCAACGTCTGCAGCACGACTGGTTTGCCGATCCCGTGCAAGAGGCCGCAAAGATAGGCACTTTCGACGTTGAACCGGCGCGTGCGCGCAATTTCCTTGGCATAGGCGCCACTGGCCAATGAATACTGCCAGAGACGCTTGACTTCATCATCCCATCCCGGCACCTTAAATGCGCTCCCCTTGATGGAAGCGGAAAATGCCAGTTCCGACATGAGGTTCATGCCCAGCATGGAGACGGCATGTTGTAGGGACACCACCGGGTTACGTGTCATGTAGGCTGGGGAATTGGCAATTCGAATGACATGGGCCGCCAACGCCTGGTCCTGATGAATGAGGGCCGCCAGTTTCGCTGCCTCCGCATTCGGATCATAGACCATCGCCAGAATCCTAGAGGCGACTTGAGGGAGCAGAGGGAGCTCGATCGCGCCCTTCTGGATACGCTCAATGAGAAGTTGTTCCAATGGCCCTGTTGAAGCCGGGGTCGCGTCCGTGGTTCTAGCTGGTTCAGCGCTCATAGGCCTCACACCACAGCTCAAGGTTTCGGGTTCTTCTGCGTTCTAGAGCCTTTTCGGTTCGTTTTGCCAAAAACCTTAACCCTGCGAAATCCAAGGATGGACACAGAACATGCGGCAGAGTGAATATCATAGGCCTACATACATCGGACGGCTCATGCGCCTCAGAAATCACGAAGGAGTCTCCTCATGATCGTTGGAAAAACACTGGCTCTGTTGAGTCTGCTCGTCGGCTGCCTCACGGTTTCGGTCTGGGCAGCGCCACCCGACCAACCACCCTCTTCGACGGCCGACAAGGTCATCCGGGATACCAAGGAGGCGGTCGAATCCACGAAACAGTATACGCGCGAGCAAAAAGACAGCTTCTTGCAGGCGGTGCAAGCCGAGCTGGGCGACCTCCAGATCAAGATGACGGAACTGCAGAAGAAGACCAGCGTCGCATCGGCGGAAGCCAGGACCGAACTGCAGAAGGCGATTCAGGACCTTGAGCACCGCAAGAACGAGGCCCGGAAACGGTTTGATGAGTTGAATGCTTCGACCAGTTCAGCCTGGAGTAAGATGAAAGACGGCTTGAACGAATCCCTTGAAGACCTCAAGAAAAGCTATCGCGAGACGCTCTCCAAACTGCCGTAGTCGAGCCCCATGGCTCACCCCGGTCAGAGGATCATCCAGATGCAACCTCACCCTTCTTCCCTCAATTACCATGCCAAGGCATCTGCCACAGGAGCTTCATCTCGGCCTGTTCACCGAGGGGTGAAATACGCTATGGTGAGACGAGCGGATCAGACGAACAGGCGACCAATTCCATGCCATTGAAATTTGCTCTCTATCCCGGCTGTGCCGCAAAAGGCGCCACACCTGAACTCTACCAATCCACGATGGCCATCGTCGGCCGCTTGGGTATCGAGGTCGTGGAACTGGCCGCGTCCTCCTGTTGCGGTGCCGGCGTGATCGGGGAGGCCGATCCGGATCTCGCCCTCGCGCTCAATGCCCGAACCTTTGCCCAGGCAGAGCGGCTCGGACTGGACGTGATGACCATTTGCGGCACCTGTCAGGGAGTGATGAGCGCAGCCAACCGGCGCCTGAAGAACGAACCGGCCACCCTCCAGCGAATCAATAAGATCCTCGCGCAAGACGGCATCAACTACGGCGGCAGCATCCAGGTGAAACACCTGCTCTGGATTGCGGTGCGGGATCTCGGACTGACTCGAGTGGCCGACACCGTTCACTCTCCCTTTCGTGACTTCCGTATCGCCCCCTTCTATGGTTGTTACATGCTACGACCGTCCTGGGAATTGGGATTCGACGATCCGGAAAACCCCAGTTCGCTGGAAAAAATCATTCGCGCCGTCGGCGGAGAACCGGTCGCCTACGCCGGACGAACCAAGTGTTGCGGTTTTCCGATCATTTTGGAGAAAGAAGCCATCGCGGTCGCCATGGCGGGAACCAATATGAAAGACGCGAAGGAGCACGGCGCAGACTTTATGGTGACACCCTGTCCGCTCTGTCACATGAGCCTAGACATCTATCAGGAACGAGCAGGGCGGGCCGTGAAGGCCGCGCTGAATCTCCCCATTCTCCATCTCCCGCAACTACTCGGCCTCGCGATGGGCCTCCCCGCATCGGACTTGGGTCTTTCGCGTCACCTGATTTCCGTCGACCCGATTATCACGCGCCTGCACAGGCCTGACACCGTTTCTTCATCCTTACCCGCGGAGCCCACGACATGAAAGTGATCACGCTCTCAGACTATCAGCAGTTCAGTGCCGAGAAAATGAAGAAGAATAACCTCTTCCAAACACCCCGTTTTTTTTGTGATATCTATTGTTTCGAGCCGGGCCAGGAACAGAAGGGCCACATTCACGGTGAGCAGGACAAGATTTACATCGTACTGGAAGGAGAAGGCACCTTTCAGGTCGGCTCAGAGAAGCAAGTACTCGGCTCGGGGCAGGGTACCATGGCGCCGGCGGGTGACGAACACGGGGTGCA
This sequence comes from Nitrospira sp., assembly GCA_037045225.1. Lineage (NCBI taxonomy): Bacteria > Pseudomonadati > Nitrospirota > Nitrospiria > Nitrospirales > Nitrospiraceae > Nitrospira > Nitrospira sp. Next base: position 99,306 of record JBAOHZ010000009.1, read on the forward strand.
GAATCATACGCAGCAGCAGCTGAAAGTGCTGGTGTTTGTCGCGCCGGGTTTGTCGTAACATTCCACCATCCTCATTCGTCACTCCACGCGCATCCGCTCATACCAAATGACCGCTCACTTTCGCGGACTCAGCGGCTTGTGCTTCGGAAAATCAAGAATGTCGATGAAGTTATTCCAGCGGGGATTGAAAAACAGCAAAGGTTGGTCGGTCCGGAACTCCTGGGTATGGATGCTGAAGAAAAGGTCGAACCGTTGCAAGCATCCGTTACGGGTGTGGCGGGGAAGGGGCTGCGGAGATGCAGGACTTCATGATCGAAACCGAGCACTGCCGGCTCGACGCCACACCGTGCGCCGCCGTCGCGAGGGATTCCGGCGTCACTCCAGGCTGAACGACATCCACCAGTGCATGGTCCGGCACGCTTTCGACATCAACATGATTAACGCCGGGAATCCGGACCAAGGCCGCGACGATGGACGGGCGTTGCGAGACACAGTCTGGTCCTGACAAGGAAAGGGCCACGCGCTCCTGCGAGGTTTCGGCAACGACTGGGCTCAGTAAGCCGCCGAGGATCAGGGAGTTGCACGCCAGTCTCGTTACCGAAAAGCGCATAAGTACCTCCCAATAACCACACACCGGGTACAAATTCATTGTTCACGATTACCGGTCCCTGAGCCCAGCCGCCCGTGAGGGCCGGCTGGGCTCGTTCACAAACACCACTCGTCTTACTTCGCTGGCAACTCCCACGGCACCATCGGCATCAACGGCGCCGGCTTGGCATCTGGACCTGCCAGCAACACCGCGATCGCCCCCCGCAAGGCCCCTGTGAGTGAATGGGTCACCAGCGGATAGGCTCCGGCAGATTCCACCACCACATCGAAGGTGGCCGCGCTACCCGGTCCCACCACGTAGGTTTGGACGCCCTTCAGATTATTGGCAGGGTTGCCGCTCTCATACACGTTGTCCCAAATCTCGCCGATCGGGTGAAACGAAGAAAACTCGTTCGGGCCCGCATTGACGAAATAAATCCGCACCCGCTCTCCTGGCTTGGCATCGAGTTTTCCCCCGCCGGTCACGAAGGGGTGATATTTGAAAATGCCGCCGTTGAACATCATGCCGTCATACTTGCGATCGAACATCGCTTGCACATCGTTTGGATTCTTGAAGAACTCAGACTGCACCAACACGTACTCGCGATCCGCCTTCGGCCACACTTTGGCATCCTTCGGATCCACAATGATCGCACCGAACATCCCGCGCGCAACGTGCTGGATCATGGGCGGTGCGCCGCAGTGATAGAAAAATACCCCCGGCTTCTTAGCCGTGAAGGTGAAGCTGATGCTCTCGCCGGTGTTGACGGCCCGATAGTTTTTCAAGAAATCGACTTCAGCCGCGTGGAAATCCATCGCGTGCGGATTCTTGTTGGTGCTGGGGTTCGTCAACGTAAAATTGACGGTATCACCTTCCGTCACCCGCACCACGGGACCTGGAAACTGCCCATTAAACGTCCAGGCGGCATACTTTTCCCCGCCGCCGTCGATGACGATATCCGTCTCCACCGCCGTCATCTGAATATCGTGGGTCTTGGCCTCGACGGGCATGGCCATACTGGCCACCATCCCCAGCGTCAGTCCCAACAGCGCCGCCACCTTGCACCGGTCGCGCCCGTGATTGTTACCCCGTGCCTGTTCGTGCATTCATGCCTCCTGTAATTCGATTGATTCTCTCTGCGCCTGAAAGCTCATTTGCCCCCAGATCGACATTCCAGCAAGGAATGTTGCGCATCTGCCTACACCATACGCAGGCCGAAGGCAAGAAAACATGACAAATGTCATGTTTTTAAAGATACACGCCCTGTCGTGAAAGAAATTACGTGGAAGCGAGGAGCTTGAGCTTCAGGAGATCACGAATAACGAGGCGGGCGGCCGTTCCGGATACCAGGCGATCCTTCTTGAAGCGCGCCATGATTCGGATGGCGGTTTCAGTGGTCACGCCTACCATATTCGCCATATCCTGACGAGTAAGACGAACGGACACTCGAATTCCGTTCGGTTCCTTGATGCCGCTTCGTTCAGCCAGGTTTACCAGCAGAGCCGCCAGGCGCTGGTCGGCTCGATCCAGTGCGAGGACCTTCGCTTTTTCCTGCGCTTCATTGAGACGGTTGCCGAGGTATCGGATCACTTCCATCGCGGCATCGGGATTCGCGCGCAACATCTTGAAGTACGCATCCTTTTTCATCCGCAACACGCTGACATCCCCCATGGGCTGGGCCGTGCCCGGATGGGAAGCGCCGTTGAAGGCCGAGGCATCGCAACAAAACAGGTCGCCGGGCATGAGCACTTTCAAGGTGCACTCCTTCCCGTCGAGCGACGATTTGACGCACTTGACCGACCCTTCCTTGACGATATGGAAGTACTCCGTGGGATCACCCTCACGAAAGATATACTGTCCCTTGCCGTAACGGGTTTCCGTCATTTCGCCCAGGACCTTCTGGCGATCCTGGGCGCTGAGGATCTGGAGGAGAGGAATCTGATTCAGCCCAACCGGAACATCGGAACCGGATTGTTCAGCGGGAGGCTGTTTTGGCGATTTCTTTGGCAGCTTCGACAATCGAGCGTACTCCAATTCCGAAATGATCGACGAGCTCATCCGGTTTTCCGCTACGTGGAATCTCCCGAACCGCCAACTTATGCACCCGGACACCTTCCGAGGCCAGTGCGCTCAGCACGGCATCGCCGATACCGCCGTGCGCGTAGTGGTCTTCGACCGTCAGGAACCGTCCACCGGTCGCCCGGGCACAATCCAGCAACGTCGCCCGATCCACCGGCACGATACTGTACAGGTCGACCACACGAGTGGTAATCCCGGCCGCCTTCAACTGGTCATGGGCCTTCAAGGCTTCGAATAATGTGACACCTGCCGCCACGATTGTCAGCTGGTCGGCTGCGCTCTGCCGGACAACCTTGGAACCGCCGATCCGAAACGTCTCATCCGCGCCATAAATCACCGACGTCTTGGGACGACCGGCCCGGAGGTAGACTATCCCCTTATGCGCGGCAGCCACTTCCACTAGTTTGTACATCGAGAGCGCGTCGGACGGGTACAGCACCGTCACACCGGGCTGCGCCGACATCATCGCCAGATCTTCGAGTCCCATCTGCGACGGGCCGTCTTCACCGATGCTCACACCGACGTGAGTGCCAACGAGTTTTATGTTCGACTGACTGATCGCGGCCATACGAATGAAATCGTACGCTCGCGTGAAGAACGCGGCAAACGTAGCCACAAAAGGAATTTTTCCGCAGGCCGCGATGCCGGCCGCAGCACCCACCATGTTCTGCTCCGCGATAAAGTTCTCCAGGAAGCGGTCGGGAAACCGTTTTCCAAACTTGTCGCTATAGGTGGAATTTTTCACATCCGCATCCAGCGCCACCACCTGCGGGTTGGCTTCACCGAGCGCCAGGAGGGCGGCTCCGAAGGCTTCACGCGTCGCCGCTGAGTCACCGAGCTTGTACGGTGGGGGTGCCATCGTCCCCTTGGCGGGGGCCGTGGCTTTGATGGCGGTCGGCACCGGAATCTGAAGTTCCGTCGAGCTGGGTTTAAGTTGACGTGTCAGCTCATCCAGGGCCTTCTGCGTTTCTTCGCCCTTCTTCAAGGGCTTTCCATGCCAGTCCGGATGATTCTCCATGAAAGAGATGCCGCGCCCCTTGAAGGTCTTTGCCAGCAACACCGTGGGTCGCCCCTTGGTCCGCGCCGCTTCGGCGAATGCCGCGACGAGGGCACCGACATCATGACCGTCCACCACGATGGCATGCCAGCCGAACCCGGCCCATCGGGCACGGTAGGCCTCCATGTCGTGCTGCAACATCGTGGGGTCGCTTTGCCCCAACCGGTTCACATCCACGATCGCGCACAGGTTGTCCAACGCCGTGTGCCGCGCCACTTCCGCCGCTTCCCACACGGAGCCTTCGGCGGATTCGCCGTCGCCCATCAACACATAGGTCCGGTAGTCAGTCTTGTCGATCGATTTGGCATTAAATGCGAGACCTACTCCAGCCGGCAATCCCTGCCCCAACGAGCCGGTGGCCATATCCACGAATGAGAGGCGGGGAGTCGGATGACCTTCGAGATCGGACCCGAGGGTGCGCAATTTGAGCAATTCCGATTTGGGAAACAACCCGGCTTCCGCCCAGGCTGCGTAGAGCAGGGGCGCCGCATGGCCTTTCGAGAGGACGAATCGATCGCTATTGGGTAATTTCGGATTCTTCGGATCGTACCGCATCACCGAAAAAAACAGGACCGCGACAATGTCTGCGGCCGAACAGCAACTGGAGGGATGTCCGCTCCCGGCTTCAGTCGTCGCCTTCACACTGTCTATGCGAAGGTGTGTGGCCTTATTGGCCAATGCGGTCAGAAGGTCAGGCGTGGCGGTAGAAGCAGCAGAGGCAGTCATGCGCGATCCTTTCAGAGATGGGAGCTGATAAATTCCGGGTGACTGGATGATCGTCGAGAGAGTCGAACCGCCTCTCAACGGCACGAAGCTAACAAATGGCATGCAGGGAGTCAATGAACGCATCGCCTTGAAACGCCGGCCGATCGGGACACAGGATTCTTGACACGGTAGGAGCAACTCGTTAAGATCGGCTGGCCTTTAACGCTCATCCTGTGAGGTGGGTAAGGAGATTATGACCACACGACACGGCAACCCGCCGTCCGACAGCCCGCACCTTCTCATCCAAACCGGTGGGAAGGTTTTTTTATGCCCCATTGAGTGAACCACCTATGACAACCGAACCCGCAACAGGCAACCGGCAGGAACGTGTGGTGATGGACGCCGGCGATATCGCCCGCGCCGTGACTCGTATCGCGCATGAAATCCTAGAACGCAATAAAGGCATCAAGGATCTGGCCTTGGTGGGAATCCGAACGGGGGGCGTGCACCTGGCGCATCGTCTCGTGCGGCGCATCCATGACATCGAGGGTACCCAGATCCCGATCGGCGAATTGGACATCACACTGTATCGAGACGACCTGTCGCTCCGAAAGGATCAACCGATCCTCCGCAAAACCTCGGTGCCATTCAAGATTTCCGATCTCAAGGTGGTGCTCGTGGACGACGTGCTTTTCACCGGCCGCACCATTCGTGCCGCCATGGATAGCCTGATCGACCTGGGGCGACCGGCAGAAATTCAACTGGCGGTGCTGGTCGATCGCGGCCATCGGCAACTGCCGATCAAAGCCAATTACATCGGTAAAAATATTCCCACGTCGCGCGAGGAGGCCATTGAGGTCCATCTCGAAGAAAACGGGGAAGAAGACCGTGTCGTCATCCTTAGGGCGTAACCGGAGACATTGTCGTGGGGCTCAAACGGAAAGACCTGCTCAGCCTGACCAACCTGTCGGCGGATGACATCTCGCTGATCCTGGAAACCGCGGACTCCTTCAAGGAAGTCTCCGGCCGGGAGATCAAGAAGGTGCCGGCGTTACGGGGCAAGACAGTCGTCAACCTCTTCTTCGAGCCGAGCACGAGAACCAGAACGTCGTTTGAACTGGCCGCCAAACGGCTCAGCGCCGATGTCATCAATTTTTCTCCCTCCTCCAGCAGCGTGGTGAAGGGAGAGACCCTCCTGGATACGGCCAGAAACATCGAAGCCATGCAGGCCGATATCATCGTCCTGCGACACTCCTCGGCCGGCGCGGCGGAGACCTTGGCGCGGGGCGTGAAATCTTCGGTCATCAATGCCGGAGACGGGTGGCATGAACATCCAACCCAGGCATTGCTCGACCTGTACACCATTCGCAGTCGGCAACTGGAGTTCGCCGGGCTACGCGTCGCGATTGTCGGCGATGTGGCACATAGCCGCGTCGCCCGCTCGAACATTTTTGCCCTCACGAAACTCGGGGCGGAAGTGCGTGTCGTCGGACCGCCGACCATGATCCCCCTGCAAATCGGTCAACTCGGAGTGCAGGTGTACCACAACCTGGACGAAGCCCTCCGAGGCGTGCACGTCATCATGATGTTGCGACTCCAACTGGAACGACAGGGACGGGCGCTGTTTCCGACCATTCGTGAATATGCGCGACATTATGGATTGACCAGCGAACGCGTAAAGCTGGCCGAGCCCGGCGCCATCGTGATGCACCCGGGTCCGATCAATCGCGGAGTGGAAATCGCCCCTGACGTGGCGGACAGTCTTTCGTCCGTCATTCTCGATCAGGTGGCGAACGGCGTCGCTGTGCGCATGGGTATTTTGTATCTGATGTCGGGAGCGGGCTGAGACGGGCCATGCGACCGAGTGAATCCTTTTACCTTTTCTTTTGTATGAGTACACGATGACACTATTGATTCAAGGCGGTCATGTGATCGATCCCGGACGCGTGAACGGCGTGGCGGATGTCCTGATCGAGAACGGAATAATCTCTGCCGTCGGAACGGCCCTCAAGGCTCCGGCCGGCGCCACCATCATTCAAGCCAAAGGCCAACTGGTACTGCCGGGATTCGTGGATCTCCATGTCCACTTCCGTGAGCCTGGCTTCGAGTATAAAGAAACGATTCAGTCCGGAACGGCTGCCGCCGTCGCGGGCGGATTTACCACCGTCTGCGCCATGCCCAATACCAATCCCGTGAACGACAATCAGGCCGTGACCGAATTTATGCTCGAGCGCGCGAGGGCCGCAGGGAACGCCCACCTCTATCCGATCGGCGCCATCACGAAAAAATCGGAAGGCAAAGAATTGGCTGAAATCGGCGACCTGCGCCGGTCAGGATGCGTGGCCATTTCCGACGATGGCAAGCCGGTCATGAACAGCCTCGTCATGCGTCGCGCCATGGAATATGCGCGGGCGTTCGACGTGCCCGTCGTCGACCACTGTGAAGATTTGCACCTCTCCGAAGGCGGATGTATGAACGAGGGCCTAGTCTCGACCGAACTTGGCCTGCCCGGAATTCCCTCCGCGGCGGAAGATGTCATGGTGGCCCGTAATGTGTCGCTGGCCGAATTGACCGGCGCCCGCCTCCATCTTGCGCATATCAGCACCGCCGGCTCGGTGCGAATGGTGCGGGAAGCCAAGGCGCGCGGCCTCAAGGTCACAGCAGAAGCCTGTCCGCATCATTTCACGCTGACCGAAGAACTGACGCGCGGATACAACACCCACGCAAAAATGAATCCTCCGCTGCGAACCCTGCAGGACGTCCAGGCGATCAAGGAGGGGCTCCGCGACGGCACCATCGACGTGATTGCCACCGACCATGCCCCGCATGCGACGCAAGAGAAGCAGCTGGAGTTCACTGAAGCGCCGTTCGGCATCGTCGGCTTGGAGACCGCGCTGTCGTTGACACTGGCGCTGGTGGACGAAGGCGTGCTCACGCTCGAATCGGCAGTGGAGAAACTCTCGACGGCGCCGGCGAAAGCCTTCAGCCTCAATGCCGGGACCCTGGCCGTCGGGGCTCCGGCCGATGTGGCCATCGTCGATCCCAACAGGCAGTGGCAAGTCGATCCTTCACGGTTTCGTTCCAAGAGCCGCAACACACCGTTTGCCGGATGGAAAGTGAAGGGACAGGTGACGACCACCATCGTCTCCGGTCGCGTCGTGTTCGAACTTGAGCCCTCTGGTCGGCAGGCATAGGAATTTTTGAGACCGTGCGCCAAGGACTGATCGCCTGTATTACCTGTGAGTTGCTGGCCCTGGCGGTCTGGATCGGCGGTTTGTTGGTGCTCGTCGCCGCCGTGATCCCTGCCGTCTTTAATACATTCGGCGGACAGGACACCGGCGGGTTCTTCCTGACACGCGCCTTCGACGGGTACAATCGTCTGGTGCTCGGATCGGCGGCGATTCTGATCGCAGGCATCCTCTGGCGGGCCTGGTTGTTCCAACGGGGCCTAGCCGATGATGAGATCACGAGAACCGAATGGTTGTTGCTGGGAGCCATGCTCCTCACCGCTGGAGTCCTCACGTTTGTGCTGCATCCCCAAGCGGCAGCCCTGCAAGCACAGGCGTTCGCCTCCAAAGGGGATGAGGCGCGGAAAGCGGCGTTCGAAGCATTCTTTCAGCTGCACAAACCGGTACGGGTCTTATATATCGTCAATGTCGGACTCGGAATCGCACTGCTGACCGTACGGGTGCGATCCTGGGTTCCTCGCTAAGGAGTCATCTTGAAGAAAGCGATTCTTGCGCTCGCCGATGGAACCTGGTTCGAAGGACGGGCCTTGGGAGCAGAAGGAGAAACCGGCGGCGAAGTGGTGTTCAACACGGCCATGACCGGGTACCAGGAAGTATTGACCGATCCTTCCTATCGCGGCCAGATCGTGACGATGACCTGTCCCCAGATCGGTAACTACGGCGTCACGCCTGAAGACATCGAATCCAACCGGATCTGGGCGGAAGGTTTCGTCGTCAAGGAGTCCAGCCGTCTGGCGAGTAACTGGCGCAGCAAGGCCACGCTTCAGGAATACTTGCAGGCGGCGAACATCGTGGCGATCGAGGGCGTCGATACCAGAGCCCTCACCAGACACCTGCGGGAGCACGGCGCGCAGCCGGGAGTGATTTCCCACACCGACCTCGATCCGCATCGTCTGGCGGCCAAGGCCCGGAAGGCGCCGAGCATCATCGGGCGTGATCTCGCCGCAACCGTCACCTGTGAGCGACGATACGCCTGGACCACTGGAACCGGAGACTGGGCGCCGAAGCTGACGCTGCCCGAACCCGGGGCCGCGCAAACAGCACGAAACACCTGGCGTGTGGTGGCCTATGATTTTGGCGTCAAACAGAACATTCTCAGGCGGCTCGTCGATGTCGGCTGCGACGTCACCGTGGTGCCCGCATCAACCCCGGCCAAGGACGTGCTGGCGCTGAACCCCCAGGGCTTGTTTCTCTCAAACGGGCCGGGCGATCCGGAAGGAGTGCCCTACGCCATGGACGCGCTGCGGGAGTTGATCGGCCGGTTGCCGATCTTCGGCATCTGTTTAGGTCACCAACTGCTCGGTCTAGCGCTCGGCTTTTCGACGTACAAGCTGAAGTTCGGCCACCATGGCGCCAACCATCCGGTGATCGACCTCCGAACCAGAAAAGTGGAAATCACCTCCCAGAACCACAACTTCGCCGTGCGATTCCCGATCGGCCAACAAGCGCAGGGGCAGGGGATGCCGATCGTGGACACGCCGTTCGGGCGGGTGCAACTCACCCATACCAGCCTCAACGACGGATCGGTCGAAGGGCTGATGTGCCTGGACCGCCCGGTCTTCTCCGTCCAATATCATCCGGAAGCCGCACCGGGCCCGCACGATTCGGCCTATCTCTTTGAACAATTTGTTGCGTTGATGGAGACTCACCATGCATAGGAAGTTCTGTACCGGTTTCGCCGTACTCGTCCTCGCCCTGATGCAGGCCGCCTGTGTCACGATCAACCTGCCGCCTGGACCGGGCTCGTTGGAAGAACATAAGGTCAGCGGAACCGGCAAAGACAAGGTCTTGCTCATGGACGTGTCGGGCGTGATCAGTTCGGAGAATAAAGACGGATTTTATTCCTCGCCCGGTATGCTCGCCACCGTGAAGGAAGAGTTGGAGCGGGCCACCAAAGACGACCATGTGAAGGCGGTCGTGCTCCGGATCAACAGTCCGGGGGGCACGGTCACCGCCTCCGACATCATTTATCACGAGCTCAAGTCGTTCAAGAGCAACAGGAAGATTCCGATCGTGGCCTCCATCATGGATGTGGGCGCCTCCGGCGGGTACTATATTGCCGCCGCAGCCGATACCGTGTTCGCTCATCCCTCAACCGTCACCGGCAGCATCGGCGTCATCATGCTGACCGTTAACGCCAGAGGACTGCTCGAAAAGGTCGGGGTGGAGACCAACGCCGTGACCTCGGGACCGCGCAAGGATATGGGTTCGCCGTTCCGGGCGATGCTGCCGGAGGAACGCGCGATTTTCCAAGGGGTCATCGACGGATTTTACCAGCGGTTTCTCCAGGTCGTGCAGGAAGGCCGCCCAAACATGAACGGCGAGACCATCAAGAAGCTGGCTGACGGCCGGATCTATTCGGGTGAACAGGCGAAAGCCTCCGGGCTGGTCGATGACATTGGGTATCTCGAAGACGCCATCGAGCTGGCGAAGAAGAAGGCCGGTCTGACGGAAGCGCGAGTGGTGACGTATCGACGACCGGGTGAGTACCAGAACAATATCTACTCGCGACTGGCGGCGCCCGCGCCGAGCCTGGCTAATCTAGCGAACATCGATTTGCTGTCCGTTGTGCGAGGCGGGTCCCCGCAGTTCATGTATCTGTGGATGCCCTGAGCCGATGAGTTGCATCCCGCACCTGGTGCTGATTGAATGGAGTGGACATGATGCATCCAGCAGGCCAGCATTCAATCGACGGCATGCTCAGGACCCCGATGGGGCGACGGGCGGCGTTGGCCCTGGGAGTCCGCTTCGCCTATCTTCTCTCGACGACGGTGGGATTGGGTGCGATGGCTGGACTGATGCAGTCTCTTGCAGGCTGTCAACGGGCGCCCGGCACGGCACGAGACCAGTTCATCTATATTTCAGAAGAAAAAGAAATGGCGATGGGCCTCTCGGCCTTTCGGGAAGTGCTCCGGCAAGCGCCGCTGAGCGACGATCCGGAGATCAACGAAATGGTGCACCGGGTCGGGAACCGCATCGCCAAAGCGGCGAACAAGCCGGAATATCAGTGGGAATTCGCCGTCATTCAGGACGATCGCACGATCAACGCCTTTGCGCTCCCTGGAGGCAAGGTGGCGGTGTTCACCGGAATCTTGAAGGTGACAAAGAATGAAGACGGATTGGCCACCGTCATGGGTCATGAGGTCGCGCATGCTCTGCAGCGTCATGGAGCGGAACGGATGAGTCGCAGCGTGCTCGAACAGATCGGACAACTGGCGGCCTTGGGAGCCGGTGCGGCCGTGGGGCGACCGGATGCGGCCATGGCGGCCATGACCGTTTACGGAGTCGGGGTTTCGTTGCCCTTCAACCGCCGGCAGGAATCGGAAGCGGATTTCGTCGGCCTGCGCTTGATGGCCGACGCCGGATACGACCCGCGTGAAGCGGTCGCGTTCTGGGAACGGATGAGCGGCTGTCCGCGCGCCATGATCAATAAACTCTGTTTCCGCTCCCAGCAGGCCATTCCGGAATTTCTCTCGACGCATCCGTCCGATGTGACTCGTATCAATCAGATCGAGGCCTGGATCCCGGAGGCCATGAAACACTATCATCCCGCAGGACAGGCCCCGGTTATCCCGACCGGACCGATCCAACCCTACCGACCACCGGTGGGGCCCATGCCCGAGGCGCCTCTGCCGACCGGCTAACTTCTTGAGTAGAGGTCAATTGTGCCACGACGGACAGACATCCGCTCCATTCTTTTGATCGGCTCCGGCCCCATCGTCATCGGGCAGGCGTGCGAATTCGACTATTCAGGCACCCAAGCCTGCAAAGCCCTGAAGGAAGAGGGCTACCGCGTCATCCTGATCAATAGCAATCCGGCTACGATCATGACCGATCCGGATTTTGCCGACCGGACGTATATCGAACCGATCACACTCGACGTGGTGGAGAAAGTCATCGAATGCGAACGGCCGGATGCGCTCTTGCCCACCATGGGTGGACAAACGGCCTTAAACACCGCCATCGGGCTGGCCAAACGGGGAGTCCTCGAAAAATACGGCGTCCAGTTGATCGGCGCGTCGATCGCGGCGATCCATAAGGCCGAAGACCGCAACGCGTTTCGACAGGCCATGTGGAAAATCGGCCTGCGCGTGCCGGACAGCGGCGTGGCGACGTCCCTGGCCGAGGCCGAGCGTGAATTGGAGCGGATCCGCTTCCCGGCAATTGTCCGCCCCTCCTTTACCATGGGCGGAACCGGCGGCAACATTGCCTATAACATCGAGGAATTCAGGACGCAGGTGGAATGGGGCCTGTCCATGAGCCCGGTCCGCCAGGTACTCGTCGAGCAATCCGTCATCGGCTGGAAAGAATTCGAACTCGAAGTGATGCGCGACCTGAAAGACAATGTCGTCATCATCTGCCCGATCGAGAACCTCGACCCGATGGGCGTACACACCGGCGACAGTATTACTGTGGCCCCGGCCCTCACCTTGACCGACAAAGAGTACCAAATGATGCGGGATGCGGCCGTGCGCATTATTCGGGAGATCGGTGTCGACACCGGCGGAGCCAACATCCAGTTCGGCCTGAACCCGGTCAACGGCGAGATGGTCGTCATCGAGATGAATCCGCGTGTATCCAGGAGCTCGGCCTTGGCTTCGAAAGCGACGGGATTCCCCATCGCAAAGATCGCCGCCAAGCTGGCCGTGGGTTATACGCTCGACGAACTTACGAACGACATCACCGGAGTGACGAAGGCCTCGTTCGAGCCAACCATCGATTACGTCGTCGTCAAAATTCCGCGCTTTGCCTTTCAGAAATTCCCCGGAGCCGATCCCACGCTGACCACACAGATGAAATCGGTGGGCGAGGTCATGGCCATCGGGCGAACCTTTAAGGAGTCGCTCCAGAAGGCGATCCGTTCCATGGAGATCGATCAGTTTGGATTCAGCTCGAAGATGGGACTGGATCTCGCGCTGCCGTCCGGGCTCGACCGGGAAGAGGCGACAGAGCAGGTCCGCAAGTCCGTGCGTACGCCGCTCCCGGACAGGATCTGGCGGTTGGCCGACGGCATGCGTCTCGGCATGTCCAATCAGGAATTATTCGCGCTCACCAAAATCGATCCCTGGTTTTTGCAACAGATCCGTGAAATCGTCGAATTTGAGTCTCGACTCGTCGCAGAGCGGTCAACACTCGGCGCCACAGGGCTGCAACCGGATCTCCTGATCGAAGCGAAGGAGATGGGCTTCTCCGACCAACGCCTGGCTCAACTCCTGGGAGTGGAACAGCAGACCGTGCGCAGCTGGCGAGTGGCCCTGAGCCAAGGGACCAGGCCCCGCAGCGTGACCTACAAACGCGTCGATACCTGTGCCGCTGAATTTGAGGCCCATACACCGTACCTCTATTCAACCTACGAGCGGGAATGCGAATCGCGGCCGACCGAGAGACAGAAGGTCGTGATTCTCGGCGGCGGACCGAACCGAATCGGGCAGGGGATCGAGTTCGACTACTGCTGTGTCCATGCTGCCATGGCCTTGCGGGAGGAACGGATCGAAACCATCATGGTCAATTGCAACCCGGAGACGGTCAGCACGGACTATGATACATCCGACCGACTCTACTTCGAACCGCTGACGGAAGAAGACGTGCTCAATATCGTTGAGCGAGAACGGCCGATGGGAGTCGTCCTGCAATTTGGAGGACAGACGCCCTTGAAGCTGGCGCTCTCCCTGTCCCGAGCCGGCGTCACGATTCTCGGCACCAGTCCGGATGCGATCGACCGCGCGGAGGATCGGGCTCGCTTCCGCGAATTACTCGACAAGCTCGGTTTACGTCAGGCGGAGAGCGGGATGGCCCGCTCCGTCGACGAAGCCTTGAAGATTGCTGCCAACATTACCTATCCCGTGATGGTGCGACCCTCGTACGTCCTGGGCGGACGGTCGATGCAAATCGTCTATGACGAGGCAGGGCTGCTCCACTACATGAACACGGCGGTGAAAGCCTCCACGCAGCATCCGGTGCTGATCGATAAGTATTTGCGCGATGCGATTGAAATCGATGCCGACGCCATCTCCGACGGCACCACTGTGGTCGTCGCAGGGATCATGGAACACATCGAGGAAGCGGGCGTGCACTCCGGCGACTCGGCCTGTTCACTGCCTCCGTACACCCTGGATGCCACGATCATCGAGGAGATCCGGCGACAAATGACGGCCCTCGCTTTGGAACTCGGCGTCATCGGCCTCATGAACGCGCAATTCGCCGTCAAGGATCAGACGATCTACGTCTTGGAAGTCAATCCGCGCGGTTCGCGGACCGTGCCGTTCGTCAGCAAAGCCATCGGCGTCCCACTTGCTAAATTGGCCATGAAGGTGATGGTCGGCAAGTCGCTCCAGCAATTGAATTTCACCACCGCCCCGACCCCCACGCACCTCTCGGTGAAAGAAGCGGTGTTCCCCTTCACGAAATTCGCAGGCGTCGATGTGCTGCTCGGTCCGGAAATGAAATCTACCGGGGAAGTCATGGGAATCGACAGCGATTTCGGATGGGCATTCGCCAAATCCCAAGCCGGTGCCGGTGCCATTCTTCCAACTTCCGGCACCGCTTTCATCAGCGTGAAGGGCGAAGATCGGTCCCTGGCCAGCGACGTCGCTCGGCGACTTGTAGAATTGGGGTTCCGCATCACGGCCACCTCCGGCACCGCACTGTACCTGAGCGAACAGGGGATGCGTGTCGACGTCGTCAATAAAGTCCAGGAAGGACGCCCGCACATCGTCGATCATATTAAGAACGGGGAGATCGCGCTGGTCGTCAATACGGTGCGTACCGCTTCAGGGCAAACCGACTCTCTTTCTATTCGCCGCGAAGCCTTACACAAAGGTGTTCCGTACTACACCACGATGCGAGGAGCCTTGGCGGCGGTGATGGGGATCGAAGCCTTGCTGAAAAAGGGGCTTGCCATTCGAGCGTTGCAGGAGTATCACCGGGTGAAGTGAGCGAGGGAAGACGGGGCAGACGCACCTGCAAGGGGTTCCCAGGTTGACTGCCGGAACGTGCGCGTCGTGCTGAATGCGGTGCGAGCGGAACGAACACCGAGACGTCAGGCCGGAACCCAGTTTCACTGGTCATCGGGGGGAAGAGATGCCGACACCGATTACGAAAAAAGGGTATGAAGCACTGAAAGCCGAATTGGACCGGCTCCACAAAGTCGAACGACCGCGGGTGATTGAGGCCATCGCGGAGGCTCGCGCCCACGGTGATCTCAGCGAAAACGCCGAATATGATGCCGCCAAAGAGCGCCAGGGGTTTATCGAAGCGCGACTGGCCGAACTCAAAGGCAAGCTGGCCGATTGCCGGATCATCGAGATCGCCGGCCGCACCAGCGAAACGGTCGTCTTTGGCGCAACGGTGGTCCTGATCGAGCAGGAAGCCCAAGCCAAGAAGCAATATACGTTGGTGGGGCAGGATGAAGCAGATCTGAAGTATTCCCGTATCTCCGTCCAATCGCCGGTCGGGCGGGCCCTCATCGGCAAACGCGTAGGGGATATGGTGGAAGTGACGACTCCCGCGAAGATCGTGGAATACGAAGTGATGGAAATTCGCTTCGAAGAATTGTAAGCACCGATGCTAAAGGCCACCGCTGCCGGACGCCCGTCCTGTCCTAAACCAACTTCCTGCATCCGGGATTTGCTTGTGCCATGCCGGTAACGATCCCGCTCATCACCCTGCTGACGGATTTCGGCGAGCGCGATTATTTCGTCGCCAGCATGAAGGGTGTGATCCTCAACATCAATCCACAGGCCAGGATTGTGGATCTCTCGCATCACGTCACGCCCCATGATGTGGCGGATGCCGCATACCTCCTCAAATCTTGTTACCGCTATTTCCCGGACGGCACGATCCATGTGGCCGTGGTAGACCCGGGCGTGGGTGGGACCAGATCACCGCTGCTCGTCTCGTCTTCTCGCTATGTGTTTATCGGGCCGGACAACGGTCTGTTCACCCATATCTACCAGGAAGAACACGGCATTGAAGTGCGCCACCTTGAGAACCGGCAGTATCGACTGGACTCCGAGGGCGCCACGTTCGATGGACGCGATCTCTTCGCGCCGGCCGCCGCCTGGTTGACCAAGGGCCAGCCAATCGGCTCGTTCGGTCGGCTGCTGCCGAATTACGAACGCCTCCCGATTGCGGAACCGGCCTGGGACAAACACGTCCTTGCAGGACACATTCTGTATATTGATCGTTTCGGCAATCTCATTTCCGATCTCACCGCCTATCACCTCAAGGAAGTGCGCGGGCTGAGCAAACGTCCCGAGCCATACATTCGCATCGGCGGTGTCACCATCGACGGGATGGTGCGCAGCTATGCGGAGGGGTCGCCTGAGACGCCGCAGGCCCTGATCAACAGCAACGGCTACCTGGAAGTCTTCCTTAAAGAAGGTCGCGCTGCCGACCGATTGAACGTCTCACGGGGCCAGCGGATTGAACTCTGCTGAGTCTCCGGTGACGCCAGCCTCACGAGGAGGCTGGCCCAGCCTATGCATCGCCCCCTCACAATTGACAGGCCAAAGATGTCGATGTTTTAATGACACCAGTGGAATGTAGGCTGGGACGAGTGGGGTCGTCACCCGGAACATGTTGGTTTCTTTGCGTCTCTTCTCACTGGCCATTCGGATCCTAACCTTCGCCGTTGTTCGACCCGACGGCATCCCGCCCTCCACCCAGATGACACGCTTCGCTTCCGCAGCAGAACAACCGATAGGGAATTAGCAATCAACGGAGTGCCATGAAATCACGTCTCTGTTATGTGTCCGCTCTGCTGCTCGGTCTGGCATGCGCGACCTGTACCCGGGCCGATCCGCCGGCTCCCTCGACCCCACCGGCGACGCCTCCCGTCGCCGCCGGCCATCAGCCGGAGATTCCGACGATGCTCATCGATGCATCGCCCTCGCTTCCGGCCCTGACCCTCTCGGCCCGGGTGACCTATGCCGAGGATGGCTTTTCGAGAATTTCCTCTCCCCTCCAGGGGCCGGTGCTGGATGTCCGGGTCAAACTCGGCCAAGCCGTCAAAGCCGGCGATGTGTTGATGGTCATCGATGCGGCCGATATCGCCAAGGCCTACGCGGCCTACGTCGAAGAAATTTCTGAGTTGGGGCTGGCTGAACGCAACTACGAATTGACGAAGGACCTGTATGATGCCCAGGCCATGTCCCTGAAGGACCTGGAACATGCGGAAAACGACCTCAACCGCGAACGGGCTGAATTCAAACAGGCGAAAGGACAGCTGCTGTCCCTACGCGTGCCGGCGGCCGAACTCAGCAAGCCGCTTGCGCAGCAACAAATTACCTCGCGGTTCGAACTCCGAAGCCCATTGACAGGAACCGTCGTCGAACGCAACGTGACACCGGGACAAATCGTCGGGCCTGCGTCGGACTCCCCGCTGTTTACAGTGGCAAATCTCGATCGGCTGCAAGTGGTGGCGGACGTCTATGAGCATGACCTCTCAGGCATTCGGGTGGGTGCCCTCGCACCGATGACGGTCGAGGCCTATCCGGGCATTGAGTTCCCTGCCACCATCAGCGTGATCGGAGATGTGGTGGATCCTGCCACTCGTACGATTAAGATTCGTGCCTCCGTCTCGAATGCAGATCGCCGGCTGAAGCCCGAGATGTTCGCCCGTGTCACCATCCCCGGCCAGACCATCCGCCCGAAGATTGTGATCCCCAAACAAGCCATCCTTGAACACTCCGGCAAACAGTGGGTGGTGTTACAAGATGAGACCGGCCGGCTTGAGGAACGTGCCATCAAGATCGACAGCGTGACCGACAATCAGGTGACGATTCGCGAAGGGTTGACCACCGGAGAACGGATCGTGCTCACCCCCTCGGCCGTCGACCATCTCGCGGCTGGTGACACCTCTCCCGGCGGGGCGTAGCGACAGAAGAACGCGGCAGGTCCTACAGAGACGCAACCAGAATGCGAACCAGACCGGAGAGATCCTCAGAATCCAGTCGGGCGACTGCCCGATTGGTCGTGTTGGTATAGGCGGCTTCCAGAGAAATCGTCGTGGGATGGCCGTAAATCGGGTCCAGATGCAACGCAAACATCCCCTTGCCCACGATACTGTTCGTATCGATCAGTCCATCACTCGAACTGGTGCTCGTATACCCTCCCATCGCGCTGACTAATAACCGCTGACTCTGTTTATACAGCAACGACAGGGACGCCATAGGCGTCTGAATCGTCGCGCCGGACCAACTCTGGGTCTCCGTCCGGTAGCTCAGCGTCGGAGCCAGGGTCAAGGTGTTCATGGGCCGATATGTCGCCACCAACGTCTGGGCAAAGGCGGTCGATTGGGAGCTTCCTCGCGTTTCATCGTTCGTCAGGATATAGCTCGATGAGAGCCGCGCGTTCCAGGTGAGTCCTGCATAGGAAAGCGCGGCTTCCATGCTGTTGCTCTGACTCCGCTGCGGGATAGCGCCGCTGGGATCGAAACTGCTCGCGAGGGCGCTTCGCGTATAGGTCAGACTAAGTTCGGGCCACGCCGGCTTGGCGACCGCGAGACCGATGCGATTGAAGGTGTGTTGAATCCTGGCCCGGCTCGGATCCAAGTCGACATTATTCCAGGTTTGACCGGATGAGCTTCGGAGCTTGGCAATCCCCATTCCCCATTCGCCCCACATTTCCCGCACCGTCTGATCGGGTGAATTGAAAAATGCCTTGCCGGCCGACCGATAGTTGATGCCGTATCGGAACTGCCCGTTCGTGCCGGTCAACGCCATCCGCACCATGCGTTTCGTCCCGTCATCTCGCTGATCGATACGCGAAGGAATGCCCGCATCGTTCGTCGCGTTGTTGGCCACCTCGCCCTCTGTCGTCAGCTGCCCCTTAAAAAATGTCGACGCCGCCACCACACCTTTTGTTTGCGGCCGTTCCGAATCAGGAACCAGGTCTTTCAAACGCGTCGACGTAGGCGGCGGTGCAAAGGAGGTGGTGTTGAAAGAGGCGTGCAGCACGGGAGACGCAATCGAAAACGGGATCGACGATGAACCGGACTCGCGGGCGGTGTCCGTGAACTGAATCCGTTGCAGGAGGAGATCTGATTGTTGGGCCTCCTCCGACTGAGCCGTCAACGGGAGGGCCAACAGCAAGAACCAGCCCCACAACATCAGACGGCCTGTCATACCGAACAATCCGTCGAGAGGATGTCGTGGTGCAGCATGAAATCAAGTGTAGCACTCGATTCTCAGCCGTCCGGGCGCCTGTGGGGATGCACAAAAACCGTCGAGGGATGTTCATCGGTGAACGCGTGACGCCGCGTTCCGACACATAGAAATCAGCCGCAATGACGGGAGGTTCTACGCCGGAGATGCACTGCCTTCGGTCACGTCAATGATGGCCCTGTACAAAATTGCCACCATCTTGGTTAATTCTTGAGGGCTGGTTGAGAGGGGAGGGACCAATGCGATGACGTTGCCGAGCGGTCTCATCAGGAGCCCGCCTTGCCGGCAGGCTTGGGCCACGCGATGACCGATACGCATGTCAGGCGGGTAGGGAGTACGCGTCAAGCGATCCTGCACCAATTCGATTCCGACCATCAAACCACATTGCCGAATATCGCCCACATGACTCAACGAGGCCGTCGGACGCAGCAGCCGGGCGAGCAGTTTGGTCTGCTTTCGAACGTGCGTGAGCGTCTTCTCACGACGAAAGAGGTCCAGGTTGGCCAGGGCCACGGCGCAGCCCAACGGATTGCCCGTGTAACTATGGCCATGAAAGAACGTTTTCCAGTCTTCATACCGTCCGAGAAACGCTCGGTAGATCTCCTCGGTCGCCAGGGTGGCTGCCAACGGCATGTATCCACCCGTCATGCCCTTGCTGATCGCCATGAGGTCCGGGGTCACGCCTTCATGCTGGCACGCGAACATTTTGCCTGTGCGGCCAAAGCCGGTCGCTACTTCGTCAGCGATCAACAGGACGTGGTACTTCGTACATAACTCGCGCACACGAGTGAGGTATCCGGGCGGCGCGGTCATCATTCCCGCCGCCGCTTGAACAAGTGGTTCCAGAATGACCCCGGCCAGTTCGCGGTGCCGAGTTTTCAAAAGTCTTTCCAACGGATCGATGCAGGCCATCTGACAGGCGGGATAGGTCAGGTTCAGTGGGCAACGATAACAGTGGGGCGGATCGACTTGATGGGTAGGAAACAGCAGCGCCTTGAAGCGCGCGTGAAACAATTCGATGTTCCCCACGCTCACGGCCCCGACCGTGTCACCATGATACGCGAGTTTTAAGTGTACAAAGGACTGTTTGGAGCCCGCCGTCGGCCGCCGCTGTTGCCAGTATTGAACCGCCATCTTCAGAGCCACTTCAACTGCCGTCGACCCGTTGTCGGAATAGAACACTCGACGTAGGCCTTTCGGCGCAATCCGAATCAGCTCCCTCGCCAGTCGAATGGCCGGCGGATTGGACAGACCGAGGAAGGTGGAATGCGCGATCTGTCCGAGCTGCGTCGTGAGCGCACGATCCAATTGCGGATGCCGGTGACCGTGAATATTGACCCAGATGGACGACGTGCCGTCGAGATACTTCCGGCCCTCGGTGTCGATGAGATAGGCCCCTTTGCCCTTCTCGATGATCAGCGGTGTTTCCTGTTCCCACTCCTGCATCTGCGTGAACGGATGCCAGAGATAGGCATGGTCCCAGGCCGCGAGTGGAAGACCCTTGGATGTGTGCTTCATGATGGATGGGAGAGTGTAGATCTCTATCGCGCGCATCCGCGCAGGGGTGAGGGACAACAGCGCGCCACGCGCGGATTATAACGGCGGGCGATTTCTTTGACAACCTCGGGAGTGGTCACTATAATGAACCGATTTTGGGGAACATGAACCAGGATTTGCAAAGTCTCATCCGAAATTTCTCGATCATCGCCCATATCGATCACGGTAAATCGACCCTCGCTGACCGGCTCCTCGACGCAACTGGCGCAGTCACTGCGCGAGAGGCGAAAGAGCAGATCCTCGATGCGATGGACCTGGAGCGTGAGCGCGGCATCACGATCAAAGCGCACGCTGTCGCCATCCGCTACAAGGCTCAGGACGGGAAGATCTATTTACTGCATTTGATCGATACGCCTGGTCACGTCGACTTCACGTACGAAGTCTCGCGCAGCCTCGCCGCCTGTGAAGGCTCGCTGTTGCTCGTCGACGCGACGCAGGGAGTGCAGGCGCAGACCATTGCCAACGTGAACCTGGCCATGGGCAATCACCACACGATTATTCCCGTCATCAATAAGATCGATCTCGCCAGCGCCGATGTCGAAGGTACGAAACAACAAATTTCCGATGTGCTTACCTTGGATGCCAGCGATGCCATGTTGGTCAGCGCCAAGGAAGGCCGCGGCGTTCCGGAGGTACTCGAGGCGATCGTCAAACGGATTCCACCGCCATCCGGAGATCCCGATCGCCCGCTCAAGGCGCTGATTTTCGATTCCTGGTTCGACAATTACCAAGGCGTGATCGTCCTCACCCGCATCATCGACGGCTCTGTGCGACCCGGCATGAAGATCAAGGTCATGTCCAACGACCGACTGTTCGAAGTCACCGAAGTCGGACAATTCACGCCGAAACGGACCAAAGGCACCCGACTCATGACCGGGGAGGTCGGCTACCTCTGCGCCAACATGAAAGAAGTAGCCGACGTTAAGATCGGCGACACGTTGACCGAGTCGGCGCGCCCGACCGAACAGCCGTTTCCCGGCTACAAAGAAGTCAAACCGCTGGTGTTTTGCGGGCTGTACTCCACGGATACGGCTCGCTACGAAGACCTGCGGGATGCACTCTTGAAGCTGCGATTGAACGACTCCTCATTCATCTATGAGCCGGAAACCTCACTGGCCCTCGGGTTCGGTTTCCGTTGCGGCTTCCTCGGTCTGCTCCACATGGAAATCATTCAGGAGCGGTTGGAGCGCGAATACGGATTAACGCTCATCACCACCGCACCGACCGTCATTTACCGGATTCTAACGACCAAAGGCGACGTGCTCGAACTCAATAACCCGGCGGACCTTCCCGAGCCGAGTTCGATCGCCTCATTCGAAGAACCCTTCATTCTGGCGACGCTGATCGCACCGGAGCGATATCTCGGCACCTTGCTGCAATTGTGTCAGGAACGGCGCGGAATCCAACGAAGCATTCATTACCTGGATCCCACCCGCGTCGTGATTAGTTATGAGTTGCCGCTGAACGAAGTCATCCTCGACTTCTACGACAAGTTAAAATCAAAGACGCAGGGCTATGCGTCGCTCGACTATGAACTCCTCGGCTATCGGGAATCCGAACTGGTACGCCTCGATATTCTGCTCAACGGGGAACCGGTCGATGCCTTGTCCTTCATCACGCATAAGGAACGGTCCTATCAGCGCGGCCGTCAGGTGGCCGAGAAAATGAAGGAACTCATTCCCAAGCAGATGTTCGAAATTGCCATTCAGGCGGCCATCGGCAACAAGATCATCGCGCGGGAGACGATCGGCGCCATCAAGAAGAATGTCACGGCGAAGTGCTACGGCGGCGACATCTCGCGCAAGCGGAAGTTGTGGGACAAACAGAAGGAAGGTAAGAAACGCATGAAAGCGGTCGGACGAGTCGAGGTACCGCAAGAGGCGTTTTTGGCCATTCTCAAGGTGGGCGAGGAATGAGTCTCGACCCCAATCCACGCCCCGACGAGTTGTCCTCGACGACCGGACCAGCAACGTCTCCCACCCCGCAGGAACCAGCGCCAGGCGATGCGCACGTCGTCACAGCCGCCCAGCCGGCTCACAAGTCGATCCTGCGGGAATATGCGGAAGCGATCATCATCGCCATGTTGCTCGCCTTTGCCATCCGCGTTTTCGTGGTGCAAGCCTTTAAGATTCCCTCCGGCTCTATGATTCCAACGCTGCTGGTCGGCGATCATATCTTGGTCAGTAAGCTGTCGTACGGCCTACAATGGCCGGCCGACTGCAAATTCCAGCCTGGATTTCCGCCGGTCACCTGTTACTCCTCGCGGACACTTATTCCATTCGGATCGATCCAACGCGGCGATATCATCGTCTTCCGGTTTCCCGAAGATGAAGACAAGGACTTCATCAAGCGCGTGATTGGTCTCCCGGGCGATACCATTCAGGTGCGGAACAAAGTCGTGCACATCAACGGGACCCCGTTTGACGACCAGGCCTTCACGCAACACACTGATCCCCCCGTGCATGACGGGCGCATCAGTCCACGCGATAATTTCGGCCCGATCACGGTGCCGGAGGACGCGTATTTCGTGATGGGAGACAATCGGGACCACAGTCTCGATAGTCGTTTTTGGGGCTATGTCCGCACGGAAAAAGTGCGCGGCAAAGCATTTCGCATTTACTGGTCGTGGAGCGGCCAAGGATCATGGACGGAATGGGTACGATGGGAAAGGTTAGGAAAAGCCATCCATTAGGGCGGGCCGGACAGGCCGGCACCTCAATTGGGCAAACGGGTGAAGACGCGGCGCTGGATCCGGCGGCACTGAGCGCCTACGTCCAACGGTTCTCCCAAGCCAACGTGCTGGTAATCGGGGATTTGATCCTCGACCACTACGTCTGGGGACGTGTGAGCCGGATTTCTCCGGAAGCTCCTGTTCCGGTCGTCCACGTTGAATCGGAATCCCTCAAACTCGGCGGCGCGGCGAACGTCTTCAACAACATTCTCGCGCTCGGCGGCCAGGCGGATATCTGCGGCGTGATCGGAGCCGACGAGAGTGGGCGGCTGCTCCTGAAAGAACTGGGTGGGCGCCGGCAGGGTCGTGGCGGCGTCGTCATCGATCAGAGTCGGCCCACGACCAGAAAATCCCGGGTCGTCGCCCACAATCAACAGATCGTCCGGTATGACGTCGAACGACGCACGGAACTCTCCGCGCTGCTGCAGCGCCGCATTCTCCGTTACGTGGAATCACGTCTGAAAGAACTCTCCTGCCTCGTCGTCTCCGACTATGCGAAGGGTGTGGTCACCGCGTCGCTGATGACGGAGTTGACTCGATTGGCCGGGCAGCGCAAAATTCCCATCGTGGTCGACCCCAAGGTGGAGCATTTCAGCTATTACAAAGGTGTCACCGTCATCACCCCCAACCATCTCGAAGCCACCCAGGCGGCGGGCGTGCAAGGGGATGACGATAAGGCCATCACGAAAGCCGGCACGGTCATCCGTCAGCGATTGGCATGCCAGACCGTCCTGGTGACCAGAGGTGAGCGCGGCATGAGTGTCTACCAGGCCCATGGCGACCATTGGCATATTCCCACACGCGCCCGACAGGTCTATGACGTCACCGGCGCCGGCGACACCGTTGTCGGGACGCTGGCGCTCGCCCTGTCAACCGGCGCAAGCATGCGGGAAGCCGCGGTGCTTGCCAACCAGGCCGCCGGCGTGGTCGTGGGCATGATCGGCACCGCCACGGTGACCGCCGCGCAACTCACGGATGCCCTGGGGCAGAACTGACGTGAAACGGTCGGTCACGGTCGTCATTCCAGCCCGGTATGGATCCTCACGGTTCCCGGGCAAACCGCTGGTGGAGTTGCTGGGCAAACCGATGATCCAACACGTCTACGAGCAGGCGAAGGCCTGTCGCGTAGTCGACGAAGTCCTCGTCGCGACGGACGACGAACGCATCAAAGCGGCCGTCGAACGCTTCGGAGGGCAGGTGCTCATGATGACGGAACCCTATCGCACCGGCACCGACCGCGTGGCTGCCGTCGCACACACCCGAGCCGGTGACTGTTTCGTGGACCTGCAGGGCGACGAGATCCTGCTCCATCCCGATCTCATCACCGATCTGGTCGAGCCGTTTCTCGCGAGCGACGCCACCATGGGCACATTAAAGCGGCGGATCGAATCCGACCAGGATCTCCACAACCCGGGAGTGGTCAAGGTGACCACGGACCGCGACGGCTATGCGCTGTATTTTTCACGTGCGCCGATCCCGCTAGTACGGGATGATCCCAAACGGGCCGCCGTGCCTGGATTACATTTCATCCACTTGGGCCTGTACATCTATACCCGAGCGACCTTGCAGCGGCTGACCGCCCTCCCGACAGGTACGTTGGAAGAGGCTGAAAAGCTCGAGCAGCTGCGCGCGTTAGAGAACGGAATACGCATCCGTGTGTGGGAAACCACCCATGGCTCATTACGCATCGATAGCCCCGAGGACGTGCCCGGCGCGCTGAAACAACTGCGCACCCGTGAGGCCGAACTCGGCATCACTCAACCATGACGAGAGAAGGTGTCACGATGAGCAAACTGATCTTTGTGACCGGTGGTGTCGTATCGTCGCTCGGAAAAGGGCTGGCGTCCGCGTCTATCGGCAATCTGCTGGAAAGCCGCGGGCTGAAGATCACATTCCTCAAGCTCGACCCTTACATCAACGTCGATCCAGGGACCATGAACCCGTACCAGCATGGAGAAGTCTATGTCACGGAAGACGGGGCGGAAACCGACCTCGACCTAGGCCACTATGAGAGGTACACCTCCCTGACCCTGACGCGTGAGAACAACTACACCACCGGCCGGATCTACCATGCCGTCATCACGAAGGAGCGACGGGGTGACTACCTGGGCGGCACGGTGCAAGTGGTGCCGCATGTCACGGATGAGATCAAGCAATGCATCATGCGCATTTCACAAGGCACGGACGTCACCATCGTCGAAATCGGTGGAACCGTGGGTGATATCGAGAGCCTGCCATTTCTGGAAGCCATCCGGCAGATTCCCTATGACGTCGGACGTGACAACGTCCTATACGTCCATCTCACCTTGGTGCCCTACATCGGAGCGGCCGGCGAATTAAAAACCAAACCGACGCAGCATTCCGTCAACAAGCTGCGTGAAATCGGTATTCAGCCGAATATTCTGTTGTGTCGGACAGACCGCTACCTGCCGCCGGAGCTCAAGGCCAAGATCGCCATGTTCTGCAACGTGGAAAAAGATGCGGTCATCACGGCCAAAGATGTCGAGACCATCTACGAAGTGCCGATCGTCTTTCGCAAGGAAGGCCTGGACGAGTTGATCGTCCGTCTGCTCAAGCTGGAAACCGGCCCGCCGAACCTCCGCGAGTGGGATGCAATGGTGCAGAAGATCAAACATCCTAAGCATGAGGTGTCGATCGCGCTGGTCGGGAAATATGCCGGCCTAAAGGAGTGCTACAAAAGTCTGGCCGAATCCCTGGTCCACGGCGGCATCGATCATGAAACCCGCGTGAACGTGAACTGGATCGAATCCGAAGAAGTGGAGCGGCAGGGGACCGAGCGTATTCTCCGCGAAGCCGACGGCATTTTGATTCCAGGCGGATTCGGAGCACGAGGGATCGAAGGAAAAATCGTGACGATCCAATATGCGAGAGAACATCAGATTCCGTTTCTCGGCCTCTGCCTGGGCATGCAATGCGCCACCATCGAATTTGCGCGCAACGTCGCCGGGCTCGCCGGAGCCAACAGCGCTGAGTTCGATGAACGGGCCCCCCATCCGGTGATTCACCTGATGTCCGATCAACAGTCGGTCAACGACAAGGGCGGCACCATGCGGCTCGGCGCCTATGCCTGCAAGCTGGGCGAGGGGACGCTGGCGCAGAAGATGTACGGAGTGAGTGAGATACGCGAACGGCATCGCCATCGATATGAATTCAACAATGCCTATCGCGAACGGTTGACGGCCAAAGGACTGATTTTGAGCGGCCTGTCTCCCGACAGCCGGTTGGTTGAAATCGTCGAGTTGCAGAACCACCCCTGGTTCCTGGCTACGCAGTTTCATCCGGAATACAAGTCACGGCCGCATCACCCGCATCCGTTATTCAGCGGGTTTGTAGGGGCGGCGTTACGGCGCAAGTGTGGCCACTAAATGGGATGCTGAAACCGGCATCCATCTGCGTTCTCGGTCGCGTGCATCCTTGCGACGTACCCGAAGGGTACGCCTCAGTCCACACGCTTCCTGCGGCCTAGCTGGAAGACCGGTTTGAGCATCTGAGGAAGACCAGATAGATTTGGAGACTATGGCGTACGAAGTTGATCTCGGACAATTTAAGATTGGGGCGGGGAATCGGCCGTTTTTGATCGCGGGGCCCTGCGTGATTGAAAACGAACAACTCGTCGTGGATACAGCGGGACGTATTGCCGAGATTACGAAATCGATTGGGATGCCCTACGTCTTCAAGTCGTCTTTCGACAAGGCCAATCGTACCTCCATTACGTCTTTTCGCGGGCCGGGGTTGGAGAAGGGCCTCGCCGTGCTCGCCAAGGTTAAGCAACAGATCGGTGTGCCGGTGTTGACCGATGTGCACACGGAGGAGCAGGCCACAGAAGCCGGTCGTGTGGTGGATATCCTGCAAATTCCGGCTTTTCTCTGTCGCCAAACCGACCTCTTGATGGCTGCCGCCAAGACCGGCAAAGTCGTCAATATCAAGAAGGGACAATTTCTCTCGCCGCCGGAAATGAACAACGCGGTGAAGAAAGTGGAAGACAGCGGGAACCGGCGCATCGTGTTGACCGAACGAGGTTCCTCCTTCGGCTACAACAATCTGGTGGTCGACATGCGGTCGTTTCCTATCATGCGGCGTTTCGGTTATCCGGTGGTGTTCGACGCAACCCACAGCGTGCAACTGCCCGGTGGGGGCGGCACGAAATCCAGCGGGCAGCGCGAATTTGTCGAACCATTGGCCTGTGCAGCAGCAGGAGCCGGCTGTGACGGGTTCTTCATGGAAGTACACCCCGACCCGGATTCCGCGTTGTCTGACGGACCGAATATGGTCCCGCTTCATGCGCTCCAATCACTTCTCGAACGGGTACTACGTATATGGGACGCAGCCGCAATATAACCAAGTCCGCAACAGCAACACCCTCCAAGCGCGCCGCGCACCGCCCTCTGCAAGATCCCAGCGTACAGGAGGGGAGACGCGTCTTGGAAATCGAAGCCCGCGCCGTGCAAGACCTGACCGCCCGGCTCGATGAACGCTTCGCTGCGGCGGTCAACTTTCTCTATGAATGCCAGGGGAAGGTCGTCATTTCCGGTATGGGCAAGTCCGGGTTGATCGGCCAGAAGATTGCGGCGACATTAGCCAGCACCGGCACTCCGTCCTTCTTCCTGCATCCCGCTGAAGGTGTTCATGGCGATCTCGGCATGCTGGCTCGACGGGATGTGTTGATCGCTATTTCCAATAGCGGCGAGACACAAGAAGTCCTCCAATTGTTGCCCTTCGTGAAGCGCATGAATATTCCCGTCGTGGGGATGACGGGCAAAATGGCCTCGACCCTCGCGAAAAACAGCGATGTCACACTGGATGTATCGGTGAGTGAAGAAGCCTGCCCGTTGGGATTGGCCCCGACGGCCAGCACCACCGCGACCCTCGCCATGGGCGATGCGCTTGCAGTCGCGCTACTTCAAAAACGCGGTTTCAAGCAGGACGATTTCGCACAGTTCCACCCTGGCGGTACCTTAGGGCGGCGGCTCCTGGTCAAAGTGCGTGACCTCATGCAGCATGGCGATCACCTGCCCTGCGTGCGCGACAATGTGTCCGGCGCGGATACGATCCTGGAGATGACATCGAAAAAGCTCGGCATGACGACCGTGGTCAACGCCAAGGGGACGCTGTACGGAATCGTGACCGACGGGGACTTGCGACGCTTCATTCAAGCAGGCGGGAATTTCAGCACAGTGACCGCCGGGGATCTCGCCAGCCGCCGACCGAAAACCGTTGGACCAGACGAACTGGCCACGACGGCCGTTGCGCTGATGGAACGGTTTTCCATCACGGCGCTGGTGGTCCTGGAGGGGCAGAACCGCCTGGCAGGGGTCATTCACTTGCATGACCTGCTCAAACACGGCATTGTATAGGGGAGTCGTCACACGCTGCGCGTCGAAGGGACTATGGCAGAAAACTGGAAACAAGCCGGGTTGGTACTGATGCGGTCGGCAGGGCAGGAAAGCAACATCAATCTGCCCAACGTACTGACGCTCGTCCGGATTCTCTTGATCCCGGTCTTCGTCATGCTGCTCATCGACCCGACGCCGGATCGAGCCTTGTCCGCGGCCATTGTATTCGTCGTCGCAGCCGTAACGGATCTGCTGGATGGATATGTTGCGCGCAAGACCGGCCAGATCACAAAACTCGGACGGTTGCTGGACCCGATTGCCGACAAGCTGCTGGTGTTGTCGGCTTTGATTCTGCTGGTGCAAGTGGATCGCGTGAGCGCGCTGGTGGCTATTCTGATCATCGCGCGTGAAGTCGCCGTCACCGGCCTGCGGGCGATCGCGGCATCCGAAGGCTTGATTATGTCCGCCGAAGCCACCGGCAAATACAAAATGGCGTTACAGGTGATCGCCATCGTGCTTTTACTGCTTGAAGGCACCGTGGTGGAAGCGATCGGCAATCTGCATCTGGCCGGTATTGTCACTTTGTATCTGTCACTCATCCTGGGCTATGTGTCAGGCGCACAATATGTCTGGAGCTTCTGGCGTCAAGTCGGAGCGAAAGGTCTGTAACCGGACGACTCGACGGACGCTCGCACCCGGTCATTCGGTCAACGATTGATGGACAGTCCCTGGCTCATCGGGTTCCTCATCCTTTCCAGCTATCTCCTTGGGTCGATTCCTTTTGGGGTTGTCGTGTCACGCCTTCTGGGTGCGGTCGATCCACGAACCGCCGGCAGCGGGAATGTAGGATTCACCAATGTCTTGCGTGTGAGCGGGAAAAAAGCCGGTATCCTCACCTTACTCGGCGACATTGGAAAGGGCTGGCTGGCCGGGTGGGTTGGCACCATGCTGCTGCATCAGGAATCGGCCGTACTCTGGGTCGCGTTGGCCTCCATCATCGGGCATCTACATTCGGTGTTTCTGAGGTTTAAGGGTGGAAAGGGTGTGGCCACCGCATTAGGCGCAGCCCTGGGAGTCGCTCCGTGGATCGGACTGACCCTGATGGGCCTGTGGGTCGGCGCCGTGTTTCTGTGGAAATATTCGTCGGGTGGCGCGCTTTTCGCCTTCGCCATGTTTCCATTCCTAGCGCTGTTGTTTCATCGATCTTGGACGTTTATCGGATTTGCCTGTGTCGTCAGCCTCTTGATTTGGGTGAGGCACAAGGACAATCTGGTTCGATTGTGGAGCGGGACGGAATCTCGAATCGGACGCACGAGTTGACATAATATATCTTATCAGACATTTATCCGATGTTATCTTTTGAGCTGTTGGCTCGCATCCGCAAAGAACTCTCCCTCACCGGCAGCGCGCTTTACGAAACGATTGTCGCCATCGCAGAACGCGTCAACCGCAAGGTCCATGTCCTGCGCCTCCATGGTCAAGCGACGACGATTCTGAACCAGATCCACGCCATCCATCGGCAGATCGGACGCCGCATCGCAGGTCTCGGCGTCACGCCGACCGGAGCCAGCCTTTCACCCTCGGTATCTTCCCCCACGCTTCCTCCGCTGGAAGATGCCATCCGCATAGCCTCCGACCGCATCAAGGAGCAACAAGCGGCCTTGCAACAGATCGAGCGGCACATTCGCGACCTCAAGGTCGAACTGGCTCACGAGGACTTGCTCACCATGCAGCGAGAACTGGGTTTGCGTGACGCCTCGATCGAGCGCGTGGTCGTCGCTCGCGGCGCACCGGTCATCGGCCATCCGATCGGTGAGTTCGACCTGCCGACGACGACCCGCATCGTGGCCGTATTTCGCGGCCCCTTTCTCCTTCCGCTGTCCGATTCCATGACGCTCCGGCCCGACGACATCGTGATTCTTGTCGGCCTTCGCCATGACCTGGCCCACTGGCTGCCCCATTTCCAGCAACCGGCTGCATCCAAGTCAGCCTAAGCTTCCTCACTTCCGTTGCCGCTCAAGAATCTGTTATTCTGACGTCGAGCCTGGTTCGTGAGTGAGATTCGCCCTCGGAGCGTGCCCAGCATGAAGACACAGACGTCTTTCGCGACAGCACTCGTGCTCAGTCTCTCTGGCTGGCTGGCAGGCACCCCAGAGATCACCCTGGCCGCTGCTGACATCGCGCCACCCCCTCGAAAAATATCCCCCGCGTTACGCATGCTGGAGGAACTCCAAACCGTCATCACCGATTTAGCCGAGGAGGCCAAACCCTCGGTCGTCAGCATCTTCCCCATTCAAAACGCAAGCAAGTTACGCGACGGATCAGGAGAACGGGTCCCGAACTCGACAGGGTCCGGCTCCGGGGTCATCGTCGATCCTCAGGGGCACATCATTACGAACAACCATGTCGTTGGCGAGGCCACGGAAGTTGAGGTTCGCCTCTCCGATCAAACCAAACTTTTTGCACAAGTCATCGGCAAAGATCCGGATACCGATCTGGCGGTGCTGAAAGTCACCACCGACCACCCCCTCCCCGCGGCCCGATTCGGCGACTCCACCGGAGTGAAGGTCGGACAATGGGTGCTGGCCGTCGGCAATCCCTTCGGTTTGGATCGCACGGTCACCCTCGGAGTGGTCAGCGGCATCGGACGGGAAAACATCAATCTCTCACGGTACGAAAACTTCATCCAGACCGACGCCTCCATCAATCCTGGGAACTCCGGCGGACCGCTTTTTAATTTACGGGGGGATGTCATCGGCATCAATACGGCCATCATCAATTTTGCCCAGGGGATCGGATTTGCGATTCCTTCCAACATGGCCAAACAGGTCATGAACCAGCTCATTTCGAAGGGAAAGGTCGTACGGGCCTGGCTGGGCGTCGGCC
This sequence comes from Nitrospira sp., assembly GCA_037045225.1. Lineage (NCBI taxonomy): Bacteria > Pseudomonadati > Nitrospirota > Nitrospiria > Nitrospirales > Nitrospiraceae > Nitrospira > Nitrospira sp. The sequence goes on from JBAOHZ010000009.1 coordinate 130,677, forward strand.
TGCAACCGCTGACACCTGACCTGGCCAACAAATTCGGCGTGGATGAAAACGAAGGTGTCCTGGTGAACGAAGTGTTCGAACGGGACCCGGCAGCCTTAGCCGGTATCAAGCCCGGCGACGTCATTACCAAAGTCGATGGCGCCCTCGTCGACACCCCGAACAAACTCTCACGCCTGGTCGCCGCGTTAGACCCTGGATCCACCGCGCGTGTCGAAGTCGTGCGGGACAGCAAACGCCTGACTCTGAACGTGGCCTTGAGTGAACGCCGGGATACGGTGGTCACTGCCTCGCTTCCTCAGAGCAAAACCGACCTGAAGCTGGGTATCGATGTGCAGGACCTGACCGCGGGCCTGGCCGAAAAATTCCGCCTGAATGAAAGTCGAGGCGTGTTGATCTCGAAGGTCGAGGCGAGCAGTCTGGCCCAAGCCGAAGGACTACGGGAAGGCGATTTGATCAAGGAAGTGAACCGCGTCGACACGGGTACCGTCGGAGAATTCACGGTGGCCGTCTCCAAGGTCAAACGTGGCGACACGATTCTCCTGCGCGTCCTGCGCGAAGGGCGGGCGTTCTACGTCGTACTGAAGCCAGCCGATCGGTAAGCGGGACCGCCTGCAAATCATTCCTTCCGGCAGATCCCGCCGCTCAATGCGCCACGGCCCCGTGGCGCTCCATCTTGTGTTCCTCAACGATGCGGCCGGCCAACTCGCGCGGCACCTCTTCGTATTGAGCATACTCCATCGCGTAACTCCCCTGTCCTCCCGTCAACGAATTTAACGACGCGGCATAGTTGAGCATCTCGGCCTGGGGCACCAGAGCCTTAACGATTTCGATGTGGCCGTTCGCCTCGACCAGGACAATCCGGCCTCGCCTCGCATTCAAATCGCCAAGGACCGCCCCCACACATTCGGCCGGCACTTCGACTTCAACCGTCATCAACGGCTCCAGCAGGATCGGATGGGCCGATTCCAACGCTTTTTTCACTCCCATCGACCCGGCAATTTTGAAGGCCAATTCGGACGAATCCACCACATGGTAGGAGCCATCGTAGACGGTCACTCGCACATCGACGGCAGGATATCCGGCGAGCGGCCCTTCGTGCAGCGCCTCTACCACACCCTTTTCGACCGCTGGTACGAAGTTGCGCGGAATGGCGCCGCCGACGATCTTGTTCTCGAACTCAAACCCCTGGCCACGCGGCAACGGACCGACTTCCAACCAGCAATCACCATATTGGCCATGGCCGCCGGTCTGTTTCTTATATTTCCCCTGTGCCTGGGCCACGCTGCGAATCGTTTCGCGGTAGGGAATCTTCGGCGCGTGCACGATCACTTCCGCGCCGTACTTGCGATGCAGCTTTTCCAACGCGACATCGATGTGCAACTGTCCCATGCCGCTCAAGACCATCTCCTTCGTCTCCAGATGACGAACGAACTCCAGGCTCGGATCTTCTTCGATCAACTTATGCAGCCCCAAGCTCACTTTCTCGATATCCGTCTTCGATTTCGGGTCGATCGCAAAGGACACCACCGGCCTGGGACATGGTATGCCGGGATATCGGACCGGCGCATGTTCATCACACAGCGTATCCCCCGTCAGACTATCCTTCAGCTTGCCGATCGCAACGATCTCGCCGGCCACCGCACGCGTGATCGGCGTATATTTTTTGCCGAAAATTGAGAACAGATGCCCGCCCCGCTCCCTGACCTGCCGCGTGGAGTTATACACGGCGGTATCCGACTCCAGGGTTCCTGAGTAAACCCGCACATAAGAAAGACGGCCGACGAATGGATCAATAAGGGTCTTGAAGACGACGGCGGAAAATGGATCAGACGGCCGCGGCTGCCTATTGACTGGCTCCCCGCCTTCCATCAACGCCTCACCCTGCAGCGGTGCGACTCGGGCCCGATCAGTTGGTGAGGGCAATAGATCGACGAGAGTCTGCAGGAGCGAGTGCACCCCGATCTGTCGCAAAGCCGATCCTCCGACGATGGGCACCAGCAACCCGCGTTGGACTCCGGCCCGCAGTCCTTCCAGTAACGCCTCCTCCGTCAATGCGCCGTCGGTTAAATACCGTTCGAGCAGGGCCTCGTCTCCCTCTGCCACGAGCTCCGTCACGCGACGCCTGGCTTGATCAACTCGGTCTCGCCACTCAGGCGGCACCGGCTCTTGCTGTGATTGCGAGTGGTCCGGCCGGGATGTCACCACACGATTCTGCAACAGATCCACGGTGTCGCCCAGTTGCGCACCGTTACCCATCGGCAGGATCAGCGGAACAGCCGTCATTTCCAATTCCTTGGTCAGGGCTTCCACCGTGTTGTCGAATACGGTGTCGTCCTTGTCCAAGTCATTGACGAACACGACACAGGGTAACCCGGCCTCACGGATCATCGACCAGAGCCGCTGGAGAGCACTACGCACGCCCGTGACCGCACTCACGACCAGCACCACGCCGTCGGCCACACGCAACGCCGATCGCGTCTCGCCGATAAAGCTGGGCGACCCCGGGGTATCGAGAAGCTGGAGGAGGTGATCGTGATAGGAGCAACGAAGGACGGCCGTGTTGACTGAGGTACGATGATGGATTTCCTCCGGTTCGAAATCCGACACGGTGGTTCCAGTAAAGATAGATCCGGGAGCGGAGAGACTGCCCGCGCAGTACGCCAGTGCTTCAACTAACGAGGTTTTGCCCGATCCCGCATGCGATACCACAGCCACATTCCTGATGGATTCGGTGAGGGGAACGTTCATGATGACCTCCTCCGGTGAGCCCGCGGCCGCTAGGGGCCTGGTTAGAAAGATACGTGCAGGTGATGCCATCCTTTCTCAAAAAACTCGATTGAATTCTGCCGGGAAGGGCGCCGGCGCAGCCTGTTGTCGGGGTTCATGCCGTGACGCCTTCCCCATTCAACCACCCCTGGTCGGCAAAACTGACATAGCGCCCGTCCCCCACGATGAGGTGGTCCAGGACCTGAATGCCCAGGAGCACGCCGGCAGACACCAACCTGGCCGTCAACACCCGATCCTCCTGGCTTGGCGTGGGATCCCCGCTGGGATGATTGTGGAGAAAAATGACTCCGGCGGCAGACGCACGCATGGCGGGAATAAAGACTTCCCTCGGATGCACGATGCTCAACGTCAGGCTGCCTTCAGAAATCGTCACGTCGCGGATGACCTGGTTCTTGGCGTCCAGCAACACCACAGCGAAAATTTCGTGCCGTAGATCCCGCAACCGGGCGTGGTAATGCTTAAACAAATCGGCGCTGGAGCTGATACGTGTTCCGGTCGTCAACGGCGCGGACACCGCGCGTTTCCCGACTTCTATCGCCGACTTCAACTGCGCAGCCTTGGCAGGACCCACTCCGGGAATGGCGCACAGCTCCTCGGCGCTGCAATGCAGGAGGCCGACAATGCCTCCGACACGATCCAGCACCTCCATGCCGACTTTTACAGCAGAGGCGTCCTGCCGCCCTACGCGCAAGAGAATGGCCAATAACTGCGCGTCAGAGAGGCTTTCCGCACCCTCACGGAGCAAACGTTCGCGCGGGCGTTCAGTTTCGGGCCATTTTCCGATCCCTCGCCCTGCTTTTTTGGGTGTCATGGCCTACTTCCTACGACAAAAAAATGTCAGCTTGCACCTTTTTGTGCTGGAGACTTGACGCCTGGGGTATCTCGTGTATGGTGGTATCCATGCGCAAGTGATTGAAAAACATAGACTTGACATTCTGGTTCGGCTCTTGCTTGAGAGGTGACACAGCTGTAAACGTCACCACCCAGGAGGAGCAAATGGAATGTCCGAAGTGCAAAGGCATGATGATGTTGGAACGGTTCTCAGACTTCTTCCTCATATTCTACGCATGGAAGTGCATTAACTGCGGAGCCATCATCGATCGAACGATTTCGGCAAATCGGAGGAAGAGCCTCGCCGCCCGCGAAGCTCAACCGGTCGCGACCCGCTAGTCCGGCAAACGCTCGCTCTGTTCTCTGTGATGATGTGGTGGTGTGACGACCTTGGAATTTCGGCCACCTCCTCAGCCCGCGTGAACCGAGTCTTGGTGTCGCCCGATTATAGCGAGCCTCTTCCCACGCGTCAAAGCGCGCCCCCTCCTCTTCGACGTCTGCAGCGCTCCCCGCCCCGCGGCGGGGAGAAGACTCTTTCGGCACCCCATCGCCCCCCTTCACCACTCATCACCTTGACCCCTTCAAAAACGCTGTGTTAGAGTTTCCTACTTCTTAGCCAGAGACGAGTGGTTCTCACCCGAATACGATCATGCGCGTCATCGCAGGGCTTCATCGGGGCCGACGGTTGTATGGTCCCAGAGGACAGGCGATTCGACCGACGTCCGACCGAGTGAAAGAGGCCCTCTTTTCGATCCTTGGCGAACGGACCACGGGAGCTCGTGTGCTCGACCTCTATGCCGGTACCGGCTCGATCGGAATTGAAGCGCTGAGCCGTGGAGCGGCACATGTGACTTTTGTGGAAACTGATCGTCAGGCCCTGCGCCTGGTCAACTCGAATCTTGAGCAGTGCGGTCTCCAACAATCCGCCCAAGTCTGCGCCTGCCAGGTCAGCCAGTTTTTCAGGCGGGCAACCCAGTGTTCAGGCCCTTACGATATTGTGTTTTGCGATCCGCCCTATCAATTGACCCCGGAAGTCATCGCCATGGCGCAGAAATGGGACGCCGGATGGCTGGCCGACGACGCCGTGTTGATCCTTGAGCACGGAAAGAATGCGGAGATTCCCCAAACCCTGGGGCCGCTCTCTCAGGTCAAACGGTACGACTACGGTGATACCGCGCTCACACGATTCCACGTCACACCGAAAGCATCCCAATCCCAATGAAGATCGCCGTCTATCCCGGTACATTCGACCCGATCACGCATGGACACAGCGACATCATCCGACGCGGGTTTCGGATGTTCGAAAAGGTGATTGTGGCGATCGCGCCCAACCCTGGCAAACACCCGTTCTTCACGGTGAAGGAACGCCTGGAGATGGTGGGACTGGTGACCAAAGATCTGCCGAACCTCGAAGTCACGACCTTCGAAGGGCTGCTGGTAGACTTTGTGCGAGAATGCGGTGCCCATGCTATTCTGCGCGGCCTACGGGCAATTTCTGATTTCGAACATGAGTTTCAGATGGCGCTCATCAATCGCAAACTGGCGGAAACCGTCGAAACGGTCTTCCTGATGCCCAGTGAGGAATATTCCTATTTGTCTTCCACCATCATTAAGGATGTCGCCAGCCATGGCGGGTCGCTCCAGGACTTTGTGCACCCCGAAGTGGCTCGGAGGCTCCAAGAACGAATTCGGAGTTTCAAAGGATGAAACTTGCAGCCCGTGTCGGACGAATTGTCCCCTCCCCAACCCTCAGCATTACCGCCACCGCCAAATCGATGGCGGCACAAGGGATCGATGTCATCGATTTCGCATCCGGAGAACCGGACTTCGATACGCCCGAACCGGTGAAGGCAGCGGCAGAAGCTGCCATTCGCGCCGGCTTCACGAAATATACACCCTCATCGGGCATCGACGAATTGCGCGGAGCAATTGCGGATAAGTTAAAGGAAGAACAAGGACTCCATTACGAGAAGTCCCAGATCCTCGTGTCCTGCGGCGCCAAACATTCGCTGTACAATGTCGCGGAGGCGCTGCTTGAAGCAGGGGATGAACTGATTATCCCCGTCCCCTTCTGGGTCTCCTATCAGGACCAGACCCTGCTCAACGACGCCACACCCGTCCTCCTCCAGACGCGCGAAGAAGACGGATATACGATCAACCAAGATGCCCTGGAAGCGGTCATCACCCCACGGACCAAAGCCATCATCGTCAACAGTCCCTGCAACCCGACCGGTGCCACCTACGACCGGAACACCCTCGAGGGGATTGCGGCTGTCGCCATGCGCCACGACCTGGTCATCATCTCGGACGAGATCTACGAGAAAGTGCTGTACGATGGCACCCAGCACATCAGCATTGCGACCTTGAGTCCGGAAGTGGCAGCACGAACTGTGGTCATCAACGGAGTTTCGAAAGCCTACGCCATGACCGGCTGGCGTATCGGGTACGCCGCGGGACCAAAGCCCCTCCTGACGGCCATGGCCAATATTCAAAGCCAGAGCACCTCGAACCCCTGTTCGATTTCGCAAAAGGCCGCGGTAGCGGCGCTGCGCCTTGGCAATCCCTTCACCAAAACCATGGTGGCAGAGTTTGACCGTCGCCGCCGCGTCATGGTCGAGCGTCTCAATACCATGCCCGGCGTGACCTGTCGTATGCCCACGGGGGCGTTTTATGCGTTCCCGAATGTGAGCGGCCTGCTGGGCAAGCGCTGGAAGGATCAACCCATCGGCTCCGCAGCGAATCTGGCAACCTATTTACTGAGCGAGGCCCAAGTCGCGGTGGTGCCCGGTGAACCGTTCGGAAGCAACATCCATATTCGACTGTCCTATGCGACCGCCATGGAGGCGATTGAGCGAGGACTGACCCGGATCGATGCGGCGCTCCGTCGTTTATCCTGACAAGCTGAGCCTCACGGATATCGCCCCACTTGATTGTGCGTAATTCGATGCTACTAGAAGATGATACAGCGACGCCGAGAGACCCGCGCATGAGCATACCGCGCGACGCTGGATAAGCAGAGGAGGAAACACCCGTGCCAATCTATGAATATCAATGTACCAGTTGTGCCCACCGCTTCGAGGTGAAGCAAGGCATCAAGGACGACCCCATCAAGGAATGTGTGCGTTGTGGGAAAGAAGTGACGAAGCTGATCTCATCCCCTGCCATTATGTTCAAAGGCAGCGGATGGTACATCACGGACTACTCGGACAAGATGAAGCCCGGTTCTGGAAGCGATACCTCCGAGAAACCAGCAGCCGCCAGCACCGATAAGACAAAAACACCGGCCTCTTCTGAAAGCGGCAGTACGAGTTCCACGACCACCCCGGCCCCGGCCGCTGCGGCAGCTCCAAGCTCCGCGACGCCCTCGAGTACAAGCTCAAGCTCGTCCGGCACGAGCACCTCGGGCTCAACCTCCTCATCGTCCTCAAGCACCTAACACGTTCTTGACAGACGGCTGCCCCCACGCGCTGTTGCATCGGCTGCGATCACGCATCCCCTCCACAGCGGACACAGGTCGCTGAACGTGGTCACACCGTAAGACCGCCGCACCATTCGAGGCGCACCCGGACTGTGGCTTCGACGAGGGAGTCAGCCGCCATGCCGTGTCGGCCTGAAACGGACCTGTGCGGTGCGTTGAAGCCCGGGACGATGCAGGACTCTGCCGTTGACAGACTGTTTCTCTGGCGTATCGGTCTATCGTGCAACGAGGACGAACACGACCGGCAGCGGGAGTGACGGGCTGGTTACCTCACGGGGGCGGGTTTTGGTTTCTTAATACTGAGCGACGACTTCGTGGCGGGCTTCTGCGTCGGCTTCACGGACTTCTTGCCCGCCGGTTTTGCTGCCGACTTGATGACACTGCTCTTCGTCGTTTTCACGGCGCGCTCTCGAGCGGCGGCGATCGTGCGCTCCAGGTTCGCGATCATCACGGATTTTTCCTTATTCACCCGCGTCAAATCTTCCACCCGAATCTGCAGTTCCTCTTTCGCCTTGTTCGCAGCGTTCAGCTGATTCTGAAGCAGCGCCTTGTCTGCTGCCGCCTGTTGGGCTTCCGAGTGCAACTGCTCGATCTGCGCCTGGAGAGCCGGCGGCCAGAAATCACATCCTGACAGCAGAAGCATCGCACCGACCCCGAATAGAGACAGTCCCATCACCGCGCGACGTGAATGCATGAGCATAAGTGGTCCTCCCATGAGGGTGAATTATACCGACTACCGAGCCTCAAATCATGATGAAAGTTCGTAACCTTGGCGCGCAAGGGCCGTACGGATCACGTCCGTCGCCAGCACCCCGGCTCGAATCAGCTGCGGGCGGTCGCACGCATCGACCATGGTAGAGGGGAGACCTCCCGGCGTAGGCCCTCCATCCAAAATGAGCTCCAGGCCCTCCCCCAACGCGCCCTGCACCGCCGCTGCGTGGTCGAGCGGGGGTTCTGAAGCACGATTGGCGCTGGTTCCGGTCAGGGGGCCAGTGTGCTGCAGCAAATGCCGGAGCTGAGGCAAGGGAACATACCGCACTCCGATCGTTCCCGTTCCCCCCGTCAACAGCGCCGACAGATCGGGCGCCGCAGGAAACACGATGGTAAGCGGGCCGGGCCAGAACAGATCCATAAGAAAGGCGGCGGCGGGTGGAATCGACTGCACCAACTGAGGCAATTGGTCTCGACTGCCGATGAGCACCAGAATCGGCTTATCGGAGGGCCGCCCCTTCAACTCAATCAGGTGGCGGAGCGCCGCATCATCCGTCGGACGGACTGCCAGGCCGTAGTAGGTCTCGGTAGGCAGCGCGACCACGCCATGCGCATCTAACACCCGCCTGACATCAGGTAGAACGCGGTCGCAGGTTGCATCTGTAAAGGGAAGGACCAGAGCCATGGAATAATGGCCGAGGACTACTCGGATCAGCTGTTGTGAGGCAAGGCGCGATGCGCGATATCGGTTCGATAATGGCATCCTTCAAACAGAATCGACGGCACGGCTTGATAAACCTGCGCCCGCGCATCGAGCAAGGACGGCCCCCAGGCGGTGATCGCTAGAACTCGTCCCCCCGCAGTCACCACACGATTCGAATCCCGCTTCGTGCCGGCGTGAAACACCGCGACACGTGACTCGCCGGATAAAACAGGCAGCCCCTGAATGGGGATGCCGGTCAGATAGAAACCGGGATAACCCGGCGACGTCATCACCACGCAGACGGCCGTATCCGGATGCCACTCCACGGTCAGTCCATCCAGACGGTGCTCGACCACCGCCTCCATCACCTCGACCAGATCGGTTTTCAAGAGCGGCAGCACGACTTCAGTTTCAGGATCTCCCATACGCGCATTGAACTCCAGTACATAGGGGATACCCTTGACGACCATGAGTCCCGCGTAGAGCACACCTTGAAAGGGGCAACCCAGGCGAGCGAGCGCATCCACAGTTGGTTGCAGCACCTGACGCATGACCTGTTCACGAAGCGCGGCCGTGGCAATCGGCGCCGGGGCGTAGGCACCCATCCCGCCGGTATTCGGACCGGTGTCGCCGTCTCCCACACGCTTATGGTCCTGAGCCGGCACCATGGGCACCACAGTCTTCCCATCGGTGAACGCCATGAGCGTTACCTCTTCGCCGTCCAGGAATTCTTCGATCAACACACGATGTCCGGCTTGACCGAACACGGAGTTCTCCATCGCATCGCGGACCGCCTGCTTGGCCTCCTCGCGCGTCGTAGCCACCACCACGCCTTTGCCCTGTGCGAGCCCGTCCGCCTTGACGACAATCGGAACCGGCTGCTCGTCCAGATAGGCCAGCGCCTCATCCATCCGCTCGAAACTGCGCGCGGCTGCGGTTGGGATCCGATTGGCGGCCATGATGTCTTTGGAAAAACTCTTGCTGGATTCCAATCGAGCGGCGGCTTTGGTCGGACCGAATATCTTCAGTCGCGCCTTGCGAAATTCATCCGCAATACCCAAGGCCAGCGGCGCCTCAGGGCCCACCACGGTGAGATCGATCTGCTCTTTGAGGGCAAACGCCTTGAGGCCCTCAAGATCATCGGCCTTGATCGGCACGCAGGTGGCAAGACCTTCGATGCCCGCATTCCCCGGTGCGCAAAATATCTGCGGCTTCCTCGGACTTTGGGCGATCTTCCACACCATGGCATGTTCGCGCCCACCACCACCGACAACAAGAATCTTCACAGCTCAACCTTTACTTTATGAGAAGTGAACACGATGCTCGTCCCTGAGGCTTCTCAAAATGGTCGTCCAGCAAGGCCGCAGGGAAACCAGAGGCTGAGGCGTACCATGGTTGGTACGTTGAAGCCTCGGGCTGACCGAGAACGCAGCTGGCGGCCATTTTCAGAAGCCGATTTAGTGGCGGAAGTGGCGCATGCCCGTGAGTATCATCGCCATCCCATGTTCATCCACGGCCTTCGTCACCTCGGGGTCGCGGATCGAACCACCAGGCTGAATCACACAGGTAATGCCGGCTTCCGCAGCCGCATCGATGCCGTCACGGAACGGGAAAAATGCATCGGATGCCATCACGCAGCCCTTCACTGGCGACTGAGCTTTCATGACGGCCAGCTTCACCGAGTCCACCCGACTCATTTGTCCGGCTCCGATGCCCACGATTTCGCCCGGCCGCCCATAAATGATGGCATTGGACTTCACATGTTTGCAGACCACCCAGGCAAACGCGCAGGCGGCATATTCCTGTTCGGTCGGCTTGCGCGAGGTCGGAACCGCCAACGCCTTAATGTCCTTGATCACGCCCAAGTCGCGATCCTGCACGATCAACCCGCCGACCAGCTTCTTGAGATCGTACCCTTCCGCAGTCGCCTTGCTCAGCGGTCCCACATCCAGAAGACGGATGTCCTTCTTGCGCTTGAGTTCAGCCAAGGCATCCTCGGCGAAGCCCGGGGCGATGACGACCTCGACGAAGGTCGAGGTGATTTCCTTTGCCGCGGCCAGATCCACCGGCCGGTTGAACGCAATCACGCCACCGAATGCCGACACGGGGTCAGTCGCGCGCGCCTTCACATACGCTTCCACCGGCGTCGCGCCGAGTGCGCAACCGCAGGGGTTATTGTGCTTGATGATCGCCACAGCGGTCTGATCGAACTCTTTCACCAGCTCCAGCGCTGAATTGGAGTCGAGGAAGTTATTATAGGACATGGCCTTGCCGTGCAGAATTTTCCCGCGCGACACGGCCGGCTCCTTGGCGTTCATTTCACGATAGAACGCCCCCTGCTGATGCGGGTTTTCTCCGTACCGCAAGGTCTCCACACGCTCAAACTGCAGCGAGAGAATGGCGGGAAATTTCACCTCGCTCCCCTGCACCTGCTTTTCAAGATATCCGGCGATCAAACTGTCGTACCGAGCCGTATGCTGAAACACCTTCATCGCCAATTCCCGTCGCAACGCGGGCGTGACGGAACCGGCTTTCAGCGCTTCCACCACACGGCCGTAATCAGCGGGATCAACCAAGACCAGCACGTCTTCATGGTTCTTCGCGGCGGATCGCAACATCGACGGACCGCCGATGTCGATATTTTCAATGGCCTCCTCGAACGGACAATTGGGCTTTGCAATCGTCGATTCAAAGGGGTAGAGATTGACCACCACGACATCGATGTTACCGATGCCATGTTGTTGCATCTGCGCCACATGATCGGGAACCCGACGGCGGCCGAGCAGTCCGCCATGAATTTTCGGATGCAACGTTTTCACGCGCCCGTCCAGAATCTCCGGGGACCCCGTATAGGCGGCCACGTCGGTGACCGCTACACCCGCCTCGCGTAACGCCTTCGCAGTTCCACCGGTAGACAACACTTCGGCCCCCAGGGCCGCCAGTCCCTTGGCCATCTCAACGACTCCGGTCTTATCAGAAACACTGATCAGTGCCCGCGCAATGCTGGCCATGATGAACTCCTTCAACTATTGATATCGTGTGGGTGGGAAACCATCAGCTAGACGAAAAGCGCCGTGACAATACCAGATGGCTCACGGCCACTGCAAGCCGACGACACCTGATTAGGAGGCCGAACAGGGCTGCCGTGCAAGACGACTTCAGACGGCAACAGCCGCCCCCTCTTACGCAGAATCCAGGCTAGCATGAGTTTAGGCGATGTGATACCCTTCCGCAGATAACGATACGTCAACGTGAGGTGACGCATCACGGCAATCAAGTAACACTCGAAGTCTTGAAACGACACCAGCCCACCGGCGACTCGATGCCGCAGCGGGGCCTCGTGCCTGAGACGATAAGGGCTTGCGCATGTCGCGCGGAATTATTTTCAGCGTAGGACTCTTCGCCCTCACATTACTGGCGTTCCTCTGTATCCCTCGACACCTGCCGGTGACGTCGTCGGCCACCGGTCACCCTGCGTTCAGTGCCCACATTGAAAACGGCCAGCTGACCCTCTCCGGCGCGGTCGCCAGCGAGGACGCCAAAGCCGCCGTCATCGCGCGCGCACAGGATCTCTCAAAGAATCTCAGGCTCCGTGTCACCGACAACCTCGAGATCATCGAACACGGCGAGGCCGCCGGATGGGAAGCCACCCTCCCCGCACTCCTCACCCAGATGGTTACCCTCCAGCACCATCAAGCTACCATCTCACTCTCAGGTCAGACAGCCACGGTGAAAGGCGCGGCCGCAAGCACCGACGCGAAGACCAAACTGCTCCATGATATGGCTTCATTACTGGGAACCTCCGTACACGTGCAGGATCAGTTGACCGTGGCCTCGGCCGGTTCCGTGAGTCAGGCCAACCTTGGTTCCGCCGGCCAGCCGTCCGCCACGCCGCATGCCTCCCGTGCGCAAGTGCAAGCCGGACTGGATGAGGTCCTGCGGGGCGAACATATCGCCTTCGAAAGTAATAGCGCGGTCCTCACCCACAAAGGGCGCGCCGTGATCGACAAGCTCGTGCCGGCGCTCAAACGGGCGCCCGACGCGGTCATCGAAATCGGCGGGCACACCGACTCGTATGGCGATCCCGACTACAACTTGCAACTGAGTCGCACCCGAGCGGAATCCGTCCGGCAATACCTGGTCGAACATCAGGTGTCGAATCGGTTGACCGCCGTTGGGTATGGATCAACACGCCCCCTGAGCCAGGACCGGACGCGCGCCGCATCCAAGAAAAACCGGCGCATCGAATTTCGCGTGAAAGAGGAACGGTGAACCTATGGGAGCCATGATTCTACAAATGATCGGGTGCTTACTGGTGGCGGCGACCATCGGGGTGATGATGGGGTGGCTGCTCCGCAGCTTTGCCACCTCTGAAAAACGGCAGCAACTGTCTGAAATCGCCACCCGGCTCCGCGGGCGAGAACACGAACTAGACACTCTCAATCATGAGTTGAAGGTGCGCACGTCTGCCGTCCAGATGCTGGAAGGCAAGATGATGACCTCGGAAGCGGCGCTCAAGGACCTGACCGCCGATCTCGCCACAAAAGTTGAACAGCTCACCACGCTGCAGACCGAGGTCCGCGAAAAGGGAGTGCGTCTGCATGCCGCCGAACGTGAACGGGACACTCTGCGACGCGAAGTCGAAGCAGCCGAGGCGAAGATCAAGGCACAATCGACGGGATTTGCCGAGATGCAGGCACAGATGGAGAATGCCGAAGATGTGTTGATTGCTCGCGATCAGGAGATTGCGACCTTGAAGACCTGGGTCGAGCAACTGGCTCCGAAAGATGCCGAGATCGCCAGACTGCGCGCGCACACCCAAGAGCTGGAACCGTTCCTGGAAAAAAGCCGCCGCCTGGAACGCGAACAGGAACAGGACCGCACCCGCGCTGCAGCCGCACTACAGGCCACAGAGCAGGAACTCACACAGACCCGGGCACGCCTCCAGGCAATCGAACTGGATCTCGCCAACCTGCGAACACAGAGCCAGGAAGATCTCACGCGGTTCGAGAACACCCTGCAGGAACGGGAGGCGGAGATTCAGAAACTGCGGGCGACGGTCGATGAATTGGACCTGCTCCGCAGCGAGGTGGAGAAAAAAGATATTGCGCTCCGCGAGGCCGAAGAGCGTCGCGTAATGGATGTGAGCGAGCGGGAGGAAGAAATCGGCGCACTCCGCAAGCGACTCGTCGAGTATCGCGTGGCTCAGCGGTTCAGCGCGCAAGCGAAGTCGGCCGGAGGCACAGAGTCGAGATCACCCAATACACCTGCACCCACGGGCATCGCGGGTAAAAGCCATCCTTCCCAGAAGGACGACCTCAAACAGATTCGCGGAATCGGCCCGGTGATGGAGCGCGTCCTCAACCGGATGGGCATGTTCACCTTCCGGCAAATCGCCGAGTGGAAAGAACACGACCTCGAACATATGGCGTCGGAGCTCAACACTTTCCCCGATCGGATTCGCCACGACAACTGGATCGACGGCGCCAAGGAGCAGCATTTCCTGAAGTACGGGGAAGAACTGTAACCAGCGGTCCATCCGATCTCCCGATATCCTCCTCCGATTCGCGCACCTCGATACTTCACCTCTTACCAAGCCCTCGCCACTCCTCCCGTTGTGCCTGCCTTCACTCGTCGAGGCTTGGACGAAGCAGGAACGGTCCATAGACCAGGGCAAACAGCAGATAGGCGCCGCTCCACGCAGCCCCGGCGGAGCCGAACATCAGATTCGTCGGAAGACCGGTACCGGGCCCAAAGACCCGGAGCATCGCGCCGAGTATCACCAGGAGATAGATGCACATCGTCGCAGGACCGGCATGCCGAGGTCGCCCAGTATGGCCGAGGCTGGCGCGAGTCATCACCGCCAGGGTCATCACACCGACCGCACCGGTAGTCAGCGCGTGTACGGCATCTTCCTTGACAAGCCCAGTGCCCAATAGCGCACCACCGAGCACCAGCATGGACAAGACGAGCCAGCCATAGCCCACATGCAGGCTCAGCACGAGCGGTTCACGCCAGGTGAGCCAACCATACCAGCGCATGAGGCGAACAAAATTCACGGCCCCGGCAACGAGGAAGATCCAGCCTGTTGTCACCGCCTGCGGCTGCACCGTCCAGGCCAGCGCCGCCGCAAGCACGAGCGCGATCGAGAGCCCGTCAAAACGTGAAAAGGGGGCCGGGCGTTCTCGATTCCCCTGCCCCACCAGAAACTCACGCGTGAAGTTTGGGATAAGTCGTCCACCGATGAAGGTCAACAGGAACAGGTCGAGCGCGAGGGCCAGGCGTAGCGCAAGGTCGGTCTCCGCGCCAGTGAATGCAAGGCCGTGAAAGGTGATATTCGCCGCGGCATACAGACTGATGGCCACTCCTACCGGGGCATGGCCCCAACTGTGTCCCGCCGCAAGTTCCCGCCACAGCAGACCCGCAAGCGCGACGAGAAAGGCCCCATCCACAACGGCAGACACCAGTGGCGTCCCGAGAGGAATCGCCATGGCCACACGTCCCGCCAGCCAGAGGATGAAGAGCCCCATCAGCTCACGGCCCTGAATGGCCGGGCGATCCGTCCAATTAGGCACCGCCGTGAGCAGGAAGCCGGCAATCACGGCAGGGAGAAACCCGAAGAGCATCTCGTGCACATGCCAGTCGCGAGCGGAGGCGAGGAGGACCGGGTTCCCGGCCCCGGTCAGGATCAGAATCCAAACAGGAACAGCCACACCGGCAAACAGCGCAGCTCCCAGAAAAAACGGACGAAATCCGTACGAAAAGAACGCCGTCATCGGCGCGGCTGCGCTCCGTTCCATTCCATCGCCCATCGCCTTCACTCCCTCTCTCTCACGCTGCTGCGCAAGCACAACCGCCATAGTACTACGACTGCGCCGGCCAGTTCACGGTAGAGCCTACCGATACGATCAAACAGGCGGGACCGGGCGACGAGCTACTCAATCTCGTACCCGCGAACCGGCAGGTACGGACCAGGCGCGTGCAGCAATTGAAACGCTTCGCGTGCATCACCCCGTACCGTTTCCGTGGAATGTGCGGCAATTGGAGCCGTCCCGATCTCAACCGGCTCCCGACGGATCTCCTGACCGGTCCGGCTACGATACACCAGCTCGTCGGTATCCAGATCGTATTCAGGCAACTCGGGGCTCTCCCAACGCTGCATGAAGTAGTGCGCGTAGAACGTATACAGACCGTGCTCCTTACGGTTCCGTTGGAGGACATACTCGGGCATGTTCTGACTATCCAGATCGGCATGGTAATGCTGCAACCAGAGGTAGTCACCGAGAATGACCAGTTTGACCAGTGGAGCATCGGCATAGAGCTTCAGCTTCACGACCTTGCCGATCGCCTTCAGACGCTTGAGCAACGCGATGCTCTGTCGGACCTCCTCACGAAAGGTCGGATACGTGCAAGCCGGATGAGCCAAGGCCTGCATCCGCGCCCGCGCCTCCTGGTTGAACGGATTCACCAGGAGGATCTTCGCCTCCAGACACTTATCCAGCACCGACGACAGATCGCCGACCTGGTCCACCAGGGTGCCGGCGCCACTGGATCCAATGACCATAACCGAACGTCCGGAGCCCTGCTCATCTTTCAAGGCTTGAATACGCTGACGCGCCTCCGGACCGCGCCGAGGGAAAAAGGAGACCAGGCCGGCGCCGAGTGCCACTTCGGCGAGCGCCCGATCCCGCAGACTACGATGGATATAGTTGAAGCCACCCATCAACAGCACAGCGGCGATCATCTCGACGGCGATGAGTGAAAATTTGTCATGTTCGACATGCGACCAAAACGACAGGAACTGGCCGGCGCCCATCGGTAGGAGGAGCGCAATGCCTGCGCTCATGGCGACGATGACGATGTGAGACAGGCTGCCTGCCGCATGGCGGAGGAATGCCCGGGAAATGGAACAGAATTCGTGAAACAACGAGACACCTCTAGAACAGGTAAAGAAAGATTCCCACGGCGGTGACGAGCTGGCGGTGCGAACGACGGAGGAACAACCTTCGGCGGTAGGCTCAGCGGAAACGACACATCTGCGGGCACAAACAACAATCGCGTAAGACTTTTGAGATTCGAGGGCGGCTGCCCCCGGCTACAGAAGGTCTTACGCGAACACCTGCACTGTACCAGGTCCGTTCACGTGAAGCAAGGACGGCGTGCAGAGAGCGGGGTATCCGAGTGCTGGCTCGGCAACAGTTGCTTGATTCAGTTCGTGACTTGCCCCATCAGCCAATCCATCGCGTCCGATGACGCCAGCCACGCTTCGGCAAAACTCGCAATATATAGGACCGCCTCGTTTCGGTCTCCCGGAGAATAACTTTCCGGCAACGTAGCCGGCGGTTTCCGCTTGCCGGCAAAGAAGCCTGCTACATGCGGATTGCAATCCATGGCCTCCAATAAGGCCGCCTTGGCCGCGACCTCATCACCCCGACGAAGATCCAGCAGGACGCGGCTCCAGAGGAACGCGGCCGACGAATCATCCGCATATCGGCGAAAAAGACGCTCTGCTCCAGCATCGTCCCCTTGCACAAGATAACGGCTCAACAGCCCATGACGAATGCCCTGGTTATCATCGGGGTTCAGTTCCAATAACGCTTCGCAATGCGCGATGGAATCCCGATTCCGACCTAGAGCCCATAAACAATCGGCCAAGCCTTGGCACGCGCGCATGTACGGTCTGGTTTCGATCATGCCCCAAAAGTGGCCGGTGTGTTCGCGAAAAAAGGCCTCTCCAAGACTACGCCGCCCGGCATCAACTCCCTGCTGATAGAAGGTACGGGCGTCCTCTGCTGACCGAGCCTCTGTTTCCGCCAACACATTGTAGGCATCTGCACAGTCGGGGAAAATCTCCAGCGCCTGGCGGGCAAGCGCGGCAGCTTGCCGATCGGTCTTCGCTTCCCATGCCTGGTAGATTAACTCCTGCGCCTGTTCAGCTGCTCCCTGCGTCCGAGAGCGTGGAATCTTCCCACCCTCCTTCTCCATCAGACGCTGCATGAACTGCGTGGCATCGTCCAAACTCTCAAACGTCTGCTCCCGCATGATTCGACTGAGATCAGCCATGACCCCTTCCGCGCCGAAGCGGTCCGTTTGCGGCGTTGCCGGAGTCTTTTTCGATGCGGCCCGTTTACCTGTGCGCTTCTGAGTCATACTCATACCCTCCGACGAACCATGTTGCCATTGCCTTTCTGAGAACACAATACTGGGGTAGCCTTCAATTGCGCGCAGCCTTCTTACCCACCCAACCCTCCGGCGCGCCGCGACGCGCCGTTTACCCAGGCGAGGGCCTTCTGAGGCCGCGCGTTGCGTGAACAAAGGAGACTGTTAGGCCGCCTTCGCCCCTCTCCGTTTGACTTCAACTTTGCCTCTCACTACAATTCGCTCGTGGCATCACAATTCGTTCATCTGCATCTCCATACTCAATACAGCCTCCTCGACGGCGCCAACCAGATCGACCCCCTGATGCAACAGGTGAAGTCGTTCGGGCAACCCGCCGTCGCCATGACCGATCACGGCAACATGTTCGGCGCGGTGGAGTTTTACCGGAAGGCCAAGGAAGCGGGGGTCAAACCCATCATCGGGTGCGAAGCCTACATGGCGCCAGGCAGTCGCCTGGAAAAGAACTCTCACCTCGCGCACAACGACTACTACCATCTGATCCTGCTCGCGACAAACCTCAAGGGATACCAGAACTTAATCAAGTTGGTGAGCAAAGCATATCTTGAAGGATTTTATTATAAGCCGCGGATGGATAAGGAAATTCTTCAGCAACACCACGA
The DNA here is from genome assembly GCA_037045225.1 of Nitrospira sp. Classification (NCBI taxonomy): domain Bacteria; kingdom Pseudomonadati; phylum Nitrospirota; class Nitrospiria; order Nitrospirales; family Nitrospiraceae; genus Nitrospira; species Nitrospira sp. The sequence goes on from JBAOHZ010000009.1 coordinate 148,966, forward strand.
AGGATTGATCGGCCTCTCAGGCTGTCTCAGCGGCGAGGTCGCCTACCTCATCGGACAGAAGGATCTGGAAGGTGCCACCAAGGCAGCCGGCGAGTATCGAGAGATTTTCGGCAAGGACAATTATTACCTCGAACTCCAGGCCAACGGATTAGAGCACCAGCGCATCGCCAACGACGGCCTGCTGGAGATCCATAAGAAGCTCGGCATCCCGCTCGCCGGCACCAACGACTGCCACTACCTTAAGAAGGAAGATTCCCGCCCGCACGACCTCATGCTGTGCTTGCAGACGGGGAAGACGATCAATGATCCCAACCGCATGAAGTTCGATACGGACCAACTTTATGTGAAGTCCACCGCGCAGGCACTGACTGAATTCAAAGAAATGCCGACGGCCGTGTCGAACACCGTCAAGATCGCCGAGGCCTGCACCCTCGACCTGGCGTTTAATAAGACCTACCTGCCCCAGTTCAAAGTGCCGGAAGGCTACACCCGCGAATCCTACGTGGAGCAACTGGCCATGGAAGGGCTCACGGCACGCCTCAAGGAACGGCCGAGCTCCATTCCCGAGATCGCCTATCAAGTCCGACTGAAAGAAGAAGTCGCGGTGATCTGCTCGATGGGATTCGCCGGGTACTTCCTCATTGTCTGGGACATTATCAAGTTCGCACGCTCACGCGGAATTCCGGTGGGACCGGGACGCGGCTCCGCCGCCGGCAGCCTCGTCGCCTACGCCTTGCGCATTACCGATCTCGATCCGCTCGTCTATTCCTTGCTCTTCGAGCGGTTCCTGAATCCTGAACGTGTGTCCCTCCCCGACATCGACATGGACTTCTGCATGGATCGCCGCGATGAAGTCATCAACTACGTCATCCATAAATACGGCGAAGACCACGTCGCGCAGATCATCACATTCGGGACGATGAAGGCGAAGGCCGCCATTCGCGACGTGGGCCGCGTGCTCGAAATGCCCTATGCCGAGGTGGATCGAATCGCGAAGCTCGTCCCGGATGATCTGAAGATGACCCTCGACAAGGCGCTCGAACAGGAACCGCGCCTCAAGGAACTTGTCGACAAAGATGTGAAGGTGAAGGAACTCATGTCCGTGGCGCAGTCTCTCGAAGGCCTCGCCCGCCATGCCTCCACCCATGCGGCCGGTATCGTGATCTCCGACCAGCCGCTCACCGAACACGTCCCACTGTATAAAGGCCCCAAGGACGAAATCGTCACCCAATATTCAATGGGCGATGTCGAAAAAATCGGCCTGGTGAAATTCGACTTTCTCGGACTGAAAACGCTCACCATGATTCACCGCGCCGAGACGTTGGTGAACGAGGTGCGCCCGGATCAGCCGCCTCTGCGCGTCGAGCAATTGCCGTTCGACGATCCCGACACGTTCGCGCTGCTGTCGTCCGGAAAAACCACCGGCGTCTTCCAGCTGGAAAGTTCCGGCATGCGCGACCTCCTCATGGGTCTGAAGCCGGACCGGTTCGAAGACATCATCGCCATCATCGCGCTCTATCGCCCCGGCCCGATGGACCTCATTCCGGACTTCATCAAACGCAAACAGGGCAAGATCCCGATCGCCTATGAGATGCCCGAGCTCGAGCCGATCCTGAAGGACACGTACGGCGTGATCGTGTACCAGGAACAGGTCATGGCCATCGCCAACAAGGTGGCCGGCTTCTCCCTGGGACAAGCGGATATTCTCCGTCGAGCCATGGGCAAAAAGAAGCCGGAGGAGATGGAGAAGCTGCGCGTCCAATTTCTGGAAGGGGCGAAGCAGAAAAAAATCTCTGAGAAGAAGGCCGACAAACTGTATGAGTTGATCCAGAAATTCGCCGGCTACGGCTTCAACAAATCGCACGCCGCCGCTTATGCGGTGGTCTGTTATCAAACGGCGTACCTCAAGGCCCATTACCCGACCGAGTTCATGGCGGCGTTGATGACCACCGACATGGGCAACGCCGACAAGATCGTCGGCTACTTCACCGAATGTCGCGGGCTCGGCATTCCGGTGCTCCCGCCGGACGTGAACCAGAGCCAGAAGAATTTCGCCGTCGTCGAGACCAGCATCCGCTTCGGACTCGCGGCGATCAAAAATGTCGGCGAAGGCGCGGTTGAATCCATCATCGAGGTTCGTAACGAGACCGGACCGTTCCGCTCCTTTTTCGATCTCTTCCGCCGGGTCGACCTGCGCAAGTTGAACAAACGCATGATGGAAGGATTGATCAAGGCCGGGGCGTTCGATTCCATGGGCGGACGGCGCTCGCAATACCTGGCCGTGCTCGATCAAGCGATGGACGAAGGCATGAGCATCCAGAAGGAGCGCGCGCTCGGACAGACCAGCATCTTCGGCGACGAGACAGTCGGCCTGCCGCAAAATCTGGCAGACCCGGCCTTGCCCGATGTACCCGAGTGGAGCCAGGGTGAATTGTTGAAGTATGAGCGGGAATTGACCGGCTTCTACATCAGCGCCCATCCGCTGGCCCGGTATGAAGCGGCCATCCAACTCTTTGCCAACACTACGACCATGCAGATCCCCGATGTGCCGGACGGACGAGAGGTCAAACTCTGCGGCATCATTACGACCGTCAAATCCATGCTCACCAAAAAAGGCGACCGCATGGCCTACATCACACTCGAGGATTTACATGGGCTGGTAGAAGTGATAGCCTTCCCCGACCTGTATCGAGACCATGCCGAGATGATCGTGCCGGAACGGGTCGTGCGATTGACGGGCACCGTGGATCGCGGCGACAAAGGCACCAAGTTGCGTGGGACCAAAATCGAACCGCTGGCTGATTTGCAGAACACAGGGATCTCGCGGGTGATGATTCGCCTGCATGACGGCCCGACGGCCTCCACCCGATTGCCGATGCTCCGGCAGGTGTTCCAGAAATATCCCGGTGCGTCGAGCGTCTCCCTAGTCATGGCCCTCGGCGGCACGATGGAAGCGCGGACCTCTCCCCTCCCCAACGTCAAGATCACTCCTAGTGAGCATTTTGTCGCCGATATCGAGGAAGTGCTAGGCAAGGGCGCCATCACTTTGGTAACCTAGGCCAACCTAGGCAACACCCTTAAGGGGGTTCAGCAGTATGAGAGACTACCTCGACTTTGAAAAACCGATCCGCGAACTCGAAGAGAAAATCGAGAAGCTGGCCTCAGCCGAGTCTCCCAAGTCCGGCACACAAGATGAAATCCGCAAGCTCCGGACGAAACTTGCGCAGGTCGAGCACCAACTTTATACGACCCTGACGCCCTGGCAGCGCACCCAACTGGCCCGCCATCCTCAGCGGCCCACGACCCTCGACTATATCAACGAACTCTCGCGCGAATTCCTCGAACTGCACGGCGACCGCAGCTTCGGCGACGACCGCGCGATCGTAGGCGGCTTCGCCCGCTTCAACGACCGGTCGGTGATGATCATCGGCCATCAGAAGGGAAAGACCCTCAAAGAGCGGATGCAGCGGAACTTCGGCATGCCCAATCCGGAAGGGTATCGCAAGGCATTGCGACTTATGCGACTGGCGGAAAAATTCGGCCGTCCGATCATTACGCTGATCGACACCCCGGGCGCCTATCCCGGCATCGGCGCCGAAGAACGCGGACAGGCCGAAGCGATCGCCAGGAACCTGTTCGTCATGTCCCGGCTGACCGTACCCATCATTTCCGTCGTCATCGGCGAAGGCGGCAGCGGCGGCGCCCTGGCATTGGGCGTGAGCGACCGCATCCTCATGTTGGAACATTCCGTCTACTCCGTTATTTCTCCCGAAGGCTGCGCCGCGATTCTCTACGACGACCCGTCCAAGGTGCCGGATGCGGCCGCTTCGCTGAAAATGACCGCCCAGGATCTAGTCGGACTCGGCATTGTCGATGAGGTCATCCCCGAACCGCTCGGCGGCGCGCATCGTGATCCCAGAGCGATGTGCGATCGAGTGGCCAAAGCCCTCTCCAATCAGCTGTATGCCCTCGTTGAACTACCGACCGACCAACTCATCGCTCAGCGCGATCAGAAGTTCCGTAAAATCGGGGTCGTCGGCGGACTCGTCCCGGTGGGAGCCTAGCCCGTTCACCCCATCGTCCCGGCACTTCCACAACCGACTCCACGCAACCGTCACAGTGACACTCGGCTCCGGCCATGTGGCCCCACTGAATTCACTTAAATGCTTGCCCCAATTTTCCCTTACCCGCCAACTTGTTAGACTGCCGCCCGCTGCGCGCGCTGAGTGACAACCGCCTCGACCAGGACCACGTGTCGACTACCGGCTCACACGCTAGCGTTGCTCGCGGCATCATCATCCATCACGTGACAGACGTTAACCACAGGAGGGCGGTACGGGTATGGGTATGTCGAAATCGATCGTGAACGCATTCGTGCTCACCATGTTCTGGAGTTGGGGAATCTGGACAGGAGGCGCCTTCGGGCAATCGCTGCTCACCGGCATCCCGCTGGGTGTCACGCCTCCTCCAATCTTCTCCGCACAAACGCCCGGGCTGGATGGCCGCTCTTCGTCGGATCCATTGTGGACCGATTCCTTGTGGCACGCGGATGAAAAGGGCATCAACCGCTTTTTTCCGCAGGACGGATTCCTCCGCGTACGCGGCTGGGTGGACGGCGGGTATACGTATAACGCGAGCAACCCGCGCAGCAACTTCAGCGGGCCCTACAACGCCATCGACCGGGATATTCCTGTCCTGAACCAGTTGTATATGATCGTCGAAAAACCGCTGACCGCCACCGGTAGCAATTGGGGCATCGGCGGACGCTTGGATTTCATGTATGGCTACGATTACTTCCTGACACAGAGCAATGGCGTCGAGCGGCGTGAGAACGGCGCCCAGCGCTGGAACGCCCAGGGGCAGCACTACGGACTGGCCATGCCGCAGGCCTATGCCGAAATCGGCAACCAGACCTTCTCGGTGAAGGTCGGTCACTTCTACACCATCATCGGCTACGAAGGTGTACCGTCCATCAATAATTTCTTCTATTCCAAATCCTACGCCTACCAATTCGCCGGCCCCTTCACCCACTGGGGCGGACTGGCCACCTGGCACCTGAACGACCGCATCACGCTGCAAGGCGGCCTAGTCAACGGCTGGGATTCGCTGGACCGGACGAAGGACAGCACCACGGGGCTGGCCAGCATCAAGTACACCGCGCCTGAGGATCTCTGGTCGCTCTCCTTCTCCATGGTCACGGGCAACGAACCCAGCGCCGTGGCCACACAATTTGAAACCCGCACGCGCTACAGCCTGATCTTCACGGCACATCCAGCCGAGCGATGGGAATACGTCTTCCATCATCACTATGCGTATCAGAACCAGGGGAAGGTCGACGGCGGCACCGCGCGCTGGTACGGCATCGACAACTATCTGTACTATGCGCTCACCGATCAATGGCGGGCGGGTCTGCGCTTCGAGTGGATGCGCGACGAAGCCGGCACCCGGGTCGGCGGCAACCCGGTGCGCGACAACCCGAACCTCGGGCCATTTGCCGGATCCTTCTATTCGCTCAGCGCCGGCCTCAACTATCGGCCGCACCCCAATGTGTTGATCCGTCCCGAAGTACGCGCCGATTGGTTCGACGGGCAGCGCTCGCCGTACAACGACGGCCTGAACAAGAATCAGGTCTTGGCCGCCATCAACGGCACGCTGCAGTTTTAGCACGAGGTGGAACGGAGCAGGCGGGTCGGAGACTACCGGCCTGCCTGCTCGGCAGCCAGCAGGCCCAACGCGGTGAATCGATCCTGAATGACCGAGAGGATGTGCTGTCGAAGTTCGGTTCTGTAGGGCGAGAGCGAGGGATCACCGAGATAGCGATCCACCGTGCGAGGCAACTTCTTCCACCAGGTGCGTGCCGCCTCCCGTGCCTGTTGAGCCCCCACTTCCCCACCCGCCAGAATGATCTTGAGTTCCTGCTCGAAAAATCCGACATGCACCTGTTCGTCTTCGAGGATGTCCGCCAGGTCCGGCCGCACCGTTGCGAGGAGCGTCGCGAATTCCAGTCCGAGCGCCTCATATCCGAACAACAACACCGCCAACATTTCCCATTGCGAGGGTACGGTCGGGAGCATCGGCGCCCGCTGTGAGGTCGTGCCGAGCATCCCTTCGAATTGCCGCAGGTGATCCTGTTCGTCGATCTCGTGGCGCTGGAGGAACGTCTGCACATGGCGGGGAAGGTTCTGCATCTGAGCGGCCCGCACCGCCCACAGCGCCATAGCTTCGGCACGCAGAAACCGTTCGAGCAACGCCTTTTCACACGTCTGAGGCAGAACCATCATCGAACCATTACTCCTCACTCGGAGGAGTGAGCGGGCCGGCCCACTCGCCCTTCGTCAGGCCGACTTCCTGCGAAGCTCCATCAGGCCACTGGAAATACCCCACCTCATCCACATAGAGGATCAGCGGATCCATGTCCTCTCCCAACCCACGCCACCAATACCACCCGGCCTTGGCCGGTTTGTCGCTTGTCCATCCTAAACTCGTCATGATCCTCCTATAAATTGTGAAGCGTCTCTCGTCAGGGAAAAGAACGTATGGCCAGTGGCGTATAGCCGTAGGGCTGGACGAAACTATTCTCACAACTCCGGCGATAGGTTATCCGCGCCGGCGACTGTCCCATTCGGTAGCGGCTATGTGTTATAGCCTATAGGCTCCTCAGGAGACGCACCCTACCATGGTCCGATTACCAATAGAAGAGGCGATCCCGGCTCTCCGCCAAAGCCTGGCAGCCGGCCGCGCGGCACTATTAACGGCGCAGCCAGGCGCGGGGAAAACCACCGGTGTTCCGCTGGCCCTGCTGCACGAACCCTGGCTGACAGAACAGAAACTGGTACTACTCGAACCTCGGCGACTGGCGGCGCGCGCGGCCGCATCCTATATGGCTGCCACGCTAGGAGAACCCGTCGGCAAGACGATCGGATACCGCATTCGTCACGACAGCAAGATCGGACCGGATACCCGGATCGAAGTCGTCACCGAAGGCATCCTGACCAGGCTCCTGCAGCACGACCCGTCACTCGCCGGATACGGCCTCGTCATCTTCGACGAATTTCATGAACGCAGCCTGCAAGCGGATCTTGGCTTGGCCTTCGTGAAGGAATCACAACGCCTCTTCAGACCGGACCTTCGCGTACTCGTCATGTCGGCCACACTCGACTGCGCGGCAGTGACGCGCCTGCTGCAGGATGCAGACACCATCTCTTGCGAAGGCCGCCTCTTCCCCGTCACCACGCAGTATCTCGACCAGCCGATCGAAGGGCATCTGGAACCGGCGGTGGTCCGGAGCATTCGCCAGGCCCTCGCGCGTGATACAGGCAGTCTGCTGGTGTTTCTCCCCGGCATGGCGGAGATCCGGCGCGTCGAACGACAACTGCTCGCCGCCTCGCTCGGCCCGGATATGCTCATCGCGCCACTCCATGGAGAACTCCCGCAGCATGAGCAGGAACAAGCTATTCTTCCCGCACCCGAAGGGCGACGAAAGATTGTGCTCGCGACCTCCATCGCCGAGACCAGTTTGACTATCGAGGGGGTGCGGGTCGTGATCGATGCGGGACTGATGCGGGTGCCGCGCTTCGATCCCCGCTCAGGGCTCACCAGACTCGAGACTATTCGCGTGACCCAGGATGCGGCGGATCAACGGCGCGGCCGCGCAGGTCGACTGGAACCGGGAACATGTTATCGTCTCTGGACAACAGCCGAACAGCAAGCGCTATTGCCACGCCGCCCGCCGGAAATCCTGGAGGCAGACCTGGCACCACTGGCGCTGGATCTCGCAGAATGGGGCGTCGTGGAAACGAGCGAACTGTCTTGGCTCGACCCGCCCCCGGCAGGCGCCTTCGCCCAGGCCCGTGCTCTGCTGCGGCAACTCGGGGCGCTCAATGCGCAAGGAGCCCTCACCGCCCATGGTCGCAGACTCGCTCACGTCACGGTCCATCCACGATTGGCCCACATGATCGTGACCGCCGTGCCTCTCGGCCTGGCTGCTCACGCCTGTGACCTGGCGGCGCTGCTGAGTGAACGCGACATTCTCCAAGGCGGACCGGGCTGGCGACATGCCGATCTGCGTATCAGAGTCGAAGCCTTACGAGGCGTCAGGGAACATCTTGCCGGAGCGACCGTCAATCGGACCGGATACGAACGGGTGCGACGCGCCGCCGAACAATGGCGCCGCCAGCTGCAACTGGCAGGCGCTTCCGGTGACGGCACCGAACACACCGGCACGCTACTGGCCTTGGCCTACCCGGATCGCATTGCGCAACGCATCACGGGCAGCGAGGGACGTTATCGTTTAGCCAACGGCCGAGGTGCGGCATTTCAAACCGTACAGGGACTCTCTCAAGACGAGTATCTGGTGGTGGCTCAGCTCGACGGCACCGGCGATTGGGCGCGTATTCTCTTGGCCGCGCCGGTTGGCTTGGCAGATCTGCAGCAGCATTGCGCGGAGCAGATCCAAGCCGTCGACCTGTTGGAATGGGATGACCGGTCGGAGTCCGTTCGCGCCAGACGGCAGCGCCGATTGGGACAACTCATCCTCGATGATCGGGCCACCCACGACCCGGACCCGACTCAAGTCGCCGCCGCGCTGCTCTTCGGCATCCGGAAGGCAGGCCTCGCCTGTCTGCCCTGGACCAACGAGCTGCAACAGTGGCGCGCACGCGTCGGGTTTCTTCATCGCATCGACCCCACCTGGCCTGATCTGTCGGATGCCGCGCTCGAAAAACACCTCGAAGCCTGGCTGGGGCCATTCGTCAGCGGCCTCACGAGCCTGGCGCAGGTCCGCCGCCTCGACCTTCAGCCGCCACTCGAAAGCCTGCTCACCTGGCAACAGCGACAGGAACTGCCCAAGCTCGTGCCCACCCATCTCACCGTGCCCAGTGGCTCCCATGTGAAGCTGGATTACGACCAGCGCGAGACTCCGGTGCTGGCCGTGCGCTTGCAGGAAATGTTCGGCTGTCAGGACACGCCGCGCATCGCGGGTGGAAGGGTCCCGGTGATGGTGCATCTGCTGTCGCCGGCGGGACGGCCTGTCCAGGTCACGAAAGACTTGGCCAGCTTTTGGCGCTCGGCCTATCAAGAGGTGAAGAAGGAACTGCGCGGCCGGTATCCACGCCACCACTGGCCCGATGATCCACTCGCCGCCACCCCGACAAACCGTACGAAACGACGCACGTAGGAACAAGTCTCGCCAGGTGGATCCGACCGGCGCTTGCTAATCTACGACAATTGCCGCATTCTACGTGCACCCTGCTCCCTGCTTGCGACCGACGAGATGCCGATGGACCATTTCGCGATCATCACCGCCTTCGGACAAGACCGTCCCGGTATCGTCGCCCTGATGGCCGATAGCCTCTACCAGCTCGGCTGTAATATCGAAGACACCTGCATGACCCGCCTACGCGGCGAGTTCACCATGATGCTCATGGTGCGCCTGCCGGAGGGAATCGTGGCCGAAGATCTTGGCCGACGCCTGATGCCCTACACGACGCCGCTGGACCTTGCCGTCTTATGCAGAGCGATGCCCGACCAGGCGGCCAGCAGACAGACGGCCCTGGAAATACCGACGTTCATGTTGTCGGTCTACGGGGCCGACCATCCCGGCATCGTGGCGCGGGTGGCCCGCACCGTCGCCCAGCACCAAGGGAACATTACCGACATGAACACCCGTGTGGTCGGATCGGGAGATCGTCCCATCTATGTCATGGTCCTGGAGGTTCAGTTGCAGGAGGCCCAGCAAGCCGACCAGCTCAGACAGGCCCTGGAACAATTGAAGCCGCTGCTGGGTGTCGACCTGACCTTTCGTTTGCTCGAAAGTGTCACCTTCTGATCGTGGCTATCCGTCCGATTCTGCAGTATCCCCACCAGGCACTCAAATCCACAAACGCCGCCGCCGTCCCCTCCGATCCCGCCGTGCAAGCGGTGGTTCAAGATATGCTGGATACGCTCGCCGCATCACCCGGCGTGGCACTGGCGGCGCCCCAGATCGGACAGGCGGTGCAGGTGATCGTCGTCGATGTGTCGCGCAAGAAAGGCGAGCGAGGCCATGGGTTGGTCGTGCTGTTGAACCCGGTCATTCTCTCGCTGGAAGGGAAAAAAAGCGTGCGGGAAGGCTGCCTGAGCGTACCGGACTATACGGGAAATGTGCTGCGCTACGAAGAGGCGCTGGTGGAGGGGCTGACACCCGAGGGCCGAGTCGTCACGGTGAGTGCGTCAGGATTCGAGGCGCTCGCCTTTCAGCATGAAATGGACCATCTGAACGGCCTGCTCTTTCTCGACCGCATTGAGTCGCTCAGCACCGATCTCTTCAGACGAAAAAAATAACGCCCGACACCGACGAATCATTTTATCGGCCGCCATCCCTTAAGGCGTGCCGCAATGGCTTCATGTTGCTCCGCGGTGAGCATAGCCGACAGGGCATCACGACGAAGCCTGGCTCGACTACTGTCCTGCCGACTCGCGAGGGAATACCAGAAATACGCTTCCAGGACGTCCTGCGTCACGCCCTGCCCCTGCTCATACAACATGCCCATGTCCCGTTGCGCTAAGGCATGGCCCTGATCGGCCGCCAACTGCAGCCACCGCACCGCTTCGGCCTCATCGGTATCGCCGAGACTGCCCGTGAGCAGGGCCTGTCCCAACATCCACTGAGCATTCGCATCCCCCTGCCCGGCGAGCGCCTGCAGCTGATGTTGGGAGGACGGATCAGCCATGGCGAACGGCAGCGGACGACACAACAGCACCATCGTCGCCAGCAGCACCCATCTCCATCTCGCATGAGTCGTCACCCGCGCAGCCCGTCCGTTCACCATCGCCTCCCCTCCGCGAGAACAGTCACCCGTCCACATAGCCGTCGTACTTGCGCGTGCACCGACCAACATCCACTCCGCCGTCCCCCACATCGCATTACCGCGATGCCTCACACATCAGACACACGATGTGCATCAACATCCAACCCTCCAGCCCATGGCGACCGAGGAGCCTCGTGCTGTCCGTCCGCACGTACCGACGCTCACAGGCCTGTTCGCTTATTTACCAACAAGAGGCCGGTGATCAGAAGCGCCGGTGTGACTACCCTGCTGCCACTCAGAACATGATTCGTGTATACCCGTAAAGCCGCGGCCATCATACCATCACAGCTAGGTGACATACATAGATCCAAGCACACCTCACCCCACGCTCCACATCGAGCCTCCAAGCGATCTCCTTTTCTTTCAGCACCCGGCAGTGTACAGTCACCCCAGGCGATCCCTCCGCAACAGCTCCTACGCGTGAGTCCTATGGGCAGAACAGGTCATCCGAAATCCAGCGCGCAGGACCAGGCACAACCGTCGCGACCGGTTCCGGCTGCCAGAAATCCAGCGCGGAGCACGTCACGCCCGAAGGCAACCACCACCAAACGAGTCACACTGGATCGTCTACTGTCCAAACTAGGCATCGCCAGCCGGAGTCAGGCACAGGAATGGATCAGAGCAGGACGGGTTCGCATCAATCAACGCCTGGTACGCGCACCAAACATCTGGGTGGACTGGCCCGGCGATGTCGTCTCACTGGACGATCAACCGATCCAGCAAAGTCTCCTGCGGTTCATTCTTTTCCATAAACCCAAAGGTGTGGTCACCACACATCAAGACGAACAGGGTCGGCAGACCATTTTCGATGTGCTTCCCCCGGAGATGAAACGCCTGCATGCGGTTGGCCGGTTGGATCAAGCGACAAGCGGACTCCTCCTGCTCACGAACGACTCGACGCTCTCCAGCTTCCTGACCGATGTGACGCAGCAGGTGCCCCGCCTGTATCTGGTCACCGTGCGCGGTGAGGTCACGGACGAGACGGGTCAAGCCTTGCTCGACGGCGTACATGATCAGGGCGAGCATTTGCACTGCGCAGCCGTCACGATTCAGAAACGCTCAGGACGCGAATCCCACCTGGCCGTGACGTTGACCGAGGGCAAGAATCGCGAGATCCGGCGGCTATTCAAAGCGCTGGGACATGAAGTGACCAGGTTACGACGGATTCAATACGGCCCCTTCACACTCGGCGATCTTCAACCAGGCGCCTGGCGCGAACTCCCGATTGAAGCCGCCCGAGCGCAACTCCAATTGCCGCCGGCCGACACGACCCGAGTATCACAGGCAAAACCAGACCTGCTCCATAAGCGAACAACCTGAGTGCTCACTCACACCCCATCAGTCAGCTGAAGTCCTAGCAGGCTACGGCGCACTCCGTGAACATTGGCCTCACCACTGCCCCTTACGCCTGTTCCCCTACGCGTTTCAGGCTTTCTGTCGCGGCAGATAAAAGAACTTGCCAACCTGCCTGCCTGTGCTATGGTGAATACAGCACACGAAATTTCTGAGAGTGACTTTCCGCATTGTCGTAACAGTCGCCCCCAGTTGTAGTCCACTCCAACCAAGACTCGCAGCAGCCACCCTGTGATATGGGAATGGCCCCCCTGCGATCGCAGGAAGCGCAATAGAGGAGCACGAGAGCAATGCCCCAAATGACAAAGCGATTGGCAACCATGGTCACCATGCTGGCGTTTGTCGCCACCGTCGCCGGACCGACGATAACGGCTGCAGCCACCCCGGAAAAGGCCCCGGTCGAGATCAAGGTGCGAGTCAGTGAAAAGGGATTCATGGATGAGAAGGGCCGGACCTATGGACCGAAACGAGCCCTGCAGATCCCCAAGGATACGGTGGTGAAGATCACCTTCGTCTTCAGTGAAGAAGTGACGAGCCTGGCCGTGGGAGATACACACCAGATTACGATCAGGGCCGAAGACGGCTGGAAACAGGAGACCGGCTCAGTTTGGGTGATGAACCGGGAATCGAGCGTGAGTTTTCTGGCCGGAGAGAAGGGCCGAACGCAATATCGCGCCTATTGTATCCTCGACTGCATCGGGATGGAGCACCTCACGAACCTTTTGATCCAGGTCATCTAGGCCCCCAACGCTCGTCGTTCATATCTCGCCTCTCGTCGGCAGAAACGAGCCTATGGCATACAGCTCATCCCGTGTGGCCTATGGCCAGAAATCGAGATCGGGCGGCTTTATTTTCAGCTATACGCCACCAGCCATACGCTCTGACCTTGCCGAGATACGCTTCACGCTTCACGGATGTCGAGAACGACGCCGGCGGGATTTTTCCGCATACTGTTAATAGCCCCGTCCGGTACTGCCTCCTCCGCCCCCACTCATCCGATTCAGCGGAAGGGCCTCATATTTGGTCTTCAGCTCCGGATGTTGCGCGAGATATCCTTTGACTGCCGCATCATCAGCAAACACATCCTTGCTGCGCGCACGGTAATCTTCAAGCGTTAAACCATGCTTGGACAAGAGTGTGGTCAGTTTCGCGTTGATGTCGTCGCTCATCTCCTTCATTTTCTCCGGCGACGGCCGCTGTCCGGACCCGTAAGACTCTCCACCCTTGAAATAATTCGTCATCATTTCGCCGATTTCGATCCGGGCGTTCACAAACTTCTCCACATCGGCCGGTTCCGTTGCCAGACCATTCCCTGCGAACAGCACGACGCCCAATGAGACCCCGACAATATGGCGTGAGAGATACCTACTCATAATGTCTCCTCAACGAATGGAATCAACAATGTGGTTACTGTCGGGCATCATAGCATTTCAGACCACCACTGTGCATGGAAGGCGAAACTCGTACGGCCTCATTCGATCGACAACCGTGCCCAAATCCCCGTGGTATTCCACATGGAAATACGTTCGAGCAAGGTCCTGCAGGTGTGAGCCGAGGTATCGGGAGAAAAACCTTCACGGCCGGAAACAATGCTCTGGGGGGGGTGTAATAGTGGAGATAGCCTACCTAGCCGGTTAGCCTGGCTCAAGGTGCACAACACCGTTAGAGACGAACGTGCGCTCTGTACGCCCGATCATTCATCATATTTCCGGGCATTGCCGTAGGACTTCTCGACGGGATACTTGGCCTCGTTCTTCTTTAACTTCGACAGCACCGCGGCATTCACATCCAGACCCAGATCATGACAAAGGTAGGAAAGCAGAATCACCACATCGGCAATTTCATCCTCCACACGCACTCGTGCCGGGCTTTCCAGGAGACGGGCCGCCTCGTCATGAGATTTCCACTGGAAGACCTCCAGCAACTCACTCGCCTCGACAGTGATGGCCGCCGCGAGTTCCTTGGGCTTGTGAAACTGCTCCCAATCGCGCTTCCGCCGAAACTCCAGCACCGCAGTCAACACATCGTCGTTCAACATCGGGGTTCATTCCCTCGAATCACGTGCCGGATCAGGCGCGAACAACTGCCACGAACAATACGTTGCTCGCCGGGCTCAGAATACGTTCGGGGCGTAAGACACAGCGTCCATTCGTGCAAGAGACGCTATCGCTGGTTGGTGCGGGAGGCGGGACTTGAACCCGCACACCTTTTACAGTACAGGATTTTAAGTCCTGGGCGTCTGCCGATTCCGCCACTCCCGCAGAGAGAAAAGTATCGGGGCGAAATCTAACATCGGGCTCCCGGGGGGTCAAGCGATCGGCAGAACATCTTCACACGTGCAAGCGGCCTGTCCCTCCCGAGACAGGCCGTTGCAGTGTCATTGCTCTATCGAAACCAGTGCCGACAAGCCGGCAGGCTTACGCGGCTTCTTTATGATCGTCTCGCTTCACCAATGCTTTACTACGTTCCACCATAGTGGACACGCCGCTCTTCACCGAGCGACTGAACCGGGTGGCCTGGACCTGTGCCCGCTTCGCATACCGCGCCACGTCGCGCCTCGTTTCCGCCCCGCTCTTCGGTGCCAGGAGTAACCCCAGCGCCGCACCCACAATTGCGCCCCCTCCGATAATGGCTGCAATCTTCGCTGCTTCACGCCCCTTGGTAGACATCGTGACATCCTCCCTTTGGTACAACAAGGTTTACTGTCCACTGACTTTCGGCGAGAGCTACTGATGACTACAGCATCAACCGTGCCACAGACGCGTGATGCGGATTCACTGGGTATTTCTGCGATGCGTCAAAATCGGGTTAGCGACTTCTCATAAAGGGTGCTGTTTTGTGAACAACGGAAGGAGACAACCGTTTCAGAAAAGCGACAGGTGTTCCTAAGGAAACCAGCTGATCGGGCTGCAGGCCTTGCCCGGCAAGGCTTCAAGCCCAGCCTTGCATTGCAGAACAGGCTCACATAAGATCGCGAAACTATGTGGGGTCCTTCTATGCTGTCCTCGTTACACGCCATTGTGTATCCCGATATCGACCCGGTCTTCTTGCGGTTAGGGCCACTCCAGTTCCGGTGGTACGGCTTGATGTATCTCATCGGACTCACCCTGGCCTACTTCATCATCGGGGCTCGGGCCAGGGCACAGAAGCTGCCGCTGAATAAGGATCAGGTCTACGATATGATCGTCTACGCGGCAGTCGGCGTCTTTGCCGGAGGCCGATTAGGCTATGTGCTCTTCTATAACCTCTCCTACTATCTGGAGAATCCGCTCAAGGTTTTCGCCGTCTGGGAAGGCGGCATGTCGTTCCATGGCGGCCTGATCGGCACAATTGTGGCCCTCATCCTGTTTGCCAGGCGGCAAGGCATGACGATCCTGACTATTGCCGACCTAGCGGCCGGTGTGACCCCGGTGGGTCTCGGACTGGGGCGAATTGGCAATTTCATCAACGGCGAACTATACGGCCGCCCCACCGACGTAGACTGGTGTATGGTGTTCCCGGCCGGCGGCATGGCCTGCCGCCATCCTTCCCAGCTGTATGAAGCGTTCCTGGAAGGACTGCTGCTCTTTACCGTACTCTGGCTGATCACGCGCCGCCTTCCGCCACCGGGAACCGTCTTCGGCGCCTTCCTGGTAGGCTATGGGATCTGCCGGATTGTAGTGGAGTTTTTTCGCGAGCCGGATGCGCAGATTGGATTCATCATCGGCACGATTTCGATGGGGCAGATGCTCAGCATTCCCATGATCGTGGCGGGAGCGGTTATCCTGGCAATCGCGTCTCAGCGAAAACGCCCGCTCCAACCAGACTCAGGTTCAGCCGCCCCGCTCTGAAGCGTGGGCGGCCGTTGCCGCCCCCTGCTACTTGGGGTTGGCGTCCATCCAGGATTTCCGGTCTAACCCGATATCGCTGTCATATTTCCGAAGAGGCGGGGCGTCCCAGATCACCTTGTTACCTGGAGCCAGGTTGGCCGCGGCGACATAGTGCTTCTTGGCCTCGGCTTTCTCTCCCAATCGCTCCAGCGTCAACCCCAGATTGTAGTGCGCTTCCGCCAGAGTCTGGTCGGCTGTGATCGTCGCCACATACACCTGTCGGGCTCCAGCCCAATCTTGTTGTGCGAACAACTGATTGCCCTGTTCCAACTGCTGACTCACCGCAACGCTGGTCCCCGCCGCTGCATGCAGCGGCCGCAATTCCACCTTGTGTTGGCCGGCACACCCGACCAGCGCCATCGTTACCGTTGCCGCCCACACGAGCACCCTCATGCCACCCTCCTTTGTACTCACACCGTGACCGTCATTCCTTGCCGCAGGAAAATGAATTCGAAACCTGCGACGGATTCACCCAACGCCTGTTCCACCGCCATCCGGTACAACCGTGCCTGTTCTCGATAGAGCTCAACCCTCGCCGCTACCTGATCCGCCGGGATCATATCCGTCTTATAATCGGCAATCCAGATCTCGCCATCGATGCGGTAGAGCAGGTCGATGGCCCCTTCCATGATTTGCCGACCACCGTTCCAGGGAATGAGAAATGGCACCTCACGACCGATCACAGTCGCCCGGCGCAATCGCTCGTAGGCCGGAGACTGGGCGAAGGTTCGCAGCAAGTCTCGCACCTCCCCGATCACCACGTCATGCGTCGCCGTATCCCGTTCATCGAGCGCCAGTGAAATGTGGTCGATCAAGGCTACCTGCGCGTCGACATCAGCGGTAAAATCCCAGTATTGCAGCAGCCGGTGGACCATCGTCCCCAGGGTCTTTCCCCGCGTCACCAGCCTCACCTGCCCTGCTTCTCGCTCGACGGCCGGAGCGGGTTTCTGCAGGAAGTCGGACGGTGAGACTTGCAAGGACTCCGTTCGCTGCGCCTGCCATTTTTGGTCGCGCTGCATCCAGCGGTCTGAAAATGCCCGGTCAGTGACCACGCCCTCCAACACCATCGGACGTTCGCGCTGTCTCGCCGGCGGACGATCATCTCCCTGGAGGATGGTCTGACGCAAGCCGACACCACCGACAGAAATGTCCTGCTGATCGGTTAGCCCGAGCTCCACGCCGGCAGCCTGTTCTAACAATTCCAGCAACGCCCCCCGCACCCGCCGCCGCGGCAGAGCTCCGGATAAGACCAGACGCTCCCTCGCGCGCGTCATCCCGACATAAAACAGCCGACGCCGTTCCGCCTGTTCACGCGTACGCGCCTTCTCAGCCACCAGTACCGCGCCCAGGCTACACCGGTCCCCCAGATCGAGCCCCTGCACACCGGTCGACCAATCATGCCAAATGATCGGTCGCGCAGGACCGCGGCCTGCACCATCTCCATGATGTAACCCGGCGAGGATCACCAGCGGAAACTCCAAACCTTTCGCCTTGTGGATGGTGAACACACGAACGGCATCCAGGGTATCCTCCGAGAGCGCACTCTCCGCTTCTTCCGGTTGCTCCGTGAGCCGATCCAGCATCAGCGCGACAAATCCGGTCAACGTCAGGTTCGGGCGATCCGCCAGGTCCGCCGCCATCTGGCGAACCTTCAACAGGTTGGCCACCGCCTGCTCGCCGTGGAGGGACGCCGCCGCCAGTTCGAGTACCGGCAGGTGTGTAAAAATGAGGTCCAGCACCTGAGGGAGCGGACAACGGGGCGCCAGCTCATGCAACCGCGCCAGCACGCCGTACAACCGACGGAGCGGCTCGGCATGCGGACTGCTCCAGTCTGTCAGGCGATCGGTTTCGCGGTAATCCAGCGACTCCCGTTCCTGCAGCTCGGCCAACGCGGAGTCAGGCAGGCCACCCACTGCCGATCGAAGCAGCCCCACCAGGGCGACGCGATCGTGGGGATTGCCGACGCACCGGAGCATGTTCACGAGATCGATCACTTCCTGCCGCCGATAAAAATGTTTTTCCCCGTCGATGATGTACGAAATGTCGTGCCGGCGGAGGGCTTCCAGGTAGGGCTCAGCCTGAGTCAATTTTCGAAACAGGAGCGCGACATGCCCTGGGCGGAGCCCGCTTTCCGTTCCCCTTGACGCTCCCGCGTCTCCGGCCGGACGGAGCAAACCTGACACCAAGTGCGCAATCTGTTCCGCCTCCACCCGGGTTGCTGCGGCCGAATCCAACTCGTCCTCGTCCTCCGACGCGACCAAGCGGAGTTCTACACCGGGATTGCGAAACTGACTGGATCGATTCGGTTGTACCGTGAGCGGGACATTCGGCGGCTGAATGGACGGCTGCGCGACCAGAAGCCGGTTGAAGACGCCGTTAACCAGATCGAGCACCTGCGCATGACTGCGAAAATTTGTGGCGAGCTCGCAGCGTAACGCCCCGCTGCGTTCCAGGCGATCGACCACATGATCGAACGCTTCGATATCAGCCCGACGGAACGCATAGATCGACTGCTTCGGGTCACCGACGATGAACAGTTTTCCCGATTCGAGTTCCGTCTCTCGCCATGAACCGGCCTGCGTGTTGAGGCGTTCGGCCAGGTACAGCACGATCTCGTACTGCACCGGGTCCGTATCCTGAAATTCGTCGACCAGCAACGCGCGATAGTCCCGCTTCAACTGCTCGCGGATCGCAGGATGATCGCGCAGCAACGTCCGGGCCTTGCCGACCAAACCATCGAAGGTGAGCCAGCCGGAATCCAGAAACGACGTTCGCACCGACTGCACGAACGGCGAGAGCACAGCCAGGAGATTCTGCAGGAGTGCATGGTCGACCTTAAGCAACCGCGTGGCGATCCGTTGCAACGACTCGACTTCCGCATGATCATCCTCTTGCCATCCGGTCGGTGCGGCGCCGAGGTCTTTGGCCAGCAACTCCTGCGTCTCACGTGAGAGAGCGCGCAGACCGTTGATCCCATCGGCAAGCAGGAGTGCGAAGAGTTCCGCAACCGCCGCCAGCATTAGCTCGATCTTGCGTCGCTTCGGGCGTTCATACCGTGCGAGCAGATTTTCCGCTAGCGCCTTCCTACTGGAGAACCAGTCACGCAATTCCGGATTCAGGCCCGTCTCGGCCACCTGCTGCGCCAACCCATTCAGATCGATCAAGTCACTGTGCAGACGGTAGGCCAGCTCTCGCAGTTCGTCGAGACCGAATGTGTCCAGGAGTTCTCGCCAGCGTCTGTGATCACTCCCCGCCGCGCCTAGCTCACGATCCAGCCACAACTCCCACTCAGCGGTGAAATGTTCCTCGAAGCGCGATCCATCCTCGTCCGTTTGAAACGTCGGTGTGACCCCGGCTTCGATCGGGTACAGGCGCAACAGATGCGCGGCAAAACTATGCAAGGTTCCGATCTGCGCTTTCTCCACATCACGAAGTGCGGCATCGGCCCGAGCCACGATTTCATCGGTCGTCCATCCATATCGTAGGCGTAGGTCGGCGATTGAAACCGTGCCACCGCCCACCACGGAATTGTCACGGCCTTCCGCATTCACCAAGGAACGAAGACGCTCTCGTAAACGAAGTTTCATCTCGGCGGCGGCTTTGTTGGTGAAGGTGAGAGCCACGATGCGCGACAGGTCCAGCGGATCGGTCCGGCGCATGAGCAGATATATCAATCGATTCACCAGCAGCGTCGTCTTCCCGGTTCCCGCCCCGGCGATCACCACGACATTCCGGTCGAACGTGGTAGCCGCTGCTTCTCGTGCCGCCTGGTCTGGAATCGAGGCCGGTTCAGTCACGCGCCACCTTCTGCGATCGCACATCCCGCAATGTCCTGGACGGTGAGGACCGAGAAGCCCGCCACCAGCTCGGCTGATGGGTTCGGCGACACGCGGTCGAAAAGTCACAATGGGTACAGTGGGCATCCGGGGCGATGAAATATTGCCCGGCGCGTATGCCGTCGAGCAGCACCTGCATCGTCCTGCTCAATATCGGACCGGACGGCCCCTGCCAGGCTGACGCGGCAAAGGCCACACGCTCAACCGCAGGATCGGCATGCGGGAGCAAATAGAGAAACTCGACCGCTTCAGGCAATACTCCCTGCTGACCGTCTGGCGAGCCGACAGCCGCCATCAACGAGTACAGCGCAGGCTGCAGTCGTTGCGCGCGCAGGGCCGCTTGCAGGAGATTGCGATCCTTGGCCTCCACGCGATCGTTCGCTCGATACTTATAATCGATAACCCTCAGCGCGCCAGACTGCGGATGCCGATCCACCCGGTCCCATCGTCCACGCAGTGGAATCTCCTCGCCTTGCGATCCATCCGGCACACTCCCTATGGCATCCAGTTCGAATTCAGCGGGATGGAATCCCGAGGCCAACGCCGCGTCACGATCGAGAATGATTGTCGCTTCGATCAACCGCCGGACCGATTCCTGTGCCAACTGCCAGGTCAGGGCGTAGCCGGTTCCATGTGTCCTGGCGTACGCGTCAAAGGTCTGCGCGACGGCCCGAGCGACCTCCTCAGTGATGGCAGAGGAGGACAGTACCGTAACCGGCCAGCCCAGTTGGATCAGCGCCAGATAACAAAGTCGCAACGCGCCATGACAGAGCTGCCCCATTGCCGGAGGGGTCAGTTCCATAGAAGGAGTCTGACGCACCGATTCAAGGTTGAGCACCTGCCTGGAAAAATATTGAAAGGGGCAGCGGGCATAGGATTCCAGCGCCGTCGGTGAGAACCCGCGTTCAGTGACCGCCTTCCAATGGGCGCCTGAATGCTCGAGCATCCCGTCGTACGCGCTCAGGGCCGGATGCCCGCTTTCGATGACGCCTTGCGCTCCCAGCCCGTGGGAAAATAACAATCCGTCACGCCCGACTGCCTCCAAGAGCGCAGTCACATCGCAACCCTGCAGTACCGTACTCACGGTGAGCTCTTCCCTCGTCTGCAGCTGCGGCGTGAAGAGCGGAAGATCGACACGGTCCGACCATCGACGCGGAAGGGCGAGGAGAGATGTCGTATCCGATGGGTGCGGCACCACCCCGACCGCATCCAGATAACTGGACGGCACCAGCGGGCGACCGGCGGCATCCGCCCGTTGATAGGAGAGATACAATCGTTCCTTGGCCGACGCTCGCAACAGCTCGAACAGCAGTGCCTCCTCTCCATACCCCTGCAGCTTCTGGTCGATCTTGTAGCCCAGGGTTTCGCTCAGGACCAGTCGATGCCGATCACGGAGAAATCCATCCTCATGGATGTACCGGGGAAACAGTTTTTCATTCATTCCGATCAGGAAGAGGGCCCGAAATCCAAGCCCGCGGGCTGCCATCGCATCCAGCACCTGTACGCCCTGGTGCGAAGGGGGGGCCAGGGCGCAGGTCGTTCGCGAGACGATCTCCGCGAACGTGTCTGTCCATTCGTCCCAGGTGATATCGGCGCCGAGCCGGTCGAGTGCGTGCAACTCGGCGAAGACTCTGGACAACGCCTCAGGCACGTCCTGGGCATCATCCCCCTGTGCCGTCGCGTCGATGGAGGTGGATAACCCGAAGGGAACGGTCAGCCCGAGAGGAACGGTCAGATGGGTGTCGGCGAGAGCGCAGAAGGCGTCGGTCAGGGCGCCATATCCGCCCCGATCCGGAAGGTGCTTCAGATCCTCGATCAATGGCGCGAGGCAGTCCCACAGCAGGCGCAGTTGCACCCCGTCGATCGAGAACGCCTCGAGTTCTTCCGCAACGCTGTCCTCGCCGTCGGTCGCCCAGGAGTCCAGACGGCCCAGGTGCGCCAGGCGTGTCCATTCCTCTTCCCCACGAGTAATTCCGAGCGTCTCCACTGCCACGCGCCAGAGGTCGGGACGGGGCTCAACCTCGTGCGTACCCGTCGTGAGGCGGCGATTCCATGGGGAGGTCAGCACTTCCAACATGGCCGGTCGATGCAAGCCGTTTTCCTTCAGTCGCGCCAGGTGAAGCAGCGTCTTCACGGATGGTTCCTGTAACAGCGGCACCGTCGCACTGGAGACAAATGGAATGCGATGCTGGTCGAAGATGCGTCGCAGGGATGCCTGGTATGGCACGAGGGTACGACCCACCACCCCAATCTCACCGAAGGCATACCCATTGGTCTCTACCAGCGAAAGAATCTGCTTGCAGACCAGCGTCAATTCATCGTCGAGACCGGCGGCATTCCGCACTTCAACCGATACATTTACTTTCTGAGAATCGGGAGCAGAGTCACCGGTTGTCATACGCGACCGTTCGCCTGGACCTCCGGCAATCGGATAGAGGTGTCGCTCTAGAAACTGTCGCGCAAAACCGTAGGCCGGTTGTTCGCCGAGCGGGAAGTAGACCGTGAGCGGCAGGGAGACACTCAACGCTTCCAGAAGAGTCAGCTGAGTTTGCGTCAGATCGTACGACCCGTAGTACCAGAGACCGGCGAGGCCACGGAGAAAGGGAGAAGTGGACACACAGTCGGTCACGAGCGCGGTCAAGTCATCCGGAGATCCCACCCCCAACGCCGCACTGCCTTCCCGTAGCGCCGCATATAACGTCAACAAGCCTCTGAGCTTCTCACTGTCTTCCGGCGGGAACTGCCCTTCCTCCACCGCGCGTAACGCCAGGGCAGAATCCACCGTGGCATCCTTGAGGTCTCGCAGACTGGCCCACAAAGCCGGCCAGGCGCCGGACGGCAACTGCGGCAAACGAAGTACCCCGGTCTGTGGTACGTTGCGCTGCGCGAGATGCTGCAGCAGGCGCTCGAAAAACATGTCGGTGACGAGTTCGATCCGTCGTTCTGCGCCGGCTCCCCTCGCAGCAGTGCGACGCTCGCGATCCAACTGCAGGGCAAGTTGATGAAACGAGAGAATGTGGACATTCAGCAGCGCGAGCCCCTGCTTCACGACCAGCAGCTGCTTAAGCGAACGACGCAACTGATCCGAGGGCACGACAAGCGCGACGGCGGCCTCGGGATGGCCGGCCTTGAGAGCACGAAGATCGTGAACGAGTTGCGTTTCGAGTGTGGGATGGAACTGGCCGGTGACGAGGCGGAGCATGGAGACCGTGGGCCATCAATCGTGAAGCGCGAAGCGGAAGGTCGCAGAGAGTGTCTCGCAACCTTCCGCACTTCACGCGTAAAAGGCGAACATGCCCTTGGTTGCTAGCCGGTTTCCGGACCAAGCAGCTCACCGTTGCAATCGACGCAGGCCCAATCGCCATCGATGAACTTCATCGGGTCCCCGCACGTCCCGCATTCAGGCGGCGGTCCCTTATCGATCATAGGAAGAATCGGCAGTTCGAAATCGTCTTCATCGGGAACGGTCATATCTCTCCAGTCTCACGCGCCCTGCGGTTTCATCTTCAGCTGCAACGCCTTTTCAGCGCTTTGACGAGGCGGCACACCCACGAAGGTCAGCCGGCCATCGATAATCGTCGCGGGCACGGCCCGGACCGAATGCCGATTCGCCAATTCCTGACCATCCGGGGTCGTGATATCGACCTCGCGATAGCTAAAGCTATACTTTACCCTGAGTTCCTTCCACAGGCGTTTCGCTGATGGACAGGCTCCGCAAGTCGGTGAGTGCAATAAGGTAATGTTCGGCATGGACAACCCCTCTCCTTAACGTGAACGGATCTTAACACCCGCGCGGAGGGCCACGCAAGCAAACGCAGGCCTGACATTCCTCATCGAGCCGTATATACTGGCTGCCACATCATTTAGAATCGCGTCATTCACGCATCATCGTCTTGCTGAGGAACCTATGGCTCTCCATCCTCGTGCCGGTCAACCGGCACAGCCGGAACAATTGATCAATCTCGAAAAAGTCGAACAGGCCTACTACGGGGAAGTGCCGGACCCGTTCGATCCGCAACAGCAGGTGAGTTTCGGCACCAGCGGACATCGTGGCTCCTCTCTCCGCCGTACCTTCAATGAAGCCCACATTCTCGCGATCACCCAGGCCATCTGCGAATACCGGGCTCAGGCCGGAACCACCGGTCCTCTGTTCATCGGCAAGGATACTCACGCGCTCTCCGCACCGGCTCAACGCAGCGCGCTGGAGGTGTTGGCCGCAAACGGCGTTCAGATCCGCATGGATCAGACCGATGCCTATACCCCCACGCCGGTCATTTCACACGCCATTGTCACCACCAATCTAGGCCGGACCTCGGGCCTGGCCGATGGCATCGTCATCACCCCTTCGCACAATCCACCCGAGGACGGCGGCTTCAAATACAATCCGCCACACGGCGGCCCGGCCGATACGGAGGTCACGAAAGCGATCGAGACTCGCGCCAATGCCTTATTGGCAACAAAGTTACATGGCGTAAAACGTGTCCCCTATGAACAGGCGCTGAAGGCGGCGTCTACCGCGCGGCATGATTTTATGGGCCACTATCTCGCGGACCTCATCAACGTCGTCGATCTCGAACGCATCAAAGCAGCAAAGTTGCGCTTGGGCGTGGATCCATTGGGCGGTGCGGCGGTGGCCTACTGGCGTCCCCTAGCCGAACGGTATGGATTGGATCTGCACATCGTTAACGAGTCCGTTGATCCGACCTTTCGGTTCATGACTCTGGATTGGGACGGCAAGATCCGGATGGACTGTTCGTCCCCTTACGCCATGGCCTCGCTGATCACACTGAAAGACCGCTTCGATCTGGCATTCGGCAACGATACGGACACGGATCGCCACGGCATCGTGACGCCGGGCGCCGGCCTGATGAACCCCAATCACTACCTTGCCGCCGCAATCTCATATTTATTTACCCATCGCCCGGGATGGAAGGCCGGTGCAGGAATCGGCAAGACCGTTGTCAGCAGCAGCATCATCGACCGGGTAGCGGGCAGTCTGCAGCGTCAATTGGTGGAGGTCCCGGTCGGCTTCAAGTGGTTTGTCCAAGGCCTTCGCGACGGGTCGTTAGGGTTCGGCGGAGAAGAAAGTGCGGGCGCAGCATTTCTCCGTCGTGACGGCACCACGTGGGTCACCGACAAGGACGGCATCATCATGGATCTCCTTGCGGCGGAAATGCTCGCGGTCACCGGAAAAAATCCGGCACAACTCTACGCGGATTTGACAGCCCATCTCGGCGAGCCGGTGTACGAACGGATCGATGCACCGGCCACCAGAACCCAGAAAGCGGCGCTCCAGAAATTCTCCCCACAGCAAGTGCAGAGTCGGGAGCTGGCGGGAGAACTGATTACGTCCATGCTGACGGACGCGCCGGGCAACAAGGCCTCGATCGGAGGGTTGAAAGTGACGACGGCCAACGGCTGGTTCGCCGCGCGTCCCAGCGGAACCGAAGACGTCTATAAACTCTATGCGGAAAGTTTCAACGGCCAGGCCCATCTCAAACGAATTCAGGAGGATGCGCAAGCATTGATCAAGCAGGTCTTCTCCAACGCCGGAGCCTAACAGGATGCTGAACAGGTGGGCGAAGGCGGATGTCGCTTCCTCTGTGAGATCCATGAAGCGTCGTTCGTCAAGCGACTCGCGCGAACAATAGAATCCGGCCGATGAACGGGCCAACCCGGCCATTGTGCGTACCCCTGCGCGAGCAACGCCCTATGACATCCCATCCTTCGGAAGACCAGCTATACTTAAGTCAGTATGCCCAGACTATCTCACACGCTGCGCACCGTGCTGGTCTGCGCCGCCCTGAGCGGCTGCGCCGCACCGGCCTCTCAGGGGCTCCGTCAGGCGGTCACCCCGCTTCCAGACTGCTGCCGCACAATCCAGGCCGGCCCGCGCACACAGGCGATCGTACAAACAGCCGTCAACCTGGTCGGCGCGAAAACAATCGAGAGCCAGGGGCGTCGTATCGCCTATGATTGCGCCGGCGTGACCCGCGCCATCTACCTCGCCAACGGCATCGACCTCTTTGAAGGAGGGGCCGGCGACGGGAAGGTCAACGGCGTGGGGTTGATCTACAATCACCTGCGGAAACATGGACAGCTTCATCGCGGTCCAGTCGTGCAAGCCGGCGATCTGGTGTTCTTCGACAATACCTGGGACTATAACGGGGACGGCCTCGTCAACGATCCCTTGACCCATGTGGGAGTCGTGGAGACGGTGGAGCGCAACGGCACGATCGTCTTTATCAGTCGGGTGTCCGGAGCGATTGAACGCTACCGGATGAATGTGGCCTACCCGCATATCCACCGCACCGCCGACGGCCGCCTGCTCAACGATTACATGCGCCGGAAACACTGGCGGGATGGGGAACGGACGCCCTACCTGACGGGAGAGTTATTTGCCGCCTTCGGCACGAGGGTGGTAGAGTCAGCCTCATCACCAGACAGAAGGTAAACACCTTGTCCCCTACTGCTCCCCGCACGACCCGTTGCCCCGAATGCCACCAGCCTACGACGTGGCAGGACAATCCCTGGCGTCCATTCTGCTCGGAACGTTGTCAAACGATCGACTTAGGGGCTTGGGCGGGAGAACGCTACCGAGTCGCAGGGCCGAGCCTGACGGTGGGGGGATCCGAATCGTCTTCACCGGACGATGTGTGACCGGCCGATCACACACTATTCG
The DNA here is from genome assembly GCA_037045225.1 of Nitrospira sp. Classification (NCBI taxonomy): domain Bacteria; kingdom Pseudomonadati; phylum Nitrospirota; class Nitrospiria; order Nitrospirales; family Nitrospiraceae; genus Nitrospira; species Nitrospira sp. The sequence goes on from JBAOHZ010000009.1 coordinate 175,553, forward strand.
CAGCGACAGTTCGCCTTGTAGTCCATACACATCGGACCGAAGCTCCGCTCGCAGTCACAACTACACTTAGGCGTCTTATCGGCCGGACAGGTGATCTGGCAAGTCTGCTTGATCCCCATGCCGCAGGACACGATCTCGCACGAGTTGGAGCCCTCCGCAAACAACAACGGCAGTGATGGCGCGACCGGAGCCTGGGTCTGCTGAAGGACGCGGCCAGCACTCTCCGATGCCTGGGTGATCGCTGGATTGTTCTCTACGCCAACTTGCTCTGCCCACACCGGCGTCGCAACACCGATCAATAGGACAACCAGCAGAAGCCCTACACTTCCCGCCCTGCATCGCGATGAATACCTTGTCATGCCGTCACCTCCCTTTCAGACGGCAGCAGGATAGGAAGAATCGCCCGTGAAATCAAGTCTCGAATCATCGCGTAAAACAGTCGATGGCCGGATCGCGCCCGGTTCCGAATGACATGGCCGGTAAGCCCCACCATTTCTCAATGACGGTCGCGTACAGGGCCCGATAATCGAGCGTATGCTTCAGATCCCCGGCCTGCAGATTTTTCAGTGAAGGAGGCGCACCATAGAAACCGCCTTTCACTCGTCCGCCCATGAAGAAGTGCGGGGCCGCCGTGCCATGGTCCAACTGCATCACACGCCGGATTTCTTCAGGCGTTCCACCGAACGTGGTGCGGGAGAGAAAGTGGCGGGCCTCGTCGAATGTGAGAGACATGCGTGAACTCTCAGGACGATGAGGGCGACACTGTCTCTCTTAACGACATGGCACGTACATGGTTGACAGAACCGCTCCGCACCGCTTGTCTACCCTGGTAACTATCCTAGTAGCCAACGCGGTTCTTATTTCTGTAGGATCGCGTATGCGTCGAACCTGGCTGCTCCTTATCTTACTCGGCCTTCTCGTCATCGATACCGGCTGCAGTACTTCACCCGGCCCCCGTCTCACGGGGGCGATTCGGTATTTCAATATCCGGACAGACGTGGCGCCGCGCCATCTGATCGTGCAAGTCGGCGATGAGATCCGGTGGCAAAACCTGAATGCCCATGCCGTCCAGTTACGAATGCTCGAAGAAACCAACCCGGAGTTGATCGCCTGCGACAAAGGCTTTTCGAAATTCGGCGTGTTACAGGATTCGGTCATCATCGCACCCCAGCAGTCTGTCAGCCTCTGCTTCTCGAAACCCACCACCATTCGCTTTAATGTGTGGCTCGAAGCCGACAATCCGCAAGGCGCCATGACCCCGACCGGCAGCGTTCGCATCGAACCCTCCGCCTCGAAACGCAGTTCCTAATCTCGATCGAATTCGCCAGGGCCGGAGGCCTGTCGAACTCACCGATGGTGAGATCCTCTACGCCGACACTCGTTTGTCCGAGCGGCCAACGATCGTTAGCAGGGAATATTGATGGAGGGATCGCAGAATAGCGGAGGAATCACGGTAGGACGCATGAAGCGTGAGGACGGATCTTGCGACCCCATGGGCGCGGTCAGCGCCGGTCCACCCGTCATGCCGGGCAACCCCTTGCCGATCGTCCCGAACGACTTGCCCTGACTGGAGGGGATGGTGTTACTTTGCGGCGCGCTGGCCCCGGAGGCCGTGGCCGCAATCGTCGACTGCTGTGCGAGAGGGTTCAGGAGCGGGAGCGTCCCCGGTAGCTGAGGGTTTTGTCCCGGTTGGTTCTGTTGGGTCGATGCCGGTGGCGAAGTCTGGGCAATTACGAACGACGGAACCACCAGCATAACCACACTGAGGCAGAGGATCCGGATATCTCCGTGAACCAGCCCCGGATACGATGTACCATGCCGACTCACAGAGGCTCCGTTTCTTCGACTACACCGGTTGCCGACAAGGCCAGCTACATACCGTCATAGAGGGCGCCGGTCGTCTTGGCCAGTTCGGTGGAGGCGCGGACATCACATTGTTCGAGTACCACGTGCACCCGTTCCTTCAACGACCACCGAACAAAGTCCGCCCGCTAATCCAACCAGTCTTTTTCCTTCAGCTTCCTCGGCAGGTACTTCTTGGTCAGATATTGAAAGTCTTTGTTCGCGAGTGCGTCCAGTTCGTATTTTAACCCGCTGGTAAGCATCCGTTTAATTTCCTGCTGCCAGGCCGGCTTCTGGAACCATTGATAGTTCAGCAGTTCTTTCGCCCGAGTAATGTCTTTCTCATTCAGCTTGATGCCCACATTACGCGGCAACTCATACCGCTCCGGATCGGCGCTGGAGAGTCCGATAAACTTTGCTTTGGGAATCGCCATACGCTGGCTCTCAAACGCAAGGTTGATCGAGCCCTGCTTCACCACCGAATAAATATAATACCCCCAGGGATCGTTGTCGACCAGCACATACACCGGCAACTTGTACTCCTCGTGGAGGCGGCGTGCCAGCCGTCGCACCCCTCGTGGCGGTTGCCCGTTCCCCGTCAACAACACGCAGTTGTATCGCCGCCAGAACTTATCTTCCGACAACCGGTTCCACTGCGTACCTTTCTCGACCAGCAGGAGAAAATCGGCGGTGCAGCGGCGGATCTCCAAATATTCCGGTTCAACGATCGAGGGGACAGAATACCCGCCCTTGCCCAGCTTGGCACAATCCACCCTATCGCCGTCATCGCCGAAGACCACTGGCCCGACGATGCTGCCGCTATTTTCCGCCCGCACATGGAGTTCCTCTCGAAGCGCCACCAACGAGACTTCCAGATCCTCGATGATCGGGTCGGACTCGTCCTGCGTATCGAAGGTATTTTCATGGGAGTCTTGAATCGTATGTTTTGTCCGATAATAAATTTCCCTGAGCGAGGTGGTCAGATCGGCTTGCTGCAACTCCGCCAGCGCATCGGCCACCAACATCGTCTGCATGAATTTCTTCGCCATCCCGACATTAAAAAACGACCGGGTCTGTTTCTTCTCGCCCATCTCGATCAGCCCCCTGCGGGGATTGAACGACACGTTCGACAAGGCGCGAATCGGAATCTCAAACGTCGGGTCTTTGGCCCGTTGCGCGGCCGCGATGACCACATCGGCCATCCCGACGAGCTTTTTCCCCACAGCCCCGGTCTTCTTCGTCTTTGCCTGTGCCATACCCTGTCCTATGTCCTTTTCCGCGTAGCAGATGCCTGCGCGGGTTTTTTCTTGCGCGGAGCCGCCTTCTTCTTTGGCGGCGGCTCATCGACAAACAAGGCTTGCTGCCCTGCTTTCACCTTCGGCGCCACGCCCTTCGCCGTAGTTCCTCGATCGCTTGTCCTCCGCTTGGCTTTCACCAGGGATTTGGCCTTCGCGATCGGCCCGACCTGGGCGGGCTCGACCGGAACCGCCGGCGTCCCGGGAGTCCGCTCGGCAATCTCGGTCTCTCCCTCGATTCCTTCAGCCGTCACGATGATCGAATGCGGCAGGCCTTCAGGTCCGGCGCCTGTTTTCCCAAGGGCCTCATCGGTCTTGTGACCTCCCGTGCGTGAACTGGCGATCTTATGCAACTGCTCCTTCAATTTCTCCGTGGGCAGGTTTCCGCCTTTGAGTCGATTACAGGCGGCCACGACTTCCTCGATATAGAGATCGAAGATATTGCGGCGACGGAACTCGCTGGCAGCCCGCTCTCTTCGCCGCAGAAAAATCCCCAGCCGCCGACCGGCTTCGCGCAACGCCAGAGTGATTTCCTTCTGAATTTCGTCGTAGTCGGCAATCGCTTCTTTCGACTCGCTGGTGAACGGTACCCACACGGAGGCCATGTGCACAAAAATCACCATCGGCCCGGCAGGCAGCGCGCCGCGGGACTGCGACACCCCATAGTTTCGCCACGTCGTGCTGAGCACCGCTTTGAACGTGGCGCAGGCCGATTGCTGATAGAGCAACGGCACCCGGTTCGCATACCGGATGACCCGCGCCTGCTCGGTATCGTTGCCCTGGTCTTCCCCCTCGGCCAAAGGCACGGACGCCTGCTGCGGTTTCGTTGCTTCGTCCGGTCCCTTGCCGAAGGCCAACCCTGCTTCGATGACAAAGGGATAACCGCGATACACGGCCGGTGGCCGGCTCACGGCCGTATAAAACTCCCCTTTGATTTGTTTATAGAGACCCGAGAGGATCGCCTTCTCTCCGATCGGCGAGATGCAGTTCGTGGGCGGCGCCATGATCTTGGTGGTCTGAATCGTCTTGTACAGCGTTTCGGCCGCCTGGTGCTTCACATCGCGAGGCTTGGCAGTGGGCGGCACTTTCGCCGCCTTGCACATCTCCTCGGCCAGTGCGGGCGACACCCGGCAAAAATCGCTCGCCAAGAAACTGGCCACCGTATGGCTCTTCGTGTCCTGCAACATCTTGAGCAAGGCCCCGAACTCGATGCCATACGGATGCGGCTTGATTTCTTTCGGTGAAGGCGGCAGTTCGTGATAGGTCCGGGGATACTCTTTCGTTTCCCCTTCCGGCGTGTGGTACACCAACCGCACGTGCGGATTCGCAATCGACGTCTGCTCCAGCCACTCATCGACCGACGCGCGGCCTTTCTGGTAACGGCCTTCGACTTCGAGCGCCACCTCGGTACCTTGAGGCTGAGCCCACTCAATCTGTTTATTCTCGTGCACCAGCGGCTCGTTCTTCTTCGTATCGATTTGCACTTCGAAATAATGTGCCGCGGCGCGAGGTCCCGTGCGGGAAATCACCTTCACCGGCTTGCCCGTCGTGAGCTGACCATACATACCGGCGGCAGAAATGCCGATCCCCTGTTGTCCCCGGCTCATTCGCATGCGATGGAATTTTGAGCCATACAGCAATTTGGCGAACACACGGGGAATCTGTTGACGGACAATCCCAGGCCCGTTATCGGTCACCGTGATCCTGAAGCGCGTCGCCTGACTAGGTGTAACCGGGGCCTGTCCGTTCGCGACAGTTTCGAGCCTCACGGTGACATCCGGTAGGATGCCTGCCTCTTCGCAGGCGTCCAGCGAGTTATCCACGGCCTCCTTCACACAAGTCAGCAGCGCTTTCCGAGGATTATCGAAGCCCAGGAGATGCCGGTTCTTCGTAAAAAATTCGGAGACGGATATTTCCCGCTGCCGCGCCCCCATCTCGACTGCCGTCACCGCACTCGACGCTTTCTCGGCTGAAGCGGATTTTTTTCGCGATGAGACCGATTCTGACACGGTGGAGTCGGATGGGGGCGCAGGCACGGGAGATTCAGCACGCGGCGATGATGTCTTGGTGGCCATTCAACCTCTCACGCAAGGAATTCACACTGGAAGGGATCACTCGGTTCACCCGATCAATACGTACACTCCTCGTCGTTTACAGGGAACACTCATGAGAGTCAAGCCTTGAGAGTATTCTCGTCGTTCTCTCGAGATCGAAAAACACGATGCCACGGTGGACACAGTACGGAGGTGATCGAAGGGGAGGACGTGAGAATCGATGAGGCGAGGATGGTGTCGAAGGTTTGGGTGGGAGGAGGACGCACCTACCGAGGAGAGGTAGATACGGCGGAGATCTCGGGAGGATTTCAGGCTTCCCAGTACGAGCTGGGCATGCACACCACCCTCAACACTCAATCCCCTTTTTGTACATATTCCCCCGGGGCGTTAACTCCCCCCACTCAATTACGATAGGCCTCCTGACGCCGGTGAGTCAAGAGCCGGAGCAGGCGATTTATGAACCGTCTGTGCGTGCCTGTCGATGTGTAATGGTCGGGTGATGGAGCCAGGCAGCCTCGACTCGGACCTCCGCTCCGATAGGGCAGTACAACGGCACCGAGGTATTGTTACTCTCGACTCGCGCCCTCACGGTGCCACGTTCGTTCTCCAGTTCCAATACCCCCAGATGCTCATGGAGATCGACGACACAGGTGATGCTGCGCGACTCACGATCACTCACGATCGTCTTCACCACCACCGGCTCTTGCAGCGTGAGCAGGTCATCCGGTCGGAAGGTCGGTTGGTCCTTTATCTCAACGGCAATCACCACGCCTGTCCCGGCCAGTATCGCGCACACCCCGAATACAATGGCATTGGCCCGCTGCGGATAGTGGATCTTCAACCAACGAACGGCTGTGCGGATGCCTATGACGAACAGAAGGCCGACGAACCCCAAGGCAACAACGGTCAACCCAAACCGAAGGTTCATACGGTCCCTTGTGCCTGGTCGATGGCTGCCACGGAATACGTTCCGTTCGTCGTCATCAATGGAGTCAGCGTCATACTGAAAGAAAACTCCGTGCCGTCTTTCCGGACACCGACAAGGTTGCGCACATGGCTCGCCGAAAGGTCTTCCGTCCGGGCACGAAAAACCGACGGCCCCTCTGGAGATGCAGCACGCAACCATGCCGGCAGAAGGCATTCAACAGACTGTCCAAGAAGTTCGCCTCGCTCATAACCGAACCGTCGGTCGATCTGGGTATTCGTCCGCAGAATCTTGCCTTCGGCATCCGCCACGATGATGCCGTTCGATGCCGATTCCAGCACCACACGCAGGCAATCCGCACTCTCACGCAGCGCCTCTTCGGTCCGCTTCCGTTCCGTGATGTCTTGCGCGAACACCAAGACCCCGAGCACATTCCCCTGCGGGTCCAGATAGGGCACCTTGTCTGTTTGCACCCAACGTTTTTCCCCCGCTTCTATTCGATAGGGTTCGATGATCCCGAGCTTCGGCCGCCTTGATACGATCACCGCCAGATCATCCTGATGATACCGCTCGGCCTCCTCCGGATAAAATTCATCGGTCGACCGCCCCTCGATCTCCGCCACGGTTTTCTTGATGGATTCTGCCGCGCGCCGATTCGCCCTCAGGATACGATTGTGGGAATCCTTATACCAAACCATGGCCGGGATCAAATCCAAGAGCACCTGTTGCTCGATCTGCTGTTGCACGAGGCGCGCTTCCGCCTCCTTCCGCGCCGTGATATCCCGCACGATGCCACAGTGCACGCGTTGACCAGCAGAGATCCAACTGCTGAGTGACATCTCGATCGGAAACTCCCGGCCATCCTTGTGCAGACCATGCATGGTCACAACGGTGCCCTTCAAACGCAGATCGCCCGTCGTACGGACCCGCGCCAACGCCTGTTCATGCCTGGCACGGTACCGTTCGGGCATAATCATGATCAGAGACTCCCCCAACACCTCTTCGGCCCTGTATCCGAACAAGCGCTCGGCCGCACTGTTCCAGGATAGGATCCGACCCTCCCCGTCCGCAAGGACAATGGCGTCCGGAGCCGTCTGCACGACTTCGCGAAACCGATCCTCGCTGGCCGTAAGGGCCTGCTTGGTGGCCGCGGCCTCGACAGAGAGATGCTTCACGCCCACAGCACGACGAATCAGAGCCTTCAATTCCTCAGGATCATACGGCTTCGTCAGGTACCCGAACGCGCCTTCGGTGAGGGAACTGTGTTTTTTCGCAACCTCGACAAAGGCCGTCAGCATGATGACCGGAAGGACCGGGTCAACCTCTTTGAGAAGCGTGAGTACCGAGAGTCCGTCCATATCCGGCAGCATCAAGTCCAACAACACCGCAGACAGGGATTCGACTTTTGCCTTGGCAAGTGCCTCGGCACCGGTGCCGGCTACCGAAACACGGTATCCGACATGTTCCAGGAGGTCATGCAAGACGAGAGCGATGTCGGGATCGTCGTCGACGATGAGGATCGTGGGAGGAGGAAGCGCGGTCACGCTGAGCGTGGTCTTGGACATGGTGGTCAACGAAACCAAGGGAATCGTCGTACAACCCGTCTATTGCTTCGGAGCTCATTGTCCTCTTTTGGACGACAAGAATCCAGTCCTCCATTAACGAGTCCCTGCGTGGCTCATCGCTTCGGCCACCCGAAGCCATGGGCCCAGCGAAGACTCGGCGCCGTCTCGTCTCACCGGCTCGCTCGAAGAACCCTGTGTCACTCAGAACACCTTACTTCTTCCGGTAGACATTCAAGCCGATTTTTTCCTCCCGGCCTGGAATCGTGACATTTCCTTCCGTCGAGGCAATGATGGTGGTCTTTCCCGAAGCCGATGGCCCGAACTCTTTCGACAAATCCACCTTGATGGTCAGCACGGTTCCTTCGACGGTCATCTCCACATTTTTCATAATGCTCCCTAATCCTTCAGGACGAATGTAACCTTCAACGCCACACGATACTGGGTGATCTTTCCGTCTTCGATATCCACTTTTTGATCCTCTATCCAGGCACTTTTCACGTTCTGCAGGGTCTTATTCGCGCGAGCGACTCCAAGATGAATGGCATCATCAAAACTCTTCGGGGATGCGGCAATGATTTCCGTCACACGTGCAACAGACATGATAGCCTCCCTGGTTAGATGATAGGCGACACACTCGCCACATCAGGCTAGGCCGAGCATAGAGGCCTGTCAAGCCTACCATTCGACCGCATGTCAGCGCTGCGACCCGAGACCGGCGCACACGAACGCATCGACCTCGAACTCTCCCGGCTGATTCTTGCACGTGAAGCGTCCGTGTCAAGCCACGACGACACGGAAGTCATCGGATGGTCTTCGCCTCACGACCTGTCGATGTTGGATTGAGCAGGAAGCCCCCTCCGCGAGTTGTTTGCGCCCGTGACCGAAGTCGCCAAACAAATCACAACCCTTTCAGCCCGATGCCGCCAGGCCGCGCGTCGACCTGATTGGGAAGTCGTCGAAGTGTGGGCCAACGTGCAGCGGAACGGTGGCGCAAATTCCCATCCCGGAAGTTTTTGGGCGGGTGTCTACTACGTGGATGTCGGCGAGACCTGTTCGACTCAAGAAAAGGGTGGCGAACTGCAGATTTACGACCCGCGTGGCTGCCTGCCACGAATGCTGGCCCCCTATCTCCAGTACAACATGGCCGAATTGCACGATGCCAGAACCAGCATATCCTATACTCCTGCGCCCGGACAATGCCTCCTGTTCCCCGACTGGTTGTTTCATGCCGTGAATACGTATCGTGGAACCGCACCCCGAATCAGTGTGGCCTTTAATTTAGCTCCCGTCATCACGACCGACTCTCACGCCGCCGTCGGCGCGGAGCGTTCGACGACTCGCACCGTCCCTGCCCCCTCTCGGGCACACTCTCGCGCCCCTTCACCGGATGACGCGGCGCGCTGATCCCCTGAACATCCTCACGGCTGGGAAGCCCGGAGGTAGAGCACCGCATCGCCGACGAACGGCGCCACGAACCGGGTCCGCCCGGACAGCCGACGCGTCGGTTCCACATGCGTTTGGTCCAGACGTGGGTTAAGCCATTCCACCGTAAATGAACCGGAATGTTGCTGCAAATCCAGTTCAATGCTCTCAGCGCCTCCGGCGGCACCGTTGGAAGGCGCATAGACGAGATACGCCCGCCCGGGATCCGCCAAACAATAGCGGCTTGAGCACAGGTGGCTCTGTGGAACCATGGTTCGGAGCGGGATGCGATCGGCATACCGCTTCGTCTGCCCGAGCGAGAGGAGGACTCCTTCGCGGCTGTCTCGTACCAGCTCGAAATACTCGGCATCCGTCGCGGGATCGTACGGATCCATATAGATCGGGTTGAGGCCCCTGGTAAAACTCTTCCAGACCCAATCGCTGGTCCCTCCGACTCCCCAGAGATGATCCGTATCATTGATGATGACCTTGCGCCCATCGTTGGCAGGTGGGTCGTCCCGATAGGCGTATTCGGGTGTATACGGAGCCGGAACTGCCGGTGAGACCGCCTCCGCCCGCGACTTCCAGAGATCTGCTTCCTTGCTCCCCCAGGGTGCACTTAACAGCACCGGATGTTGCTTCGGTTTGGTTTTCTCATAGTCGTGAATAACCGCGACAAGATGCTCCTGCCACGCGACCGAGCCGGGCGTGCTCTCATTCGCAATCTCGTAGAGCACATTGTCGAACGGATTCACCGCATCCACGACCTGCCGCACAAAGTCTTCCTGTCGGTCAACCATCGCCGCATCCGTCAACGAATGGGTTTCGGATCCCTCGCCATCGCCGTCGCGATCTCCATCCACGCCGTTGACGTTATTGCTGTGATGAAATGGATGGAACGCCCAAGGGTTCTCGGGTCTCTCAGGAGTTTTCCGTTCGATACCCCACCCTTGGAACAACATCACCGCGACATACATACCGTGCCGTCCGGCCTCCTCCACCCGCGCCGACACTCGCTCGAAGAAGAGCGGATTGATGCGATTCACATCAAACTTCGGCCCTCCGTCCAAGGCAACACCTGGTCCCGTCCGCAGGTACGGCATGGGTTCAAACAGCGCATCCTCCTGACGCCAGAGCCGGAAAAAGTTCAGATGATATCGCGTCAAGAATCGTAAATATTCGCTGTAATCAAAGGACAGCCGGCTCTTCTCCGACACGACATCCTGAAGGTTCCTCCATGTATGGGATCCGACGAGATACACCACACGGCCCGAACCGTCCGAAAAGTATCGCGGGTTCACGGCGTCGACTTGGAGTGGACCACTGGCTTGGACGGAGCCCGACTCGGCAGGTGTCCTGAGTTCGGTGCACGCAAGCACGTTGCACGACAGCATCAGGCCCAGAAGGTACGCGCCAAGCTTCCTCACCCGCAGCAATTCAGTTGCCTCCTTGATGTTCGCCCTGAGTTGCAGTGATCCGGCTCGTTCAACTCTCTGCAGTTAGGCTGCGCACACCACACCGAATGTCATAACCGGTGACTACGGCACTGCGTTTGCTTGGATGAAGAGCGCCTGTTCCAACGTGCGAAAGAATTGTTGGTAGGGTTCGGGGGACTCGATGGCCTTGAGGTAATACTGCGCGCTGGCCCGCACGACCAGCTGCTTGTCTCCGCGCGGCCGAATCGTGACCGTGAGGCGCACAAGATTGCTCCGGTGATAAAACGGCCCCCAGCTGCGGAACTGCCGCGTGAGGATCAGGAGCCCGTCGTCCCGATATAGGTGATAACTAGGATCACCCCATGGCAAGGATTCATAGTCGTCGAATTTCTTGCCGGAAACAATACCCAACGTGTCATCCAACACCTCCACGGCAAAACCGAGGTCCTGGCAGGCAGACACGACGGCCTGAATCGTTGTGAGGCGATCGGCGGTGTCGAAGACTCGGCTTTGAGCGGCCCGGACTTTGACCTGGCTGGCTTCGGATAACCAGATCTGGTCGCGCGAATCCCATTGATTGTCATGACGCCATTCATAGGGCGAACAACCGGCGGCCAGGGAGATCAATAGAACAACGCCGACCACGAACAGTCGGCTGCCCGAACAGCTGTGTCGAGAGAACATGGGCTGAGTAGAGCAACGCACCGTCTAGTCCTTCACCAGAAAGAGCGAACGTTCCACCGCCGCAAAGAAATTTTGATACACCTTCGGGTCTTCGATCGGTTTGCTGTTGTAGATTGCATTGGCGCGGATCATCGTTTTCCCGTCCGGTTGTGGGCGCACGGTCACGGTCACGCCAAGCACATCGTAATAATTCGGTTCGGCAAACCGGGCCGCCGTGACGAGTCCAAGCGGCTCATTGGCCCGCTCGATGATAAATCCCAGATCTTGCAGGGCCGCGATGACGCCGCGCATCGCAACCATATGCTCCTTGACCTCAAAGGTACGGGTCTGCGCGCTCCGAATTTTCATTTGCGCATCGGTCGATGTGAAGAGCTCTTGCCGCGGCTCCGGCGCGACACAGCCATACACCATGACACTCCCCAACATAATCGCAACGGCTCCGGTCACCTGTGTCCAGTTCATGAATCCTCGTCGTTAGATCGAATGCGGCTCCAGGAAGACCGCCTTGGAGAGCTTGGCAAAGAATTGCTGATACATCTCAGGATCCCGGATCATTTCCATTTTTTGCTCACCAGGCGGGATGTAATTGCGGTCGGCCTGGCCGTCCCCCTTCCACACCGCCCGATAGAAGATAATCCGGACTTCCTGCCGCGAGCGTGCCTCGTTCAGCGGTCGCGTCACAAGACTGGCCGCGATTTTCTGGTGCAGATCGATCGGGATGACGACATGCCCGAGCGACAGCAGCCAGATAAAGAACCGGTTACGATACTGACCGTACTCACGGGCACTGCGTTCTTTCGCGGCTCGCAGGAACCCGACTTCCCGCACACTTTCCTCAACTTGAAACCCGAGATCTTGGAGCGCGGCAGCCGAGGCGGACAACAATTCCCGATCGTTCTCCGTGTCGAAGAAACGAGTTTGCATGGCCCGATTCGCATTACTCTCCGGCGTGAGTTGAAACAATTCCGCCGGCTGCGTCGGTTGCGCGCAACCCAGGAATAGCAGGGGCTGCCCAACGCACAACACCAGGGCCGCGACGAGGCGCAGCAAGAGTCGACCGGTCTTCTTAGAACTGAGTAGAGTTGTAGGCAAAATCTCGAACCTTTTTCTCTTCGTCGTACTTGATGATAATTGTGAGGGTGCGTTGACGTTGCGAACTGGAGTGGTCGCTGGAGTTGGTTCCCAGAATGATCAGACCGGCATAGGAAGAACTCGCCGTATCCACCCGATCGGTCGACACCTTGTCGTAAATCCAGACCTCGCGGCGCTTATCGTCCGTGGTGACGATATTCGGCGAACCCAAGAGTTCCGCCACCTGCGCAGCCGACATCCCGACTTTCACCTCGCCCTGGACACGCCCGACAGTCAACCGGTCTTCCTTGATCTCGGCTTGCTTACCGCCGCACCCGGTTCCACCCATGAGCACGCACAGTCCTACCACTAGGAATCCCCATCGCATGTGTCTCATCGTACGCGTCTCCCTTCCTCGCATGACCATGTATGCACCCCGCCGTTGGCCCATCTTATCCTGTCCTCCCTCGCGATGAAAAGCCTGCTCCCCACAGAGGAAGATCATCCGTCCAGGCACCCTCCCTTGCAGAGCTGGACAATTCGCCGAAGGCCGCTACAATGTTTCCACTGGGAGGTGACTTCATGCCGATGCCGGATGCCCTGTCGAATGATGATGTTGAAGCCGCGTGGAGAACGTTCACCGAGCAGGCCCGAACCGGTGTCTTGCTGACGCTCCGGAACGGGCATCCGTTCGGCTCTCATGTCCCCTACCTGCTCGGAATCGACTGGTCTCGTGTCTATCTCCACTTAAGCCGGCTGGCCTTTCACACACAGCACCTGTTGGAAGATGCCCGTGTGAGCGTGTTTCTCGCCGAGCCGGACAAGCCAGGGAAGAACCCGCTGGCGCTGCAACGGATCAACTTGCAAGGGACGGCCTCAATTCTTCCCCCGAGCGATGGGTCCTATGAGTCGGTGAAGCAGCGGTATCTGGCAAAGTTTCCCCAATCGCAGATGATGTTCGGTTTCGGCGACTTCGCCTTGTGGGAACTCCAGATGCGCGAGGCCCACCTCGTGCTGGGGTTCGGCCAAGCCTACCAAGCCCACTCCACCGCACCGGGACAGTGGCACCATCAGACGCCCAACAAGAAACCTTGACCCTGCGCATTTCCCGCTCCAGATCCATCATCAATCTTCCCCATAGCCTCAGCCTCGCGGGCTTCGCCCCTCCAAAGCACTAGCCTCTCTGCCGAAGGACCAATGGTGATTCACGCACCTTGTGCAGTACTCTGCGCAAGGTCACATGAGTTCATCGAAAGGACTTCGCCCCATGTTTCCCTTCTTTGTCGTGGTGGCCAGCTATATGATGCTGCTGGTCGGCCTTTCTATCGCCTCACCGGGCATCGGTTTCACCGGATCGCTCATAAACCTTGTGCCGGGTGCCTGGCGAGATGGGGCGCACGTGCCGGCCTATGGCCTGCTGGCCTGGTTAGTCATGCTGGGCTTCCGTCGGCGCGGTTGGCCGCTCAGCTACGCGCTGTTTGTCGGAATCGCGTGTGCAGTGGTGTTTGGTTTGTGGACGGAGGTCGCACAGGGGCTGGCCCCAGGACGGGAAGCCTCCCTCCACGACCTATTGAACGATCTATTGGGCGCAATGATGGCGGGCACCGTCATGGTATGGCAACACACCACCCAGTTTCGATGGTGTGCATTCGCGCCGACGATGAGAATGAACCTCTGTCACCTGATGAAAGGAACCTTGCGGAGATGAACACGGCCTATCACGAACGCGGGACCAGGCGCATTCCCGTTCAATACCCCATCTACTATTCAAACGGGACGTTCCAGACCATCGGTGTCACGGAGGACTTTAACACCTCCGGCGGGCGTATACGCGGCAAGGAACAGGTGAGTGTGGGAATGGAGTTGGTAGTCATCATCATCCAACCAACCCCTGAGGCCCCCATGCTGGTCCGGCGTGCCACCGTCCGTTGGTCGAAAGGCCAGAACTTCGGCATCGCCCTCTCGGACGTTCCCCCTCAATCTGAATCCGAACTCAAGGCCATGGCCAAAGTGATGCTCCCAGGCCTCTGGTCTTGCCTGAACTGACATCCACGTCACAAATTAGGAAATTCTCCCCACCGGAGGGAGGATCAGAAGGACCGCTCCCCCCGAGGTCACACCCCTCAGAGCGTTATTTCCGCCGCAGATGATCCCAAGGCTGACGCGGCCCGGCGAAGAACAACTCCATTAACACAAAGAACATCATGAGGAGTGCGCCCAGCCCGATCGCCACGGCCCAGTTTTCCCACGACATACTCAGCCTCCTTTACTCCACCCTGGAATCGGTAACCGATTCCAGGGTGCTCCGTTACCGACCAGAACGGTGCAGTTGCAACAGTGTCTCCAGTTTCCAGAGCGGAATGCCGTCCACTTCCTTCTTGCTGCTAAAAGCCAACCCGCCGACAAACAACGCAATCAATCCCAGGCAAGCCAGGACCAGAGCACCGCGAGAAATATCTGGGGTCGCACTGGAGTGGTAGGCGACCATCGAACCTCCAACAGGTGATTCATCGAGGAACGCTAATCGATCCACCAATGCATCGGTGCGCACCGCCGCACTCATCGCACTGGCGAGTTGAATCTGCCCGGCCGCCTTCGCCTCCGCATACCCTTCTTGCGCCTGCGTCACTTGCACGACGGCCCGACCGATACGCTCCTGTATCGTCGCGGCCATCTGATCTTCTTCCTGAATGGCTTCGACTATCGACCGGCCAAGCATCGCTTGCCTCGTCGACTCGAACTGGTCATGCATGCGCTGGCCGATCAATTCGGCCCTACGAATGAGCGCCGTGTTGAAGTCGCCCGCGTACTGATCGGCCGAGAGAACTCCACTCGCAAGGCCGCGACGCGTCTGATTCACAACGGCCTTACCCATGACAAATTGCATCCGTGCCCGATGATCGGCTTCCTGTCCGAATGCACGCAACTCCGCCAGCACCAGCGGACTCAGCAACGTCGTCGAGAGTAGCTGAGACTCACTTACCGCCCGGTTGAGCTCCATGGCGGACGTAGAGATCGCGGCACCAGCCTCCCGGTCGAGCAAGACATCCTGAAGAATCGCTTGGCCTAAAACCGGCTGGAGATACTGCATGCCCGCGGAAGGACCCTGCGTCACGCTGGTCATGTTTACTGCGGGAGCGATCGGTGCCTGCCAAAAACCATCGGCAGCCGTCACCAATAGATAGCCGCCGAAGAGCGTGGCCACCAATCCGATGGCAACCATGACATCAACGAGGTCATATTTTCGTCCCATGATGCCCTCCTATCCTGCCTCGGGGAGTTCGGCGCGGGGCAAACAGGCAGGATGCCGGCGCGCCGGAAACAGATCCGCACCAGATTGCTGTCGTCTCAGCATAAAGACATCCTCCTTGATGGGTGTAGGGCGGAGCAGAACATCTGCAGAATAGAAATGTATCCCCTGCTTGCGAGGCACAACGCGCAGGTCGAGAAGTCTGAAGAGAATGGTCGCTGCTGAGGGCTGCGGCCGGAGGAGAAGGGACAGCGCTGGCTTGGTCACAGCGGCGGTCATGTTCGCCACGGAGGACCATGTGACCACCTGCAGAAAGGGTGGCATTGAACAACGCAAACAGTCTATGCCTCGCTCAAAGGGCAGTCAATACGGCAAGAACGAAGAGCGGGCGCGGGTTGCCGGGCACAACTCATTTTCGGCATAAATTATGACGATGAACCCATTCCAGGCCGGAGATTCAGTACAATGTTGGATGTGCCTGTATGGCCTTCTCCGCACACAGCAGGACGCCATGCCAACTACCCCCACGCTCATGCTGCTGGTCGTATGGATACTTCTCGGCCCGGTTTCCATCACGGCTTCCCAGCCGTCGACATTTCAACAGCGCGACGGAACCACCGGCACCCTGTCTCCGCTGGATGAACAACACGCCATCTATTCCGATGCCCATGGGAATAAGAGCGTCACCCATCTCGGATCCGGCCTTCCCTCACACACATTCAGTTCTCCCCATGGCGGAGCGCCTGGATTCGTGACCCCGTTCGGAACCCCGACGCCACCAAATCTCATCACACCGCCCCCGCTGCTGCCGCCCCAACCTCGAGGCATGGCAACCCCGTATCCACAGGCGCCCTCATCATCCTGGCGACAATCGGGCCGATAGGGCCCGAGCGACCAGGCTCCGATCATGCCCGCCCCAGTCAACTTACAAAAGAGCACGGTTGAATCTCTTCAGGTCTTTCGTTAAGTTACGGGCAATGACCATCTCCCGCGCACGCCTCATCCTGCTTGCCTGCGCGAGCGGTCTCCTCTATCCCCTTTCCTTCCCCGCGTTCGACCTTGGCATCTTGGCCTGGTTCGCGCTGGTCCCGCTGCATATCGCGGTCGAATACCTCGCACCCGGCCGCGCCTTTCGCATCGGATGGCTCTCCGGCACACTGGCCTTCACGGGCTCGATGTTCTGGGTCATTACCGCTATGAACGTCTACGGGAAGGTCCCCTTTCCGATTGCCACGCTGGTGATGCTGCTGCTCACAGTCTACCTCGGGCTCTACATGGCCATTTATGCTGGGGGACTGTCGTGGATCAGAACTGCGTTCCCGACGCTTGGCTTCTTACCGGCACCGTTTCTCTGGGTGACATTGGAACTGATCCGCACCTACTTTCTCTCCGGCTTGCCCTGGGCGCTATTCGGCTATTCCCAATATCAATGGATCCCCATCATTCAGCTGGCCGACCATTTCGGGGTGTACGGCGTCTCATTCCTCCTGGTGCTGGTCAACGCCGCGATTGCCGAAACGATTATCTGGAGCCTCAAAGCCTATCGCGGATTTCAGATTCGCTCCTTTCCCTGGCCGTCATCGGTCGCGGCGGCGGCCGGATTCGGCGTGGCCCTGTTTTATGGCACCACGTTGCTGTCTGCCGCTCAGCACACACCCGCCCGCACGTTGTCGGTGGGAGTTGTACAACCGAATGTTGAACAGGCGCAGAAATGGGATGTGGCGTTCCGTCAGGAAACCATGGCGCGCTACGATCGGCTCACCGCGGGATTGGGCGACAACTTGGATCTCATCGTCTGGCCTGAAGCCGCCACGCCCTTTGTCTTTGAAATGGAACCGCAATACCGCGCGATCGTGCAGGACATGGCCCGCCGCGCCGGTGCCCCGCTGCTCTTCGGCAGTCCGGCGTTACGACGCCATCCGGACGGGCGCCCCTTCCTGCTCAACAGCGCCTACCTGCTCGCAACGGATGGCCAGATCCTCGGTCGCTACGACAAGCAACATCTAGTGCCCTTCGGCGAATACATTCCATTCCACAACTCCCTGCTGTTCTTCCTCGACAAACTGGTCGAAGGAATCGGCGACTTCGAAGCCGGCCCGGGCTCCACGTTGTTGATGTTCAGACCTCATGAAAAGACGCCACCCATTCCAACCCCGGCGACCAATACCGATTTCCATGTGAAATTCGGCGTCGTTATTTGTTACGAAGTGATCTTTCCTAATCTCGTGCGAGAGTTTGCAGCGAACGGGGCTGACTTCATGGTCACGGTCACGAACGACGCCTGGTTCGGTCCATCATCGGCGCCCTATCAACATTTTGGCATGGTGGTCTTTCGTGCCGTCGAAAACCACGTCGCCTTCGCGCGGGCAGCCAATACCGGCATCTCCGGATTTATCGACCCGTACGGCCGTATCCTGCAACAGTCACCGATCTTCTCGCAGGAGGCGCTGAGAGGGACGATTGCCGTCGGCCATCAACGGACCTTTTACTCGCAATACGGTGATCTCTTTGCTTATGCCTGTGCTATACTCATCGCGCTTTTATGCCTGACCGGCTACTTCTCACACGACACAGAACCGGCCGGTGGTGAACCAGCCGGGCGACCGGCCTGAGAGAGAAAGGACCGTGCCATGTTAGATGATGTCCGGACCCGTGTGCGTTCCCTCGGCGAACAGCTGGCCCAACTACGGGGGCATCTTTGACCTGGCTCGGATGACCGCTGAACTCAACGATATCGAAGTCAAAACCTCCCAGCCCGATTTCTGGAAAGATACGCAGGCTGCCGCCAAGGTGAACCGCCGCAAAGCGGCCCTTGATCGCGAACTGTCGCGCTGGCGAGACACTGAACGCCGGCAAAACGACATGGAAGCACTCCTGGAACTGGCGCTGGAATCCGGCGATGCCGGGCTGGAGCAGGAACTCATAACCGAACTCGAGCCGTTCGAAAAAGCCGTCGCCCAATTCCGCATCGAGTTATTGCTCTCGGGCGAATTGGACTCGAGTAATGCCATCTTCGCCATCCATCCCGGGGCCGGCGGAACCGAGTCGCAAGACTGGGCGCAAATGCTGCTGCGCATGTATGTGCGATGGGCCGAACAAAAGGGATTTAAGGTCGAAACGTTGGATCTGCTCGCGGGAGACGAAGCCGGCATTAAGAGCGCAACCCTGTCCGTGACCGGCCCCTATGCCTATGGTTATCTCAAAGCTGAAGCCGGCGTACACCGCCTCGTGCGGATCTCCCCGTTCGACGCCAACAAACGGCGACATACGTCCTTTGCATCGGTCTTTGTGTATCCCGAGCTCGAAGACGACGTGCAAGTGGTGATCGACGACAAAGATCTTCGGGTGGATACGTTTCGCGCCGGAGGCGCCGGCGGTCAAAACGTGAACAAGGTCGAAACCGCGATTCGTATCACCCACATTCCGACCGGTATCGTGGTCCAATGCCAAAACGAGCGGTCGCAACTACAAAATCGCAACGGCGCCATGAAAATTTTGAAGGCGCGCCTGTTTGAAGTGGAACTACGGAAGAAAGAAGCCGAGTTCAATGCCATCGTCGGCGAGAAGAAAGATATCGCCTGGGGCAGTCAGATCCGGTCCTATGTCTTCCAGCCCTATCAGATGGTAAAAGACCACCGGACGGGACACGAAGTCGGCCAGGTCTCCGCCGTCATGGATGGTGAGCTGGATGGGTTCATCGAAGCCTATCTCCAGAGAAAACTCACCGGCGGGAAAGCCCCGGAGCCGGCCTCAATGAAGGATGACGACCTGTAAAGAAAGGGAGCTGATAGCCTATGGCCTCTAGCAGATAGCAGGAACCGGAGCTTGTTCCGGACCATCAGCTATTCGCCAACAGCCATACGCTCCGTGTGATCATGGATGAACTGAACGATCAACGCCAACAACGTATCAAGAAACTCGACCACCTTCGGCAACTCGGTGTGGCGCCTTATGGCACGCGCTTCGAAGTCAAGGACCGAGCCGGCCAACTCACGCGCCTGCACGGTGAAAAAGCCAAAGACGTCCTCGAACAGGAGCACATCAGTTGCACCATCGCCGGCCGTATCGTCGGCCTGCGCCGTTTCGGCAAAGCCGCCTTCGCAGTCTTACAAGACGGAGCGGACCGCCTGCAGGTCTATCTAAAAAAGGACACCCTGGGCGACCAAGCCCACCAGATTTCAGAGGGACTGGATCTCGGCGACTGGATCGGGGTCACGGGTATCCTGTTCCGCACCAAGACCAACGAGTTTACCGTCGAGGTGAAAACCCTCACGTTCCTGAGTAAGGCACTCCGCCCGTTGCCGGAAAAATGGCATGGACTCACCGATGTCGAAACCCGATACCGCCAACGCTACGTCGATCTCATTGCCAATCCTCAGGTGCACCAGATTTTCGCGCTACGCAGCCGGATCGTCTCCGGGATCCGCGCCTTTCTGACCGAACGCGGCTTCCTCGAAGTCGAAACACCGATGATGCATCCGATTCCCGGCGGCGCCGCCGCGAAACCCTTCGTCACGCATCACAACGCCCTGGGTGCCGAGCTGTATCTTCGCATCGCCCCGGAACTGTACCTGAAGCGACTGATCGTCGGCGGCTTCCCACGCGTGTTTGAAATCAACCGGAACTTCCGAAACGAAGGCATTTCAACGATTCACAATCCCGAGTTCACCATGTTGGAGTTCTACGTCTCCTATGCCGACTATCACGATCTGATCGTGCTGACCGAGGAACTCTTCGGTCGGTTGGCGCAGGACATTCTCGGCAGCACCACCATCGACTATCAAGGCACCGCGATCAATCTGGGATCGCCCTGGCGTCGATGGTCATATTACCAATCGATTCTGGAAGTGAATGACCTGCCGCCGTCTGTCCTCACGAATCGAGACGAGGCCCTCGCGGCGGCCTCACGCCTGGGCGTCGAGGTGTCTCCCAAGGAATCCCTGGTGAACATCCTCAACGAGATTTTCGAAGAGACCGTCGAACCGCGCCTCCAGCAGCCGACGTTCATCACCGATTACCCGATCGAAATTTCCCCGCTCGCGCGCAGAAAAGATTCCGATCCTTCACTGACCGACCGATTTGAGCTCTACATCGCAGGGCGCGAAATCGCCAACGCCTTCTCCGAGTTGAACGATCCGCTCGATCAACGGGAACGGTTTGAAGCCCAGGCGGCCAAACATGCGGCCGGCGACGAAGAAGCCCACCGAGTGGATGAAGACTTCCTGCGCGCACTTGAATACGGCATGCCGCCCACCGCAGGCGAAGGCATCGGCATCGATCGCCTGGTCATGCTCTTCACCAATCAGTCCTCCATCCGGGATGTCGTCCTCTTCCCTCAGTTGAGGCCTGAAAAGTAGACATGGCGCTGCCCTATGAAATCTTCATCGGATTGCGTTACCTGCGCGCAAAGCGACGCAACCGCACCATCTCCTTCAATACCATCGTCTCCATCGCCGGAATTACCCTCGGCGTCGCCGCCCTGATCGGCACGGTCGGAATCATGACCGGGTTCAAGGAAGATGTGCAGGCCAAGATTCTCGGCACCACCGCGCACATCCTCGTGAACGACCGTATGAAAGAATCGATAGTCGACTACGAAGAGCAAGTACAGAAGGTCGTGGGCGTTCCGGATGTCGTCGCGGCCACCCCGTTCATTTTCCGCCAGGTCCTGCTCACCTCTCCGTCTGGCGTCCAAGGCATTATTCTTCGCGGGATCGATCCGACGCGGGAAGGGACCGTTACCGAGCTGGCTCATAACCTCGTCAACGGCGCTCTCGACGATCTCTCCCATCAGAATAAAGTGGTTATTCCCGACAAGGAACGGGAACCGAACGGTCCCGACACGGCCATGCGCCCGGGAATTATTCTCGGGAAAGAGCTCTCGATGCGGCTCAGCGCTTTTCCGGGCGACACGCTGAATGTGGTCTCTCCGGTGGGACCGGTCACCGGCGCCAGCATGACGCCGAAAATCAGGCAGTTCGTCGTCGTCGGGATCTTTCACTCCGGCATGTACGAATACGATTCCTCCCTGGCCTACATCGAACTGGGTGAGGCCCAGAAGTTTTTCAACATGGGCGCCAGTGTGACGGGCATCGAGGTCAAGGTGACCGACGTGTTTCGCGCCGCGGATATCGCCCGCGCGATCGAGCACCATTTGGGATTCGCCTTCTGGGCCCGGGACTGGATGCAGATGAATCGCAACCTGTTCTCGGCCCTCAAACTGGAAAAAACGATGATGTTCCTGCTGCTGGTCTTGATCACCATCGTGGCCTCCTTCAACATCGTCAGCACGCTCACCATGATCGTGACAGAGAAGCAGCGCGAGATCGCCATCCTGAAAGCCATGGGCGCGACGCGTAAAGGCATCATGCGTATTTTCATGCTCAACGGCCTTATTATCGGTTGCTCCGGCGCGGCCATCGGTGTCCCGCTCGGATACACGTTTCTCTGGCTGATCCAGACGTTTTGGACATTCGACCCGACCGTGTATTACATCTCCCGCATTCCGGTCCATGTGCTGGGATCAGATGTGCTGCTCGTTGCGGGGTCGGCAATTTTGATCAGCTTTGTGGCCACGCTGTATCCATCGCTCCAGGCAGCCAAACTCGATCCGGCGGCCGCCCTGCGTTATGAATAACCCGGCGCGCGGAGACGTTCCTGAACAT
This sequence comes from Nitrospira sp., assembly GCA_037045225.1. Lineage (NCBI taxonomy): Bacteria > Pseudomonadati > Nitrospirota > Nitrospiria > Nitrospirales > Nitrospiraceae > Nitrospira > Nitrospira sp. The sequence goes on from JBAOHZ010000009.1 coordinate 197,762, forward strand.
TTCGCCTTGAACATGTCGCAGTACCGTGCATAAATGATTGACGTCGTCGATCTCTACAAATCGTTTCCGATGGGTGGGCGCGAGCTGGTGGTGTTGAACAACATCAACCTGCACATCAAACGCGGCGAACTCATCACCATCATGGGCGCCTCCGGAGCCGGCAAGAGCACCTTGCTGCAAATCCTGGGCACCTTGGATCGCCCGACGAAGGGCACCGTTTCGTTCGACGGCCAAGATCTGTTTCAACTCACGGAGCAGCAACAAGCGGAGTTTCGGAACAGGCGGGTCGGGTTTGTGTTTCAATTCCACCACCTCTTACCTGAATTCTCGGCGCTCGAAAACGCCTGCCTCCCGGCCATGATCCAGAAACGTGACATGGCCGATGTCGTCGGCGAAGCCACCAAACTCCTCAGCGAAGTCGGTTTGGCGGATCGGCTCCACCACAAGCCGGGAGAATTGTCCGGGGGCGAACAGCAACGGGTCTCCGTCGCACGCGCCTTGATGCAGCAGCCGGATCTGGTGCTGGCGGATGAGCCGACAGGCAACCTTGACTCCCACACCGGCGAGGCGCTGTTCGCACTGCTTCGTCAATTGAACCACTCCCGTGGAACGACTTTCGTCATCGTCACCCACAACGACAAACTCTCGTCTCAGGCCGACCGGATCGTCTCCATGCAAGACGGGATGATCGTGTCTTCCTAGCGCATCGCTCGTCGGCCACCTGGAAGCGGTTGCTCATGCGGTCAGAATGAGCGGCCAGGCCGAGCCGGTGTTTTCTTGACGACTTCAGGATCTTTTCGTAGACTGACTCAGCATTGTCACTGAAAGTAGCGTTTGAGCGATTGTATGAAGATATCGTGTACACCATACGTCCGATTCACGGCTCTCTGTCTGACCATCCTCCTGCCGATTCAGGCGGCTGCGGTAGAATTTGTGTTCGTCGGCTCACGTCAAATGGGTATGGGTGGAGCCGGAGTAGCCACCACCTCCGATTCACTGGCCACCTATTGGAACCCTGCCGGCATGGCGATGAGCAAAAAGTTCGATATCCGCTTTCAAGGTGGCGGCCAAGTGGTCGATCGCGGCGATGTGTTTGATTCGCTCAAAGACATCAACAACCTGAACTTGAACGATACCTCGGCCGGGAACATCGCCCGCCTCCAGCAGCAAATCGATCGCCTCAACCGTCCCGGCACCAACCTCACGGCGGCGGCCTCCGGTGGCCTCTATGTCAAAGGGAACTTCGGTGAACATGCGTTGGGGTTCAACGTCTCCGATGTGGCCACTGCCGGCGGATTCCTCCGCAGCCCGGTCGGATTTACGAATAACGGCACCAACCTCAGCGTCAACGGGCAATTCGCCATGAACGGGCTGGAAGTCCGCCAGGCCGCCCTCTCCTATGCCTATGCCTTCATGGATCGAATGTTTTCGATCGGTATCACCGGCAAGCTCATCCAGGGTGCGGCCTATACGGGTGCGACAAACATCCGCGGGGCCAGCGACGATATCAAAGTGTTTGAGGACATCGGACGCGCCAAGATCTCCACGGCCATCGGGATCGACGTGGGCGCGATGTTCCGCCCATCATCCTGGTTGCGGATGGGGATCGTGGCCAAGGACATTAACGCACCCACCTTCGACGCGGCGAACGGAGACAAGTTCAAATTGCTCCCCCAAGTCCGTACCGGCGTGGCGGTGAACCCATACAACTCCCTGACGTTGACGGCAGATGTGGATATTACGAAGAACAATACACTCACCCCCGGCGTCTATAGCCAGGTATTGAGCCTCGGAGCCGAGCAAACCATCTTGTCCGAATTACTCTCCTTCAGGGCCGGCGCGTTTAAGAATATGCAGGACGCGAAGACGCCATTTATTCCGACCGCAGGCTTCGGACTTCGCATCCTAGCCTTGCGCATCGATATCGCCGGCGGGTATGATTTCAGAGACCAGGCGGCCTTGGCATCCGGCTCGGTTGCCTTCACTTTCTAGAGCGACCTTCGCACTGAACCAATCTGCTACACTTGCTGTACGAACCATGACACGATACACAGTTCGGACCATCAGCGTGATGTTGTGCCTTGTGATGACCGGCTTCCTGGCCGGTTGCGGAGGCTTACAAGAAATGTGGGAAGGACCGGCTGCACGCGGGTTCTACCCTAAGACCATGGCTATCCTCCCGATTTCAGGCACCTACGATAGCGCCCGGGAAGACGTGGAAGAGGTGGTGGCGAAGGTGCTGATCAAGAGCCGGCGCGTCGAGAAGGTGGTGCCGCCCGACCAGGTCACCGATACGTTCCAGACCACCAAAGACGCATTCGACGCCCTGGTGACCTACTTTTCACGCATGGAAACGACCGGTCAATCGGACAAGAATTCCGCAATCAAGATCGGGCAGGCACTGGCAGCCGACTCACTGCTGGTGGTCAAGGTGAATGCCTGGGAATACACGAGAGAAGAAGGCGATAACATCGCCCGCGTGGGTCTCAGCATGCGTCTGGTCGACGCCATCAACGGCGCCATTGTCTGGAAGGCGCGGCACCAGATTCAGGAAAGTTACCTCTTCATTCGTCCGGATATGCGAGATCTGGCCACCAAGCTGACGACGGACATGGTCAAGTACATGCCGCCCGAGAAACGGTAACCTTACCCGCCCCGTTTCGAGCCACCCTCCCCGACGGCTCCTCTACGCAGATTGTCGATCGCCAATCCGAACTGATTCGAGAGACTTGCGAGTTCCAGCACATCCCAGTTGCTGAAGGGCTTACCGCTGCGTCGGTTCACCACTTCCAACACACCCACCGCCCGCGTTCCCATGCGAACAGGCACCGAAACTAACGAGGCGACCGACAAGGCAGTCTGCCATCCCTGGCCGGCGACCAAGCGAGCATCCTGTCCCCCCTGTGTGATCAGCACGGCTTGGCCGGTACGATGGACGCCGGTGGCAATCGGCGACTGAAACACCGGCAGTCCGGCTGCGCGCTCCCCGGCAACCGTATATAGAGTCAATGTTCCATCGCCGGCCGTGAGGAACAATGCCCCGGCCTCCGCCTCGACCAAACGCACCGCGGCATCCAGCGCTCGACGTAATTTCTCCTCCTCCGCCAGAGATGAATTCAACAGGTCACTCACCTGCTCCATGTGTTGAATCCGCAGGATTTTCGCCGCATATTTGACGGTCAGTCGAGCATGGTCGAGAGCCACAGCCAGCCAAGGTTCGACGGCCGCCACCACCGCCACTAACTTGCGTGCGGTCAAGCGCGACGACTTCCCGCTCTGTACCATGACGAGACCTTCCATCCGTCCGATCCGATGGAGTCGAAACCCCTGCAGGGCGCCATGCAGCATGCGGCCTTGCTGCTCGGTCTTCGCCAACATCTCCCGCCACTCTGCCGCAACTGAACCATGCACCGTGCCGGCCTCGGCCAAACAGATCATCTCGCGTGTCTGCTCATCACGCATATACACGGCAATCCCCTGCACTTTTGTCAGCTGCGAAAATACCTGAACGAACGCAGCCGACACGCCAATGGGGGAACGGACTTCCCCGTCAGGACCAGACACCGTCTCCAGTAAACGCTGCTGCACAGCGCGAATCACGCGATCCTCACCCATGGCGGCAGGGCCGCGGGCGGCCGCCTTGCGACGAGGCGCGACCGCTGTAGTTTTGGATGTCGTTTTGCGATTGGTTCGACTGACCTTACGACGAGCTACGGCCATGGCATCTCCTCATCTAAAGCGTCACACGTTGAACGGCAGGGAATACTCTCCACTGCCAGGCATGCACTGAATTCGAGCGACAATACGGAGTCAGGAACCGCCATTGTGGTCTACTAGACCAGATGGACAGAACTCCAAGGGACTGATTCCAAAAGATCTTGGCTGAAGGGCTGAAAAGAAGATTGCGGGGGGACAGAGGATTTTCCGACCTAGACCGGCTGCATAGCCTCCTTGAGGGATCGTACGAACGCACCCACTTCCTCAACGAGTCGGCCATCCTGTCCATGCGCTCCAACACGACGTACAATTGCGCTACCCACGATCACACCATCGGCTACCTGCGCGACCCGCGCGGCATCCTCCGGTGTAGCCACGCCGAAGCCAACGGCCACAGGCGTCTTGGTGTATTTTCTGATTTTGGCGACGTTTTCACCCACGCTCGCCATATCGTGTAGTTTAGCCCCAGTGATGCCCGTGATGGAAACATAATAGACAAATCCGCCGGACTCCTTCGCCACGTATGCCCGGCGCGACGCCGTGCTCGTCGGAGCCAACAGGAAAATGAGATGGAGCCCTAGCGCATCGGCCGGGCCACGCAACGGCCCCGCTTCATCGGCCGGCATATCGGGAACGATCAACCCATCCACACCGGCATCCGTGGCGAGACGGCAAAATTCTGCCTCCCCCAACGCATGGATGTTGTTGTAGTAGGCCATCAACACAATCGGGATTTGGGTTGAGATGCGCAGATGCCGTACGGACTCCAGAATTTTCCGCAGTGAGGTACCGCTTTGCAGGCCCCGCTCGGCCGCCTTTTGGATCACCGGCCCATCGGCGATGGGATCGGAAAAGGGCACCCCCAACTCAATCACGTCGGCGCCGGCCCGCTCCAATTCGAGTACTAACTGCTCGGTCTCCTGCAACGACGGATCACCCGCCATGAGATAGGTAATCAGCGCCTTCTGCCCCGTCGTCTTCAACCGACTAAATGTGTGATCCAAACGATTCATTTTTCAGGAATGCCTCCGCATGTCTTTCGTACCTCGTCGTTCGTCACTCGTCCTTCGTCCGAAAAAGAGTCTATGACAGATAGCGTATGGTCAACGATGGCGCGTAGGAGTCTTGTAACCAACTATACGCCATGAGCCATAGGCTCCGGTCTCCTACGAGAGACGCTTCACGAGAGACGTCTCACGTGATCGGATTACAGCGTCACGCCTTTGATTCTCGCCACCTGCTGCACATCCTTATCACCCCGCCCAGACAGGTTCACGATCAGGACCTGGCTCTTCTTCATGGTGGGCGCACACTTCACCACCTCGGCAATGGCGTGGGCACTTTCCAACGCAGGCATGATCCCCTCCTCCCGTGCGAGCAGATCGAATGCCGCTAAGGCTTCGTCATCCGTGACCGACGTATATTGGGCGCGGTTGGTTTCCTTATAGTAGCTGTGCTCCGGCCCCACCGCCGCATAGTCCAAACCAGCTGAGACGGAATGGGTGAGATTCACCTGGCCGTTCTCATCCTGCAACAGATAGGTCATGGTCCCTTGAAGCACGCCGGGTCGACCGCCTGCGAATCGGGCCGCATGTTTGCCGCTCTCAACACCCAACCCGCCGGCTTCCACCCCGACCATTCTGACTTTCTTATCTTGGACGAAGGCGTGAAACAACCCCATCGCGTTGCTGCCGCCGCCGACACAGGCGATCAGACAATCGGGAAGGCGACCTTCCGCCGCAAGGATTTGCTTCCGGGCTTCACGTCCGATCACAGATTGAAAATCTCGGATCATCATCGGGTACGGATGCGCGCCCAGGACCGACCCCAACACGTAGTGCGTGGTCCGCACATTCGTCGTCCAATCCCGCATCGCTTCGCTGATGGCATCCTTCAATGTGCGGCTGCCGGCATCCACGCCGGTGACCGTCGAACCAAGGAGTCGCATGCGGAACACGTTCAGCGCCTGCCGCTGCATATCTTCCGTGCCCATGTAGATCTCGCATTCGAGACCGAACATCGCGGCCACCGTGGCCGTCGCCACTCCATGCTGGCCCGCGCCGGTCTCCGCAATGAGGCGAGGTTTTTTCATGCGTTTCGCCAGAAGCGCCTGCCCGATCGCATTGTTGATCTTATGGGCACCGGTATGACACAGGTCTTCACGTTTCAGATAAATCTTCGCGCCGCCCAACCGCTTTGTGAGTCGCTGCGCAAAGTATAGGGGCGTCGGCCGCCCGACATACTCTTTCAAATAATGCCTGAGTTCGGCTTGAAATCCCTTCTCCCGACGCGTGCGCTGATAGACCTCTTCCAACTCCAGCAGCGCGGGCATCAGGGTCTCGGGAACATATCGTCCGCCGTAGGGGCCGAACCGCCCATGTCGATCTGGTATCGCCATGTCTCTTCCTTCAGCTAGTCGTAAAAAATAAAAGTATAGACGCTACCCTAGCGGGAGACAAGCCTGACGGCCTGCACAAAAGCCCGGACCTTCGCATGATCCTTCCGACCCGGCGAGGCCTCGACTCCGCTGCTGACATCGACGCCATATGGCCGCACCTGCTCGATGGCCTGCGCGACATTCTCCGGCGTCAACCCTCCGGCCAGGAGGATACGTGTCACCGCTGCCGCTTCGGCGGCCAGCGACCAATCGGCCACCTGGCCGGTCCCGCCATAGGCGTCTGGCGAAAACGCATCCACCAGAAATCCCCGCACGCCGGCGCGGCCTTGAAACTCAGCCAAGGCCAGAAACGAGTGCCGATCCCGGAGACGAATCGCCTTCAGCATGGGTCGCCCCAGCTGCTCACAATAGGCCGCAGTCTCATCGCCATGGAGTTGCGCAAGAGCCAGGCCACAGCTGTCCATCACATCGCGCACCACTTTCGCATCTTCATTCACGAACACTCCGATCGGCAACACAAACGGGGGTAGCTCCTTCACGATGGCCTTCACCACCGCCATGTCCGCGCAACGAGGGCTCTTCTTATGAAACACAAACCCCACCGCGTCCGCGCCGGCTTCCACTGCCACCGCCGCATCCTCGGCATTCGTCAGACCGCAGATTTTGACCTTCACCGCCATCACGTCAGCAACTCGTCTTGCTCTTCTGCGTGCCGTAGAACCCGCGATAGGACCACTGGCAAGCCTGTCCTTTACCGTTGAACGTCAAGCCGATCAAATCCTGCCGCCCGTCCTGCTGAGCAATCGACCACTCGCATACTTCGCCGCCATCCTTGAACGAATGGCACCGCGTGGGAATGCCCATTTCCTTGATGCGGTCGTCTTTGCTGCTGCCCATCCAGGAGTCCCACTTCGGGGAATATTCATGGATCTCCTGATTCACGCAACCGGCTAAGGTCAGTAGCGCCGCCATCATAGCGAGAGAACATCGCGTCTTCATGGCTTCTCCTTGTTGGATTCATCACCCAGCAACTCCCGAATCTTCACGCCAATATCCTGCGCTCGGATCAATGACTCGCCGATCAGCATGGCATGAACGCCGGCCTCCACCAACCGCGTGACATCCTCCCGCTTGTGAATCCCGCTTTCGCTCACGATCAGCTTGTCACCGGGAATGCGCTTCGCCAATCGTAGGGTCACGCCCAGGTCCGTCGAGAAGGTCTTGAGGTCACGATTGTTGATGCCGATCATCCGCACATCCGGGAGCCATTCCAACACGGTATCGAGTTCTCGCTCATGGTGCGTCTCCACCAGCACATCGAGCGACAACTCTTTCGCCAGGGCCGAAAAGTCGATCAGTTGGCGTTTCTCCAGACCGGCCACAATCAACAAGACCGCATCGGCGCCATAGGCCCGGGCTTCGTAAAATTGAATGTCCGCCACCATGAATTCTTTATTCAGCGCAGGCAGGCCGACGTTCCGTTTCACCTCAGCGAGATACTCCAGGCTGCCCTGAAAAAAATCCTTATCCGTCAGCACGGAGACAGCCGCGGCCCCATGCTCCCGATAGGCTTCGGCGATGGCCACCGGCTCAAACCGCTGTTCAAACTCGGGGCGCAACAGGCCCAAGCTCGGTGAGGCCTTCTTGACCTCCGCGATCAGTGCGGGCCTGGTCGGTGTTCGTCGCGCGTCGAGGTTCACCGCAAACCCCAGCGTCGGACCGGCGTCGCGAATTTTAGTCTTCAGATCCGCGAGGTACCCGCGGCTGTTCTTGTGGCGAATTTCTGCCCTTTTATGTTCGAGAATACGATCGAGAATCACAATGTCACGAGGCCTTCTTGGTAAATGCGATGAGCTGTTCCAGTTTCTCCATCGCCGCACCCGAGTCGATGGTCTGCTGAGCCAGTTGAAACCCTTCCTGCAACGTCTTCGCCTTGTGCCCGGCCACGAACGCCGGCGCGGCGTTCAGACACACAATGTCGCGCTTCGGCCCTTTCCGTCCCCGAAAAATATCGCGCGTGATGGCGGCATTGTCCTCCGCACTCCCACCGACTAACTCTTTCGGCCTGACGCGCGTGAGCCCGAATTCCGTCGGATCGATCGTGTAACTCGATACGACACCGGCTTTGCCTTCTGAAATGCGTGTCCGGTCCGTGACGGTGATCTCATCCAGGCCATCCATACCGTGCACGACAAAACAATGTTGCGCACCCAGGTGAAGCAGCACCTTGGCCAACACCTCCGTCAGGCCGGCGTCGAAGACACCCACGACCTGGATGCGAGCGCCGGCCGGATTGGTCAACGGACCCAGGATATTCAGCATCGTACGAATCCCCAGCTCCTGCCGCGGCTGGGCGCAGTGTTTCATCGCGCTGTGGTAGAGCGGCGCGAAGAGAAACCCAATTCCCACCTCGTTCACACAATCGGCGACCCGATCAGGTGGCAAATCGATCGCCACACCTAACGCCGCCAGCACATCGGCACTGCCTGATTTGGACGAAACCGACCGGTTCCCATGCTTCGCGACGGTCAGACCGGCGCCCGCCACCACAAACGCCGCAGTCGTCGAAATGTTGAAAGTATGAGCCCGATCGCCGCCGGTCCCGCAGGTATCGACCACCTGGGAGTCTCTGACGCGGATCTTCGTCGCGCGGGCCCGCATGGCCTGCACCGAGCCGGCGATCTCCTCGACGGTCTCTCCCTTCATGCGCAGCCCCATGAGGTACGCGGCAATCTGGGCTGAGGTCGCCGCACCGTCCATGATCTCGCCCATGACGGCTTCAGCCTGTTGCTCGGTGAGATCCGACCGTTCGGCTACTGTATGGATGGCGTCTTTGATCATGAGGGGTGCGATCAGGATCGGCTATCGGCAATCAGTCAGAAGACCCCGCAGAGAACACTGATTGCAGCTGGTCGACGGCTGTGGGCTAGAGTTTCAAGAAATTCCTGAGCAGCTCCTTGCCCGCGGTGGTGAGGATCGACTCCGGATGGAATTGCACCCCCTCGATGCCCAACGTCTTATGCCGCATTCCCATAATCTCCCCTTCAGCCGTCTCGGCGCTAATCTCGAAACAGTCCGGGAGATTCTTGCGGTTCACAATGAGCGAATGATAGCGGGTGGCCTCAAACGGGTTCGGAAGGTTGCGGAAAATGGTGCGACCATCGTGGCGCACCATAGAGGTCTTGCCATGCATCAGACGCTCGGCACGAATCACTTCGCCACCGAACGCGACCGCCAACGATTGGTGTCCGAGACAGACGCCCAGCAACGGCAATTTGCCCCCAAAATATCGAATCGCCTCCACCGATATACCTGCCTCGTTCGGCGTGCAAGGGCCGGGCGAAATGACCAGCCGGCGCGGCTTCAACGCCTCGATCTCCTGGATGGAAATCTTGTCGTTCCGGTAGACGACCACATCTTCCCCCAACTCGCCGAAATATTGCACGAGGTTGTAGGTGAAGGAGTCGTAATTGTCGATCATCAACAACATATGAATGCTCGGAGCGTATGGCAGATGGCTTATAGCACGGACAAGAAGGTTTCTTCCCATCAGCTATATGCTATTGGCCATGCGCTCTTCTCCTATTCCAATCCCTGCTCGGCGAGTTCGATCGCTTTCATCATCGCCCGCGCCTTGTTGCAGGTTTCTTCATATTCATGTTCGGGGTTCGAGTCGGCCACGATGCCCGCGCCGGCTTGAATATAGGCCTGCCTCCCCTTGATGACGACGGTCCGGATGTTGATACACATGTCCATATTGCCGGAGAAACCGAAATACCCCACAGCGCCCGCATAGGGACCACGGCGCGTCGGTTCCAACTCCTCGATAATTTCCATCGCGCGAATCTTCGGCGCCCCCGACACGGTCCCCGCCGGAAAGCAGGCCCGCATGACGTCGTACACCGATTTGCCCTTTTCCAATTGGCCCGTCACCTGCGACACGATATGCATGACGTGAGAATACCGTTCGACCTGCATCAGCGACTCGACTTTCACCGAACCGCGCGCCGCCACTCGTCCCACGTCGTTCCGGCCCAGATCCACCAGCATCACATGTTCCGCCCGTTCTTTTTCATCCGCCAGCAGACGTCGTCCGAGTTCTTGATCTTCTTCCGGCGTCTGCCCGCGACGACGCGTGCCGGCAATGGGACGCAACGAGATCTGCCCATCTTCACACCGCACCAGCGTTTCCGGCGAGGATCCCACCAACTCCACGCCGGCCACACGCAGATAATACATGTAGGGCGAGGGATTGATGACCCGGAGGGCACGATAGAGCTGAAATGGCGTCGTATGGATCTGTGTTTCCCAGCGCTGCGACAGGACCGCTTGCACGATATCGCCCGAACGGATGTACTCCTTGGTCCGCGTGACCATCTTCTCGAAATCGGCCTTGTTCATGTTGGAAGTGAAGGTAATCGGCTTCCGGCGGCGCTTCTGGCGTGGTTGCCGCAGCGGCCGCTTCAACCGCGCGATCATCTTTTCGATCCGCGCCGTCGCATGACGATAGGCGTCACGGATATCCCGTTCCTTGGTCGATTCCAGATAGGCGTTCGCGACGACTTTGATTTTCTGCGACACGTTGTCGAAGATCAGCAGTGTATCGGTCAGCAGAAAAGCGAAGTCCGGCATTCCGAGACTGTCTCGACGCAGCGCCGGCAGCTCCTCGAACGTCCGCACCATATCGTAGCTGAAGTAGCCGACCGCGCCGCCGACGAACCGGGGCAGGCCGGGCACCGTCACCGGGCGATACGCTTCCATCAATTCCCGCAGCCGCTCCAACGGGTTGCCGCGGCTCTGAATCCGTAGATTCTTCTTCCCGCGGGTCAACACCAGATCGCCCTTCTCTTCACGAACCACGGCCGAGGAGCCGCTGCCCAAGAACGAATACCGTGCCCAATTTTCACCGCCGGCCACACTCTCCAGCAGATAGGCCGTCGGCCCATGGTCGATCTTGGCAAACGCCGACACAGGCGTCTCATAGTCCGCCAAAATCTCCCGATAGAGCGGAATCAAATTGCCTTCCGCCGCCAGGGCTCGAAACTCATCCAGGGTGAGAGAGTATTGCTGTCTACTCATACGACACGACCACGTCGCACTAAGGCCGGCTGACAATCAACTTCTGCCCGACTACGACCGTGTTATTCTCTAGATTGTTCCACTTCCGCAATTGATCCGCACCGACATGGTACTTCAGCCCGATACGATACAACGTTTCACCGGAACGCACGGTGTGGGTGGTGCCGGCTGCGGGCGCTGCTGCCGCACCGAGCGCATCCGCTGCCGTCTGCTCGTGACCGAATGTATCCTTGGCCGCTTCCTTCGCGGGCTCCAGCCCCAAGTCCGACGCCACATCATCGACGGCGGTCGTAAAGTCCTTCTTCAACGCCGACACGGCCTTCTTGCTCTTGGACGGAATCGTCGTCAGGCGCTTCATGTCTTCATGCGCCCGCTTCTCCAGCAGGCTCGCTTCCTTCATCGCCTGCGCCTCTTCCTGAATCTGAGCCGCCTGCTGACGCACCGCTTCCACCTGCGCGCCGAGTTCGCGATTCCGCGCCTCATAGTCACCCAGCTCGCGCTTGCTTCGTTTGACTTCACTGTCTAATTCGGCGCTTCGTTTCTCTTCCTGCGCCAGAAGTCGCTGGAAGTTCAGGCTGCGCGCTTTCTCGGCTTCATACTTCTCCGACATCACGCACCCGCTCAGATTCAAGCCGGTCAATACAAGCAGACCGATGGGAACTACCACTGCGCGTCTCATCCGTCCGTTTCGCTCACTCATCATGTCGCTCCTTCGTTGCTGCCCACTCAAGGGAAGGCTTTCCAATGCCATCAAGACAACCATCGCGTAGCGCATCCGCTTCCAATTCGCAGCCTTTGAAAGTCGGTAGAATACGGTCCAAGGCAGCGAAAGTCAAAGTGAAATGGGCCGATCGGACGTTTGACCCCCTCCCCGCCCCTATGCTACCGTTCGCACGAGATTGCCGTTCCGCCCATTCTATCCAATCGACGACACGAAAGACCATGTCATCCACACAACCAGCCGCTCCCCGAACACTCGCCATCGAGGGCATCACGCTCCACCTCGCTCAGCCCATGACGATGGGCCAGGAATGGATCGGGAACCGGGAGGTGTTGAAACAGCTGCTGGCCTGCTGGCTGGTGATCGACGAGCGTGACCTGCCGCTGTCTCCCCGCATCACCGGTCAGCCGGGGATCGGCAAGACCACCCTGGCGATGGCGGGGGCCCGCGAACGCAAGCAGGATCTCTATGTGTTTCAGTGCACCGCCGATACCCGCCCGGAAGACCTGCTGATCACGCCTGTCCTGGCGGAATCCGGCACCATCAGTTACCACGCCTCACCGCTGACTACCGCGGTGCTCACGGGCAGCATCTGCGTGCTGGACGAGGGCAACCGCATGAATGAAAAAAGCTGGGCCTCTCTTGCCTCGCTCCTGGATCACCGGCGCTGCGTGGAATCCATCATCGCGGGCATTTTGATCCGGGCCCATGCCGATTTCCGCTGCTGCGTGACCATGAACGAAGATGCGTCCACCTACGAGGTGCCCGACTATATCCTGTCGCGCTTGCAACCGACATTGGGCATGGGCTTCCCCGCGCGCGAAGACGAGCTGGCGATTCTTCGGTACCATTTGCCCTTTGCCCCGGCGGAGATGCTGGCCATGACCGTCGAATTTCTCCAGGAAGCCCACCAGCTCAGCCTAGAATATTCCGTGCGCGACGGCATCCATCTGCTGCAGTATGCACTGAAGCGTCGTGCGCAGGACCCGGCGCACCCGCTGTCGGCCGATGCCGCCTGGCGGGAATCACTGATCAAAGTCCTGGGCGACGAAGCACTCGACCTGCCGACTCAGTCACGCCGACGCAAGCGTGCCTTGGGCGACCAGGCCCTGCCGCAAGGCCTCGGCGATTTCTTTTTCGAAAGCGACGACCCCCTACATCCCGGCCGATAATGGCAGTGTCATCCTCCACCGCCGACTCCGTCTTCCGCCTCTCACCGCGCATCGAATTGTTCCCGCTTCTGCATGGAAGCGGAGATGTCGCTCAAGAGGTGCGCGACCGGCTGACCGACCGCCGATACGACTGCCTCGCAGTGCCGCTTCCACCCTCCTTCGAACATCCGCTGGAAGACGCCGTGCTGGGCCTGCCGGCGATCAGCGTGATCGTCCAGCCGGAACGCGAGCAGGAAGCCGGCGCCATCGTCAACTACGTGCCGGTCGATCCCTGCCAGGCGGTCATCATGGGGATTCGCGTGGCCATGGGAGAAGGTATCCCCAGGGCCTATATCGATCGCGAAACCGCCGTCGTGGAACCGGTGCCCTTCGTCTCCCCCGATGCCTATGCGCTCAAACGCCTCTCCTACGCCGCCTTTGCGGCGGCGATGGTGCCCACGCTCACGCTGCCTACGGAAGGTAGCCAGCAGCAGGCCCGCATTGCCTGGATGGCGTTTCAGCTCCACCAGCTCGAAATGGAATACGAGCAGATTCTCTGCCTCTGTCATTTCGCCGACTGGCCCTGGATTCGTCAGGCGTACCAGCAGCGAACCGACTATCAAATCCCGGCGCTCGACTTCGGGCGGCCTGAACGGTATCTCGTCGAGCCGGCCTCGCTCTATTTCATCTTAGGTGAACTGCCGTTCCTGACGGAGCTGTATGAACGACGCCGTGCCACCGTCCATTCGGACCGCCACCTCTCCATCGATGGGATCAAAGAACTCCTGCTCGAAACACGCACACGGTGGCAGACCGGCCATGATGCAGAGGGCCAGACCGTTCCCACTTGGGTGACACCGCAGTTACTGCAAGCCTACCTACAGTATGTGCGAAACCACGCGCTACTGGACCGGCGTTTGACGCCCGATCTCTACACACTCGTGCTTGCCGCAAAACAGATGGCGGGGGATGATTTCGCGGTTCGCCTGCTCGAAACCGCCAAGAGTTACTCCTATCAAGACATTGAGCCCAGCCAGGTTCCTCGTCTCTCGGCCGGGCTCGGGCAATTCGCCCTGCCGGACGAGCAGATTGTGCAGGCAAAAAACCGGCTCCAGGGGACGCCGCTCACCTGGCGTTCGCTCTCGCTCCGGCCACGACCGCCGGGTCGCACGAGCCGACAGTGGTCCTATCTGTGGAATCCACATCGGCAATGTTCCTGGCCGCCGGAAGATTCCAAGATCGAAAGTTTCCACACCCATGTCCGCGAGCAGGCGAAGGCCATCATCGGGGCCGATCTCGCCAAAAGCGAGAAGTTCACCACCTCGATGAAAGATGGGATCGACATCCGGGAAAGCCTGCGCCATTGGCATCAGCGACAGAAGCCGGGTCGTCCGCAACGGATGGAGATTTACGTCAAAGAAATTCCCCCCGCGCGCGGGAACGTGGATACCGTGATTTTTTTGTTCGATACCCCAGGTGATCCGGAGCAGTACAGCTGGCAAGCCACCTGGTATGCCGAACATGCGCAGGAGTCCACCCTCTGTTTCTATGCCACTCCCTTCCTGAACAACATGATCGCGCCGGGCATCGGGCAATCGCGTTACGGTGGCGCCCTGTTTATTTTCCCGCCCCGCCCGATCCCCGATATTTGGACCGACGAGGCACTCGGATTTGCCAAGACGCTCGAAGAGCGTTTGATTGCGGCCGGAGCGGTCCATTCACGTGAAACACACCTGGCCCTGGTGACACCGGTTCCGCCCAAAGCGCGCTGGAGGCAGATTGCCAAACAGTTTGGTCGGCAACTGGTCCCGATTCCGTTGAGCCGGTTTTCAGGCCAGATGATCGACCGTCTGCGGCGGTTCCATGTCTTGAACGGACACGAGATCCGCAGCTTCGCAGCCCAATTTATTCGTGAGTAACCAGCCCATGTCTCATCAACCAGTCGAACAACGGATCGCCGATCTTCGCCGGCACATTCGCCATCACGACCACCTCTACTACACGAAGGACCGGCCGGAGATTTCCGACGCGGAATACGACCGGCTCTTTCGCGAACTGGTCGAACTGGAAACCGCCCATCCCGACCTGGTCACCGGCGACTCGCCGACCCAACGAGTCGGCGCACCCCCGCTGGACGAACTCACCAAAGTGTCACACGAAAAACCGATGCTGAGTCTCGACTCCATCACCGATCAGGATGATGTCCGCGCCTTCGATACGCGGATGAAACGGGAGCTGGAAACCGACCAGATCGTGTACACCGCGGAACCGAAGTTCGACGGCTTGTCGGTGGAACTCGTCTACGACCGGGGCACATTCGTGCGTGGCGCCACCCGCGGAGATGGGATGGTCGGCGAAGATGTGACGATCAATCTGCGAACCATCCGCGCGCTGCCGCTGCAGCTCGATCCTCATCCGACCCTGCCGGCGCACCTGGTCGTGCGCGGCGAGGTGTACATGCGGCTGGATGAATTTCAGGTATTGAATCGCCGCATGACGGAACGGGGTGAGGAAGGATTTGCGAACCCGCGCAATGCCGCCGCAGGCTCGTTGCGGCAGCTGGACAGCCGCATCACCGCGGCGCGCCCGTTGACCCTGACCTGTTACGACATCATGTCGGTATCAGGCACGTTCCCCGCCACGCATTGGGACGAATTGGAGTCCCTCGCAGCCTGGGGCCTCCCCGTGCCGGAACACCGACAACGCTGCCACTCGATCGACGAAGTCCTCTCGTTCCAACAGACCACCGATGCGATGCGGGACTCGCTTCCGTTTGAAATCGACGGCGTCGTCGTCAAACTCGACCGTCGGGCGTGGCAAGATCAGCTTGGCAGCAAATCCCGCAGCCCCCGTTGGGCGATCGCCTATAAATTTGCGCCTCGAAAAGAAATCACGGTCATTCAAGACATTGTCGTTTCGGTCGGTCGCACCGGCACCCTGACACCGTTGGCCTTACTCAAGCCGGTGGAAGTCGGCGGCGTAACGATCAGCCGGGCTACGCTTCACAATGCCGATGAGGTGGCACGCAAAGATGTTCGCGTCGGCGATACGGTGAAAGTCGAGCGAGCCGGCGACGTGATCCCGGCCATCGCCGAGCGTGTCGCGGTCCCCGGAGAAACGAGGCAGGACCCGTTCGTCATGCCAGACCATTGCCCGGTATGCGGATCAGCCGCGGCGCGCGAGGGAGCCTATTTCTACTGCACCGGCCAGACCCTCTGCCTCGCGCAACTGAAGGGCTCCATCGAACACTTCGCCTCCAAGAGCGCGTTGAATATAGACGGGATGGGAAAAAAGACGGTGGCCCAGTTGGTCGACGTAGGACTGGTCCGCGACCTGGCGGACCTCTACAGTCTCACCAAAGAGGCGATCCTCACACTGGAAGGGTTCGCCGATCGGTCGGCGACGTTGTTGCTCGAATCGATCGACCGCAGTAAATCCGTCTCTCTCGACCGGCTGTTGATGGGACTTGGCATCAGACAGGTTGGGCAGCATATCGCGCGCGTGCTGGCAAAACAGTTCGGCACCCTGCCGAAGCTGATGTCGTCGACGCAGGAGGACTTGCTGCAGGTTCGCGAAATCGGCCCGGAGATCTCTGCAAGCCTCGCCTCGTTTTTCACTGAAGAACGGAACCGAGCAGTCATCACGCGCCTGATCGAACGAGGCCTGACGATCGCTCCCCCCTCGGCTGAAAACACAGCCGGCAGCCAGAGCCTCGCGGGCAAGACATTCGTCTTCACCGGCGGCCTGGCCGGGTATAGCCGAGATCAAGCCAAACAGCTGGTGGAGCAATTCGGAGGGCAGGTCTCGTCGAGCGTCAGCAAGAAGACGTCATTTGTGGTGGCGGGAACCGATCCGGGGTCGAAACTGGACCAAGCCCAGACACTAGGAGTACGGATTCTGACAGAAACGGAATTTACCGCTCTAGTGACGCCTGAGTGACCGGCACATGCTCATCGATGATGGGCTCATGCGTGATGGGATGTTTCTCTTCTTTATAGATCTGCACGCTCTTGATCACGCGCGGATCCGCCTCATGAATGACCAGGCGGCAGTTCGCAATATGCACTTCTTCACCGACCTTCGGTATCCTGCCCAACTCGTGCTGCACCAGGCCGCTGATCGTCACGGCATCGTCGCCTAAATCCACCTTGAGGAAATCGTTGACCTTCCTCACCTCGGTGCGCCCATGCACCAGGATCTGGTTCTTGCCGATACGCTTGATCAACTCTTCGGTGATGTCGGTCTCGTCGACGATCTCGCCGACCACTTCCTCCAGCAGATCTTCCAACGTGACCAATCCCATCACGCCGCCGAACTCGTTGACTACAATCGCCATGTGGCGTTTGTCCAACTGAAACTGCTTCATCAGGTCGTCGGCGGATTTCGTATGCGGGATGAACAGCGCAGGCTGCGCAATGTCGCGAAGCTTCATCTCCGTATGACCCTGGGCCAACGCCGTCAAGGCCTTGGTCTTGTAGAGAATCCCGATAATGTTGTCCAACGTCCCTTCGTACAACGGGATCCGGGAATATTTCGACTTGAACAGCAACTCCTTCGCTTCGCGCAGATACTGATTGCAGTCGAGCGAGAACATGTAGATACGCGGCGTCATGCAATCTTCCGCTGTGATGTCCTTCAGCTGGAAGACGTTCTTGATCATCTTCACTTCCTGCGCTTCGATCGCGCCGCTCTTGCTGCTCTGATCCAGCATGATCTTCAGCTCTTCTTCCGTGACAAACGGCACGTTGAGCCCTTTGCCGCCGGTCAACTTATAAATGAGCGGCACCACGAAGAACATGATCGGCGTGAGCACCTGCTGGGCCGCATAGGCCGGATAGGCCATGTTCAGCACCACAGGAACCGAGTATTTGGCAGCCAGGGTCTTGGGTACCAAGTCGGCAAATACCAACAAAACAAACGTGAGAATACCGACCAGAACCGCGAAGGCTTCGCCCAGCACACCTTCCAGCCCCTGTCCTCCGAATCGATTCAAGGCAATAATCGTCGCCAATGAGGCCGTGGCGGTGTCGATCAGTCGATCTCCGACCAGGATGGTCAGCAGGAGGCGTTGCGGATCGGTTCGAAGATGAAGGGCCATTTCGGCCCGCTTGCTGCCCGTATCGGCCAGCGCCCTGAGCTTCGTATCGTTGACGGAGTAGAATCCGACCTCAACGACAGAAACCACCGCCGACAATAGAATGAGGACTATCAGTACGATAATGTCCATATGACCTATCGAGGTTAGAGGTGCAGACTCAAGTTGAAGGTGTGAATGATGGAACCTTGGATCAGTTCGAAGCCTGGGGTTCGAACTGCAAGACTTGCCCTCTGTCGTGAGAAGACAACCAGACCGGGTCCTCTCGGGTCACTTTCATCCATCGCGTATTACAATTAGCACAGGTAGACAGATGCATCAAGCACTACAGCAATTCCACCCCGGCAACAAATAGTCAGCATATCAGTCATTTAGGATATTTGCCATGCTCCCGCCCCTCAAGGATTCCCCGTAGTCCCCCCTACCGCATCGTCGCGCACGATAAATGGGTCGGTCTCCAGGGCCCGTCTCAGATGCGCGGCGGCTTGCTCGGCGGCGGCCTCTGTTCGAAATTGTCCCGCGTAGACTCGATACCGGCGTCCGTCCGGCAAATCAATCCCGACGATCTTGGAACCAGGATAGGCGTCCTTCAGCCGCTCGACCAGCACTTGCGCGTTGGCCGGATCGGCAAAGGAACCGACCTGCACGCGCAACACCCCCATCCCCCCGGCTCGTCCCTCGTAACTAATCACCCGGAGTTCGATCTCATCGGTGCCGCGCCCGACCATCCCGACGGCCTGGGCTCCAGCCAGGGACAGGTCCAAAATTCTCCCGCGCGCAAACGGCCCCCGATCATTGATCCGCACCGTCACCTGGCGGCCGGTGCTCAGTGATCGCACAACCGCCACCGATCCCAGCGGCAAGGTCCGGTGCGCGGCGGTCAACTTGTGCATGTCGTAGACTTCCCCATTTGCCGTGCGGTTACCGTGGAAGCCAGGCCCGTACCAGGACGCGCTACCCCGCTCGACAAACCCCAACGGATAGCCGGGCGGGTACGACGGACGCGCCGGACTCCAGCCGGAACACCCGCTGAGCCATGTGGTGAGGAGAAGAATGAAGAGGGGGAAAAGAAGACGGCGTATGCTTGTCCTCTTCTCCCCCAGCATGAGGCGGACTAAAATTCGTCGAGTGAATGGGTACGCAACACCCCGAGGGCTTTGGTTGTGTTCGACACAGTCAGTACGACAATCGCACGTTTGCCTTCCCGCGACGGGGTACAATAGCCGCACTTCACATTGATGCGCGCCCTGGTGAGCGAATCGGCCACCTGCTTCAAGGCGCCGGGTTTATTCTCCAGACTCAAAATCAGGGCGGTCTCTTCGCGGAACTTGATCTTAGATTTTCTGAGCGCAATACGAGCCGCGTCCACATCTGCCACGATCAACCGCAGCTTCCCGAGTCCGGTGACCTCGGGTGCAGAGAAGGCCTTGATGTTGACTCCCGCAGCCCCCAGCACGGCCGCTACTTCAGCCAGCACCCCGGGCTTACTCTGTCCACTCACCACAAATTGCGTCGTTGTCGGCATGGGCTCCTCTCCCTCTGCTGAGTCAGTTCGTCTCGAATGTTAGCGACTGTATCCATACAGCCACTTCGCGCTGGTGCCGCCGATGTTTCTGACGGTATGGGACATTCCGGCCGGAATGAGGATTTCCTCGCCCGGTTCGGGTCTGAAACACCGGCCCCCGAACTCCAGTTCCAACCGGCCCTCGACCGGCATCACCAGTTCGTCGGTCGTGTGGCGGTAATCCTCCCACACTTGACCGGGCGGATCAACCCAAAGATCACAACTGAAGCCCCTCGCCTGCCATTGCTTGGCGACTGCCTGCTGATCGACCGTGGCCCGATTCCTTTCCTTCGGCAGCGAGTCGAAGCTGTTACACAAGAGCTTTCCAGCCTCTTCGCTGTGCGACGGATGATAAAGCAAATCCTGTGGCGCGGCGAGTCTGCCGCCCGCCAAGATCCCAACAGGAGCGCCATCGTTCGCTTCGTCTTGCTGACAGCAGACCGTTTCCACCGTAGCACTCACTAGAGCGCCCTTCAGCCATAGACTGATCGGTCTGTCCCCTGACACATACGCATCAAGGCGCGGCTGCAATGTGCCCCGTTCATGCTCACATGGAGCCTTTTCGGCAATGGTCTATACTTTGAGGAGCAGGGCAACTCCATGTACAATGCCCGGGCAGGCCGCAATACGGACGCGTACGGCCCCCAGTCGACTCAGGAGGCAGCATGATGAAGGTTAGTCGGTCGCTCGGCCTGGTACTCATTTCCATTCTGATCACTGCCTGTAGCTACTTCCAGAACCGCGAAGCGGCGTATCTTGATTCTGCCAAGGGCTGGGCCACTCAGGCCCAGGTACGGGAGAAACTAGGCGCTCCAAAGGCCATTCAACAGGCTGATGGAGGAACGACGGTGTGGGTCTATGAATTGCGGGAGCAACAGTCCGGGAACCGGCTGACCGCTCCGGGAACATGGTGCGAACGATATCTCGTTACCTTCGACGACAAAGCCGTGCTGCAGAAATGGAGGCAGGTGTCCCATTTCCATGGCGGTGAACTGATGCCGCAGGAATGCATGCCGGGAACGGAGCCCTAGAGACCGAGGAAATGCGCAACAAGCAATAAGAAGCCCCGGGGGGCTCCCCGCCAACAGGCTGCGATGATGTCGATGAGCGAAGTACCGTGATGAGACGTAGAAAAGAAGTGGGGCTGGCAGTAGAAGAGGACGGGTGTTGCGTAGAGAAATAGACGAAGCGGCTTACTGCAGAGTTCCAGATGATGGCTCAGAAAATGTCAGGAAACGGCGGCGATCTCGGACAGACCCGGTCAGACGGACACGCGAACGCGCGCGGAACGGTGCCCGTCTATTCCGAAATACACCGGGCAGCGCAGATGGCACATGAGTACCTTCAGGATAATTACGAGAAAGGAGGTGGACGGGTGGACACAGATTCGGCTACCCCAACCTCACTCATCAGGGCCCCACATCCATAGCCACCCCTTGTTCCGCCATGGCCGTCGAAATGTTCGCGCTACCAATCTTCACCTGGGCCTCAGACATACCAAGCGTGATGCCTTCAGGTCTGATCTCGAACCCATCCCAGGGAATACGAGCCACGTGGCCTGTCTGAATCACCACCACATCGGCAAAATTAATCTGCCGGGTGACTAAATCCAGAATCAAGCGCCGAATCAGCCCCCATTCCTCTCCCGCCCGATTGTGGACAATCCAATGATCGCTTCCCATACACGTCCCTCCTTCCGCTTGACCTCGCGATTTACGTATGACCAGATACTTCTCATGGAAACACGGCACACTCGATGTACGAGTGGAGCCTCCTCAGGCACTCCCCTTCAAGCGGCCGCGCGTCGTAGGGACTTGCGGCTGCGCATATTCATAGACGTAGGACGGGAGCGACTGACTCCCGACTGCATTGAGCACCACGTGAAGCGGCTTGCGGCTTCGCAGTGAGCTCACGGCCCGTTTCACCACGTCATGGGGCGTAGAGTTGGCCCGGACCACGAGCAACAAAATATCGGAATGCCCGGCCAGCACATTCATGGTGGCTTGAGGAAGGATAGGCGGGGTGTTCAAAATGATATAGTCGAAGCGGTTCCGCAGCCGATCGAATAGGGCCGCCAGTCGATCCGTCCGCAGCAATTCCGATGAATTGACCACCGGATTTCCCACCGGCATGATCCAACAGGGCACCTCGCCGAAACCAGCTACACATTCATCGATCTCAAGGTCGCCGGCCAGATAGTCGGCCATGCCCCCCTTGGGATGGCCTTCCATAAAGTTGTGAAGTCCAGGGCATTTCAGGTCGCAGTCTACGAGTAGCACCCGTTTCCCCAAATCGCGCGCCAATGTGTATCCGAGATTGATGACCGTTGTTGTCTTTCCCTCACCTTTCACGGCACTGCTGACCGCCACAACCGTCGATTGCTTTTCCGCTCCCAGAAGAAATAATCGTGTAGCGGCCACGCGATACTGCTCCGAGACGATCGCATTGGGCATCCATTTGACGACAAAACTACGATCGAATAAGTGATCGTTCGATCCATTGTTCCCGATCTCCCCGGCCGGTAGCGGCACGAGGCCGGGCGTCGGCTGGATCGATTTGGCCCCGCGTCCGAAGTGATACGTCGGAAAGAAGCGTCTCCAGTTCGAATAGGCATAGTCCAAGGAAAAATCGGGAATGGCGGCCAACAGCTGCGGGCCGAATACCGACTCGACATCCTCCGGCCGTCGGAACTGAGGGTTCAGCTGTTCGAGGAGCACCGCCAGTCCGACTCCCATGGCACAACCCATGAGCAAACCGAGCATCAACACACGTGGCTGATTCGGCCGTTCGGGGACCCGTGGGAACTTCGGTCGTTCCAAGATTTTCAGCTGCGCGCCCTTCTGCCGCTTTTCCAGGTTCTCCGCAACAGACGCATGCAGCCGTTTGTCCAACAGCGATTGATAGCTCCCTTTGAGATTCTCATAATCCCGCATGAGCGTAAGCAGGCCTTGTTCGATCGCTGGGGCGGTCTCGACACGGCTGTCATAGTTCTTCTTCTCAGCCCGAAGCGTCTGCTGCCGCTGTTTGAGCAACCCCAGCTCGCTCCCTAATTCACTTCGTTGTTTCTTCAGGTCCTGATAGTAGGGATCTTTCGTTTGCTCATTCGATCCCGCGGAATCCGGACCATATTGGCGATGCAGCTTCTGCTCAAGCTGGTTGATCTCCTCTTTCGTCAGGGCAACCTCGGGATACCCGTCCCAGAATTCAGATTCCAGCTGCGTCAGTTTATTTTTCAAGTCATTCAGGCGGGCGAACGACGGATTGGGCTGGACCGGGCCATTGACCAGCGCAGGAATCGTGACACCGAACTCGAGGTACTTCTGAAGCGCATTCTCCACCATCACGAGCCGGTCCGATTGACGATGGATACTTTCGCTCACCAGATTGAGATCATCATGTAAGCGATCGAGCGCGCGCAGATTGGCCTCAATCTGCTGCGGAAGCTGGCCGACATGTTGCGATTTAAACTGGCTGATTTCTTCCTCTTTCCTGTCGAGCTGCACTCGCGTCCGGCTCACTTCGTTATCAAGAAACTCAGTGGTCCCTTCTGCCGCTTTCGTACGATCCTTGAGATCCTCGTCAATGAGCATGGCCGAGATCTTCGAGATGACATTCATGGCCGTAGCCGGATCCTCATGAGCGAAGGAGACCGTGAAAGCGCCGATCATGTTCTGGCCGGGCATATTGCCCTTGCTGACGGTTGTCACCTCCAGCGCGGCATTCATTTGGAGTACCGCCCATTCCGGGCCGAATTCCTCCACTTGCGCCGGATAGAGATTCAACTCCTTGCGAATTGCGTCGAGGCGCATGCGGTCGCGCACTTGAGTTTCAATGACAAAAATGCGGCGGTCGAAATTACTGTTACCCTCAGCGTTTGACTGCACGTAACTTTCAGGCACCTTCTGATCCTCAAGCAGGATCAACGTATCCGAGCGATACACTTTCGTAGCCACCTTGGAGTAGATGAACGCGGCCCCCAAAGAAAGCACAATTGCGCCGAGAAGGATCCATTTGCGGCGCAACACCATGCCCCAATACTCATGGACCAGGTTTGCTGCGGAATTACCATTCTGCGCCACACTAGTAGTTTGACCCATAGCCTCCACCTTACCTCTTACGCTCAACATACGGATAACGATGCTTGATGCCGCCGAACCCGAATCCTACCCTCGAATGCGCAGAACCATCCACGCGCTCCTCAACCCAGTGAGCGGCTTAGGTTACGGATGAGGCGCCGAAATGGCCGCCTCGTCCTCAATCCACTCGGTGCCTAACAGACCCACATCTTCGACCTTGTCCGGAGGGCGAAACTCCGGAACGAGTTCGCGCAACCGTTCGATCGCCTTGGCAGAGTTGTTCAAGTAGGCCGCTGCTTCTATGGCCATCATCATGCCGGCAACCTTGCTCACATCTGTTCCGCTCAGCCGACGAATCCGCAAAATCTTGCCCAGGGAAGACCGCTCCGCTATTTCTTCCGTACCGACCAACTCTTCATACAGCTTTTCACCCGGCCGTAATCCGACAAAACGGATCGGAATCTCCCGCCCCGGCACAAACCCGGACAAACGGATGAGATTCCTCGCGAGGTCCAGCACCTTAATCTGCTCGCCCATATCGAGAACGTAGGTGGCCCCCTGTTCACCCAAGGTCGCAGCCTCCAAAACTAGGTGAACGGCTTCGGGAATCAACATAAAGAAACGGCGGATGTCGGGATGGG
The DNA here is from genome assembly GCA_037045225.1 of Nitrospira sp. Lineage (NCBI taxonomy): Bacteria > Pseudomonadati > Nitrospirota > Nitrospiria > Nitrospirales > Nitrospiraceae > Nitrospira > Nitrospira sp. The sequence continues at coordinate 222,204 of JBAOHZ010000009.1, forward strand.
TGACGGTCACGGGACCACCTGCCCGGATCTGTTCTTGAAACCGCAGCAACACGCTACCGTTGCTACCCAGCACGTTTCCGAACCGGACGGTCAGGAACCGTGTCGCGCTACGATCGGCCATGTCCTGCACAATCAGCTCAGCCGCACGTTTCGTGGCTCCCATCACGCTGGTGGGATTCACGGCTTTGTCCGTCGAAATCAGGACAAATCGTTCCACCCCGCAACGATCTGCGGTTTCTGCGGCGATCCGCGTCCCAAGACAGTTATTCTTCAGCGCTTCCGATGGGTTGAGTTCCACAAGCGGGACATGTTTGTGGGCAGCCGCATGGAATACGATGCAGGGCCGATACCGGGTCATCGTTTCCATAAGGCGGCGTCGGTCTGTCACGTCACCAAGTACGGGGTGGATCAGCGAAGACAACCCCTGATCCTCCAACTCCTTGGCGATGGTATACAGACTGTTCTCATGCCGTTCATAGAGGACCACGGATTCGGGTCGCATGGCGGCGATCTGGCGCGACAGTTCGGAGCCGATCGAACCACCGGCGCCGGTAATCAGCACCCGCCGGCCCGCAATCATATCGACCATAGCGTCGGTCTCCAATTGCACCGGCGCCCGGGCTAATAGGTCCTCCACGGCCACGTTTCTGATTTGACTCACCACACTTCGATCACCCAACAACTCCTGCATACTCGGCAACATCTTCACCGAGACTTTAAAGGGGCCGATGGCCGACATGATCTGCCGCAAGACGTCAGGGGTCACGTGCGGAAGAGCCAGCACGACCTCATCCGGCCTTTCGGCTGAGAGAATCGGAGCCAACTCCCCGCGTGCGCCAAGCACCTTGACCCCATGAATTCTCTTGTGGCGAAGGGGAGCACGATCGTCGATAAATCCGATCGGCTGGTAGCGGGAGGTCGGACTCTGTCTCATTTCTCGCACGATTCGTTCGCCCCGGTCACCGGCACCGATAATAAGGACGGTTTTTTTCGGGCGATAAATCACCACCTCGCGCAGCATCCGCCTGGGGAGTCGCACACCGGCGACAAATCCGATAAGCAGCATCGCATCGACAATAAAAATCGAGCGCGGGTATCCGGTCACCCCCATACCCCAGCGTGTCCATCCATAGAGAACCACCGTGCTGGTGATCACCCCGATGACGATGTTCTGCACATCCCAGAGGCTGGTGTATCTCCAGAGCCCTTCGTTGAGGCGAAACATGAAAAAGGCTGCGGTGCGAATCATCACCAGCCATGGCAACACAAGGAGAAAGGTTCCCCACTCCGCATCCGGGATCCGCCCATCGAACCGCAGCCAGAATGCCAGGTAGTTGGCCAAGATCATCAGGCCGATTTCGAGCAACATAATCAGGGGGCGCCGCCATTTCAACACAAAGGCGATCACTCGCGGACCAATGTCGGATGCCTGCGAAGGTCGCGTCACCTGGAGATCCGGCAAATCACACACCAGCAGCGGGATCTTCAACAGACAGAGCAGCGTCTGGGCAACGATCGCCAAATCCAATAGGGTCGATGCATGCTGAACATAAAACTTCGCCAGTTTGATTTTTTCAGGCAGGATGACCATCACGTATTCTTCGACGGGATTGGCGGCAGCAGCAAGAACGGCCGCCTCGTCGATGTACTTCAGGGACGCAAGATCGGTCAGCCCGGGACGCACGGAGAGAATCTCTGCGTACGCATCCGAAAACATATCAACATACCGAGCGACTTCCGGCCTGGGACCAACCAGGCTCATATCCCCAAACAGAATGTTCAGCAATTGAGGCAATTCATCCAGCTTGGTACGTCGCAGAACACTGCCGACCCTGGTCACCCTCGCGTCCTGCCCGACCGTGATCGGCCCTCCCAAGGCCTCGGCACCCGCAACCATCGTGCGGAATTTATAGATAAAAAACGGCCGAAAGTTCCGACCGATACGTCTTTGCGTAAAAAAGACGGGGCCCGGCGACTCAAGCTTGATCAGAACTGCGGCGATCAGCCACAGCGGCCCACTCACCGTGAGGGCGAGTAGAGCGACAACGACATCGACGGCACGCTTTATCATCTCCGATTCCCTTTCACAATATCCCTCACCACCGTGATGACACGCTGAATATCGGCCTCCGTCATCTTCGGGTACAGAGGTAAAGACACGATTCGTTCAAAAGCGGCCTGCGCCGTCGGAAAATCACTCGGTTGATACCCATACGTCTCTCGATAGTAGGGATGCAGGTGGAGCGGAATGAAATGCACGCTGCACCCAATCCCCGCCTGCTGTAACTGCGCAATGAACTCGTTTCGGTCGATGCGCAGGGCTTCGAGATTCAATCGGATCACATAGAGATGCCAGGCATGCTGGACATGAGCGGCCGCAGAAGGACAGAGAATTTCCGGCACATCATGAAAACCGTCGCGATAGAGCGCGGCCAGACGATCACGCGATTTCCAGAATCGATCGCATTTGGCCAACTGCGCCAACCCCAACGCGGCGGCAATATCCGTCAGGTTGTATTTGAAACCCGGAGAGAGGATCTCGTAATACCACGACCCCTGGGCCGTATAGCGACTCCATGCATCGCGACTGAGTCCATGCAGACTCATGATCCGGACACGGGCGGCAAGGGCTGAATCATCCGTGGTCACCATGCCACCCTCTCCCGTCGTGATGTTCTTCGTGGCATAGAACGAAAAGCAGGTCAGTTCCGACAGACTCCCGATCATCTTCCCCCGGTACCGCGCGGGGAGCGCATGCGCGGCATCCTCGATGACGGCAAGATTGTGTGCGCGGGCAATCGCCTGAATCCGACTCATTTCGCAAGGATGCCCCGCGAAGTGAACCGGCACGATCGCTTTCGTTCGCGGGGTAATCGCCCGTTCGATGCAGTCCGGAGAAATGTTCAGCGTATCGGGCGTGCAATCCACCAGGATCGGCTTCGCCTTCAGATAAGCCACCACTTCGGCAGTAGCCGCAAAGGTCATCGTCGGTACGATCACTTCGTCCCCTTCGCGAACCCCGATGGCTTCCAATGCCAGATGTAAGGCAGCCGTGCAGGAATTCACCGCAATCGCATGCCGGGCGCCGACCATCGCAGCGAACTCGTTCTCAAATTGTTTGGCCTTGGTGCCGGTCGTCAGCCATCCGGACCGGAGGACCTGGACAACTTCGCTGACTTCCTCTTCCCCGATATCAGGCATATGAAAGGGCAGAAATTCGGACATGAGTAGGTCTCCTTCAACAACTGACGATGCGCTGATACGAACACATATGACCCGATAGATTCCGGATCAAGATTTCCAAGACCTGAATGATAGTGGTGTGTGGTGAATCGCCGGAGAGGCCCTACCACTCAATTCAATCAGAGGCGATCGAAAAAGAACGAAGCCCAGAAGACGGACACCAGAATCGTGCCTGCGCCAACCATGAGCAAAAAGAGACTCAGCGGTGTGGACATAGTCAGCAGGTACAGACCATCGAGCACGACGAGAACGCCCAAGGCGCTACTCACGGCACAGAGCCTTGCCGAAGCGACAGACTTGATTTGATAGTAGAGACTGCTCAAAAGCCCCAGGGGAAATACCATGGCGGAGTACAGCGACCATTCGAGCGAGTCACCCGTATAACCTGCGACGATCCGGCGTAGAGACTCGCGGGGTTGTAAGCGCACTCGCGCCCGCTCGATGCCGTCGACGTACATCGTTTCTGTTCCCTCGCGGTACGTCGCCACGATGTGCTGGGTCGCACGGGTCAAGGGCGCATCACTGGTTGATAACGCAGGATTGGCACCGTTGTATCCTGAAATCGGGGTGCGCAGACGAAAGACGACATCCTTGGATTGTTGCCCGAGCGTGAAGTTACGCACGTCTGTATTTTTTGAAAACGAAACAATTCTGGCCGGCCCGGTCTGCGCCAAATCTGCCGGAGTCACCCACGCCTCAACCGACAACTCCTTGTCGGCAAGCAGCCCGCCGCCAACCACTTGGTCTGGTGCGAGACGGGACGCAATCACCGTATCCGCACTGAGGGTGAGCCCATTGGGAAACACCCACGCAGTGCGCGACAGATCCTGGATATACAGATCCGTGGAGGGCCCCTTCGCAGCCCGATCATGAACGATGGCTCCGGCCTGCTCGGAAAAGTCGTAGTAGAGAACCAGTCCCTGTTTCGTTCGCCTCTCCTGAGAATCAACCAGAGGCCCCAAGGAAAAATGGGTTGTGATTTCATCGGACGGCAACGCACGATCGTACACCGCGACCAAATGGAAGGTCCCCAGCCAGGGTCGATTCATGGTCCCTTCGTTCCCGAGCAAGAGTCGGTAGGTCGGATTCCAGTTACTGAAATCACTCGCCAACGGAAACGGCCATGCAGTGAAGAAAGCCAACAAGAGGACGTATCCCGCCACTATCCATCCCAGCCATGCAGTCGCGTAACAGGTCTTGGCCCAGACCTCGCCAGAGGCGTGATAGGCCGTGTTCGCAAGCACCCCCAGTACGCCGCCCGCCATGCCACCCACGGTGTTACAGACAATATCCACGAAGGACGGGGCACGTGTGAACAAGAGCTGGGCCAGTTCCACTCCGGAACTCAGTGCGGCCGCCCCGATGAAGGCAAGGAGCAGCCTGATAAACCAGGGTCGCCGGGACATCCCCGGCAACAGGACCATCAAGCCCCCGCATGGAATGAAAAAAACAACGTTGCTCCAAACATCCCACGAAGTGACGTTGGAAAATCCAGACCAGCCCTCGAAATGATCGACAAATAGCTCGGTAATTGAAGCGGCATGGGGAAGCGACCACGTAAAGGGTGCTAGCCCGAATATCACGACATACACGAGATACAGTCCCAACAGCGTCATGACCACTCGGTCGCGCCGCCAGACTATTGTTCCCGCGCCGCTTCGAGCCAACGCAGGGCAACACCGGCGACTGAGAGACTGACATGATGTGACACTCCTGAACAGACGCAAGGCTCTCTCGTTACCTCCCTTGCAGGGACCGCGAGCCTGACAGGCCAACAACCGTCGGTTCGGAGAAACCATGATCGAGAATTCGGGCAACCGCTTGAGATGCTTCGCCCCTCCGCCAGGGCCACTCGCCCGACCGGCCTGGACCGGCGGTCAGGACGGCGTTCACGATGGACTCCGGATGAGTCCCCACCAGACGATTCCATCCGCGCTCGACGGTCTCGACCCACTCGGTCTCCTCCCGAAGCGTGATACAAGGCACCCCGAGCCAATACGCTTCCTTTTGTATGCCGCCCGAGTCCGTCACAATCGCCTGAGCCATGGATTCCAAACGGACCATGTCCAGATAGGACACCGGATCAATCAGCAGCAGCCGGTCGGAATGCTCACAGGCAATGGACCCCAGTTGCTTGCGAGTCCTCGGGTGAACGGGAAACACAACGGGCAGCCCGGTATCGACCAGGGTACGAAGCGCGGTCATGATCTGCGCCAATTGCGGCAACCGATCGGTATTGTCTGCGCGATGCACGGTCGCCAACAGATACTGCCGAGGCGTGAGGCCCAACCGCTCGAGTATCGTCGAGGCGCCCTGCGCACGATCAGCGGTATCCAGCAGTGCGTCATACATGACGTCGCCGACCAGATGCACGCCGGCGGTGACCCCCTCCCGTCGAAGGTTTTCGACGGCTGTGTCGGTCGGGCACAGCAGCAACGCAGAGAGTTGATCGGTCACCACCCGGTTGATTTCCTCCGGCATTCTGCGGTTGAAACTCCGGAGTCCCGCTTCCACGTGCACCACCGGCACATGAAGCTTTGACGCAGCCAGGGCCCCGGCAAGAGTCGAATTGGTATCACCATAAACCAGCACGGCGTCCGGCGCTTCCTTCTCTAGAATCTGCTCAATGCCGGTCAGCATCGCTCCGGTCTGCTGTCCATGCGGCCCGGAGCCCACGCCGAGCTGGTATTGCGGAGCGGGAATGCCGAGCTCACGAAAGAAGACGCCGCTCATGGCATCGTCATAATGTTGTCCCGTATGCACCAGCACCTCATCGGCCACTGCGCGCAACTCACGAGACACGGGCGCACACTTGATGAATTGCGGACGTGCGCCGATGATCGAGACGACTTTCATTGCGCAAGTCCCTCGCGCACGGTCTGAGCCACATAATGCTGTTGATCTTCATTCAACTCAGGATAGATCGGAAGCGCCACCAACTCTCGACAAGCGCGCTCGGCCTCAGGATAGTCCCCTTCCTTGTATCCCAGGCTCTGAAGGCATTCCTGCCGGTGGAGCGGGACCGGATAGTAGATCTCCGTGCCGATGCCCTTGGCTTTGAGATAGTCACGTAGCGCATCCCGTTTAGGCACACCGATCACAAACTGGTTGTATATGTGGTAGTGCCGAACCCCCTGCTGCTTGTAGACCGCCTGCGGGAGGCGTATGCCGAACTCCGATTCGACGTTGAGGGATCGGAACAGCGATTCGTAGAGATCGGCATGGTGCTGGCGGAGGGCCGTCCAGCGATCCAAATAGGGTAACTTGACGTTCAATACGGCAGCCTGGATCGTGTCGAGCCTGAAATTTCCGCCGAGAATACGATGGTAGTACTTGGGCTTTCCGCCCTGGACGCGGAGTACCCGCAGGCGCTCAGCGAGGTGCTCGTCATTGGTCACGATCATACCGCCGTCACCCAGTCCGCCCAGGTTCTTGCTTGGGAAAAACGAGAAACACCCCATCGTCCCCATGCTCCCCGCCCTGCGTCCATCGCCATACTCCGCCCCGATGGCTTGTGCCGCATCCTCCACCACCGCCAGATTGTGCGCTAAAGCCACCTGAAGAATCGGTGTCATATCGGCGCACTGACCATAGAGATGCACCGGAATGATGGCCTTGGTACGCGGAGTGACGGCGGCGGCAATCTGCCTCGCATCAAGGTTGTAGGTGATGGGATCGATGTCGACGAAAACCGGCGTGGCTCCGACGCGAACGATCGCACCCACCGTGGCGAAAAATGAGAGCGGCGTGGTGATGACTTCGTCGCCGGGTTTGAGATCCAATGCCATGAGTGCCGCCACCAGCGCATCGGTTCCCGAAGACACGCCGATGGCGTATCGGGTGCCGGAATAGGCTGCGACCTTCTCTTCCAGTTCGCTCACCTCACGGCCCAGAATAAAGTTGTTCTGGTCGAGTACCCGTTCCATGGCGGCCAGCAGGTCTTTCCGAATCGGTTCATGTTGAGCTTTCAGGTCGAGCAGTGGCACGTTCATACAGCAACTCCTTGATTGGGGGACATACCCTCACCGGATGACAGGACCGGCCTCGCATAGGAACAGCGCATAACTTGGAACAACGACGGGCGCTACATCGCCGCAGTGAGCAGCGGGAGCGTCGTTCTCTGAGCGACTGCCGTGGCATGGTCGCGCATCGTGACGACGCGGAAGGTGTCACTCAGTGCGGCAAGCAACGCATCGATCATGTCCAGCTTTTCAGCCAGCGGCAATTTCATGCCGGGGAAAAACTCGACTCCCGTCGATTCATGACTGCCTAAAAAATCCAACGGGTGGAGCAACAAGGATGGTTCGACACCGGCGAGCCGACAGAGTTGTAAGGACGTGCGAAAATATTGCTCGGCCAACATCCGGGAATAGAGACTCAGATACACCACATAGCTAAAGTGAATCGGGACCCGAAAAAAGGGCATCGTCGTCACGGGAATTTCAATGAGGCCTTGCCCGCCCACATCCCACCGATAGGGCTGAATCCTCCTGAACCCGTCACGCAATCCGCCGAAAATCGTGCTCCGACAGTCGGCTTCTTCCCGGGTGAAGGCACTGGACATAAAGAAATACGCGCGCGCCAGGGGACCGATGAACGTGGGCAGCGTGGAGGCATCATAGAGATATCCCCGTCTGGCCAGTTCGGTGACCGTGGTTTCCGACAGGCTGTAACCGGGCCCCCGGAACCCGATCGGTCGTTGCCCCGTCGCCCGTTCGATGTGCTCCTCAGCCATCGATAGTTCACGAGCCATGCCGGCTTCATCGTACCGGTGCAGCCAGGGATCGTGATGAAACGAATGGCTCCCGATCTCATGCCCTGCCGCGGCAATGGCCCTGAACTGGTCCTGGTTTCTTTCTAGCGCGGCATCCTGCCCGACGAGAAAAAATGTGGCCTTGAGGTCATGCCCGTCGAGGTGGGCGAGAATTCGAGGCACTACCACATCGAGGTACGACGGCAGCGTTTTCCAAGCAGGATTGCCGTGGGTCTTCATATAGGCCCACTTATCGTCCAGGTCGCAGGAAAGACTTGCGATTGGCTTGCTCATTGCTTCCTTTTTGATTTTCACGGAAGATGACTCAGACATGACAGGCATCTTCATATGATCCAATCTATGGACTGGACAGGGTCGAAAGAGCGGATGCGGATCGATCCTCCGCCGTCTCGAAGCAGAGATGATGTTCCTGGACGAACTCGTTCACGGCTCGAATAACAGCATTGTTGTTCAGCGTCGAGTTCACGAATTGCGAGGTATTGAGGACGAAGAAATCTGTATGCCGCGTCGTGACACGAGGGACCCGCTTCGAGTAATCCAACACTTGCAGAGGTTGGACCTTCGCAGCCTTGTTGAGATGCAGACCGACGACATCCGACTCGCGGAGATCCGGAAACAGCCTGCGCGCCCCCTCAAAGAACCGCTGGGTAATCGTCTCGTCAGGGAGGTGGAACTCCGGATCACCGGTCGGCACATACTTCGGAAAATAGGTGAGGTAATAGCCCGCCGTCTCGTCGGTCGGCACAATACTGCTCATGCCGATCACTCCGGTAAAGGGCACATCGGCGTCGGCAAGATTTAAGGTGTAGTACGGCAGCAGCGGCCGCCGCGTCACCAACACCGGACACACCACCCCCAGATACTCGATAGGGTCGGCCGAGGCTTCTACCGACACAAGTCCCTGCGTCGCCAAGGGACTGCCCGCATCGATCGGGCCGGTCCAAATGACTTTATCAAAATGCTCATGACCGCCGTTTATCTTGATGGTGATGCCGGCATGCGCGCCTGGCTCGATGGCTTGGACAGGGGTATTCAGCCTGATTGTTCCACCGGCCGCCTGAATCAGCTCTTCGAGCCGAGTGATGACCGTGCGATACCCGCCGGATACATAGCCCAATTGATTCCGTTGGGCCGTCGTGTCACGGGTGGAAAACAGGCGGGTGATGTACGACCAGATAAACACCGCCGACACTCGTTTGTACTGTGCTCCCAACTTGGCTAACAGCAGGGGCTTCCAAAAGGCCTCATAGGTGCGGCGCCCGCACATACGAATCAGCCACTCCTCCACGGACACTGACTCCAGCTCCCGCCAATCCCGAATTCGATTACACGCGAGAATCGTGCGCGCTAATCGTAGTTTTCCAATGATTCCAACCAGGGGAAATCGCAACAATTCCAGCGTGGTGCTGACTGAATAAAAGCGTCCCTTCGCATAGAGGCCGGCTCGCGCCGCACTCCATCGCAGGCGATCACCCAACCCGATTTCATGGAGATACTGAATGAGCTGGGTATCGGAGGACAGGATCACGTGATAGAAACGATCCCACCAGAAGAGGCCGTAATCATGATAGGTCGTCAACCCGCCGGCCTGACGCTCGCGCTCCAACACGGTCACACGGACGCCTCTGGCCGAAAGGCGTTGAGCCAATGCCAGCCCCATGATTCCCGCACCGATTATTCCGACACGCAACGGCACACCCCTTCCAGTCTCGATGTCAAACGGCTTAGATCCTGATCGCCGTCTCCTGCAAGCTTGGCGACTCGCTGGCCACGACCGTCGGACTCACGAGCGATCGCTGCCAATTAATGGTCTGCAACAGCCCCTCTTCCAGCCCGACCCGCGCCGTAATACCCAGGATCCGCTGTGACCGCTCGATGTCGGGCACGCGTCTCCGAACATCTTCATACTTGCCGCCGGTAAAGCTTTCGTAGGAAACAAAGGTGCATTTGAGCGGCCATGGCGTCCCGGCCAGCCTGTGAATGGTGCGAGCGAGATCGAGAATGGTGATCTCGTGCGTGGAGCCCACATTCAAAATTTCACCGTTGGCCTCAGGCGTGATCATCGCGGCATAGATTCCGTCGACGGTGTCGGCGACGTAGGTGAAGCTGCGCGTCTGCAGGCCGTCGCCGTGAATGGAAATGTCCCGATCGTTCAAAATGGCATCGATAAACACCGCCTGCGGGCCTCCCCACCAACTGACATGATTTCTTGGTCCATAGGATCCGAAGAATCTCAACACCGAGACCGGAAGCCCATAGGCCTCCTGATAGGCGAACGCTAAGTGTTCGGTGAACAGTTTGGACACGGCATAGCCCCAACGGGCGACCTTCGAAGAGCCGAAGACAGAATCATCATCTTCAGCGAACGGCAGCCTGGGATTTCGTCCATACACGTCGGAAGTCGACGCCAGCACAGCTTTGCAACCCGCCTTTCGGGCCAACTCCAAGACGTTTTCACAGCTTCGTGTATTGACGCGAAGGGTCGCCAGGGCATTGCCGTACCGGGGAATCTTGTGCGAGGCCAGATGCACGAGGCAGTCGGCGTCCTCGCCGAGGTCGCTGAATGCGGCGGGGTCGGTCGCATCGCGCTCGAGAAATCGAAAGGCAGGATTGCCCAGATGTGCCGCAATGTTGCTCAACGACCCCTTTGACAGATCATCCATTCCGATGACCCGATGGCCGGCGGCCAACAGGCGGTCTAAGAAATGCGAACCCAAAAATCCCGCCACTCCCGTCACCAGAATGTACTTGGATGAAGCCGATGATAGTGACATGCGCTCGCCGCTCTTTCGTGGTTGTGCCCGATGTGAAACCTGCACGACGCACTTTGTCTTCGGTCGCGTCGGATTCTTATCTCTCTCGTCGTCGACTGTCACACGTGTTCGTTGTCTCGTGAATACCGATACATCGAATTGACCAGATGGAACGTTTCTTCGAAATACCGCTTGCTCTGCATGGACAACAACCCGAGGCTGATCAATTGAATACTCAGCATCGACGACAGCCCTCCGATGATGAAGGTGTGAGGAAACGCCTGATAGGCTTGTGCGACCGCCAGGGAAGCACGCGTCATGATCCAATCGTGTTGAATCAGCGGCGCATAGGCGTCATAAAAATGAATGAGCATCCAGGCATCGGCGTAGACGGCGAGCACCGCGAGCACCATGCCGGGGAGCAGAAAAAACATGAACGGGCGGAAGATGAATCCCGACACGATCGTCGAGAGCACGTGCGGCAGCATCTTCATGCTGGAGTTCCGCCCCTTGCCCGCCTCGTGCTGAAGTCTCCAGTCGAGATGCGCGGGGATTTCCTCAATCTGAGCCCGAAGCAACACCCCCTTGTAAATGATTTCGGGGCTGATCTCCTGACCGCGAGCCCTCAGGCTCATCGCCCGGATGAACGGTCCGTCATACACGCGCACCATGCCGGTCAGGGTCGAGAGGTTGCAGCGGGCGAAACCGGCCAAAAACCGATTGGCCCACCGGCTCATCGTGCGTCGAAGCCACGGCACGTCGCTGACCTGTCCGCCGACTGCATACGGCGATGCCACCACTATCGTGGCCTGAGTCTGTTGAATCCGATCGAGTAACTCTCCGACATGTTCAGGCGCATAACTCAGATCGCAGTCAAGCACGACCACGTACCGGCCCAGGCTGCTCTGAAATCCCGTACGGAGCGCATAGCCAAGGCCTCGATTCTTCGGATGATGCACCACCCGAATCTCGTTCCGTCCCTTGGAGAACTCCTCGGCGACCAGCGCGGTATGGTCCGTGCTGCCGTCATTGACGACGATGATTTCCCACCGATACTGCGCGTCCAGGGTGCTCATGTACCGGCAGACCTTCGCTAAGGTCGAGGGCAACATCGCACCCTCGTTGAACGCCGGAATGACGATCGAGACCAGCGGCTGATCGGTGCCTCCCCGGTCTTGGCGGAGAGGCTCCTCCTTCGAGGAAGTCAGGTGTTCAGCCGGCGCGATCGGTTCGGATGACGTGGTGACGAGCATGACAGGCTCCAAAAATTAGATGGCTTGCAGCAGCGAGAACGGGATTACAGGACAGAGACCTGAGGATCGAGGCGCGTTGATTCAGATTGTTAGTCGGGTCGACGAAGGACCGGCAGTCTGCGGACCCTCTTATCGAGGCTTTTGGGCCAAGCACACAATTTCGTACCGTCGATCGGCAAGCGCACTCAGTTTTTCGATCGCCCAGATCCCCCACTTCACGACAGGGCTCGGGAGTTGCGAATGCTCGAAGAACGCTTCCTGCGAGTAACAGCGCACCGCCTGCATCCCGCTTTTCCCGACCAGGGAGCTAAACCCGTTCCTGGAAAAGAAATACGTATGGTAGGTGGGATGAAGAGCCAAGGCCGGATAAGACACTCTCCCTCCGGAAATCCGGTACAGAAACAGTCCGGCGCGGGCGAGCAGGCTATCTTCATCCGGAGTGCAGAAGAGGGCGACACCTCCCGGCTTCAGCAACCGACTGACCTTTTCCAAACACAGGACCGGATCGACCACGTGTTCGATGATGTCCCACATGGTAATCACATCATAGGCTGCGGCGGGCAGCTCCACCGATTCGAACGAGGCCGTTATCACCTCAGTCCGAACGGCGCGTCGCGAGACCTGACTCAACTCCGGCGACAGTTCGACCCCGGAGACCTTCCATCCACGCTGTTGAGCCAGATTCAGGAACGCCCCGGACCCGCAGCCGACATCCAGCAATTTCCCAACCCCAACCATGGATTCGATCGCCGAAAGCGCCTTGACGTAGTTGGCATACCGCCCCCTGGCCAGCTCCTTGAACTCCCGGACGTCATAGGAAAAATAGGGATTGCGCGAATATTCTTCTCCGGTATACATGGCGGTGATATCGCCGGCGGAATACATGTTGGTGCGCCAGGATCCCCCGCATCCGCGACACTTGAGCACGGAGAACTGAGCAAAGCGATAGACGGCGTGCAGATCGGTTCCCTCACAGAGCGGACACTGCGTGAGAACGCGCTCGCTCCCCTTGCTGAGGGAGCGAGCCACCATCGTCTGTGTCATCCCAGTAGCCATAACTACCCTTCCAAGACCGTCGCTAACACCGCCGGCTGTTCTTCAACCCCGGAATCGGCCGGCACGCGCGACACTCCAGATGCAGCCTTGCGATAACGCGCCCCACAGGCACAGTGCGAGGTCTCCGCTTGCCATGTCAGTTTCTCGCCGCATTCGCACATCCATCCGGAGACCCTGGCGGGAGATCCCATCACACAGGCATAGTCCGGAACGTCCCTGGTCACCACCGCCCCGGCCCCGACAAAGGCATATCGTCCGATAGTCGTGCCGCACACAATCGTGCAATTGGCGCCAAGCGTGGCGCCTCGCTTCACCAGCGTCGGTTTCAGCTCCGACATGCGAGGGATCTCGCTGCGCGGGTTAAATACGTTGGTGAACACCATGGAGGGACCGCAAAACACATGGTCTTCCAGCGTGACCCCTTCGTAGACCGACACGTTATTCTGCACCTTCACACCGTTGCCGAGGACGGCGTTCGGGCCAATCACCACATTCTGCCCAATCTTGCAGGACTGACCGATTTTGGATCCTTTCAAGACATGCGAAACATGCCAGATACTGGTTCCTTCCCCGATGTCCACGCCCTCGTCGATGAAGGCCGACCCGTGCGCAAACCAGGAGCGCGGCGCTGGGGACGAAGTCGGCATGTGCCTGCGCTCCTTCCGTTCCAGGGCTTCCTGACATCGCTGCAGCACCGAAAGGACCCTCAACCCTTCCTCTCCATCTGTCCGTGGACGACGGCGAGTCTGCAGACACTCGAGAAAGTGGGCGCACTCCTCGCGAAGCGGTTCGGACTTGTCCAGCTCCACCGGTTGCGCCTCAGCCCTGTTCGCCACTGGGACCTGCCCCTTCCATTGGATCGAGTGCGGATACAGCAAAAGCTTGTCTTTCTTCTCCATGTCGTCGAAAACCGCCATTTTGCGATCGCCGACGACGATCAACTTCTGCTCCTTGAACGGATGCAGCCAGGACACGAAGATGTGCGATTTCACCCCGCTGGGAAACGACAGCATCGTGACCGTAATATCGGCGATCTCCTGATGAAGATAGTTGCCCCCCTGCGCCGACACGGCATTCGGCATTTCGCCCAGCAAACCAAGAACCACGGAGACGTCATGCGGCGCGAAGGACCACAGAATGTTCTCTTCGCGGCGGATCTTTCCGAGATTCAATCGATTGGAATACACGTACTGAATGCGCCCCAACTCCCCGCTATCGATCAACGCTTTGAGCTTGAGAATCGCCGGGTGATACCAGAGTAGATGGCCGACCATGAGGAGACGCCCCTGCTGTTTGGCCAACGCCACCAACGATCGGGCTTCGTCCTCGATCAAGCACAGCGGCTTCTCGACCAAAACATCTTTCCCCGCCAGGAGCGCTTGTCGCACCAACGCCCCGTGGGTCTCAGCCGGCGTGGCAATCGACACAGCCTGAATACTCTCGTCCTGCAGTACCTCGGCAAAGTCGGCGACCGCACGACAGCCCGGATACTGGGCAGCCAAGGCATCCCGCGTGACCTTATCCGTGTCGCAGATCACCGCCAAGGCACCGAGTTCGGCAAAGTTACGGACAAGATTTTTCCCCCAGTATCCGGACCCGACAACTGCTAATTGAGGCACTTTTGATGTGGATGCAGTCTGATCTGTATTCATACAAATCATCCCTTCTTAGTTAACAGGTGAGGCGAGATAAAATCTTGTGAACTGACTACTAGTGACACACTAGTCGCAGCAACAATAACGGCAGTGGACAAAGGCAATCGGGATTCGTCCAACGGTGTGAGATTGAGGTCGAATAAAGATGGACCGGTAAACGCATTTCCCGACCAGAGGAGCCGTGGTTCTGCCATCACCTATAGGGCGTTCTTTAGAGCTTCCCGGCAGGGTGTCGGCCTACCCTCCTCGAATACGCAACTAATGGCTCGTATTGAGGCGAACTCCGACAATGAGGCTACAGATTACTTGTCTAGCTGGTGATGTCCCTAGGGGAAAAAGGCGCTCATTTCTTTTGATCGTCTAAACCCATTGGCAAGATACAAACTTACAGATCGGCAGCAATTTTCGCTTCCGACCACTGTTAGCACCGTGTGGATTCCGAAGAAGAGAGAATCTCCTTACTGCTTGCGGATGATGCCCAAGTAATGGGTGTTCATGATTTTGAGCGATTCACATACCATGCAGCCCAGCCACGAATAGGGAGCAACCCTGCGTGAAACTGGAGGTGCGAGGGTTACTCGATGAAGCTGAATATCACACCGAGGAAACAGTTCGAATATCTCTCGTTTTCGAATACCTCGCACATCGCGATTCTTGGGATTGTCGGTGTGGTAGTCATACCAGAGAATGCGACCCGTATCTTTCAATACACGCAACATCTCCTGTGCCATCCGCTTCTTGGTGGCACTATCCAGTATGGACGTAAAAACTGTGAACTGGCAGATCAGATCGAAGTGACTATCCTTCAGCGGCAGAAGAGTCGCATTGGTACAATGAAGTTTCACACCGCTCGGGCAAAGCTGTTGTGCTACCGCAATTCGATCCTCCAGGAGGTCGATACCCGTTAGATTGTCGGGAGATGCTCCCCATTTCACGAACTCCCGAATCCAATAGCCTTGCCCACATCCCACTTCGAGGATTCTCTTGTCACGAAGAGCGACAAGGTGATTGCGTCTAAGCGCAGCCAGCAAGGCTCGCTCCAGCTGCTGCACCCGAAACAGCTGCCCCTGATTGAACCAAGAATAGAGCGCTGAGGGTTGCCGATGCGCATACGCCAAGCGAATACGCGCCTCTTCCTCTTTTGCGCCTGAGGCATGACTGCCAGATAGTAGAGAAGAGGTATCTTCATTCAACATTGTTTCTGACCATTGCCTCAGATCGGTTAGCACCATGGACCGGAGAAATACTCAGATCCAAGAGACGGGAGACTCATCAAAGGATCGACCTTCACAAGTGCGAGCTCATCGTGATCAGCACTGACGTCAGACCTTGACCCAATGAGCCGTACCGTCGCCGCGTTCACCCGAGCAGAGCCCGGAGAGCATTACTTCAAATCGCTCATTAATTCGGTCACGGTTGTAATGTTCAAACGCATGCTGCCTGCCGTTCTGACCAAAACTCACACGCATTGGCTCGTTATGGTGTAAGGCACAAATCGCATCTGCCATCAATTGTGGCGCCTCTGGGAGAACTACGATACCGCATCGCCCAGCCTCTACCACATGCTTGGCTTCACCGAGAGCTGCCAAAACAATGGGCACCCCCGCAGCCATCGCTTCGAGCAACTTGCAGGGGATGGCTCCTTTCAGGACAGGAAGGTCCCTAAGCGGGACGACCATGGCATCGAATCCCGCAAAAATCTCCGGCATCCGGTCGACAGGCTGTGGGGGGAAGAACTCAACATTTTCCAGACGCTCCTCCGACACTCGCCGCATGAGTTTCACCTTTTGAGGACCATCACCGTAAAAGGCAAAGGCAACCCGGTCGTTGTCGCGGAGAAGACGTGCTGCATCAACGACAGTTTCCAGATCCTGCATCAGGCCATGGAGACCTGCGTACCCAACGACAAACTTACCGGAAGCAGTGTACGAACGCTGTAGCCTTCTGCCTCGTGCATCATCAGTCTTCCTGAAAAAGTCGCCCTCAATCCCATTGGTAACCAGAGCGATCGTTGCCTCCGGCACTCGCGCACGGACACCACTGACAATTCCTTGCGTCTGACACGTGATCAAATCAGCTCTCTGATACAGGAACAATTCCATGCGATGCGCCAACGCGATCAAGGTTTTATTCTTCAACATCCCGAGATCTACCGCAGAATCGGTCCAGAGATCGGAGATATTGAACGCAAATTTAGCCCGTTTCAGCTTGCTGATGAAGAAACCAGAAAAACCCGTAAAAAGGGGGGGGCATTCTGTGATCACGACGTCCTGCCTACCAACCTTGTTGACGGCCATAACCAGCGCCAACGCAGAGAAAGAGAGGTAATTCGCCAGTCTTCCGAAAAATCGAAGGCCGGGCCGAGTATATAACCAGGTTCGAAGGACTGTGATCCCCTCTTCAACTTCCTCGACAATCAATCGATTTCGATACTGGGCATGGATATTCCCGCTCGGATAGTTCGGAACCGCCGTAAGCACAGTCACAGAATGGCCCGCTCGCTTCAGAAAACGAGCCAGACAGGACAAACGATTCTGAGCCGCTCCTACCTCAGGGGGATAGTACTGCGTAAGGATCAGTATGCGCATTGTTCAGCCTTTAGTTTTGGGAAACAGACCGATTTACAGCCTTCGGCAAGAGCTTGACGCGGAGGGGTCGACTACCATAGATTCTAAGTCCTACCGTTGCCGGCACACGTGGCTGTAGTCTCTTCCATGCTTCAGATGACTTTTTTGAACAGTGTCCGTAATTGCGGATTCTCATAAACCATTGAGAAAAATGACTTTGTGAGTGTCTTGAGGCAGGCCCATTCTGGGCATGCATTCTGCTTTATTTGACAAATGAAAGTTGCGTATCTGTCGTATATAGCCCTGGAGGGCCAGATGGTCTATGGAAACACGGTGAAGAGAAGAAGCGCGTATCTAATCGTGTTCGGTTTGAGCCTGCTCATCACCTTTGTTAATAACCTACAGGTACAGGCCTCAAGCTACTATGTTGCCACCACGGGCAATGATTCCTATTCGGGCTCTGAACTCCAGCCGTTTCAAACCATCAAGAAGGGCCTGAGCGTGCTGTCAGCTGGTGATACGCTCTACATCCGGGGAGGAATATACCCGGAACGCATCGATAGCAACGCACAATCCATCCCGACCGGCAGTTCCTGGCAGGACGCGCCAGTGATTTCAGCCTACTCAGGAGAAGCGGTGGTTTTGCAGCCAATCGGTGGGACAGCGGTCATTAATCTCGCTCATGCCTATATCAAGTATGTCGTGTTTAGCAACTTGATTGTAGACGCCTCCGGCCTCCAACGAACCTGCTCGACTGGCTACGGTTGCAGTTACGGCGTTAGCGGAACAAATGGTGCCCATCACGTTCGTTTTGTCAACACGGAAATCAAGAATGCTGCAGGTTCAGGTGTCTTAATCACTCGAGGTTCATCGAGTGCACCGACCTACTTTGAATTCATAGGATGTGACGCACATCACAACGGAATAGATCCCAGCGATCACGGGTATTATTTAGCGACGAGCGGGAACCTGGTTCAAAAGGGTAAGGTGCACCATAATAGCGGCCACGGCGTGCACATCTATACGGGCAATGTCTCGGTTACTGCCGACAACAACACGATCGATGGGAACGACGTCTATAGCAACGCAGTACTAAGCGGGTCGGCCCCAGGCATACTGCTGGACTACGGCACGGGTAATCGCGCTATCAATAATATTGTCAGAGGGAACAAGAATGGCATTCATGTTGGCAATCACTGGACATCGGGTTTCAGCGCAACCGGCACAAAAGTCTACAACAATACAATTTTCGCCAACCTGCCCGGGGTAGGACTCAATATCGCCTCCAGCGCTTCCCAAACCGAAGTTAAAAATAACATTATCTACAAGAACGGCAGCACGATATTGAATACTGGCAGTAATGTGATCAACACGAATAACCTGCTTGTAGATCCTCGTTTTGTGGATGAATTTAACGGCAACTTCAAATTGCAGTTGAGCAGTCCAGCCGTTAACCAGGGTGTCCTTCTAACCGAGGTCCCTTATGACCTCACAGGTATCACTCGCCCCCAAGGTGGTACACATGATATAGGCGCGCACGAATATTCCTCCACGAGCACAGATACCATTCCGCCAACCCAGCCGGTCATTAAATCAATCACTACACCCTAGCAAGAACCTTCGCACAATGGCTGGCTGAAGGTCCTATTCGTGCAACTCTCAACCTCAAGCAGGATAAGGTGTTTCTACTCTACCCGCGCCATGCAGCATCTCCTGATAAAACTCGGTAAGCTGGCGGGCCGTATGATCCACCGAGAGCGGGCTGATTGCCTTCCCAGCCTCTATTCTTTGGGGATGCCTGCACACACTCTGTAACTTGTCCGCTAAGTCCTTGGGAGTGGGCTCCGCGAGATAACAGCCACGAATACCGTTAATTCGCTGAGGTACGTCGCCAACCGCTACAGACACGATCGGCAAATTACAGGCCAAGGCCTCCTTCACGATAGTCGGGGACCCCTCATGAAAAGATGTAACTAGGAGCGCATCACTGGCATTGAGCCAAACAGGCACCTGGTCGTAGGTGACCCCACACAGTTCATGGATTTCAGCATTCACACCTAACTTTCTGAGACAATCCAATGCAGCATATGCTAACGCAGGACGCTTAACTGGATCGCCGGTATTTTGAAAGAGGATATGGAAGCTCCCCTTCTTCCACCCCAACAGGCCGCAACAATAATCACGGTCATGTGGCTTAAATAGGTTTAGATCGATTCCACAAGGGATCACCCGAACTTGTGATCTCCCCTTATCGGCTGGTAGCGATTGCCGTAAGTGCTCAGCCACGAGAACCACGCCACTGCACCGTTTGGCCGCCTGCTTCGACGCGAGAACCCCACAACCCGCAATCAACCTTCGACGGAATCGCTCAAATGGTTGCCCTAATAAATCCGATCCGTGAAAGCTCACCACTACAGGTCTATCCTGCACAACATGCGCCACAAGTCCTGCCATGATACCGCCGTACATGACGTGCACAAGATCAGGCTGATACTCAGCTATTTTTCCCTGCACCAGTGCCGGCAGATGAGCATAGATGCGCATCCCCAGGCGCACTCGATCCAAGAGCAGCACTTCCACATCCATACCTGCTCGTCTGAGCCCCTGGATCTGCTGTTCAATGAATCGCCCTGCGTGTGGAGCATGAGGACTCGGGAACAGATTTGTGACGGCAAGCACGCGCATTCGATATTTCTCAATCCTAGCGTCTAGCGACAACTCGCCAATAAATTAAACAACCAATAGAGGTACTAAATGCTATGAAAAAGATACTACTGAGCGATGAGACGGCCTCAAACAAGACCGCTTAGCATTCGACGATCATTTTCACACAAGCGCATTAAGGCTTGAGGCGTTGTGCAACGATCAAAAGAGACTGTCCAAATGGGCGCCACAGTCTGGGTTCTATGCGGCTAGCAATAGGTACAACATATCGATCAAATACTTCTGCCGCACTGGGAGAAATTTCAGTTGAGCCTAAGACTCGACCAGTCAACCACCACGCAAAAAATCCCACCAGATTCCAGTACTCACAGCTCACAATTTTGAACCCGGCTTTTTCAAATAGAGAGCATAGTTGTCTCTTCTTGTATCGCCGGTGATGTAAGAATAGGCGATCAAGGCTTCCATAGATCGACTCAAAAGCCGGCACCCAGTGCACCGAATAACCTCCTGGTCGTAGAACATCAAAACTGCAGGAGAGAATCTCATCGTGTTCCCCATCCGGCACATGCTCGAGAACGTTTGCCGATATCACTGAATCAAATCGCTCTCGATAAGATGGCCGACGCGCCAATTCTTGAAGCGACACGCACTCCATTAGTAACCGAGTAGTTGCCGGTACTCGTTGGCGATGCCTCTCAATCATTTGTTCATCGGTATCGATGGCAACTACTGCACGCTCATCACCAAGCAAAAGGGCTGTTAAATTACCAATCCCAGCACCGAGTTCCATGACGCGCGATCCTAGATAGGGACGCATCACTCCGTAAATCCATTGATAATACTGAACACTTTCGGCAAGCGTTTCTAGGCAATAGGGGGAACTCGGATGACCACCATCTTGGCCCTCACTAGGCCCTATTTGTTTGATCATATTCACTGCGAACTCTTTTGAGCAACCACTAGGAGCGACAAGCCGTCCCATGGCAACCATCGATCAATTTTCTTCATACACGGCGAGAGCACATCTACCCACGAAACTGATTTTGGCGAGAAAAACTGGCGGCGACATATCTTACTTTCGAAGAACCATCCGATGAGAACCAACTTCCCAAACCATCGCTCCTCCACAGCCGAAAGTCCTACGGCTCTGAGAAGACCCTTAATAGACTCCCGGCTATATCGACGCCGTCTTCCTAGAGCACTGTCGAGGCTCCCATAGAGGTTATGTTGAGCTGAGAGGAGGAGTACTACTCGACCTCCAGGACAAACGGAAGAGGCAAGTGAATCCAATGCCACCTTATCGTCATCCATCAACTCAAGCTGGTTGATGCTGATGACGGTATCCGGATTGACGCTTTTTGCCCATTCCGCACCCTGTTCACTAAACACATCCTGCTCTGAAATTGTCACATTGTCTCGGTAATCCATGTTACAGGACAGCTGCAGTCGGAATTCATTAACCGGCTCTGTAAGAATGAGTTCCTTTCCGACCAATATATGTTTAGACAAATTTCCTACACCTGCACCCACCTCTAAAACACGTGTTCCCATAAAGGGTTCAATTTCTTGAGCGATAGCCTTTTGGTATCGTGGGGCTTTCGCCATAGCCAAATGCCGGAGCATTGCAGCATCGAAACAAGGAATTACATCGAAATACTTAAACTTCACTATTAAGTAAATAGCTTCCAGGCCATCCTTCCAACCGATTTTCTTCCCGTCACTATAACCACGTGGATTATAAGAAATCGGCACTTCAACTATCCTTGCCCTGACAGCAATGAGTCGAGCGGCAAGTTCGGGCTCAATACCGAAACGGTCCGTGGTCAGACGGAGGCTCTTGAGTATTCTTAAAGGCATGGCCTTATAACATGTCTCCATATCGCTCAGGTGGGCGTCATGAACAATATTAAAACACGTGGTCAAAAGACTGTTACCGAGCGAATGCCAGTATCCCCTAACCTGACGTTCATTACCGCTCAGGTAGCGACTACCAAATACTGCATCCGCAGCACCATTAATCAAAGGAGCGATAATCCGAGAATAGTCATTCGGATCGTACTCAAAGTCGGCATCCTGGATAATAGCAAAATCCCCACTGGCTGCACTTATCGCAGTTCGGATTGCCGCGCCTTTTCCTTGATTATTCTTGTGGTGAAGGACCGTGATCCGAGAGTTATCTAACGCTAAAGCATCAAGAACCGCCCCACTTCCATCTGAACTGCAATCGTCAACAATAAAAATCCTGACCTCCACCTCATTCGGTGATGAGAGTACTCGATTGATGAGCCGTTTAATTGACTGAACCTCGTTAAATACAGGGATAAGCACAGCTAGCACTGGCTTAGGACTGATTTCATTCGACAACTGCCGCTCAGGAGATACGGCGGGCTCGGTCGGTTGGAATGAGCGAATAACGCGAATCAGTCCGATGCCTCCCAACAGCGGAATGATCAATTCGAGTGGCGCCCTCATTCTCGCACCCGCACCGAACGTTAACCCTGTAGAAAACGTCAACGCAGTGCAGGCAATTAAAATTGCAAACAACCAGCCTTTGTCTGTGAGTCCATCATCCCAGCCCGGATCCGGGGAACATCGCCAGCCGACATAAGCTAGTCCGAGATATACAGCCCATAAAATTGCTAGAAACAAATAGTCGCCACGGAAATTCATCCGCGCAGGACTCAATACACCTGGGGACGGATGCACAGCATGCTCAATTGCATTCAGCACGAAACTCCAGATCGTTAATACTGGATGGGCTGCGAATACCTGTGCTGCCTTTTCCCACCTTTCTTTGTTCGCAAGTGCGAGCGATTGTCCTGAAAGATTGTCCGTCGACATCGCTGTTCGCTGAACTTCCCATCGATCTCGAGACTCGGCCTGAGCTGTCACTCGGGAGGCTAGGTAAAACCATGCTGCTTTCCCTGGCACATCGCTGAGGCCATTGAATTGCGCCACCTCGGAGTTGCGAACAGACCATAGGTATACAGGAGTCAGTGCACTCACAATCATTACAGTGAGCAGCATCAAGAGGCCTTTTCGCCTCAATCCGCAGCGAAGAAGGGTGACCACTCCAAGGATGATGAGAATTGGCCAGACAGGTCTAACCAGCACAATCCCACCGATAAGTGCACCTGTCACCGCAGCCCAAAGCATAGTCATACGTTGGGATTTTGTGTCCTCAATAAGCTTAATAAGAAGAAACGCCGCGGCAAGCAAGAATACATATAATCCCTCGGTGAGAAGCAAGCCACTATAGACAATGCCCCACGGAGAAAAACACGCTAACAGACAACCTGTAAATGCCATGACCGGAGGAAGAATTTTATTTGCTAACCAATACAACAATAAGATGGTGGTCGAAAGAGCAATACTCTGGGTAATGGCAAGGGAGTGCACATCCTTCCCCACGATTGACATCAGAGCTGCTAGAAATACTGGATAGCCAGGCGTTCTCGAGACCTCTGGATTCCCATGATCGTTCAGATATGCCCCTGACTCGATTAAGCTCAGGGCCGGAACCAGATAGGTCGGTGAATCCGAGTCGGGAGGGGCTAATTGAGCAGGATCCGCGACTACTGCCATACCAACTCGCGGTCCTAGAGCGCAGACAAGGATAGTTAAGGAAGCTAAAATAAAGTGCTGCTTCAGCCAAAGGGAGAATCTACCGTAAGGGCTTTTTAGTCGGCTACATCTCCCTACGTAGATCGATTCACCCGATGTCATTTCAGCGACGACACTGTCGCCCCTAGTATCTCGGAATCCGCTATTAGTAGCCATAGGCCATTCCCCTTTGTACGAGCGGATTCCTCATCGACGGCGTAATGACAAAATTGTGAGAGAAGGTCGGTGAGGGCAGCTGCGGGGCGGAGCCGCGCACCAGCAATACTTCACACATAAATGTCGCGATCCCTCCGAAAACACAATGAGGTTCTGGTAACCGTCGGACAGTAGAGTAACGGCAGCAAAAAGACGACCTTAGGAAGCGCGAGGATAGGACAACATATCTACGTATCCAGGATACCTTTCTCGTGCGGTTAAGCTTCCTTGTCAGCCCACCCTGCCCCTCTATAGGCATGCAAAGTCGCCGAAACAAACTGCTGCAAACTGAACTTTTGTTGCGCTTTCTCTCGACCTGCTTCCCCCATACGGCGACAGAGCTCTACGTCGCTCAGCAAGAGACGGAGACGCTCCACGAGAACATTTTCATCGTTCTGGCTAACGAGAAACCCTGTTCGACCATCATCGATCAGATATGAAATGTCCCCGGCCTCCATTGCTACCACCGGAAGACCGCAGGCCATGGCTTCCATCACCACATTGGGGCAACCTTCGCTTTCCGAAGTATGAATCAGAAATTTTGCCCCTCGTAGCAAAGTAGGTATATCGTGAACGGCACCCAGAAACTCGACGTCATCGGAAAGTCCCAAATCCGCAACTTCACGTTCGAGTCTAGATCGAAGAGGACCCTCCCCTGCGATGCAAAACCGTATAGGCACTCTCCCATCTGCGTTGACCGCACGAATTACCCTGAGGCATCGATCCCAACGCTTTACCGGCAAAAGCGACCCTACGCCGACGGCATAAGCTCTTTTCATTGGCTCCGCTTCTAAGCACCGAAAGACATTTAGATCTAACCCATTCCTCACCACCGCGAACTGTTTGGGAACAAAGAACGCCGACTCTTTCTGGGCGGCAACCGCACAAGCGAGACTGTTCGAAATGTGGTAGGAGGGCCACCGAGCATTCAAGGCGCCCCTCAATTTACCCCCTGCCATCTTGGCGGCAGCAAAATCACTGCGCAATGAACCAACGGCCACAGTCTCTGTCCCTGAGGCAGCATAGTAAGCCGCGAAATTTGTATGAAATCCGTACGAGTGAATGACTTCAGGCGCGAGGGCCCGCGCCAGCTTTCGGAACGCCCGAAGTTTCGTTATCGGTGAGGCAGCTGAGGGCAGTCCATAGATCGGGATTTTTAGAGCGGCAATGTCTTGATAATATTTTTCCTCCGGATTGAGGTTCCAAGCCACCAGAGCCGGCCTGTAGCGGCTACGTTCCAGCGTGGACAGGAGATAGTACAGCTGTCGCTCCAATCCACCGAGCGCAAGCTGCCCGACCACATACAAAAGACGACAGGAAGCCTGCGTCAGGATGGATGGATCCGCCTGCTCTCTTGCGTGAGTACTCATGATCATACTCACCGTTTGCACGCTCCTTGTTCCTGAGATTGCAAGCACGAGACAACGATCTCTTCCAACCGCCGTGCGCTCATATCCCAACTCAGATTTTGTCGAAGTTGTTCTCCAATTCCAGCCGATCCATCCCATACAGGGCATGAACCATCGGCAATGGAAGAGAGTGTCCTAGCCAAAGAATCAGAAGACCCATTTGTGAACAACCATCCCCGCGCTCTTTCCGCGAGGCGTTGATTCCCCCCAATGTCAGATCCGAGAAATGGCACTCCACAAGCGAGGGCTTCCAGTACCGCGTTGGAATAGTTCTCGTAGCGGCTCGGCATGACGAACAGATCCATCGCTCGATACCAATCGGCCAACCGTTCATGTGGCACATCGGCTTCCATGTGGACGAGTCGCCCAGCGATTTCTTCATTGAGGACAGTGCGAAGTTTTCCCTCTTCCTCCCCTGATCCAATGATGAGCAGCCTTGCATGAGGGATTGAACTGAGGAGTTTCTTGAAGGCTTCGGCCAAAAGATCAATACCTTTCACATAAGCCAGCCGCCCAACGTAGCCGATGACCCATTCCGCGTTGGTCCAGCCAAGCCGTTGTCGCGCCACAGATTGGCCTGGTTTGAATACATCGCCATCCAGGCCGATCGGCAATTCCATAGCATGCTCGCCTAGAAACTTACGGATGTGACGTAGGGCATCGCCATTGGCGCAGACTGCATGGATCCCCTTCAACAGCGGAGCCAGATCTGCGGAGACGGGACCGGGTAGCCGCAAAACAGTGGGACACACTTTCGCAATGTGTCCGGCTAATACCGAATTCCCATGGACGTAGACGGCATCAAAGTCCTTCCAGCGGCCGTTGAATTCCAGATCGACTCGACGCGCAAAACGCTGGTCGTGCCACCGGACAGTCCTCCAGCACAGCGCCCCTTGGAGGCGATCCCAGGTAGCTCGCAAGGACGTTCCCTCCGGAATCCATCCAGCCAGTCTCGACAAGACATCCTGACCTAATTTCCTCGACCAATATCCGGACAGAGGAAGTGGAGCGATCTGGGCAGGCAACGTGATCGGATGATGGCCCCTCGAACCGGCGATAAAGGTGGCTGCAACAGTATGGCCTCGTTTGGCGAACGCCGAGAAAAGGTTTCGGGTAAAATTTTCCCCCCCTCCACGCAACACGCCTAACTCGGAATGGACAACCAGGATATTCAC
The DNA here is from genome assembly GCA_037045225.1 of Nitrospira sp. NCBI lineage: Bacteria > Pseudomonadati > Nitrospirota > Nitrospiria > Nitrospirales > Nitrospiraceae > Nitrospira > Nitrospira sp. The sequence continues at coordinate 248,572 of JBAOHZ010000009.1, forward strand.
GACCGTGAGACCAAGCCTATTTATGTATTTCTTGCGCCGAGGAAATCGGTTGCGATCTATCCAGCCGATCCGGGTCTTTCATCAGGAGTATCCATCCTTGGCTACTAGCAAGGCGGACCATGCGCACGAGACCTACGCCGGCGAGCAGAGGAATAATGAGCTCGAGCGGAACTCGATAACGTGAGCCTGCACCGAATGAAATACCTGCCGTCAGGGTCAGGACACAGCACATGCCGAGTATTGCCAATAGCCAGTTCCGATTAATGGCATCGTCCCCTTGACTTGCCCCCCAGGCCTGCCTCATTCCGATCGCGGCACACAATACCAACGCCGCCCAAATCCCTCCTAGCATCAATGCGTCACCTGAAAAATTCAATCGAGCCGGGGCCAAAATGCCGGCATGCGGATGAACAAATGGCTCAGCTGCGTTCATTCCAAAAGCATAAGCGGCTGCATACGGATGTTCGCGAAGAAGAGCCTTCACCCGGCGCCACCGCTCTTCATCAGCTTCTTGGGGAGACAACACCCAATGTGCTTCATCTTCTTCAGCTGCCCGGAGCATTGCCCAACGATCCCCATCCGCCCCAGAAATCTGTGCTTTGACACTAGACGAGAACCATTGCCAGGCCGCCTTCCCAGAAACATCGGTAAAGCCGTTGAACTGCGCCTCATGCATATTGCGCATTTTCCAGAGGTGCACCGGTACGGCAGCACAGACCAGCATGGCAGCCACTAGCAACCAAGCCCGGAGTCTTTTATCGGGATACAGCGCAAATACTACAACTGCCACAAGTGGGATCAAGGGAAGTACGGGTCGCACAAATACGGCGGCGCTCGTCAGTAGTCCGATCAAACTGCCACCGGCTATGACCATCACGACAGTCCGCGCGTACTGAACGACAAAATACATGGCAAGGAACAGGAGCGAGAGCACAAGAAGAAACAGACCGTCGGTGAGGAGAAACCCCGCTCTTACCGCTCCCCAGGGGGAAAAGGCAGCTAGCAACGCTCCCACAAATGCCATCGGCGGCGGAAGTAGTTGCCTCGCTAACCAATACAGAACAAGGACGCTCAATGACACGATCAGGGTTTGGGTGATCAACAAGGTCCGCAATTCCGTACCAACCACAGACATGAGGACCGCCAGAAATGCAGGGTATCCGGGAGTGCGAGAAATCTCAGGCTTATGATACCGATTTAAAAAATAGCCTGATTCCCATAGACTCTGGGCAGTTTCGATGTAGGTTGCTGAATCCGGGAAGACGAGTTGGCTCACCTCCGCGCGGCACGTAAGAGCGAGCCGCATGGAGAGCGAGCATGCCATGATAATCAGCGATGCGAACACCACATGAGATCTTAACCAGTCAGAGAGGTGCTGGTATCGATTCAGAGTGCGGAGAGGAATCCCTTGAACTCCCTGATCTGAACAGTGCGTGTTTACATCACTAATGTGCATATTGAGGATCACCTGGTCAAGTTACGTTCCCGAGCACAGGAGCAGCGAGCAAACAGGATAGCGCCATTCTATTGTGCTAATGTCAACCAGCAGTCCTTTGCCGGCTCAATCATGCTGCTGGCACGTCTGGACGCAGAGAGGGAGGGCAATACTGACCATTGCCCACGGTGCCATAAACGTCCCATTACTCGTGTTGACCACCAGTAACACGTACGTGAGAAGTGGGAGGTAATATATGGAGTCTGGCATATTTCTGGCTGTGGAAAGAAATGCGGCTTTTGCCGCTTTGATACAATGAGCGATAAAAAACATCAGCGGCACAACTCCAGAAGAGACGGCAATCAGGAGAAATCCATTGTGCGGGGTAAAAAATCGTCCATCAGGAACAAACATGCCCGCGTGTGACGCCCCTAATCCAACCATTGGCGAGTTTAAAAATGCATCAATCAGAATCGGCCAAACTGTCGTTCGGCCAGTTTCTTCTCCCGCTCGCAGGCCGTAGGATTTCAGTGCCGCATCGAACACTCCCAATTGAATTGCTGCATAGACCAGCCCTCCCAGCAGGAATAGAAGAAGAAATCCCTCTCGGAGGAGACGCCGTGAGGCAACCATAATTGCAATTGCGATTGCGATTAGCGGCGACCGGCTGAGAGTGAGAGTGACGAGGTACAGACAAACTAACCCGAATGCCCAATACAATATCCTAGAACCGGCGACACTGGTAGAGAAACCGGCCAGTATCAGATATAAGGCACAGAAACCGTACCAGTACCCGAGATCATTAGGGTTTGCGAAACCTACGCCGCTCTCCAGCCCAATCCGCTGATATAACCCTGCTGACACGGATATCTTCATGAAGGGAATCATAGCGAAACCCATGGCAACCGTAAAAAACGCAAAACGGCGGAGAAAACCAGGTTGGTTGGATAACCATTGGACGACGACCAATGCGGGAAGCCAAATGCCGAAGCCACGCACATATAGTTGCGTGGAAGACTCGTCGTGCACTAGCAGTTGAATCAGCAAATAAGTGATCCCGCATCCTAATGCCAAACCAGCCTGCTTCAATACCAACCCACAACTTGCAGCATTCTGTACAAACCATAGGGTCAGAAGGAATAACATGAGAAAGCCGACCCCAATATTCCCCACAGTCAATCTGAGCGGACCACCTAATACGGTGTAGAAGATAACGAAGTAATAGCCCACCTCCGACGCAGAGAGACCTGATAGGAACGGGGGCTCCTCGCAAGAAGGGGTCATCGACACAATCTGACCTCCCATCAGTTTAGCTGCCCCCAGCTCTTGTTTTCCCAAATAAGACTTGCTGAACACGAAACGGTGGCAACTCTCATCTCCCTACCCCAGATTGCTACTTGTGCCACAGAACTGTCGTTGCAGCACATCATGACAGTCTCATTTTCGAGGGAAGCGCTTCTCTGAACACCACCGATACAGCCTGGGGCGAATGCCGCTTCACGACAAATTCACGAGCCCGAATCCCGATGGTTTCGCGGAGATCGACCTGTCCCACCAGACGTTGGAGGTCCACAGCTGCCTGGGCGACGGTGCCGGAAGCCATTCCAAGCCCCTCGTCCCTCAGCAGTCGGTCCGGGTCAACTGTGAGACTGACGACGGGCGTCCCACTGGTCCAAGCCTCAAGGAACGTACTGGGAAACCCCTCGGAATCTGATGTTGAAAGAAGGACCGCCGCCTGAGCGATCACATCGAGTGATTCTTCCGGCGGCACAAGCCCTCGATAATCGACATTAGGCAACGCCTGAAGCGCAGAAACCATCTGCTCACTATACCCGGCCTGTGATCGATGCCGGCTCACCCCACCGCACACGACAAATCGAATCTGCGGAGATCGTCGAGCGACTTCGACCAGTAAGTCCGGCCGTTTGTGCTCACGGAGCATCGCAACCCACGCCACATAGGGCGCACGACCGGCGTGAGCCGTCGCATCCTCTGACGGCGTGACGACCCCAGGCAATACCGTAGCTTTCGCGCGCCATCCCGGCAATAACTCGGCCAGTTGCTGGCTATGCTGAACGAAGATCTTGTCTGCCCGCATGAGCCCCCAGGCGTACATCGGCCACAAACGAGGGTGTAACGACAGTGCCTGGCGAAAGCGAAAATCCATGTCGTGCATCGCAGAGAAGATCGTCCGTACACCCGCCATTTTAGCGAGTTCCACGGCTGGCCCCCACCAATGATCCGCACATTGCCAGAGCCACCAGTCCGGGCGCTCCTCCCGAAGAACCTTCCGCCACACTCCCAGAACATGCCCGCCGTCCAACCCGAGAAATTGCACTCCGTCCACCGTCATTCTCTCGCCGACCGGTACCGCTCTCCGAACCCCCACTGTGACGTTCCAGCCATCGGCTGCCAGCGCTCGCAGCAGAAGCCAGGCGTATCGTTCCGCACCTCCGGTTGCGCCGGGTGCGTTCAAGGCATAGTCATAAATGAGGTCGTTGATGAAGAGAAGCTTCATGATGCCCGTAAAGAATGCCGCATCATCCAGGCCAGCGTCACGAATGGATTCCACAACTCGCGATCGATGCCTCCCTCCGCAAGATTGATGGCATTGAGGCGCTGGAGATAATCATAGTTGAAGAAGTCGACATTCGCCCGTCCCCACTCTAATACAGTCGCCATGGCTGGTCGCCACTGCCGGGCCAGTAAACTGCTGACGGGTGTATTAAACCCGTGCTTGGGCCTGTCCCACACCTGTCTGGGCAACAGACGTTTCGCAATCGGTTTCAAGAGCGCCTTTAAAGATCCATCGATGATCTTCCTGTCCGCCGGCAGCGGAAGTAACCGATCCAGCAGGAGTTCATCGAGAAACGGGACCCGCACTTCGAGCGAGGCCAGCATGCTGGCTCTGTCTGTCTTCACGAGACAATTCTCGCTCAAGTATGTTTCCAAGTCAGTCCGCATCAGGCTATCCATGGTTGTGGTGTCCCCGTATCGCCCAGCCACGCGATCCCACGGTTCAAAGTAAGAGGCTATGTCGGCACGGTCGTGGTAGGGAAGCGAAAGCACCTGACGAAGATCCTTCCGAAAGACGGGAAAATCTCCATACCGCACGCGGGACCAGCGAAGCTGATCGCGGGAAGACAATGTTCGCTGGTAGATATTTGCCATTCCTCGCGGGCGCCAGGTCGTGGCGCGTAACGCTGCATCCAGCATAGAATGTCCCGGAAAAGGCCGGGGCTCTTGACTCACAAGGTATTTCGAGTAACCGCCGAAGACTTCATCGCCGCCATCACCCGACAGCGCCACTTTTACATGGCCGGCGGTGAGCTGCGCCAACGCACAGGTCGGAACTACCGCCGGGTCGGCAAATGGCTCATCGAGTCGACCGAGAAGATCTAACACTCCCTCCGCTGAAAGGCTGTCCCCGCGCAGCACCGTATGGTCGGTGCCGAATTCCTTTGCCACCAGTTCAGCAAGGGGGGACTCGTCAAACGCTTCATCGTCGAATGCGACTGAAAATGATTTGACCGGCCGGCTACTTTCCCGAGCCATGAGGGCGACGATCAAGGACGAATCGATCCCTCCGGACAGAAATGCCCCGATCGGAACATCGCTGACCAATTGACGCTTGACCGCCCGCCGGAGCAACTCCTCGATCTCCGCCTCACAGGGCGCCACAGCCGACTGGTCCACGAGGGGTGGATGCCAGTATCGCTCAATGCGGGGCGCCGCGTCCCCCAATCGCCACTCGAACCGACTCCCAGGCTGTAACTTGGAGACATCGCGCAAGATGGTGCGCGGGGCCGGAATATAGTCGAACGTCAACACATCGCGCACGGCCACGGGATCGATCGATCGGAACGCTTCGAGCGCGATGAACGGCTCCAGTGTCGAGGCGGCAACGAGCGCCCCTTTGTGCATGGCCCAGGTCAGGGGTTTGATGCCTAATCGATCGCGTGCCCCGAACACGCGCAATTCGAGCCGGTCCCATACCACGAAGGCGAACATGCCATTCAGCCGTTCAACGACGCTCACTCCCCATCTACGGAACCCTTCCAGCAACACTTCGGTATCAGAATGTGTGGTGAACGTCACCCCGTCTCGTCGAAGCTCTTCGCGCAGCTCCGCGAAGTTATAGATCTCACCATTAAACACGATCACGTGCCGGCCATCCTTACTGAGCATAGGCTGCTGACCCATGCCCAGATCGATGATCGACAGACGCCGATGAAACAACTGGGCATGCCGATCCCGCCATTCACCTCGTTCGTCAGGGCCTCGGTGCGCAATGGCGTTCGCCGCCCTGCACGCCGATTCCCAGTCAATGATGGGAGCACTTTGAAAGACGGCGAGAAAACCGCACATACTCACCCCGATTGTGCGCCGCTGAAGAGGAAATTCCTGCCGGCGACGAGTTGACTCCACCTGCACAAGACGGGCCGCTAGGAGCCCTGAGGTAAAGCTTCTGAGTTGAGAAGCGCAGTTCCAACGGGAACCCATCGGACCTTCGGATCCGCCACCGCACGTTGGATCAGTTTATGAAGATGCTCCCTGACTGTGGGAGACTGAGGGTCTCCCGTTGTTTGGTCGAACTCCCAATAGTGCGTCGCGGCACAAAATACACCGCGAACCGCGCAGGCCTCGTCAAATCGCTTGAGATTGTTCTGAAACCTGGCCATAGGCGTAATGGGATTTCCGGCAAGCTCCTTATGGTCCGCCAAATCAAGCACCCAGGGAATACCATCCAACCCCTTTGCGCGACGACTTCGTAGTCTCCACCAGGTTTTTACGGTGCTCGGAGAGGACCATGACCAGCCGCGACGCATGCCGGCCACGCCACCGAGGTGAAGCCCCGCTTGGGCAAGCCCGATCAACCCGCTTTTACCGATAGCATTGTGGGGCGGAACGAACACCCGCACAGTCGTGTGGAGGAGTTGCTCAAGGTATTGTTTACCCTCGAGGACCTTTCTGGCCAACTCCGTCCCGTCCATGAATTCCCATCGTATACCGGGCACATCGTGATGGTACCCATGCAGCATGGCTTCGTATCGACCGTCTGCGATGCCACGACGGAGGTAGTCCACCAAGGCCTTATTGTCTTCGAGCGGATGGATCGACCATTGCTCGCGGTAGGCCACCGGTACCCCCTTACTGCTCCCTGCCCGACAAAATGGAATGATGGCCAGAGACACCGGTCCCTGCTTTGTAACCTCACCATAGGCTCGCTCCAAGTCCTCGGGGGAGGTAAAAAAACTCGTATCGTCGTCGCGGATGCAGAAATACACGTGGCCTTTAGATCTAGAAAAGGTTGAAATTGTAAAATTGGCGCGTTGCCTGAGGGATCAGAAACCTACCCAGGAAAGAACGCGTCTGGGAAACTAGCGGCTAGGTTTTTTGGCTAAGACAATCGAGGTTGAACCCAAGTGATTAAACGGCCAGAATCGGAGATAAGAGATCAGTTCGGCCTTCCAATTGCCACTTCCGCGCCACTTTTCCGTGCCAGTCGTGAAGTATGAGATCGAAAACCCGGCCCGACGTAACTCCCTCAGTAGGACATCTGATGGAATTTCTTGCACATCGAAATTGGTTACATGTTGGCTCCAGTCTCCTGATCGCAACTGAAACGAGGGGGTCTGGACCTCGGCGCGATTTCTCCTGAGGAGATAGTTGAGGATCGCCCGCAAATGTGAACCGGTGTGCTGACCATGAAATCCTGATCCGCCGTTTCCGACGCGAATGAGCAGTTCGCCTCCGTCGATTAACACTCTATGGAGCTCGACCAGTGCATCTTCCCATCCAACGACATGCTCGATTACCGATTGCGAAAAAATAAATGTGAAGGTCTTGTCCGCAAACGGAAGCTGTTTCAAATCAGCTGTGTGATACTGGGCGTTGGGTGGCGCGCCTTCGCGCGACATCTGTACTCCAATGCTCGAAATATCGACCCCGACAAAATTTACATCAGTATGCCGTCCGGCAAACCAATTGGTAATGCTGCCCGACCCTGACCCGCCTTCGAGAACATGCGAGTTTGGCCGACAATGAGCTTCAATGATTTGCTTCACTTCCGGTTCCAAGACCGGTCCATCCTGCCGACCATGCCAGGTTGCCATCATTTCATAATAAAGACTGTTCGAGTTGAAGACCTCACTCACTGTTGAATCCAGTCTCTTGTCGTAGCTCATGACTCTCCTTCCGCGGTGGCCGGTCATATAATCACTTGCAATGTTCATCCTTCGGTCAATAGAGCGGTCGACGCCCCGCCTAAGTCTGTTCTGTAGTAGGTAAAGAGGAGCAAAGAACGGCGTGCCGTGAACTCACTCTCAGGGTATTAGCAATCGACGGATGTGCTCAACCCTTGCGCGTAACGTGGCGGGAACAGTTTGCGCCCCAGGGATAAAGGCCTCCTTAGCAGGCAGCCGTTCCAGCGCATGTGCCAGTGTCTCCGTCTGTCGCTCTGCGCAGTAGACGGCGCATGCCTTGCGATCGGGAGCCAGCGAGGACAGAGTTTCATCTGACCAACGATCAAGCAGAAGCCGCAGTACCCTGGTGATGTCCTCCACTGAATCCACATCGGCAACCGTCATACACCCAACACGACGAAGAACATTTTGGGTCTCATCGGAGGGGAGTATACCCACAATGGGTCGTCCGGCCTTCAGATATCCAAACAGTTTGGCTCCAGCGAACAATTCGTAACCATTGATAGTCGGCAGACGCCCTAATACGAGTAGGGCATGAGCTTCTCGTTGCATACCAGCAACCTCGGCATGAGTCTTCGGCCCCATGGTTTGGATCATGCTCGACAATCCTCTCGTGTCGGCTTCATTGGCTAGCGAGTCCATCCCTTCGCCTACAAACAGCAGGCGTAACTGCTGTGCGAGCGACGGCTCTTTGGTTTTTAAGATGACCAAGGCTTCGAGAAGGCTATCATAGCGATACGTATCAAGCGTCCCGGTATACAGAACATTGCATGTGTCTCCAGTCACGGTGACATGCTCTTCAATCGGTGACTCATATCCATTAGGGATGATATAAATCTTCGATGCCTCCAGAGCGCCTCGATACGCTTGCCAAAAACACTCGGCCTCCGTGTGATACCGAAAGATCACAGCTTGCGCCCCTCGGAGCAGTTCATACATTCTGATCCTGTCACGCCTGATAGCCCAGGAGGGACGCCTCGATTCGAAGTCGTTATGTGTAATGGTCCATGAGTCCCGGAAGTCGAGAACATAGGGAATACCGCTTTTCTGCGAAGCAGCCCGCGCAACATACAACGCACTGACCGGGCCGGCGGTGGCCCAAATCACCGATACTCGGTCTCGCCGGCAGACCTCGGTTACCGCATGGACTGCGCCCTTGATCCAGGGACTTGCCATATCTGGGTGATACCACCAGGCCTCAGCTAGGCGTATCACTTCTCTAAGTTTCGCGCGGAGCGTACTGGACGCCCCATTCGAGACTTTGCCACTACTCGAAGGCGCAGCCCCCGATGACATTCCAACTACGCTCCGCCCCCGCCAGGACTGAAACTTCCGCCACAAATCGGCACTGTTGATGCGAATAATTTCCGTATCGACAGGAATCGCTGCTACTAGCGTTGGATCGTAGCGTTCATATTGGCTAGGAACAGCTGTCACAATGGTGGTGGCCCACCCAAATGTCGGCAATTGCCTAACGAACCGTAACGGGCGATGTGAACCTGCATTTCCTTCTGGGGGAAAGTGATATGCAATCATTACAAGCTTTGGCATCTAAACCACGAACCCTGTTTGTTTGATGGAATGGGCCACTGTGTCATCGTCTGCGACCCCAGCTGCCGAAACCATGCCCTGAATGCAATAGCGAGTGAGAAGGTAGTGACCGGACTTCAAGGACCGTCCAGCCATCCGCATCAATGCATGACTTCAAGTTGAATGAGCGCATCTTCAATAAACAAGGGACTTCTCGACGCGTCTAGGCCGGCTAACAACCGCGTGGTGAGGTCGGCACTTCGCTCCATATGATCGAGTTGATATCCAATCTCTCCATGAAAGGCGGCCACCGTGTCCCTCTCCCCTGCTAACCTGAACAAATTCTTGGTTTGACCGGCACTGTCCAAGTCCTCATCAAAACCACGCAGCTTAAAATCATAGGCCACACGACTTCCAGTCGATAAGTTTTGTGCCAGGAATCGCAGAAATTGTGTGAACCGGTCTGCCTTGATATAGGGGGCCACACCTTCCATGAAGACCAATGTCTTTGCCGGCTTCTTCGTCGTCAACCAGGCCTCGAAATCCGACCAACTGTCGGCATTCAGGTCGATAGAAACATAGGCAAGATTTCTATTACAGCCAACTCGCTTCGCCAAGTCCTGCTTGATCTGGATCGCGTTCGGCTGATCACACTCCAACACCTTCACGCCTTTTTGCGTCAAAGCCTGTTCAAATCGATAGGCCCGCGTATCCGTCCCGCATCCAACATTGATGATGTACTGCACATTATTCGTAATCGCGTTCAGGAATAGGGCATCGTAGTATCGCGTTCGTGCAAGGAGGTAGTAGTAGATGGGATCGGTCTGCAACGCAGCAACGATCCTTGGGCTCAGCCATCTGCATCTCCACCGTCGTAGGACCGGCAGAAACATGCCGACTAGACTATCGGGATTCTTCAGTTCGCGTTGTTCGTGAATTGATTGGATATAGCGTCGTTCTGCTACTTTCAAAGAATTACTGAATGCTAGCTTCTTCATCTCGCTCTCAATCCTTTAGTCGTGGTGCGGGACGGGAACTCACGTGCGCTCGAGGCTGGCACGTCAGATTCGGGGAAGTGATGTGACTTCTCAGAGGCGCTGTCTAAGCGACGAATCGTGCCATTTCCATGTTCTATCGCGGTCTCTACCGTTCAGCTACGAAGGCCTATCCTCGCAGCGAGACCACACTTGCTCAGATACGCAGAGTCTTCTCAAAAGATGGAGGGAGAACTGACACTGTTTGCGCACCACACTGCGACATCCCGGCCTTCTCCGAATAAGGCGAGGGAATGCAACTCTTTGCAACTTTACTATCTTGAAGGAGAGCAATTGGCTGTGAGGCGACCGACGATCCTCGTCGAGGTGGTAAGCGGATTCAACAACAAGTCGAAGACCTTCAACGCGATAGCCTTTGCAACCCGCCGCACCGCAAGCGGATGTCCGAGTCGATCGAGGGTGTTCCGGTGATACGACCAGAACCCCTTTGCCCTGTTGCGAAACACCCGGGAACCCAGAAAGGTGTAATACTGATCCCAGATCTTCTCTGTTTCCTGCTTATATTCGTCTGCACTAAGATAGGCCGGTCCATACTTGAGCAGAATTTCGATCTCAGGAAGCCACATGCAGACCTCATCGAAGGTCGATGCATTCTCCGAATGCACACGGGTATAGCTTAGTACCTGGTGTACAAAACCAAAATCCCTATCCGTGAGGACTTCAAAGCAGGCTTCAGCATCAGCATGCTCATTGTCTACATTGTGAAACGCTGGACGGCTTCTCACCACATCCGACGCAAACAGCACGGACGTAGGTGTCCCAAAGACAAAAATCCCGTTCAGAAAAACCCTTCTACACACTTCCCGGCCGGTCATAAATGAACTTGGATACGGGAGTCCATCCCAAACCACCCGTTCCTTCCGAAGTCCATACGCCCCGACCACTGCGACCGTCGGATTCGCCTCGGCAAGTTCCACCATCTTGGCGATGCAGTCGGAAAACAACCAATCGTCCGCATGCACCATCTTGCAATATTTGCTGTTCTGAGAAACCTGTCGAAATGCGATATTGTGGTTTTCCTCCCTCAATACGAATTGCGGATTCGTGGTCACGCGAATCCGTGGATCTCGCGCGGCATATGCTTCGGCAATCTTGAGCGTGCCATCTGTGCTGCAATTATTGATGATGTGATATTCCCAGTTGTCATAGGACTGGGCCAGCACACTTTCAATGCATTCGACGATGTACTTTTCCCCGTTGTAGACAGGTGTGAGCACGGTTACTAATGGTTGCGCATTCGGTGGCATAGACAGAGACCTCACTTAGCAGTACTTAGATAGAGGACGGCAGCCCCGTCAAAGGGCACTCCAAAGTTTTGAATACTTCCCCCGGTCGTCGTACCGACAACAACGGATTCACCCGTACTGACGTTGAGCCACTCGACTAAAAACGGACCGGTCGCCGCTGACAGGTCCACCGAAACTATCTTCTTGACCATTTCCTTCCGGAACAAGAACCGAAGCACTTTCCCCGCCAAGGTCCTTCTAGTCGATCCGTAGTAATCCAGGGGCAGATACACCACATAACTCGATTCACGATTTGTCAGGCAGTAACCGGATGAAGCAATCTCTGTGGCAGGCAGCATCGTCTGCAGTGGGATTCGTCGCGCAAGTCCCAATATGTGCCCCATCGCGCGCCGAGTAGAATCCCATGTCTCCCGATTCTCAGGCTTCTGATATTTGGCAAACCGAGGTTCGTCGAGGTCCATAAATATTGCTTGATACCCTCGCGTAAAACTTTTCCAGACCCACTCCGGAGTCCCGCCAAGCCCCCATAAATGATCAGTGTCGGCCAATACAACTTTGCGTCCATCCGCGGGGGGAGGGGACATCTTGTACGTGGACTCCGCATCCTGTCTTCCCGGTATGGCCCATTCGTTCGGCGAAATCCAATCAGCCGGACTGGAGAAGAGCTCCGCATTATCACCATAGGGATATTCCACGGTCATTCCTACGGGGTGCTGTTTCGGTTTGCCGGCCTCGTACTGTTTGATATATCGAATCAGGTGATATTGCCATTCCTGTGAGTCGCGGTGGCTTTCATTGCTGATTTCATACAAGACGTTATCAAAATCGTTTAATGTATCGATGACTTTTCCCACATACGCTTCCTGCACCGCCGTCACCGCGGGAGACCGGAGCGTGTGTACTTCCTTGCCCTCGCCGTCATGATCGAGATCACCATCAATGCCATTTACATTGTTCTTCACATTGAACGGATGGCCTAACCAGGGATTGACAGGCTCGCCTTTCCCTTCGATACTTCCGCCCTGAAACAGCATCACGGACGCATAGATGCCACGATCCTGAGCCGCTTGAACCCTCGCCCGCAAGCGATCGAAATACTCCTGGTTGAATTTGGTAAGATCAAATTTGGGTTCGCCAGAAAAATCCGTCTCCGGTCCTGTTCGCTGATACCGCGATGGCGCATCCGGCCATTCTCCTTGATGCGGAGGTACCGGCGCATGCTCCCATGTCCACATCCGGATAAAGTTGTGATTGTACGACTCGAGCCGCTGAAGATAGGCGGTATAGTCCAGGTCTGCCTGACCGCTCCAATCCTGAAAGTTGTTCCAGATGTGCATGCCCGTCAGGTAGACGGCCTTGCCGGTTTGGTCTGAAAAGTAACGCGGGTTTGACTTGAGCACCCTCAAAGGGCCTTTGGCCTGGGTGATCGTGGTTTCAGGGCTCGCCAATGACAAAGACGGAATCAGCCAACATCCAAGCGCGGCGATCATAAGGATACGACTACCGAGAGAGCAGCTCGGGAGGCCTGCGATATTCTTTAGACACTGCCACACCATTAACGTCAAACCAGTGTGGTTCATTCAAGAAACCAATCTTTCAATAGGCACTGATTCCCGCAGATCGCTCCTCATCTTGATGACACGGGCAGGAGATCCGACGGCGATGGCTCCATCTGGGATATCTCGCGTTACGACGGAGCCAGCACCTACAACGGCCCCTTTTCCTATGCGTACGCCGGATAACACAATTACTCCACACCCCAACCATGCGTCGTCATCCACACGAATGGCTCCCTTGGTTTGCAAGGGCTGCTCGCCTATCGGTACGTTGGGAGCCACCCCATGATCATATGGGTAGAATGCACAGCCAGTCGCAATGTGCACGCCGGTTCCGATCTCAATAGGGGCAAGACAAGCGGTAAATTGGCACCGGGGCTGAATATGCGTATTTGCGCCGATTGTGATACGACCGCCTTGCGCCGTTTGAATATGTGTATCACCGTAAATATGCACCCCTTTTCCCGTTTCGATCGGACCACCATCCCGATCTTGATACAAGACGACACGGTCGCCCACGAACACATTATTCCCCAGTGTGACATCTTCGCCGTGAATGGTCGCTCTGAGTGACACATACCCTCGCCGGTTAAACCAGGCGAGGCAAGAACGCCCCCGATCCGGCGGCACAAACCACGTCGCACACCAAGTCGCTATACGTCCGATCGGACGGACCCATGCCCACAACATAAAGAAGTGGGCACAGTCAAGCATGAATTTTCTCAAGACCGGCATCAGAAAGATAGCTATCCGAAGAGTGGAAGAACCGATCGGTGGTCGGGGCCGAAACTTCGCCGCGATCCTAAATTATGATTTGAGCTGTTTTTGAGGTGCGGCATGAAACGCTTCCTGCATGCTCTCTTCGACTTGCGTCTCCCATTTGCAGAAGGGCCGAATAACGCCCGGTACGTTTCCCAACCAGCCCCCTCGTGATAATCCTTCTTCAAAAGAATCGACGACGTGAAATGCGACGGCATCCCGCTCATAGAAGTGGCAATGATCCGGAGCCAGAGTCCAGATCGCCACGCCCACAAACAAGGCCCCCTCGTTCAACAGATCACCGGGGATCCATCCCGTGCTGGTATAACGGCCTGCCGGTCGCGGCCGGCGCATCCACGTCCGATCAGTATCCTGGGCCGAGAATAGAAGCACACCTTCACTATTGTGGACGCTGAAACAGGGATGAAACATATACCCGGACTTGAGAACCTCATATTCAATCTCGACACCGACCGACTTTTGAATCTCGACCAAATCCGTCGGTTGACCATCTTCCCCCCGTGCCCGCACCGCCCGAAGACGCACGACATCGCTACCTGGCGCCCGCGCAGGATCGTCCCATTCGCGTACCTTCGTGCTTCCCTCGCTGGATGAAAGGTATCGGGTCACCAATTGACTGGCGGGTCCATCACCCACGACCCCGCCATTATCCAAGAGAATGACGCGTTCACACAGACGAGTCACCGCCTGCATGTTGTGGCTGACAAAGAGGACAGTGCGGCCTTCTTTGGCAACCCCCTCCATTTTTCCCAGACACTTTTTTTGAAATGCCGCGTCCCCTACGGCCAGCACTTCGTCCACTATGAGGATCTCCGGCTCCAGATGCGCTGCGACTGAAAAAGCCAGCCGGAGATACATACCGCTGGAGTAATGCTTGACTGCCGTATCGATGAATTTTTCCACTTCGGCAAACGCCACGATTTCGTCAAACTTCGCAGCGAGCTCCTCCCGCTTCATCCCGAGAATGGCTGCATTGAGCTGAATGTTCTCCCGACCGGTCAGCTCAGGATGAAAACCCGTTCCTACCTCTAAGAGCGACCCCACCCGCCCGTACAAGGAAACCTGTCCCACGGTCGGTTCCGTAATCCGAGAGAGAATCTTCAAGAGCGTACTTTTGCCCGCTCCGTTCCGGCCAATAATCCCGACGACTTCCCCCCGACGAATGTCGAAAGACACATCCTTCACCGCCCAGAACGTGTCATTAGTCGCGGCCGCCTCCCCTCGGCCACTGAGGAGGCCCTGCATCAGCTGAAACGGAGCGCGGATTACATTCGTGATCGTGTCACGCAGCGTCGAATACCGCTGCGGCTGCCGGCCGACACGATACTCTTTCCAAAGTCCCTCAACCCGAACTGCCAGATCAGCCATACTTTTCACACCCTGTCCGAAAAGGTGACTTCCATTCGTCGAAAATAGAACGCGCCCGTAATCATTAGGACCACGCTCGCCAGGGACGACACCAACAACATCGGTCCGGGCGATGTCTCGGTCCCAAGCAAAGCCCAACGGAATCCCTCAACCACACCTACCATCGGATTGAGACCATAGAGTGTGCGCAATGGCTCGGACAGCAGGCTACTCGGGTAGGCAATCGGCGTCGCAAAGAGCCAGAGCTGCGTGAGGAACGGAATCACGTACCGCACATCACGGTACTGCACGTTGAGCGCAGAGAGCCAGAGCCCGACACCCAATGCAGCGGTACAGGCCAAGATGAGGAAGAAGGGCAACCAGAGCACGGCCAAAGACGGCACAATGCCGTAATACAACATCATGGCAATCAGCACAACGAACGAACAGAGGAAATCCACGGATCCGGAGACCACACTAGCGATCGGAACTGCCAGGCGCGGGAAATAAACCTTCTTTAACAGACTTGCGTTCTCGACGAGGCTTCCTGACGATTGGGTAATTCCGCTGGAGAAGAACATCCACGGCACCAATGCCGTGTAGACGAACAGTGGATACGGAATCCCATCCGACGGCATCTTTGCCAGCCGCCCAAAGAATAGGCTAAAGAGCAGCATCGTCATCACGGGCTGGAGAATCGCCCACGCCACACCGAGTGCTGTTTGTTTGTACCGAACTTTGATATCTCGCCAGCAAAGAAAATACAGCAGCTCGCGATATTGCCACAGATCTTTCAAGCCGAGCTGTTGCCACCCCTTCCTGGGGCGGAGGACCAGCAACGGCTCCTGCGAGACTACCGCCCCCGCTGCGGCTCCTAATTTGACTGCCTGCTCCACGTATTCACCTCATTTCCGCAGTGCATACTATGCCTGCACCTGGCCGATGCCGTTCTCCGCCCTGCTCAGGCACGAACGCCTCAAACGTTGCCGCTATTTCCATTGCACTGTCAGGGAGAGCATCACGACATCGCGCTGCACCTCGAACGGCGCGGCGACTTGCTTGATCTTAAAATCGCTGTAGCTGTACGAAAAATCCAACGCCATCGTCCTTGTCAGTTTGTACTCAACCCCTGCCAAGGCACTCACGTTCTCAAACTTGATGGTTTTCCCAGGAACAATCTCGTTATATCCATAACTGACGCTACTTCTGAAACTAAATCGACTGGAGAGACGATGCACGACGGCCACTTGGGCCACGTTGCTGATTGTGGCACCTGCCGCAAAGAAAAATGACGGGGCAGCCCGGCGCGACAGGTCCAACCTGAGAGAGGTGGCACGTTCAGGATTGGTCGCCAAGGTCAACGAAGCACTCGGGAACGCTTGGCTTGCCGGCTCGATGAGTGTAGCGCCCCCCCGAAGCGTAGCCGTCCACTCTGGCATCACCCGCACATAACTTGCCGAGACCTCCTGCGTGTTATAGGCTAGATTCTGTGCGATCCCCGGACCGGCATTGGTCAGGGATTGAGACACTAGACTCTGTTGATACGATAGCGCCACATGATCCACGGGACTGAGCCGAAACCCAGGACCAATCGACCAGGTATGGATGTTGGTATCAAAAAAGGCGGCTCCAGTACTCGTCAGTGCGACAATTGAACCCACCCGGTAGGTAGAGAAAGAATAGCTACCCTGCAAGGCAAGCCCTCTGAATATCGGGAGTTCACCGTTGGCAGACGCCGTATTCGAAAAGGTGTTGGCTCGAAATCCCTGAATACCCCGGAGAAAAGGATCGTCGACTACTTGGGCTTTGGTCCCAGTCACGAAGCCAGGTTGCTCAGGCGTATAGCGAAATCGTTCGACAATGAGCAATCGCGCTCCTTCTGCAAACTGACCGACCCATCCATCGAGCCTGGCATAGGCTTCTGCAGTCGTGGAGACATAATTCAGCCCCGTATTGTAGGCATAGGCGTTGGCATCCGCGCCTCCGCTGAGACTGGCTTCGACAGCCCGCGACTTGTGGAGAACCTGCAGCCCGCCGGCAAGTGTCGAAACAAAATCGCTCCGACGTTGTCCCGCGGGAAGCAATTCCGGTGGAGCATAAAACACATTGGTGTCGTATCGTTCCGATAACACCGCCGAGGGGATGACCTTCGTATCGGCATGCGCCGGCAGAGGCCGACTAGATTCGAACCCAATCACCATTCCACACATAAGAACCATGGCAAACCAGCACAGCCTGCCATATCTCTGTTTGATCCTGCTATGACAGCCCAATTCAATCACCGGACAACGTGTTGCGTGTGACCGTTCTCTCCCCGTACCCGAATGACGGCAACATTGAGGATCTAACGGCCGCACAGATCTCCGGAGATCGGATTGTAGGAGACATGCGCCAGTCCGGAATCACCTGAGCGTTGAGATAGAGTAGACCTGTTGTTATGGAACGATGACTGTATCACCGGAGAGCAGAATCATGTTGCCCGGTTCTCCTCGCCCGACCAGGAGATCGTCATAACGAATGGGAATCCTCGTTTCATGGATCTTATTGTCTCCATTCAAACGGTTGCGGACGACTTGCAGGTTATTTTTCTTTGCGTATTCCGTAAAGCCGCCGCCCATCGAAATGGCCTGCAGGAGCGTAACGTATGACTTGGCCTGATACTTTCCCGGCTTGGTTACCTCTCCCAACACGAAGATAGAATAACTATTGAGCTCTTTGACACTGACTGAGACCGCCGGATTGCTGGCGACAAACTGCTTCAGCCGCTCCGCAATCCGATGGGCGAGCCCATCCGCGGTAAGTCCCGACGCCTGTACGTCACCGATCAAGGGCATGGAAATCAACCCATCCGGGCGAATGGCCGTGATTCTGGATAAATCCGCGTTTTTCCATACCGTGATTTCCAGGAGATCCTCCGGCCCCAGCAGAAAGCCGCTCGGCGCCTCATACTCACGCTCCTTAACAACAGCGGCGCACCCCACTAGAGACACGCTGGTGAAACTGACCGCGCAAAGCAGTACGATGAAATTGGTTACATATTTAATATGCATGTCAATTCTGCCTGAATGAATGATGTCTTATTGTTGCTGCTGACCCGGGAACACGACCATGGACTCGCTGGGCACCACGATCGTATCTCCGGCTCGAAGTTCAAGGTTTCCGGCAATTCCTCCGCGCAGGACGATATCGTCATAGCTGGAGGTCACAGTCTGCATCGTCGATCCGTTGTCGCTAAATCGAAAAATTACCACCTGATTTCTCGCCGCCACCGGCGTAAACCCTCCCGCGATCGTCACCCCTTGCAAAAGCGTGGTCTTGCTCTTGAGCGGATATTTCCCCGGCTTCATCACTTCACCCAAGACGAAGATATTGTAACTGTTCACTTCTCGCACACTAATGGCTACAACCGGATTTTGCACATACTCTTTGAGCTTGCGCGTAATTTCGTCTGCCAGTTGCGACGGAGTCTTTCCTACCGCCACGACATCACGAATCACCGGCAATGAAAATTTCCCGTCCGGTCGCACCTGTACCGTTTTCGACAGATCCTGGTTTCTCCAGACGGTAATTTCCAAAATGTCTTCGGCCCCGATAGTGTACGCATCGGTGACGATGTTGGAAAGAGCATGCCCGCTCGAATGCGTCGGCCCTGTCGTAAACGCCGGGACGCCCTCTTTGCCACCCATCTCAGGCGAACCGACGGAGGCCGATGCGCCCGGCGATTGAGAGAATGCCGGGGCGACTCCCCACATGATTGTCAATCCAGCTGCTATGGCGATAAACCAACGCATTGTATGCCTCCACACGGTTAGAAATTCACAACGCCCAAGCCCCGCCGGCCGCTGCATTAACATTCTCGACTGACATCCTTCACCAATGCAGCCCGCAGCGAAAGATAGTCTAGCGACAACTCAGCATATCTATTCTTCAGCCGACGATGCTCCATCTCCAATGACCGGAGACGATCTCGCGCAGGCTTTCGCACCTCGCCCATCTGTCGTCGCCATCGATAGAGCGTCGCCGTCGAGACCCCATGCTTGTGCGCCAGGGCCTTGATGGTCTGCGCCGTCTCCATCTCGAGGACGATGGCTTTGATTTGGTCGTGGTTAAAACGGGAGTTCGGCATGATCGATTCGTAGAACACGCCCCTGCCACATCCGAAGATGGCGTGGAGAGACGGGACAAACGGAGGGTTACTGCACGGCGACGACTTCACTCATATCGATGTGGACGGTTGCGGCTTGCTGGATGAGGTTCACACGAATGACGAGACAATCGTGGCCTGCCTTCCGGAGTAGTTGTCCTCGCAGCCCCATCAACGGACCTCGTACGACTTGCACCCAGGCTCCTTCGACCAGGTAATCATGGCGTTCATACGCTCGCTCGCTTTCGGCCAGCGTCCTGATCGCCGCAAGTTCTTCATCAGGAATCGATTCCGGCATCAGCGACCCGACGATTCGAACGATACCCGGCGTTTGAAGTACAGCATGGCTATTCATCAGCGAAAAACGGGCGAAACAATAGCCGGAAAAAAGCGGGCTGGCCGTCCAGACCTTTCGATCCGACCACTGACTCAACTTGTTCGCCAACGGAAGAAACGGCTCAATCCCAATGCCGGCCAGGCGATCCCGAACCATCTTTTCGTGACGAGAACGAGTGCTGATCGCATACCAGCGGAGATCGACGGCAGCGGCAGTGGTCTCCGAATTCGCAAGCTCAGGAACAGATTGAATGGTGGTCAACATAGCTTCGCCCTCTGAGTCCCATCAGTACGTGCATCTTTGTAAAGATTTCTCACCGCGTTTACATCGGACAATGGTGCTGATCTTGGGCGCAACCACTTTTTACCATCAGCACCTTTGTGCCAATGCGACACCATACAAAATGTGTACGAACGGACAACAATGAATACGGGTATTTACTTCGCCAGGATTCTGCGTTCATGCCTAGTGCCATCAAGCCTCTCAACCTAGAAAAATAACCAGCCAAAATACTGGTAGATAGACAAAGTGTACAATCATGAACAATTAAATTACCTCACGAGCACTTTCACATGGAACCCAGCAAACCGTTTGCCCACAATCCTTTGCGGTCAATGAATTAATGGCAATTCCTCATTGCCTGGAGACAAACAGCTATGAGAATATGCGTCATGTATGCACACTCAATCACCCGTTCAACCTAGCACCGATTGCGTAATTGGTTATTAACTATATAGAGACTATTCGGACCTCCCACCCGATGCTCGGTGGGGTGCGGTTGACCCAGGAGGATTGATGAGCGGAATCGTAGAACTACAGACCATCACGTTGGTCACTATCTTAACCAACAACTATCTTCTTCGGCTCGGCCTGCAGAAGCTTGTGGACGAGGCGAAATCGATTCGGCTGGTTGGGCACGCCGCACATTCCGACAATCTCGATGAGATTCTCGCGAACGAGCAGCCTCACATCGTCATTCTCGATACGGAAATCGGCGGCGGGGCACCGGAGCTGATTCGAAAGATCAAGCGGGCCGCACCAAGGATCAAAACGATACTTCTCAGCGGATTCGATGATATCGAATATTCCCGGCAAGCGCTTGCTGCCGGGGCCGATGGCATCGTCCTTAAAGTGCAGCCATCCGCCGTCCTCCTCGCGACCATCAACTATCTGGCCCACTCGCGCAAAGCGGTTGCGCTGCCGATCGACCACGCGTCTACTCAGTTACAATTGAACCATTCCCCGGCAATTCTAGCCCCGCCAAGCCCCTCCCCTGCCCCCTCGAAGTGCTCAGACGGGCTGACCGAACGGGAGCGCGAAGTGGTTCGACTGATCGGGGAAGGTCTCTCGAATAAAGACATCGCCGACCGCCTCTGCATTTCCAGCATTACAGTTCGACACCACCTCACCAGCATCTTCGATAAACTCGGCGTGTCAAACCGCCAGAAACTCCTCATTAGAGCACACCAGCAAGGGCTGGCAAGATCATCTGCCCTAGCCTAGGGCTCCACACTCACACAACTGTCGGCGGCTCGCCCCCCCCCCCCCTACTGATTGCAGGCAAGCTTAGCGCGGTATCCATACTGCTGCTAGTCTGTAAGATGATGCGATGGGACGAGCCCTAATTCTGGGGCATGCCCGAAGGATTTCCCTAGGGCCGCGCGGCTGTCCGACTCGAACTGAACAGATGGGAGCCGATCCGCTCGCATTTCGGACTAGCCGGCTGATCAAACACCCTGGAGAGAGCCTCAGACCGGACAGCAGTCGATGCGGGAGGAACGGTGCAGAGAACTATCCCGTGAGGAAATGAGCACTCCAGAGCTGCGAGGCACCAACGACAGGCCAGATTTCAAATCGATGGGGCAGGGACACAGCTTGCTGGATACAGGCTGGTTTTTTTTTGGAGCGGGCGATGGGATTTGAACCCACGACAACTTGCTTGGGAAGCAAGGACTCTACCACTGAGCTACGCCCGCCCCTCGCTGCAGAGGAGCTGAATCCTACGCCGGAGCCGTTACTAAGTCAAGGCAACTGCCGCGAGCCACTTATGCCGTATACTCCGCCACCGCAAACTTACGGCGACCGACGCGCATGTAGAGCGGCTTGCCGACCACCAATGGGATGGCGGCGTTGGCATCGGTCAATTTCTGCTCATTGATCTCCACCCCACCCTGCACGATCAACCGACGGGCCTCGCTCTTGCTCGGCACCAGCCCAGTCTTGGCAATTAAATCGACCAGGCCGATCGACGGGACGGCGGGATCCTTCACATCGGCTGGCGTCATGATCACATGGGCGTCCGGCTGCTCCGGAAACTCTCGCGCCTGAAACTTCTGCTGAAACATCGCCCTGGCTTCGCGACCGGCCTCCTGCCCGTGGTAACGGGCCACAATCAGCTCCGCCAGCGATTGCTTGGCTTCCATCGGGTGAGCCGTCTTGATGCGGCCTAGGTCTTCCGTCGTCAGCAGTTCGTAATAGCGATGCATCAGCGCATCGCTGATCGACATGAGCTTGCCGAACATATCGGCAGGCTGATCCTCGAGCGCGATGTAATTGCCGAAACTCTTGCTCATCTTCCGCACGCCGTCGGTCCCCTCCAGGAGCGGCATGGTGATGACGGCCTGCGCTTCCTGCCCATAATCCCGCTGCAGATCCCGCCCCATCAGGAGATTGAATTTTTGATCGGTACCGCCCAACTCGACGTCGGCCTTGAGTGCGACCGAATCATAGCCCTGGATCAAGGGATACATGAACTCGTGAATACTGATCGGCTTCTCCTCCGTGTACCGCTTGTGGAAGTCTTCCCGTTCCAACATGCGAGCCACGGTGTAGTGCGCGCTCAGCTCAATCAGTCCCTCGGCCGTCATGCTGCTCATCCAACGGCTATTGAACTCCACCAGCGTCTTTTGAGGGTCCAGGATCTTGAAAATCTGGCGTTCGTACGTCTTGGCATTCTCCAGCACCTTCTCTTTCGAAAGCGCAACCCGTGTCTCCGATCGGCCCGTCGGATCGCCGATCATGCCAGTGAAATCACCGATGAGAAAGATCACCTGATGCCCTAAGTCTTGAAAGTGCTTGAGTTTGTGGATGAGGACCGTGTGGCCGAGGTGCAGGTCCGGCGCGGTTGGATCAAACCCCGCCTTGACGCGCAGCGGGCGGTTTTCCTTGATCGAACGCACCAGCTTCGATTCCAACTCGTTCGGCTGAATAACTTCAACTGTTCCACGAAGTATCAGCTCTAATTGTTGTGCTACCGGAGTCACAGAGTTCCTTTATGTCGAGACAACGATCGAGTATTGGTCACGAGCACATGAGGACGAAGCCGATCGAACTTCTTGCGTCCGATGCCCTTCACCTGCCGGAGGTCTTCAACCTTCATGAAGGGCCCCTTCGCAACCCGATGCTCAATCACCCGCTGTGCCAGCTTCGGCCCAATGCCAGGCAAGGCCTCTAAGTCCGAAACCGTCGCATGATTGAGATCCACCTGCCGCGCGACCGCATGGTGCACCGGACGCACTGCAGGCACCGGCTCCTCGCGCGGCGCGAGCGACTCCGACACCTGAACCGGCTGTATCGTCGGAACCTCTGGCACCTTTAGGACAAGAGTCGATTCGCCACCTGGCGTGAACGTGGTCGACGGAGAAACTTGAACCTGCCGCGACGCCGCTCCAGTCTGAGCAACCACCACCGGTTGCGCCGAATGAGGGGCGACCTGCCGGATCGGCGTGACCGAGCCGATCCAGATCAGCGATCCCAAGGTCACTCCCAGCATCGCGAGTTTAATGAGGAGTGAACGCACCATTATGTCGACGGCTTTCGCGCAAGATGAATGGCGTGGCCATGAACGTCCTCCATCGCCTCCATGAGCCCCTCGGCCAGGGTCGGGTGTGCGTGAATCATCTCCGCCACACGCGAGACAGTCGCGCCAAGATGCATCGCCAACGCGGCTTCATGAATGAGATCGGTGGCATGGGCTCCAAGAATGTGCACCCCCAGGATCCGGTCACTCTCCGCATCGGCAATGACCTTCAGCAAGCCTAGAATGTCCCCAGAGGCCTGCGCCTTCCCCAATCCGCCGTAGCGGAAACGTCCGACCTTCACCGCCTGCTGCGGATCTTTCCCGGTTGCCACACACCGGTCGCGCGCCTGCTGTTCCGTCAACCCCACCCGTCCGACTTCGGGTAACGTAAAGATGCCCGTGGGGATGACATCATAGTCGATCGTCTTGGCATGGCCCATAAAATTCTCGACGGCCACTTTTCCCTGTGCCGATGCCACATGCGCCAGCATGGCCTTGCCGACGACATCCCCGATCGCATAGACGCCGGCCACGTTCGTTTCCATCCGTGCGTTGACCACGATTTCTCCGCGTGGCCCGACCTGCACTCCAACGTTCTCCAGTCCGATACCGCGCGAGTTAAACCCTCGCCCCACGGACACCAACACCTGTTCTGCGTTGAACGACAGTCCGTTACGAAGGTGGGCCGTGACCAGGTCGGGCTGCCGGACAATACTGTCCACCGTCACTCCGGTGTGGATCTCCACACCCCGCTTCTTCAATTCCCGCTCCATGCTCTGGCTAATTTCTTCGTCTTCCAAGGGAAGTAGCCGCGGCATGAGCTCGACCATGATGACCTGCGTCCCTAGCCCGCTATAGAGAGACGCGAACTCACAGCCCTCCACTCCTCCGCCCACAATCAAGAGGCTCGCGGGAACCCTGCTGAGGTCCAACGCCTGCTTGCTGGTGATGATCTGGGTGCCGTCGATGGGGAACAGGGGCAGATTCGGCCAGGATGAACCGGTGGCAATGATCACGCCGTCGGCTTCGACCCTGGTTTCGCTGCCATCCGGTTTCTGCACGCGAATGGTACGCGCATCCAGCAATGTCCCCGTCCCCTCTACGTGTTCGATATTCCACGTTTTGAATAATGTGGCAATGCCTTTCACGAGCGTGGAGACGACTTTGTTCTTGCGAGCCACCATGACGGCAGGATCGTACGTCACCGGTCCGCTGAGTTGGATCCCGAAGTCCTTGGCCTTTTTCGCCTTGTCGCCAAGCTCCACGACCGACAACAACGCTTTGCTCGGGATACAGCCCCAATTCAGGCAGACCCCGCCCAAGGCTTGGTTTTCGATCACGGTGACACGCGCCCCAAGCTGGGCCGCGCGAATCGCCGCCACGTATCCGCCGGGACCGGCGCCAAGAATTGCGAGGTGACTCATAAACGATCTGATGACATATGACGATGGTGGATTGGTGATGGATCAGGGACGCAAGAGGTCGAACGGCACGACATCACCCGATCACCACTTGCTAATGTTTCTGTTTACTCAAAAACGTTTCGTACTGGCCGGCCGTCATCAGCTGTTCCACTTCAGCCGGCGCAGTGAGATCGATAACCGCCATCCACCCCTTGCCATAGGGATCGGAATTGACGACCTCAGGATGGTCCTTGAGATCGGCATTGATCTTCGCGATGGTTCCGCTGACCGGCGTATAGATCGTGGAGGTGGTTTTAGTGGACTCCACTTCGCCGATCTGCTGACCGGCTGTGACCTTGGCACCGACCTTTGGAAGGTCGATGAAGACGATGTCGCCCAACGCATCTTGCGCGAAATGACTGATGCCAACTGTCGCCTGGGCGCCTTCGGCACGGACCCATTCATGTTCTTGGTGGTAGCGAAGATTAGACGGTATCATGACTCTCCTCTTGGATAGGTCGCTGCCCCCAGCGGCGTTCTCAGTCTGCCACTCTCCTCACCGTACCAGAACCGGAGTACGCCTCGGAAACTGGCCGGCCTGCGGCCTTGCTGGAAATGCGTGTGAGCGACCTAGTTGATAAGACACTCCATCAAAAGTTTAGTGCCGCCGGATCGTAAAAGCTGCGAAAAACTTTGTCAAGGAATCACCACCGGCGCATCCGGCACAAACACAAGGTGTCGAATGTCCGGCGTGCGCAACTCATCCGCCTGCTGTGCCAGCCCCGTGAACATGCCACCCCCATGCTCAGCCGGCGTGCGGAGCAACACCCACCCCTGGGGCAAGGTTTGGGGCTCCCCCTTCTCCGACTGAATGACATCCCGACTCCAGCCTTTGAACGCCCCTCCGAACGACCGAACATCCGAGGCCTCACGGGACGCCCCGCCCAATAATAAATCAAACCCACGCCGGCGCGCCTCGGCGGCATCTTCCCCATAGTTCATCAGCGCAGACGTCGGATTCGATAAGGCTTCCGGATGAATTTCGAGCACCATCCGTAGCCGCGGCACCGCCTTCTGCAAATATTTCTTGAGGCGGGCCAGCGTATCGAGTTCCTGCCGCGCCTTCCATCCGACCCAACGCCAGAGTGTTTTATCAGACGCCGGAACCTCCTCGTTCGGACGGAGTGTCATGCGATCACGAAGAGCTTGGGCCACCTCCGACGAGGGTTGATGAACCTGTGTTTCGAATTGGCGCAACACGCCGTCACTCACCTCATAGGCAAAACTATTCTCGGCGCGACTGCGGAACACCACCCCATCGACACCGGTCTTGAGCAAATCAGCCAGCAACTGAGCCATCTGTTGTTGAACGGGCGGAGCCAACAGGTCGAACTGCGTCCAGGGATGAACCTTGCGCCTGGTTGGATCGTAGAGCAACATCTTCGACTCCGGACGATGGTCGGACAGCGGCGCGTGATAGAGATCGAGGACGGCATAGACGGAGAGGCCGAGTTCATGCGCCTGTGGCACCATCACCCCGTACCAGTCCGTAAGTACGGGACCTTGCGACGTGGCAAACAACGCACCAGCGGGTAAGTTCGGAAGCGGGCTGCTCGTCGGAGGGCCGGTGGGAACCAGCGGACGGGTGAAGGATGACTCCAGACTGGCATCCATCAGAATGGCACTGACCCCCTGCGCGCTCAGTTGTCGCACCCACGATTCGACCTGAGACATCGGCGGCAGGTTGCTAAAAGACACGTACAACGCGGTGTGCCCCGACCTCGCGCCGGCAGGCAACGCCGGTTGATTGCGCAGGGCCTCGATACGGTGCAGGGCTCGTTCGGCATAGACGTTCTGGGTGGACGCCGGCGCGCCCTCAGGGCCGGCCAACAACCGGTACTCCTTGACCGCCGCAGTCACCTCGCCCATTTGGTCGTACGACTGCCCCAACTCCCAATGGGCTTCCATCGCGCGGCGAGATTTCGGATAGGTCGTCAGGTACCGCTCGTACAGATGGATGGCGGCGGAATACCGTCCATCGGAAAACGCAGTGGAGGCTTGATACCAGAGGCGTGTCTCGGCTTCGACGGCCGGATTTTCCGTTGGCTTCAAGACCGGAGCCGCCTGAGGGAGCGGCGACCCAGCACAACCGGCCACGAAGACCAGAAGCAACAGGACCGAGAGAAGCGACGTGTCGGCTCGACGACCCGGCAAGGACCGTCGAGCAAGAACCACATAAGAGACGTCTGCGCTCAACGTGCGCCTACCCGACCAACTCCATTTCGGCAAAGAAATACCCGATCTCGAACTTTGCCGTCTCCGGTGCATCCGAGCCATGGACGGCATTGAATTCAATGTTCGCGCCATGGGCCGCGCGGATCGTCCCCTGCTCAGCCTTGGCCGGATCGGTCGCACCCATCAACTCACGGTTGGCCTTGATGGCGTTGTTGCCCTGCAGCACCAGCACCAGGCAAGGACCGGACGACATGAACGTACAAAGGCTGTCAAAAAACGGGCGCGCCTTGTGCACGGCATAAAACCCCTGGGCAGTGGCTTTGGACATGTGCATCAGACGCATCGCCACCGGCCGTAATCCGGCTTTCTCATAACGATTGATAATGTCGCCGATCGCGTTCTTTTTCACGGCATCCGGTTTCACAATGGCAAGCGTTCGTTCACTCATGGATCGTCAGGCTCCTTCAGCTAAAGAATATCGACAGCGTCTCGGAATGAACATACTACCGACATTATAAAGAAGCAGCGGAATGACTGGCAAGGTATAGGACGACTAAACCAGTTGGATGGCCATTCGAATACCCGACCATCACCTCACGATCACAGAGGCAACATGCCGGTACGACTCATCCTACTTACGATCGAAAATGCGCGGCGAGATCCCCAGGCCTGAAGACGCCTCGTTCGGTGATGATGCCGGTAATCAGGGACGCTGGGGTGACGTCGAAAGCAGGATTCAACACCGCCACGCCCGGCGGAGCGATGGGATGACTGCCATGGATTGCCGTCACTTCGAGAGGGTTCCGTGCCTCAATGGGAATGTCGGCCCCCGATTGCGTCTGGAGGTCGATGGTGGAGTACGGCGCAGCCACGTAGAAGGGGATGTTGTGCGCCCGCGCAAGGACAGCCACCGAATACGTGCCGATCTTGTTGGCCACGTCGCCGTTGGCGGCAATGCGATCGGCGCCGACGACGCAGAGTTGAATCTTTCCCTGGCGCATGAGGGCACCGGCCATGTTATCCGTGATGAGTGTGACCGGAATTTGATCCTGCATCAGTTCCCATGCCGTGAGGCGCGCCCCCTGCAGCACGGGCCTGGTTTCATCGGCTATCACCTGGATCCTCTTCCCTTGCTCCCACGCTGCCCGGATCACGCCCAGGGCGGTTCCATACCCAGCCGTCGCCAGGGCCCCGGCGTTGCAGTGCGTCAGGATCGTCTGGCCACTCTCGATTAACGCCGCCCCATGCTGTCCCATGGCCTTGCAGAGCGCGATATCTTCGTCCAGGATCGCCTGCGACTCCTTGATGAGGTCGGCCTTGATCTCCGCGACAGGTTTCTTGTCGAGTGCCTCCAGCTTCTGTTTCATCCGGGCGATGGCCCAAAATAGATTGACGGCGGTCGGCCGCGATGCCGCCAGATGGGTGCAAATCTCCCCTATCTGTTTGGCAAAGTCGTGGTACTCGGTCACCGTCAGCGCCTGCGCTCCCAGCGCCACCCCCATAGCCGCGGTCACGCCAATCGCCGGTGCGCCACGAACCTTTAGTTCCCGGATCGCCTGTGCCACCGCACGATAGTCACGACAGTCTAGAAATTCGACGTGCATCGGGAGGCGGCTTTGGTCCAGCAGACGAACCGCTCCGTCTTTCCACTCAACGGTGGGCACCATAGGGACATCCTCCGGGGTCGAATGGGCAGGAACCCGCCATCGTCTCAGGGCGGGCTGAAAATCGTGCCCATCATGACGATCAGCGAGGCGCGGGTCAAGGGTCAGATTGCAGCAGATGCGTCGATCGGGCGCGCATCGCACAGCTTGGGTCAGTCGATCGGCAGATCTCGAGGCGAAGGCGACCTTACCGGAGCTCTTCCTGTAGGATCTGCGAGGCCAGCCTCACCTCGTCCTCGCTCAACGACGGATAGATGGGCAGCGAAATTGCGACAGTATCGGCTTCGTCACTGGCGGGGAAATCAGGCAATTCAAGATATCGATGCAAGGGACGAAAGACGGGCTTGCGGCACTGGAGACCACGATGGGCCATGCGCGAGAGGAACGCGGTGAATTCATCGGACGATGGCGCTCCTTGTTGCAGCCGTACAATGAATCGATAAAACACATGGGTTCGCCCAGCCGGAACCGCCGGCGGCGTGAAGAGCTCGATCGGTAGGCTCTCGCGATAGACGGCGGCCAACGCCGCCCGTTTTTCGAGGAACTCCCCCAGCTGGTTGAGTTGCGAGACGCCGATCGCGGCTTGAAGATCCGTCATCTTACAGTTGAACGCCGCCGGATTGAGTGACGGCGCCTGATCATATTCGCGGAGCGCCCGTACCCGTTCCAACAAAGCGTCGTCGTTCGACAGCACCATGCCGCCCTCGCCGGTGCACAACAGTTTTGTGGCATAAAAGGAGCAGACGGTCAGGAGTCCGACGCTGCCGACCGCCCGGCCCTGTTCCGTGGCGCCGAGGGTCTGCGCACAATCTTCGATCAGCGGAATGCCGAGGGATTGTAACGCCGTCAGATCAGCCGGCAACCCGAACAGGTGCGGGACAATCACCGCGCGGGTACGGGAGGTACGGGCCTTGCGCACTTTCTGTGGATCCACATTGTAGGTCGTCGGATCGATATCGACGATTCTGGCTTGCGCGCCGACCCGCTGCACCGCCAGCCAAGGGGCCGAGCACACATAACTCGGCAGGATGACATTGTCGCCATGTCCGACCCCCATGGCGCGCAGCGCGAGCTCCAAGGCGACCGTGCCGGAACTCACCGCCACTCCGCCCTGCACCCCGATGTACGCAGCCATGCCCCGCTCGAACTGCCCGACTATTGGGCCTTCGGCGATCTGACCGGATCGAAGGATCTCGGTGGCCGCACGAATATCGTCCTGTCCAAGGGAAGGCTTTGAGTGCGGAATCATCGTCATCGCGTCATGCGGATCTTCGTACGGGGCCTAGATATCGGAGCAGCTGAGTTGTCGGCAGGAAATTCTACGAGGATGGCCCACCCGATGACAACAGATTCTTGTCGTGCCACCCGGCAGCTATGGTAGGGGCTGGAACGAGGGCCGTCTGGCTGCCGGCATTCGACCGGACTGCGACGCGCGCCGTCAGCAGGCCACCGCCTTCGGAATCAACAGATTCTGATACAACGGCTCCAGCGGCCAGAGGCAGCGGCTCCAGTCATACCAGATCTCTGCCATATGGCGCGCCGCATGGGCAAAGCGCTCTCGATCAGACTGGCTCGACAGTAACGTATGGATCGATTCGATCATATCGACGGGCTGATCGGCGACCAGCACATCACGCCCCGGCTGTACCTTCATCCCCTCGATCCCGACGGAGGTCGTGATGATCGGCAAGCCTGCGGCCATCGCTTCCAGCAGTTTCGTACGCGTCCCCGGGCCGGTAAAATGGGGTGCGACATAGATCGTGGCCGCCCGCAGATGGAGCCGCAGATCCGGAACCGCGCCGGTCACCTCGATGCCCGAGCCCGCCAACCGTCGCACTCGAGGGTCCGGATTCCTCCCAACAAGTCGTAACTCGGCTTTGGGAAAGTCTCGACGAATACCGGGAAACACTTCCGTAGCAAGAAAGACCGCCGCCTCGATGTTCGCTTCTAGCCCCATGTCTCCCGCGAACAGCAAGAGGGGCGACATGGCCACATGATCGGGCTTGGGAAGGATCGTCTGGCAATCAACGCCGTTCGGAACGACCAGCACCCGTTGCCCAGGGTGCGCCCGTTCGCAGCGAATTCGATCCTCGTCCGACACAACCGTCACACAATGTGTGGTGGGCCAATGCATCCGCTCGAAGAGCCGCACCTTCATCAACCGCACTAACTGCTTGGACTGATCACCTGCACCGCTTCCGCCCCTGAGGATCCGCCACGGGCTTGTTGCACCATAGGACCACATGTCCAATACCAGCGGGACCGTCACCTGCGGAGGAAGATAGGGAATCATCGCAGGTTTTTCGAGTTGCACCGCTCCGTACTGCCCACTCGCCAGACGCTCTCGGACCACGCCAGCCAACGCCCGGTCTTTGGCATACGGACTCATCCGGCCGAGCCGATCGAACAAACCGGGACTTTGCGGCGGCACGAAGACCATCTCGGCGCAGACATCCTTGAGTAATCGTTGGGCATCCTCTGTGCCGTCGAGCGCCGGAGCAACCAGGTCAACCTGAAAACGGCTCCCCAGAAACCGCAGCAGATGTACCATCCGCAAGGCTCCCCCACCCTGCCGATCAGTCGGCGGCGCAGGGGCCAGAAACAAGAGACGCTGTGTCATGATCTCGCTGCCTTTTTCCGCATGCACTGTTTTCCACATACACCGTCGAGGTGCACAGGGAACACACTATTAGCTCAGTTACCCTGCTGCCTCAGGCCATGAAGGAACGACGCCGTTCCTCCCTCCCCTAACAGAATGACGAACCCGACAAGTAGGGGCATCCCATAACTGTCGAAAGACATCATGGTCAGCCGATGCAGAATGTCTGCACGTGCTATGCCTTCCCAGAACTCCCCCGCTCCCATGCAAGAGCGTGCAATATTCACAACTTATGACAAGCCCGTCCAGAACCTGTCGGTAAATTGACGGCCTGGTGCCATCAGGCAGGTAGACGCTGCACGCAGCGGAGACGGTTGAGCGGTGGGAATCAGCGCCGGTCCCAGCCGGCAGAGGATCGAAGGCCCACAGCCCGCGAGGGCGTCGGATCTAGCTCCAATTCCAGCGACGCCATAATCGACGGAGATTCTCCTGTTCGACCGACCACAGGTCAGCCGATCGCAGCGTCGGCTGAAACATCCATTCTCGCGTACTGTGTAGAGTGACTTGTTGTCGAGCCAGATCGAGATCGGCCCAGACGGCGCCCTCCTGATCCGTTCGCCAAATCTGTGCATTCACCGCCTGATAGGCCGCCAGTACATCGCCGGCCGGATGACCGTACGGGTTGCGTCGACCGGCGGACACCACCGCGATCTCCGGCCTGATAGTTTCCAGCCACCCGCGGGCCAGCGAACTTTTTGCGCCATGGTGCGGCACCTTCAGCACCGTGATGTGTGCCAGCGTGCCGGATTGGGCGAGCCGGGTGAGTGCCTCCCGTTCGATGTCCCCCGTGAACAACAGGCGCTGCTCGCCGCACTCCAATTCCGTGACCACCGACAGATTGTTCAGCGAATCGCCTTGTGTAGAGCGCGACTCGTTTGGACGAGACTGAGGGTTCCGCACCAGCATGCGGCAAGCCGGTCCGCTGAACAGCACTTGCCCCTCCGTAGCCATCGTGGCGTCAAGTTTTCGCTGCGCGAGCGCCCGTTCGATTCTGCGCCAGAACTCCTCCTGCCGGACCGTCCCGTTGGTCCAAAACGTGCCGACTCGAATATGAGCCAAAATCCACGCCAGCCCTCCGACGTGATCCAGCTGCGGATGCGTTCCGATAACATGGTCGATGGTTCGAATCCCTCGATTCCATAAAAACGGCGCCACCACGCTCCGCCCCATATCAAACCGCTCGTACGTTGCCCCGCCGTCAATCAACACTACGACTCCGTCCGGCAATTCGATGACCGCGCTGTCGCCTTGCCCCACATCGAGAAACGTGACGCGCACCATTCCTTCCCTACTGAACGGACGCGGAGACCACAACCACCAGAGCATGATACCGGTCAGGCTCAACACCATGGCCCCTCTGAGCACCGGTGTCGCTTGCGAAGGCCACCGGCTCATCAACGCCCAACCCAACATGTAGAACAGTGCCATCATGGGGATGGTCGGTGCCGCCACAAACCATTCGGCGCCAGGCAGCGCGGCCAGTCCATGTGTCGCTGCGATGAGCCCTTGCCCCAAGGCGTCAATGAAGGCAGCACCGGGAAGCGTATTGCTGTGGGTCGCGATCACCCAGACTGCGGAGAGCAGGCTGATCGGCAGAAAGATAAGACCAACGAAGGGAACCATGAGCAGGTTGGTGAAGAGGCCCATCCACGACACTTGATTGAAATAACAGGCTACCAGGGGCACGGTGGCCAGCGTCACCCACACCGTGAGCCGCAAGGACTGACGCAGCCAGGAGCGCATGCGTTCGGCAGTGGAAGGCTGCTGCGCCGCCAATTCATCCGCAGGCGTCTCGCGCGAGAGCGCGAGGGCCAGTACCCACACCGACACATAAGACAGCTGAAAAGAGATATCGTACAGCGCCGCCGGATGCACCAGCAGGGTCAGACCGGCAGCTGCCGCGAGCGCATGAAGAAGATAGTGCGGTGAGCCCAGCCAGACCGTCCAGAGCGCGACGGTGATCATAATGGCACTCCGAATCGTGGCCGTCTCTGCACCCGCCAGTACGGCATAGGCCAGCACCGGCACCAGTGTGAGTACCGCGGCCAGTCTCGTCGCGGTCAGCCATCGGGAAAGACTCAGGAGCAGCATGGACGGCAGCAGCAGGCACGTCTTCCTCAGTAACGCGAACGACAGCAAGGCGATGAGACCGAGATGGGAGCCGGAGATCGAGAGAATGTGCACCGTGCCGGTCGTCATGAACCATTCACGGACCTCCGGCGCAAGAAACCCCTGCTCACCGATGGTCAGGCTAAGGAAGAGGCCTCGACTAGGCTGGGGAAGCGACTCGGCAGCGGCTCTCACCCGGCCGCGCCATTCCTCAATGATGAATGGGAACAGCTGAAGCGGCGTATCCTCCGCCGGATCAAGCACCTCAATGGCACCGGCACCGGACACCGATGCGACAGCATCCACACCCTGCGCATCCAGATAAGCGGCATAGTCGAAGCCCCGCGGGTTGAGGGTTCCGGATGGGGCATGCACATGGGTACGGGTACGAATTTGCAACCCGCGGCGGAGATCGCGGTCCGGATCTCGCCAGGTCAGTCGCAGGTGAAACGGCATGGGCTGCTCAGGATCATCGCTCGCCGTCACCTGCACCAGTGTCGTGAGGCGGCCAGGCGCGTGGTGAACGGCCTCCACAATTGTTCCGGTCAGTCTGGCAGGAAGAGCGCCCGGTACATCCGGCACTGCGACATGCGGAGTGAACCAGGCACAGAGGGACCAGTACAGACATCCACCGAATACACAGGCCAGCAACACGCTGCCCTGCCGCGTCGTGAGGCAGCCCCGACGCTCCAGCAGCACGCAACAGGCGATGCACGCTGCCAGGGTGATCCCGATGGTGATAGGAAAATACGTGAAGTAGGAACCAAGAACGAGGCCGAGAATCCAGGTGATCGTAAGAGTCGGTAACATCCGGCGCCTACGACATCGGCTTGAGGCTATCCGATACGAGCGCGAACGATAGCTGCAATATGATCCGCGACCTCACGAATGGTGGTCTGCCGTTCGCCTTCCACCATGATGCGCAAGAGCGATTCGGTGCCGGAATATCGTACGAGAACGCGGCCACTCCCATTGAGCGTCGCTTCCGCAGCCTGAATGGCTTGCTGGATATCGGGGATCTGATTCAGGTCCGGCTTATGCTTAACCTGCACGTTCAATAAAATCTGCGGCACTGCGGTCATAGCCTTGGCAAGTTCGGAGAGCGGAGTCCCGGTGCGCTTCATCAAGGACAGAATCTGCAATGCAGAGATCAACCCGTCGCCCGTCGTGTTGTGGTCGAGGAAAATAAAATGACCGGATTGCTCCCCGCCGAAATTGTACCCATCGGCCAGCATCCGCTCCATGAGATAGCGGTCTCCCACCTGCGTGCGCTTCAGCTGAATACCAGCCTTCTTCATCGCCAGTTCCAACCCAAAGTTGCTCATGACCGTTCCCACCACGGTCTGACAGGCGAGTTGTCCTTGCGCGTGCAAATCGAGTCCGAGCGCGGCCATTACATGGTCACCATCCACGATCTGTCCCTGTTCGCATACAAAGATGGCTCGATCCGCATCGCCGTCCAGCGCCACGCCGATATGCGCCCCATGCCGACGAACCGCTTCCTGTAACCGCTCCGGATGGACGGCGCCACACCCGTCGTTGATGTTTGTTCCGTCCGGCTTATCCCCGATCACGACAAGCTCGGCCCCGAGTTCACGGAACACCGCCGGCCCGACCTTGTATGCGGCGCCGTGGGCGCAGTCCACCACCAGCTTGATCCCCTGAAAATCGAGATCCTTGGGAAGCGAGCGTTTGACGAACTCGATATAACGACCTTCCGCATCCCCGATACGATAGGCTTTCCCGATCGCATCGGCAGTCGGGCGCAGGTGTTTGATCTCATCGGAAATGATGAGCTGTTCAATACGCGCCTCGACCTCGTCAGGCAACTTGAACCCTTCGTTGGAAAAAAACTTAATCCCGTTGTCTTGGTAAGGATTGTGCGACGCGGAAATAACCACGCCGGCATCGGCTCTCAAACTCCGTGTCAGGAACGCGATGGCCGGGGTAGGCAACGGCCCGACCAGCAGGACATCCACACCCATTGAGCAGATCCCAGAGGTCAGCGCCGATTCCAGCATGTATCCTGAGAGACGCGTATCTTTTCCAATCACCACCTGATGGCGGCCTGCGCGTCGCATGAAAATATGAGCAGCGGCGCGCCCGAGCTGCATGGCGATTTCACTGGTCATCGGTTCGAGGTTTGCCACCCCGCGAACACCGTCTGTGCCGAATAATTTACGCATTGGATACCTCTACATATGAACGCGCGTGACGGGAAATGGCTGACACGACAGACACGGTATCTCGCATCGACCGTACGTCGTGCACACGAATGATCTGGGCTCCCTTAAGCACAGCCACGGCAACCGCACCGGCGGTACCGTAGCCCCGTTCATGCACCGGCTGTTGAGTCAGGTTCCCGATGAACTGCTTCCGTGACACCCCGGCCAGCACCGGATACCCCAGCGTCGTAAACGCCTCAAACTCAGCGAGCAGTTGAAGATTATGCTCTTCGAGCTTACCAAACCCGAAGCCGGGGTCAAGAACGATCTGACTTGCTTTGATCCCATGAGAAAGCGCGGCCTGCACCCGCTCACGCAAGAACGCGAGCACCTCTTCTACGACATGGCTATACCGCGGCGCCTGTTGCATGGTCTGAGGAGTCCCCTGCATGTGCATTAACACGACCGCCGCGCCGGTTTGAGCAATGAGCGGCGCCATCAAGGGATCGCCTCGCAAGGCGGTAATGTCGTTCACCATCGTGGCACCCGCCTGAATCGCCCGGCGGGCCACAGCAGCCTTCGTCGTATCAACGGAAAGGGGGAGCGGCACTGCAGCATGAACCGCTTCCAAGACAGGAAGAAGGCGGCGCAATTCTTCCGTCTCATCGATGGGTTGTGCACCAGGCCTGGAAGACTCAGCCCCGATGTCGATGATGTCGGCACCCTCCGACTGCATCTGCTTGGCATGCTGTAAGGCTTGTTCGACTGCGAGATAGGCCCCACCGTCGGAAAACGAATCGGGAGTCACATTGAGAACGCCCATCAAAAGCGGACCTGATTTAAAATTGAACAGGCGGGAGCCTGCAGTCAAAAGAAGGGAACTAGCGGATGAAGCGGTGGGACCGGTCAAGCCAAGCCTTCTCTCATGTCGATGATCACCGAAACTTCAATCGGCGAAATGGGGTAACTGCGGGAGGGAAAGAGAACCAAAGACGATCTTAAATTTCGCTGACTTCCCAACCCGTGGCACAGATCGTACAGGAAGCACCGTTCTCACAGGGCACACGTACGGTGCACCTGTGAGGACAGCAAAACAGGATTTAGGCGGGAACCGTCTGCGACGAGGACCCTTGAATGAGGATTTGATCGATTTCCAACGCGTCCAGCACTTCTTTTTCCAACAAGGCCTCGGCCAGCGCCTTCAGGCTTGTCATGTTGTCGGTGAGAATTCTCTTCGCACGTTCGTAATTTTCCGTAACCAGACGCCTGACTTCGTGATCGATTTCAAGCGCCACTTGCTCGCTGAAATCGCGCTTCGAGCCCATCTCACGACCGAGGAACACTTCTTCTTCCTTACGGCCGAAAGTCAACGGACCGAGCTTTTCACTCATGCCCCATTCACACACCATTTTTCTGGCGAGGTCGGTGGCCCGTTCCAAGTCATTGCCGGCTCCGGTCGTCACATCATGCAGCACCAACTCCTCCGCCACGCGCCCGCCCATGAGAATCGCGAGGTTATTGTAGAGGAAGTCCTTCGAGTAATTGTGGCGATCGTCCGTCGGCAATTGCATTGTCACGCCCAGCGCACGACCACGGGGGATAATCGTCACCTTGTGGACAGGATCCGTCCCTGGCAGCAGCTTGGCCATCAACGCGTGACCGGCTTCATGATATGCAGTGGTGCGCTTTTCCTCATCGGTGAGCACCATACTCTTGCGTTCGGCTCCCATCAGCACTTTGTCTTTCGCCATTTCAAAGTCGATCAATTCGACTTCTTTCTTGTTCCAGCGAGCTGCCCACAAGGCCGCTTCATTAACCAGATTCTCGAGGTCGGCACCGGAGAATCCCGGTGTGCCTCGTGCAATTTTCTCAAGTTGGACGTCGGCGGCCAACGGCACTTTCTTGGTGTGAACTTTCAGGATCTCCGATCGGCCACGCAGATCAGGTCGGTTTACCACAACCTGACGGTCGAAGCGGCCCGGCCTCAACAGTGCCGGATCAAGCACGTCTGGGCGGTTCGTGGCAGCGATAAGTATCACGCCTTCAGTCGTATCGAACCCATCCATCTCCACCAGCAACTGGTTCAGCGTTTGCTCGCGTTCATCATGGCCTCCGCCAAGACCGGCGCCCCGCAAACGACCGACGGCGTCGATTTCGTCGATGAAGATAATGCAGGGGGCATGCTTCTTCCCCTGCTCGAAGAGATCCCGCACGCGCGAAGCACCCACCCCGACGAACATTTCGACAAAGTCCGATCCGCTGATGCTGAAGAACGGAACGCCCGCCTCCCCGGCAATAGCTTTCGCCAACAACGTCTTTCCAGTCCCCGGAGGGCCGACGATCAGGACACCCTTCGGAATGCGGCCGCCCAGTTTCTGGAACTTTCGTGGATCCTTCAAAAATTCAATGATCTCAAGAACTTCTTCCTTGGCTTCCTCAATGCCGGCCACATCCGAGAACGTCACCTTCTTGCGCTCCTCAGTCAACATACGAGCGCGGCTCTTTCCAAAGGAGAGGGCCTTGTTCCCGCCGATCTGCATCTGGCGCATGAGGAAGAACCAGAGTCCGAGGAAGAGGATAAAAGGCCCCCAGGTCACCAAGAACGTGATGTACCACGGGCTCTCATCAGGCGGCCGAGCTTCGATCTGGACATCCTTCTCGCGCAAATGTTTGACCAACTCCGGATATTCGGCTGTGTAGGTCCTGATCCGGCTTTGATCCTTCAAAATTGCGCTGATATGGTTGGCCTTGATCGTCACCTTCATGACCTCACCCTTGTCGAGTTTGGCCATAAAATCGCTGAATATGACTTCATCTTCCGGCGCGTGAGTCGGCACGCTAAAAAGGTTGAATAGCAAGATCATGAAGAGGCCGACCACGACCCAGAACAGCAAATTCTTTACACGTGAATTCATCCACCTCTCCTTTGGGGATATTAGGCAGACCGAAAAATTAGCTAACCCTGCAGAATGTTACCATATGTTCCGCAGGGGGAACAACCTTTCATGCAGACTCCTGTTCCTGTTCCTCACCTTGATCGAGCGCAGCAAGGTACGGCAGATTGCGATACTCCTGTCGATAATCAAGACCGTAGCCGACGACAAACTTATTCGGGATCTTGAATCCTACATACTCGAGATCCACCTCAACCGTTCGACGATCAGGCTTACTCAGCAGCGTGCAGACCTTCAATGACCGGGGCTTTCTCCGGGAGAGCGTCTTTATCAGATATTGCACGGTGAGGCCGGAATCGACGATATCCTCCACCAGCAGGACATCTTTGCCGGCAATCGGCTCCGTGAGGTCCGACACGAGCTTAACCTTGCCGGAACTCTTCTTGCCTGCACCATAGCTCGTCACCACAATAAACTCCACACGCATCGGGATCCGGATCGCCCGCGCCAGGTCGGCATAGAAGGCATACGCACCTTTGAGCACCCCAACCAGCACAAGATCTTTTCCGGCATAGTCAGAGGCAATTTGTCGGCCGAGCTCACGGATTCGAGTCCGCATCTGCTCTTGCGTCACAATGGGGCGACCAAAAATGCGTTCCATTTCTAGAAAACTCCTT
This sequence comes from Nitrospira sp., assembly GCA_037045225.1. NCBI lineage: Bacteria > Pseudomonadati > Nitrospirota > Nitrospiria > Nitrospirales > Nitrospiraceae > Nitrospira > Nitrospira sp. The sequence goes on from JBAOHZ010000009.1 coordinate 287,814, forward strand.
TCCGGCGCAGCGGCTGCGTGACACGAGCGAGCACAAATCGAGTGGTCGAACGAGTAGCGGCAAACCGAAGATCCACCCGCTGCCCGACGATCCAGGCAATGCCGTCACGCGAGAGCATCAGTGGTATCCGTTCTCGCACAGACCGACCCAGTTTTGCATCTGTGAAGTAATCTTGCAATTTCTTTCGTCGCCCCGCCATTCCGGTGGGACAAAACCAATCCCCCCGGCGCCAGGTCCGGATCGTTAACGGCCAGGACAAGTGTTCGGCATCGAGCAGGGCTATAGCGGTCGATGACTGCTCCAGCAGCGCCAGTCCCCGCTCCTGGGTCACGGCATGCAACCGAATCACGGCTCCCGTCAATCGCCAAGTAACGATCGAAGGGAGCGAATCGATCGTCACCCCGTCGGCCGCAAATTCCGCGGCACTCGTGTCAGCGCCGGTACTCCCTGCCGCAGGTTCCGTGGACTCGATGTACAATCTGATCAGATCCTGCTCACAAGCCACCGTCACAGATCCGATATTCCAGATCGTTCCCGATTTCTTCGATGCCAGGGAGGTCACCATCGACAGCAGCACATCGCTTCGCGGTGCACCGATCGAGGGAGCCAGCGCGTGCAGGGCCAGACGGAGCATCCGGCGCTGGAATGCGGGCGCCTGTTTCAGCCAGGCTGTGCGATCAAGCAGGATCGTGGCTGAATCGCGGCTCTGAGTGAGCTGCGCCAAACGGCGCGCCGCCATGGCATCCAGCACCCGATCATCCTCACGAAGAAGATCAGCCTGCCGCGCCAACATCCGGACGGCAGCCGGAGCCAACGATTGCATCACCGGGAGCAATTCGTGCCGGACACGATTGCGGAGGTAGATCGATTTAGCATTGCTGGAATCCGTTCGGTAGGACAATCCCATCGCTTCCAGATACGCCAGGATCTCTTGACGTGAACAATTGAGCAGCGGCCGGACGAAGAGGCGTTCCCGGATATGCGGCATGCCGGCCAATCCTCGCAAGCCGGCCCCGCGCAACATCCGCAAGAGCACGGTTTCGGCCTGATCATCCGCCGTGTGCCCGAGCGCCACACGATCGACACCGAGTTCAGCAGCCACATCACGAAACAGCCGATACCGAGAGTCTCTGGCACGTGCTTGCAAGGAACTCGAATCTTCTGCTCCTCCCCGGTCTGTCGTCAGTCGCTTGATGAGACACGGGAGTTGAAGCCGACGACAGAGCGCCGTAACGAATGACGCATCACCGTCGGATTCGGCGCCACGCAGACCATAGTTACAGTGAACGACCGTCAGCGAAAGATTCCAGGCCGGCGCAAGTTGGGAGAGAATGGACAACAAGGCTACGGAGTCCGGCCCCCCTGACACGGCCACCAGAATCTGTTGACCCGGATGCAGCAACGTGCGTGCGCGAATAGCCCGGACGACCTGCTTATGGAGCGGGTGATGGAGACCTGTCGGAGAACCTCTCATGGCTCATGACCGAGGCAGGAGAGTCGAGAGCGGATCGGTGATCACGACGTCGCGCAAGTGTGCCCGAGCCGCCTCTACATCCAACGCAATTTGCTGGGTCAGCGCCTCCGCTGAGGCAAAGACGCGATCCTCGCGAATAAAGCTGAGCAGATCCACTCGAATCACTTCTCCGTACAGATCGAGCCGTTTATCCAGAATCGAGACTTCCAGGAGCCGCTCGCCGGCGCCGAATGTCGGCCTGGTTCCGATGTAGACCACGGACTTCAGGCTCGTCCCCTGCCAGCACACCTGTGCCGCGTACACTCCATCCGGGGGAATCACACGCCCCTCGGGAAGCCGAAGATTGGCGGTCGGCCAACCAAGTTCCGTTCCGCGATGGGCACCGGCGATGACGGTCCCCTCGATACTGTAGGGACGCCCCAACAGGCGGAGAGCTTTTTGCAGCTCCCCCGCTTGGATCAGCTGGCGAATACGCGTAGAACTCACAATCTCATCGTCAATGGTCACAGGCGCCATCGGATGAACGCGAAAGTCGAGCTGAGCGCCGAATTCGAGCAAATCCGCAATCCGTCCGACCCGGCCTTTTCCAAAAGCAAAATGCGCCCCGACATACAACTCCCGTGTGCCGATACCGTCGCACAAGACCTGCTTTGCAAATTGAGCCGGGCTCAGAGCGGCAAACGCCGTGGTGAATTCAAGAAAGACGACTTCATCAATACCCGCGGCTTCGAAGCGAGCCAGTTTCTCCTCCGGCGTGGTCAGAAACATAAGATTGACCTGCGGGGCTAGGATCTTGACGGGATGCGGATCGAAGGTCAGCACCAGCGCCGTGCCGGCCTCGCGGCGTGCTGTCGCCACAACCTGGTCGAGGAGGGCTCGGTGACCATGATGGTGTCCGTCAAAATTTCCGATGGTCACGACCGAATAGGGTCTGGCTGTGGATGGAGTGAGACCGTGGGAAACCTTCATACGGACCGTGTCTGCAGAAGCCTGGCGGCCTCTTTGGCAAAATAGGTCAAGATCATTTCGGCGCCTGCTCGCTTGATCGACAGCAGCGACTCCAACATCGCGCGGCGCTCATCGAGCCACCCTGCTTGAGCCGCCGCTTTGATCATGCTGTATTCACCGCTCACCTGATACGCGGCGATCGGCAGCAGCGTTCGCTCGCGCGCCGCGCTGATGATATCCAAATACGGCATGGCCGGCTTCACCATGATGATGTCGGCCCCCTCTTCGATATCCAGATCGATCTCCCGCAAGGCTTCCCGCTTGTTGGCTGGATCCATCTGATAGGACTGGCGGTCGCCGAACTGCGGACTGGAATTGGCGGCATCACGGAAGGGCGCGTAAAAACACGAGGCGAACTTAGCCGCGTAGGCCATGATGGGAATCTCGGCAAATCCGGCACGATCCAATTCATCGCGAATCGCGGCCACGCGGCCATCCATCATGTCGGATGGCGCGACCATATCGGCCCCCGCCTGTGCATGGGTCTTCGCCATGGTCCTCAGACAATCCAGCGTTTCGTCGTTGAGAATTTTGCCGCCCCGAACGATGCCGCAATGGCCATGACTCGTATACTCATCGACACAGACATCGGTGATCAGCACCAAATCCGGTACCTGCGCCTTCACCGCCCGAATCGCGCGTTGCACGATTCCGTCCGGGTCGAAGCCGGAACTGCCGCGCTCATCCTTCTGATCGGGAATCCCGAAGAGAATCATGGCCGGAATGCCCAGGGCCTTGACCTCCTCCGCTTCCTTGATCAGGAGATCGATGGACACCCGCGACTGTCCCGGCATCGAGGCGATCGGTTCGCGCCGTCCTTGCCCTTCGGTCACGAACACCGGATAGATGAAGTCGTTCGGCGTCAGGCTCGTTTCTCGAACCATCCGCCGGAGCGGCTCCGTCTCCCGCAGACGACGCAGGCGCTGAATCGGAAAGGCCATGCTCCGCTCACTTCCTCGGCAAGTTGGTCAGGAACACCACCAGATCGCGCACCGAAATCATGCCGACCAGCTGCCCGTCTTTGGTGACACCGAGATGCCGAAGATGGGTTTGCGCCATCAAGTCGTTCGCATCCAGCAACGTCTTGTGTTCTTCGATGGTGACGAGCGGCGCGGACATGATCTGCTCGACGGTGGTCTTGGTCGTGTCGGCCCCTGTCGCGACCACCCGCCGTACCATATCCGTGTCGGTCAGAATACCGATGACCTCTTTGCCGTTCGTGACGAACAGACTGCCGATGTTGCGGTCGCGCATGACTCGTCCTGCGGAGCGCACATCCAGGTCACGCTCAACGGTGACGAACTTGTCCTTCGGAACCATGAATGACTTTACTGGAACCATGCCACATCCTCCCTGTTGGTAAGAAACATCTTCACGATCACTGCCATCCGGTCAATGGCTCACCGCCGACGCGGTTCGGCCTTCGGTCGGGCTTACAACAAAATCCACGATGGCCTGTGCTAATGCTGGAACGGTGTTCTGTCCGGCCATCACCTGAACGGTGAGACCTGCTTCGCGGGCAGTCCCCGCAGTAATAGGTCCGATGCACGCCACCGTCGTCGTCCCAACCGACCGCAACAACGCTTCCTTCGTCGGAAACAACTCGACGAAATTCCTCACCGTCGAGGAACTCGTAAAGGAAATCACGTCGATCCCGCCCGTTCGAAGTTGCTCCATGAGGCGATCCGTCGCAATCGCAGGTCTGACCGTGCGATACACCGGCACCACGTCCACATCCGCCCCCTGGGCACGGAGCTGATCCGGAAGCAGCTCCCGGGCCACCAATGCCCGCGGAATCAACACGCGTGCCCCGCGCATCTGCCGCGCGGCCAACATCTCCAGAATTCCCTCGGCTTGAAACTGCTCCGGAATCAGGTCGGCACGTAACCCATAGGCTGCCAGAGCCTCCGCCGTACGCGGTCCGATGCAACAAATGGTGAGGCCGGACAACGCGCGAACATCACGGTGCGTCTCCAACAGTCTGGTCATGAATGGAACAACTCCGTTCACACTGGTGAAAATCAACCAATTGTAAGTCGCCAGACGAGCCAGGGCCCGATCCAATGGAGCCCTGTCCTCCGGGGGCACAATCTCGATCGTCGGACATTCCACCGGTTCGCCGCCTTGAGCCGCGATCAAATCTGAAAACTCCGCCGCTTGCGGCTTCGGCCGCGTCACAAGGATCCGTTTTCCAAAGAGCGGCCGGCGCTCGAACCAATTGAGTTGCTCCCTGAGACGCACCACCTCACCAACCACGATAACCGTGGGCGGTTCCATATGAGCTGCCGCTGCTTTTGCCACAATATCGTTCAAGCTCCCCACCACGGTTCGTTGCGCGGCGCGCGTCCCCCATCGGATCAGTGCAACCGGCGTGGTGCCCTCTTTTCCTTCGGCTTGAAGGCATTGAACGATCTTTGGCAGGTTGGTCATCCCCATGAGAAATACCAGGGTACCATGTACAGTCGCCAGGCGCCGCCATTCAACACCGCTTCGATCTTTCGTGGGGTCTTCGTGTCCGGTCACAAACGTCACGGTGGAGGCCATCGTCCGATGGGTGACCGGAATCCCCGCGTACGCCGGCGCCGCGACGGCGGCTGTCACACCTGGGACGACCTCAAATTCTAACCCTGCGGCGGCCACCGCTTCCGCCTCTTCTCCGCCCCGCCCAAAGACGAACGGATCGCCGCCTTTCAAGCGGACCACGCGTTTCCCGGCCTGCGCATGATCGATCAACAACCGATTGATTTCCGCCTGATCGCGATATTGACCTCGACCACGTCGACCGACATACAACCGTTCGGCCTTGGGAGACACATGCTGCAACAGTGCTTCATTCGCGAGATAGTCGTACAACACCACATCGGCCTGCTCCAGACATTCCTTGCCGCGTATCGTCAGCAGCTTGGGATCTCCTGGACCGGCCCCGACCAGATACACTGTACCTCCACGCGTCGTCATACCACTCACGCCTGCCCGTAAATTTCCTTGAGGATCACATCCCCCCCATCGGCCAGCAACCGTTCCGCAAGCTTCGTCCCCAGAGCCTGGGCGTCACTCGCCGGACCGTGGATTTGATGACGGATCACCCGACGTCCGTCCACACTGGCCACCAGACCATCAACCGTCAGCCTGTCGCCTTCTAGCGCGGCATGCGCCGCAATAGGCACTTGGCATCCGCCCTCGAGGCGATGCAAGAGCGCGCGTTCTGCCGTGACGGTAATACGGGTCTGGCGGTGCTCAAACCGACTCAACAGCTCGCGCACAAAAGAGTCGTCGCTGCGGGCTTCGATCCCCAGGGCACCTTGAGCAATAGCGGGCAGACTGAGCTGCACAGGAAGATATTCGGTGATCTCCGCGTCCCATCCAAGCCGTCTCAATCCTGCCGCCGCAAGGACAATCGCGTCGAATTGCCCCTCACGGAGTTTCCTTAGGCGTGTGTCCAGATTGCCACGCAACATCTCGATGGTGAAATCAGGGCGGTAGTGCAGCAACTGGGCTTGCCGACGCAGGCTGCTGGTGCCGATTCTGGCGCCCGGCTTCAGCTGGTCCAGCCGGGAACCGTCACGCGTGATCAACGCATCCCGCGGATCTTCGCGCGGCGGCACACACAAAATGTCCAATCCATCCGGCAACGCCGTCGGCACGTCTTTCATGCTGTGCACGGCCAGGTCGATCTCTTTGCTCAATAGAGCGTCCTCGATCTCCTTCACGAACAGCCCTTTGCCGCCGATTTTGGCCAACGGAACATCGAGGATCTTGTCGCCCGACGTTTGAATACGTTGCAGCGAGATGGTCAGGCCGGGCGCGAGCTCCTGGAGACGTGCCTGCACCCACTGACTTTGATGCACGGCCAACTTGCTGCCGCGCGTGCCAAGAATAAGTGTTGTGCGATTCATGAGCGGCCGTCACTCGCTCGAGCGATCACGGGTGCCCGGTCAGAAGGGTCAACGAATCTGATCATGAAATTTCTCAGCGGCGGTGTCAGCGGACCCGCCTGCCGTGCTCCTTGCTCGTGTGCTGGACCAGTGATGACTCCGGCAATCGACCAACTCCGTTGCCGGGGATGTTCTCATCCGGAAGCTCCGGGACGTCGGATGGTCCGGGCGGATACACCGCACGAGTCTCTTCAAGATTGAAAAACCGGCGAGCCGCATCGACATACGTCGCGCCGCCCGATGAGTTGGCTTCAGCTTTCAACGTGACCATCGTGCCATGAACCATCTTGTTGACGATGGCCGAGGCCAACGCTTCAACGGAGGCGCGATCCTCGGACGAGAGATGCGACAGTCGCGCCAAGATTTTATCGACCTCACGCCGCTTGATCTCTTCGGTGCGGCTACGTAACGCCACGATCGTCGGCGTGACTTCCAATGACTGCAGCCACTGGCCGAGCACCGCCACTTCCTCCACGACCATGTGTTCGGCCTTGGCGGCTTCCCGCAACCGGTCTTCACGATTCTGTTCGACCCGCATGTGGAGATCGTCGATATCGAAGAGGAAGGCATCATCGATCGGACGGACGGCCGGATCAATGTTGCGCGGCACAGAAATATCGATCAAGAACATGGGGCGACTCATGCGCTGTCGCATGGCCCGCTGTACATCATCAGCCGTGACCAGGTAATGCGAGGCCCCGGTGGACACCAGCACAATGTCGGCTCCCGCCAATTCCGTCTTGTAGTCCTCAAACGGCACCGCCGTGCCATTGAACCGCTGCGCCAATTCCAAGCCATGCTGAAAGTTACGGGTGGTAATCCGCACCTGGCGCACGCCGTTGGCAATCAGGTGGCGCGCCGCCAGCTTCGCCATTTCCCCGGCCCCGATCAGCAGCACGGTCTTCTCGGTCAGATTCGAAAAGATCTTCTTGGCCAACTCCACCGCCGCATAACTCACCGACACCGCCGTCTCAGCAATCTTGGTTTCGGTACGCACCCGCTTGGCCACTGAGATGGCTTTTTTGACGATCTTATTCAGCAGCAGGCCGGAGGCCTTGTGTGTGAGCGCAACCTCAAACGCATCTTTGATCTGCCCGAGAATCTGTGATTCCCCGACGATCATCGAATCGAGGCTGGAGGCGACCCGGAAGAGATGTCCGATAGCGCGGTCCCCGGCGTGCCAATAGAGATGGGGGGTCAACTGGTCCGAGGAGAGGGAGAGATGCGCATCGGCCAGGAACTCCTGCACACGACCATACCCGCTTTCCAACTCCTCGACGACGGCGTAGACTTCCACCCGGTTACACGTCGAGAGGAGCAGCCCTTCGCGCACACCGGGATAGGAACAGAGGCGACTGAGGGCTTCCCTGAGCCGACTTTCAGGCACGGCGAGTTTCTCACGAATCTCGACCGGGGCAGTCTTATGGCTTAACCCAACGACAATGACATGCATGTCAAGACACCGACCCGTGACTTTTCAACACCACACCGATTAGGGTCAAAATCACGCCGGCAAACCCAATGATCGTCAGATATGCGGCTCGTTTGGCTCGCCATCCGATGGTCAAACGCCCGACCAGGACAGCGAAGTAGAAGCCCCAGGTCACCATGGCCCACGTCTGTTCCGGATTCCAGTTCACATACGTACCGCGAACAATCTCCGCTGAGAAGGCGCCGCTGATGATCCCGAGGGTCAGTAGTGGAAACCCCATGACGATTGACTGCTGATTCAAGTGATCGAGATAATCCAGCGCAGGCAGTTTTGCATAGAGCACGTTGAAGCGCTTCGACTTGAGAAGGCCGTCCTGAATGAGATACATCACCCCGGCAACGAATGCGACGGCAAAGCCAACCGTACCCAACATGCTGAGGGTGACATGAACCCACAGCGTTTTGAACACCGGCTGGAGACTCGAAGCCTCGTCGGAACGGAAGGCCGCAGCCGTCACCAATGACACGAGAGCCAATGGTACGATGAAGGAGCCAAGGACATGCAACTGACGCCGAAATTCGACGGCGAGAAACACCAGAATCAGCATCCAGGAGAAAAACGACAAGGCTTCGTGAAAAGTCGGGAGCTGAGCCTGGGTTGTGTCGGTCATTCTGGCGACCAAGGCAACTGTGTGCGTGGCAAACCCGGCAGCCGTGATTCCGAGCGACACCTTTGACAGGGTTTCCGCCCGTCGCAACAGATAGGCCAGGTAGCAGACCGTACTCACGAAATACAGGCCCATCGTGAGCATGAAAAACACCGAAGACATTGTGCTCTATCCTCGCAACATTTCAGCGCAAAGCCACTTTTTTTGATAACTGGAAATTATATCGATGCGACGAGAACGGAGTCAAGGAAAGCGCGCGCAATCTGCCTCTTCGGCAGGAACGTTATTCATCGTCGGCGTGCCGATCGGACATCCGGACGATCTGACGATCCGAGGTCTTGCGACTCTTCGACAGGTTGATCTCATCGCCGCGAAAAATCCGCAGGCCACTCACGTCCTTCTGGCCCACCACGGAATTCACACCACCATCACCACCTATGATCGGAACAATGCCGCCGACAAAGTTCCACTATTGCTGGATCGCTTGAAGCACGGAGATCAAGTGGCGCTGGTGTCGGATTGCGGAATGCCGGTTGTCTACGATCCGGGTCGACTACTCATCGCAGCCGCATCGAAAGCGCAGATTCCCGTCACGGTCATCCCTGGAACTTCCGCTGTGGTAGCGGCAGCGGCCCTCGCCGGGATGGACGGCAATGCCTTCATCTTTGACGGGCGCTGGACCGGTGGCACTAAAACACTCACCACTCGGCTTCACCTGTTACGATCCGAGCCACGCACGATGATCTTCTTCCCGCCGGCACAGAACCTTCGACAATTTCTCGCCCTGCTGCAGCGGACGCTAGGCAACCGGAAGGTAATGGTGGCCATCGACATGACCCGAAGCACGGAACAGATCCTACGAGGACGAGTCCAAGAACTGCTCTCGAACAAACCGAGCCACGAAAGCACGTCTCACGTCGTGCTCGTGGTGGAAGGCGCCAGATTGAGGAGGAAGAACAGCGTCAAGGAGTCGCAATAACTACTCGTCGAATCGTTTACGAATCAGGACACGGTAGGACTGATCGATACGCTCCTGCGAGACCACATCATGCCCGTCGTCACTCACACTCCGAGGCACGTTTCGAATCGGATCACCATCGTCAAGATGGACTAACAGCAGTTGCCCTGGAGCCATGCTCTCGAGCTTGAGCTTCGTCTTCACAAAATTGTAAGGACAAATGACACCGCGAAGATCCAGCTCTTCATCAGGTGAAGGTACAGGAGACGGCGACTCAGACATAAGATTCCTCAAGAGACATGATGGCAGATGGTACCAACCGCCCTGTTGTGTTGCAACAGGGCGGCAAGGAATCGTACAAACAAAAGAAAAGCGGGGTGCCTCTTCCGAAGCACCCCGCTCAAAACCTGCCACAGTCGTGGCGTAAGTCTTAGTTGCTCAAGCCCTTCTGCAAGTTCGGCTTGGCACCATCGGTCCCGTAGTCAGACTTGTTCTGCAATTTGGTTTCCGGAGCGACGGTCTGGTAGCCCCATCCTGGCTGCGGTTCGCAGTTCCAGCACGGTGCCTGTCCGGTAAACTCACCGACGGTGGTGGTGATCACGCCGTTGGTCACGGTACCAGGGAACACATCGTTGACTCGCCCGCCGACAACGGTGGCTGAGCTCGTCTCAATTCCGCGCTCATTCGAAGGGCTAGGTCGCTGTCCAAGACCGCCGAAGCCTGCCAATTTCTCGTTACCGCGAAACACATAGATTTCACGCACAAGCTTATGGCCTACTCCGAACTCGTGGCCCGGTGACGTGGCTTCGACAACCTGCACAGAGATGTCGTCTCCCGTACCCACGGCTCGCATTTGGTCGAGATTGGTCTTATCATCAATATAGAGGGTCAGAGAGGACATTGCACCTGTTCCAGCTCGGCCCTCATCATGCGAACTGCCGCCCGTCTCCAGCCACAATTTGCCGCCGGGAATATCAATTCCCATGACACGACCAAAAACGGTTTCCGCTTGTGCGAGGCGTTCCATGAAAGCGGTCCGATCAAACGCTGTCGTCCGGCCGGAATTCCCCGAAACGTCTCCGACTCCGGTGCCGACTCCGAACCCTGAACCTGCCGAGGACTGTGGCAAACGCTCTTGAGCGCCTGCAACACCAACGGAGCTGATAAAAAGCACCGCAGCTCCAAGTGCCAACACGTTACGCATGTGCTGCCTCCTTAGTGAGTTGGAATTGATAAGAGAGTAATGATGAACGGCGATAAACTAAACAGGCCATAGTAGTTCCAAGCAATTTCGGGCGAACTATAGGCTAACACCCACATCATGTCAAGATGTTTTCAGCCACGACATCCACTATATAGTGTTGTGTCGAAACGCACCGTCTATTTAATCGCATTGCACCTACACCCGTGACAGGCTGCAACGTCTCCACGAATGCGCTGATCGTCGGGATAGAGACAGAGGTGTTGAAATGATGGTGCCCAGAGGGAGGGTCGAACTCCCACTCTCTTGCGAGAACCGGATTTTGAGTCCGGCGCGTCTGCCAGTTCCGCCATCCGGGCACATGTGTCATGCGGCGACAATTCCTTGGTTTGCCATTCGGCTTTGAAGGGACGCATTTTTAACATGAACCCGAGTAGGCGTCAATCCGCACGGCACACTCTTTTTTCTGCGGCACTCGAATGTTAGAATGTCGTAGAACTGATCATTCATGATCCGGCAGACTCACGGAGGCAATTATGGCAGATGTGCAATGTGTCACCTGCGGAGAAGCAGGCGAAGCGATTACGGATATGCTGTTCCTTGGAAAGCTTGAAGCGGAAATCAAGGCCAAAGTCTGCAAGCCCTGCTGGAAAAAGTGGGAAGGGATGCGTGTCATGGTGATCAACGAGTATCAGGTCAATCTTGGCGACGAGAGCGGCCGTGAGCTCGTCAAAAAGCAGATGAAGGCGTTCCTCAAACTGGGAGAACAAACCGACACGTCCAAACTGGAACAGAACTTTCGCCCAGCCGGCTCGTAAAGGTTCCTCTTTCCACTCTGACGACTTCTCCGGTCAGAACCGTCGGTGATTAAGTGCCTGTTCTTCAGATGACGGAGGGACTGTCCTCACGTTTGCGTCTGACGGAGTGGCGATCCTTCGGCGCTCTTCAACGCTGCCCGACCGAATTCATTGACACTCTGATTTCGGAAGTGCTAGAGTGCCCTATTCTTGAGCTTTTTGGCTGACATCGGGAAGGATACTCCCGCCGTGATCACACAAATGCGGGTAAAGGGTCTGATCTTCGACCCCTATAACAACGCCTATATAGTGGTGTTGCGAGACGAAGAGAATTCGGACATGCTCCCGATCTGGGTTGGGAAATCAGAGGCCAGCGCCATCGGCCTTGCGTTGGAGAGTGTCACCGCCCCGCGCCCCATGACCCACGACTTAATGAAGTCGTTTCTGGAAACGTTCGATGCGAAGATTATCAGTGTAGTGATTACTGATCTGAACGAGAATACCTATTTCGCCACGATTCACCTGATGTACGAAGATTCTGAATATACGGTTGATTCTCGCCCCAGCGACGCCATTGCACTGGCCCTTCGCTCTAGCGCGCCGATCTTCGCCAGCGAGAAGGTCATTAAGAAGCAGTCTTCCGAAGAGCTCGAGCAGTGGCTTGAGAATCTGAAGCCAGAAGATTTCGGAAAACTGGATAGCTGAGTCATGGACACGGCCAAGCCGCAGAATGAGTCGCCGGAGCTTGTCGCACTGACTGTGAAACAGGTGCTGGACGACGGCACAACCGATACCCGTATTGTCGTACTGAAAAATGATGACGCAAGTGTGACGCTGCCCATCTGGGTCGGATCTGCCGAAGGGAATGCCATTCGCCTGGCGATGGAACGAGTAGTGACTCCCCGTCCCATGAGCCACGATCTCATTCGAAGTTTTGCGGATCATCTCGGCGTCCGGATAGAGCGAGTGGTGATTACGGATGTGAAGGGCAGTACCTATTATGCCAGCGTGGCCTTCGCCTCGAAGGGTGTGCATCGAACATTGGACGCCAGACCCAGCGACGCCATTGCACTTGCCCTTCGTGCGGACTGTCCGATCTATGCCACACAGGATGTGCTGAGCCGACGTACGGCTGTTCATTTAGATGCTTGGATCAATAAAATCGACACAAAGAATATCGAACCCCAACAGGCGTGAGGCCTGACACCTCACATTAGAATCCTATCGTGCAGGAGTAGATGGAGACCATGACAAAAACGTATCTTGAGAAGCCAGCTGATGTGAAACGGAAATGGTTCTTGGTGGATGCCGACGGCAAGACACTCGGTCGTCTTGCGGCAAAGGTTGCCACCTTGCTTCGCGGCAAACATAAACCGACCTTTACCCCCCACGTGGATACGGGTGACCATGTCGTCATCGTCAATGCGGAGAAGATCCGATTGACCGGCAACAAGATGGAAGACAAGACCTATTCGTATCACACCGGATATCCTGGCGGGCTCAAGACCCTGACCGCCGAGCATATCCATAAAAAAGACCCGACGAAGCTCTTGACGCGCGCCATCGAAGGCATGTTACCCAAGAATCCTCTTGGGAATCAGATGGCCAAGAAACTGCGCGTGTACGCAGGTTCAACCCATCCACATCACGCGCAGCAACTGGAATCACTTTCGCTGTGATCATTATTGTTCGGATTCGATCTGTGAAGGAGGCCGCCTGACATGGCAGCAATTACGCAGTACGCAACTGGGAAGAGAAAGAGCGCGATCGCTCGTGCATGGGTGACCGCCGCGGCTGGTGATATCGTCGTCAACGAGAAGCCGCTGGAAAAAGCGTTTCCTCGCATGACCCTACGGAATGTGATTCAATTTCCGTTCGAACTGGCCGGTGTGGCCGGGAAGTATTCCGTCCGAGCCACCGTGTATGGTGGTGGTCCTGCGGGTCAGGCCGGAGCCTTACGGCATGCCATCTCGAAGGCGCTGGTGATCATGAGCGCGGCATTCCGAAGCCCGCTCAAGAAGGAAGGCCTTCTGACCCGTGACTCACGCGTGAAAGAACGTAAAAAGTACGGCCAGAAGGGCGCCAGAAAGCGCTTCCAATACTCGAAGCGATAAAGAAACACTGGAGCGACAGGGTGTCAAAAGGGAAGGCTCCGCAGCCTTCCCTTTTTTTATGTGGGCGGCGAACTGATTGAGTAATCACTCGCGATTGGCCGGGAGGCATGACATGACGTCGGTACGAGTAGCAGTGGCAGGGGGCAGCGGATACACCGGAGCGGAGTTACTGCGGCTGCTGTCCCAGCATCCCCACGTTCAATTGACCGCGGTCACATCCGAGAAATCGGCCGGCACCGCTGTCTCCACCGTGTTCCCCCATTTGCAGGGCATCGTGCCACTCACCTTCGAGGCCCTGGCGCCTGAGGCCCTGGCCGAACGCGCCGATGTGCTGTTTCTCGCCCTCCCCCACACCAAATCCATGGGTCCGGTGGCGACCTGCATGAAAGCCCGTAAACGCGTAGTCGACCTGAGCGCAGACTTCCGACTCAAAGATCCTCGCACCTATGAAACCTGGTACCAGACCGCGCACGCGCACCCGGACCTGATCGGAAGCGCCGTGTATGGCCTGCCGGAGCTCCATCGATCGGCCATCGCACAGGCCCGGCTCGTCGCGTCACCCGGCTGCTACCCAACGGCTGCAATTTTGCAGTTGGCGCCCCTCATTGCTCATGACCTGATTGTGCCGGATACGATCGTGATCGATGCGAAATCGGGCGTGTCCGGCGCGGGAAGAAGTGCGGCCCTGCCCTACCACTTCCCCGAAGCACATGAGTCCCTGGAACCCTACAAGATCGGCCAACATCGACATATCCCGGAAATCGAGCAGGAACTGACGGGATTGGCAGGAACGCGTGGACCAGCAGGCACGGGACGGACCTCCGGTGTCACCATCGCCTTCACGCCGCACCTGGTGCCGATGAATCGAGGCATCCTGAGCACGGCCTATGCGCGCATGAAAGGCTCTCTTGATGTGGTCGAACTGCGGGCGCTCTACCGGGACTTCTACAAAGGTGAACGATTTGTGCGACTGCTCGAAGGCGCGATGCCGAATCCCCGTCATGTGCGAGGCGCCAACTATTGCGATCTCGCAGTCCACACCGATTCACGAGCCGGATGGGTAGTGACAGTGGCGGCCATCGACAACCTGATCAAGGGCGCAGCAGGACAAGCAATTCAAGCCATGAATCTCATGCTCGGCTATCCCGAAGAAACGGGCCTGGTGGCGCCGGGTATCTATCCCTAACGTGAGGCCTGAGCGACTCCGCGCTACGAACCATTTTCATCACACAGGATCACTATGAAAATCATCTCAGGAGGCATCACCGCACCCCTCGGCTTTCGGGCCGCCGGGATGTATTGCGGCATCAAGAAAAAGCAGAAGAAACAACTCGACTTGGCCTTGCTGGTCTCCGAGCAGGAAGGACCCGTCGCCGGCGTATTTACTACCAATCAAGTCGTGGCTGCACCGGTTGTGCTCGATCGTCTGCATCTGAAAAAAGGTGTCGGTCGGGCCATCCTCGTCAACAGCGGGAACGCCAACGCCTGCACTGGACCAGACGGAATGCGAGTGGCCAAGGAGATGGCACAACTGGTTGCCACGGCCCTCAACACTGCGCCCCACACCGTCTTCGTCGGATCGACCGGGGTCATCGGCCAACCCCTCCCGATCGACTGCATCAAACAGGCCGTCCCGACCCTGCTCACCCGAGTCACGCGCCGCGGTGGAGCTGACGCAGCCCAAGCCATCATGACCACGGACCTGAAACCCAAACAGGCGGCGGTGCGCGCGCGACTCGGAGGGAAGATGGTGACGGTCGGCGGCATGGCCAAGGGATCCGGCATGATCCATCCCAACATGGCCACCATGCTCGGCTATCTCACGACCGATGCGGCCATCAGTCGACCTGCGCTTCAGACAGCGCTGAGCCAGGCGGTCGATCAATCGTTCAACTGCATTACCGTCGACGGCGATACCAGCACCAACGACACGGTCCTCTGCCTCGCGAACGGAATGGCGGGTAATTCGATACTCAAGCCGGGCTCGGCGGACTTTCGTCGGTTCTGCGCCATGGTTGAAACAGTCTGCCGTACGCTGGCCTTAAAGATTTGCTGGGACGGCGAAGGCGTGACCAAGGTCGTCCGGGTGGAGGTCACAGGCGCCCGGTCTACGACGGCAGCCAAACAGATTGCCCAGACAATCGCCACATCTAACCTGGTGAAGACCGCACTCTTTGGCGGTGATGCCAACTGGGGCCGTGTGATGGCGGCCCTCGGCCGCGCAGGGGTACCCATCGATCCCAGTCGGGTCAACCTGCAATTTGGAGAGGTGCCGATGGTACGGAACGGGCAAGGACTGGGACGCGTGGCCGAACAGAAACTGACCAAGGTCTTCCGGGCGAAAGAATTCACCATTCTCGTCGATCTCGCACAGGGCAAGGCCGGAGCACACATGTGGACAACCGATTTGTCTTATGAATACGTGCGGATCAACGCGAGTTACCGATCGTAATTCCCCTCGTGCGGTTGCAAAATAGCGAGGGGTTATGCTAGCGTTCGAACGTTTTCGTGCAGTGAATGGTCCGTCCCATCGTTCACATTTTCGCATCTAAAATCAGGGACGTCTTATTTAAATCCACACCAGCGTGATGCGCACGCTGCGCAGCCTGAGAATAAGGGGGACATCCCCCTCGTCGTTGGCGTTCGCCAGGCGCTCTGCAGGCTTCGGAGGGAGGTGAAGGTATGGGAGTAGTTGCAATTAAGGAATTACTGGAAGCCGGCGTCCACTTCGGACACCAGACGAATCGTTGGAACCCCAAGATGAAGCGGTTTTTGTTCGGGGAACGAAACGGCGTCTACATTATCGACCTTCAACAGACCGTCGAACGCATGGAGCAGGCCTATGCCTTCGCGCGCGACACCGTGGCGGCCGGTGACTCCGTCTTGTTCGTTGGAACCAAGCGCCAAGCGGCGGAAATTCTAGAGGAAGAGGCCAAACGGGCCAATCAATTCTACATCAACCAGCGGTGGTTGGGTGGCATGTTGACCAACTTCCAGACCATCCGTCGCAGCATCGACAAAATGAAGAAAATGGAGACGACGCTCGCTGATCCGACGCACCAGGGTCATACGAAGAAAGAGCTCGGACAGATGCAGAAGGAAGTCGTCAAACTGCAGAAGAACCTGTCGGGCATCCGCAACATGCGCGCCTTGCCCGGCGCGGTGTTCATTTTGGATACTCGCATTGAGCACATTGCAATCCTCGAGGCCAGCCGGTTGGAAATTCCGGTCATTGCCATCGTCGATTCAAACTGCGATCCCGATCACATTCAGTACCCCATCCCTGGCAATGATGACGCCATTCGTTCCATCAAGCTGATTATTTCCCGGATTGCGGACGCGTGCCTCGAAGGCGCCCACCTCCGGGCCCAGCAAGAAGAGAAAGAATTTGCATCGGCCCCAGCCGGTGGCGGCGCCAAACCGACGGCAAGTCTGGCCGGCGCGTCCGCTTCCTAACGGCGGCCTCGCGCAGGATGGCATTGTTCTATTCGACCAACTGAGGAACCCATGGCAAGTTTGAGTGAGCTCGTCAAAGAGTTGCGTGAAAAAACAGGAGCCGGCATTCTGGATTGCCAGAAGGCCCTGACCGAGAACGGAAACAGCATCGACAAAGCCATCGATTATCTCCGGCAAAAGGGATTGGCCGCAGCCCAGAAAAAAGCTGGTCGTGAGACCAACCAGGGCTTGATCCATGCCTATATCCATGCCGGCGGAAAGATCGGCGTGCTCATCGAAGTCAATTGCGAGACGGACTTCGTCGCGCGCAATGAGCAGTTCAAAGCCTTCGTGAACGATCTGGCGCTGCAGGTAGCGGCCGCCAGTCCGTCCTATGTCCGACGGGAAGAGATTGCGGCAGATGTCGTCGCGAAAGAGCGCAGCATCTACGAAGGGCAAGCCAAGGAATTGGGCAAGCCGCCGGCCGCCTGGCCCAAAATCATCGAGGGCAAGCTCGAAAAGTTCTATCAAGAGAACTGCTTACTTGAGCAGGCCTTCATCAAGGATTCCTCCGTCGTGATCAAGGATCTGTTGGCGCAGCAAATCTCCAAAATCGGCGAGAACATGAACATCCGCCGGTTCACACGATTCCAACTAGGCCAAGCATGAGTTCTGCTCACTACCGCCGCATTCTGCTGAAAGTCAGCGGAGAAATGCTGGCCGGTGAGCAGGGCTATGGCGTCCAACCCTCGATTCTCGAAGGGTTGGCAGAAGAAATTGCCGACGTCGTGGCGATGGACGTCGAAGTAGCCGTTGTCATCGGCGGCGGCAATATCTTCCGCGGCCTGGCTGCCAGCGCCCGCGGCATGGAGCGGGCATCCGCCGACTATATGGGCATGCTCGCAACGGTGTTGAATGCGCTCGCCCTCCAAAATGCACTGGAAGGCAAAGGCGTCAGCACCCGCGTCCAATCGGCCATCGAGATGCGTCAATTGGCCGAAGGGTACATTCGCCGCCGCGCCATCCGGCACCTGGAAAAAAAACGGGTGGTGATCTTTGCCGGAGGAACGGGAAACCCCTATTTCTCCACCGATACCGCGGCATCATTGCGCGCGATGGAAATCGGCGCTCAGGTCATCATGAAGGGCACGAAAGTCGACGGTATCTACGACAGCGATCCGGTCAAGAATCCACAAGCCAAGAAATATGCAGAGATTCCGTTCCTGTCGATTCTCACCCAGAACCTCAAGGTCATGGACTCGACGGCCATCAGCTTGTGCATGGATAACCAGTTGCCATTGATCGTCTTCAATTTAAAAGAGAAGGGAAACTTTAAACGTGTCGTCCAGGGAGAACCTATCGGAACCCTGGTCACCGTAGAAAGTCGCTAAGGGAGAGGCTGATGTCGACGGCGCAAGAAGTGAAACAACGTGTCACTGAAAAAATGGACCACGCGATCGAACATCTGAAACGCGACCTGGCCGGACTTCGTACCGGGCGCGCATCTGTGGCACTGGTGGACGGCATCAAAGTCGACTACTACGGAACCATGACACCGCTGAAGCAGGTCGCCAACGTCGCCACCCCCGAAGCCCGGCTCATTACGATCCAGCCCTGGGAGCAGAACCTCATCAGGGAAATCGAAAAAGCGATCCAAATCTCGGACCTCGGCCTGACGCCATCGAACGACGGCAAGCTCATCCGTATTCCCCTTCCGCCGCTCACCGAGGAGCGCCGGAAAGAACTCATCAAGGTCTGCAAGAAACACGGCGAAGAAGTGAAGGTGCAGATTCGTGGCTTCCGCCGGGATGGCAACGAAGAACTGAAGAAGCTGCAGAAAGACACCAAGCTGACCGAAGATGAACTGCGCAAGTCGGAAGCCGAGATTCAAAAGCTCACCGACCAATACGTGCAAAAAATCGACGATGTGATGAAGAAAAAAGAAGGCGAAATTCTGGAAGTCTAGCGCCCATTCTGCCACCACAAGCTGCGTGTACACGCCGTCTCAATTCCCCCCAACCTCCGTCTCAGTCGATCTGAATGCCCTTGCGCAGAATGTCGCTCATGTGCGCCGTCTCGCACCGCATGCTGAGGTGCTCGCCGTCGTCAAGGCCAATGCCTATGGCCATGGGGCGCTCGAACTCACGCGCGCCCTGCAACAACTGGCTGTCCACCGATTCGGCGTCGCGACAGTCGACGAGGGCATCGCGCTTCGTCAGGCAGGCATCCACGATGCGATTGTAGTGATGGGCCCGACGGCCCCGGCACAATTCGCCGACCTAACCACACATCGTCTGACGCCCGTGCTCTATCGAACTGATATGGTCCAAGCCTTTGCCTCGGCCGTCCCACCCGATGCCGCGCCCTACTCTGTGCATGTCAAAATCGAAACCGGTATGGGCCGCTTGGGCGTACGCTCTCGCGAGATGCCGGATCTCGCCGCCTTGCCGGCCTTTCAAGCCACCCTCCGACTTGAAGGGCTCATGACCCATCTGGCTGATGCCGACAATGCCGAGACGACACATACCGAAAAACAACTCGCGGAGTTTCAGCAGACGCTCGAAGCATTGCGCCAAGGGGGGCGGTCATTTCCCCTGATACACGCCGCCAACAGCGCGGGCATCATCAAATATCCCGCAAGCCTCTATTCCCTCGTGCGCCCGGGCATCATGCTCTATGGCTACCATACCCTGTCCGACGCAGCGGCGGCCCCCGAGCTGCGGCCAATCCTCACCTGGAGAGCGACCATCGCGCATGTGCACACCATCCAGCCAGGCGACAGCGTCAGCTACAACCGGACCTTCATCGCCGCGAGGCGATCGCGTATTGCGGTCCTCCCGGTCGGTTATGCAGACGGCTACAATCGCCTCTTATCCAACCGAGGCATGGTGTTGATCGGCGGACGCCGGGTGCCGGTGGTCGGACGTGTGTGCATGGACATGACGATGGTCGATGTGACCGATGTGCCCGGTGTGCAAGTCGGACAGGAAGCGATACTCATCGGGCAACAGGGAGACGAGCGTATCACCGCAGCCGACCTCGCCACCTGGCAACAGACCATTCCCTATGAAGTGCTTTGCGCCATCGGTCAACGCGTCCCACGCCACTATCTCACGCTCCGTTCAATCGACGAAACTTCGTCACCGAAGAAATGACGGCTTGCCTTCCGTTTTTCCTTCCCCCATAGTTGAGCGATATGTTCGGAAGAAGTTCGAGTAGCGACCACCTTCTCTGTCACCAGCATGAGGAGAGAACGATGGGCGGACGGCCCCGATGTGAGCGACATGACCTGCTCTGGTTCGCTGCGGCCATCTTGAGTCTCTGCGCAACCACACCTGCGGCAGCGGCAGGCACCGCTACGGCTCGACACCAGCAGCCGGAAGCCTCCAGCATGACCGTTCATGTACCGATTCCAATGACCACCCTGGCCGAGCCCTACGCCAGCATTCATCAGACGCTCACCGCACATCGAAACTCACACAAGGATTGGGTGGCACTGGGCGGAGGCACCGGATTCTTGAAGTACCGGGTCTGGCCGGGAGAACAGAGCTCGACGACAACCGGAGTTCGCCTCCTGTCCCAATCCAGCTTTCCGTTCGGCGTGGAATATGCCAAGCAGATCAACGGCACGGTGACGAAGATCGCCGACTGCGGCCAACAGGATGCCTCAACGGGCACAGGCCGATTATCGGTGACACTGGCAACCACCTTGACGCAAGGCCGCGCCTACACCCTGTTGCCTGCGAGCAGCGTGACTGCGGTCGAAGCGAACCGGCCCTGCCGGCTCTCCGAACAGGGCGTGGATACAGCGCCTCTGATGGCGCAGGTCTATCGTAGTGAGCTACAGGGAATCCTGCCGACGGTGGACCGGAAGGCCGGCGCCCTCGTGACACTGAAGCCCGCCGTCGCACAGGTGTGGAAGGACTTGCAAGAGCCCTTGCTGTTGGATGAAGCGGAAGGGGTCTGGCTCCAACTGAATCCTGAAGCAATCGGCCCAGCCGGAATCGAAACACTCTCGGGTACGCCAACCGCCGGGTACGGCGTGACGGCCAGACCGACTGTAGTGCGTGGCACCAAGCCCCTGTCACGACCTCTTGCTCTCCCCGACCTGCAGTCTCAGTTTCATGACGATGGTTTTCACGTCGCCTTCGCCCTTCAAGTCCCGATCGAGGAAGCCAATCAACGGCTGCGCGAAGCAGTGGTCGGACAGGAATGGTCACTGGGCGTCGGCACAATCAAGATCGTGGGGGCGACATTGTACCCACTGGGCAATCAAGTGGGAGTGGAACTCATCCTGCGAGGCTTGCTGCCGCTCACACTTCGGTTGAAAGGAACGCCGGCGTATGACGAATCGACGGGAAGAATTTTGTTCCGAGACGTCGACTACACGATCAAGGAACGCACGCCGGCCACGGACCTAGCCGAAGAGTGGTTACATGAGCCTCTGCGTAATGAGTTGGCGGGAAGATTGGTGTTCCCCGTTCGAGAGGAACTGGACCTGATGCGACAGGCGCTGGAGAAGGGATTGAATCGCAACCTGACGGGAGGGCGCTTACGCGGCACGGTCAGCCGGTTGTCCCTCGAGGCGCTGACGGTGCAGACCGCCAGCCTCTCGGTGCGATTCAAAACTGAGGGCATGCTCCACTACGACGCCCATGCGGACATCGCCGCGCCATAATACGCGCCCTAGCTCTTCAGTTTTCGCTTCAGCTGCGACTCCACACTCGACACCTTGCTCGACAAGCGGCCCTTCGGTCCCTTGCGGTAATCGATCTTGATGCTGCAGGACACGCGATTGCAGTCTTTGCGCATGCGCATGTAGCACTTCTTGACGACCGCCATGACCTCGTCCCATTCCCCTTCAAGCACGGTACCCATCGGATTCAGCCGATAGTCCACACCGCTCTTGTCGATAATATCCAACGAGCGTGACACGTATTTGCTCACGCTCTCACCCTTGCCCAGCGGCGACATACTGAATTCCAGCAACACCATGTTCGATAACTCCTGGCTGTCAGTCGACAGCGGTCAGACTTGCGGCGCTTTCTTACGACTCACCTTTCACGCCTGATGCAGCCGTGGCCCGTTGATCCAGCCACACCTTCGGATATTGCACCTTGCCCAAGAGCCGGAATCCATCCAGCGCCTCACGCAGGAGCGCGCGGCGTTTCTCGGCGTCCGGTTCGTTGGCCCTGGCCTGCTCGCGGAGCTGCCCGAGCCAATCGACGAACGCGACGAACTCGCTGTCCAAAATACGCTCGAGATCTTCCTTCATGAATCCGGAAAGCGCCGGCGCCTGCCCGCTCGAACTGATCGCCACACGCACATGACCAGAGCTGACGACAGCCGGCATCACCACGTTCGAGACATCGGGCTGGTCGACCGACCAGATTAGAAACTTCTGTTCGCGAGCCAATCGGATGAGCGAGGTGGAGAGCTCGCGATCATCTCGGATCGTGTTCAAGACCAGAATGACCGCCTCCAGATCGTTCGCGCGGAAGTGGCGTCCACGATGAATGATCTTGGCCGAAGCGGCCAGTTTACGAAGCACTTCGTGCAGGGTGGGACTGATCACCGTCACCTTCGCGCCCGACTCCAGGAGCCGCTGCACTTTATCTGCCGCTTCCTCATCACCACCGATCACCAGGACCGGCCACCCACGCACATCGAGTGAAATTTGAAACCCGGGATTTGCAGCCATTTGAATTCATCCTCCAACAAATCGACAACCACGTGAGTGCGTATCATACAACAGCTGATTTGACAGGGTAAACCCGCTCCGCCATTCCCCTTTGTGACTGGAGCTGGGTATAATGCGCCCGCAGTTCAAGGCAGAAACTCTCGGGCTCATGCTGCGCAACAAAGGAGTCTATTGTGGCTGGATATACAGGACGATCCCTGGCGATGGCCGGAGGGATCATCGGCATCGCGGCCGTCGCGGCCTATTTCGGCATCGCCCACATCGGGGAGCCGGATCAAGGCGGCGGATCGATTGCCGGGCAGGTACAGATTGCGCCCAACCTAGTCGACCAGGTCAAACCGACCGATGTGCTGTTCGTCATTGTGCGGCGGCCGACCGGGCCACCGAGACCCATCGCCGCCAAACGAATCGACGCACCGAAATTTCCGGTGCAGTTTGAGATCACAAGTGCCGATGTCATGGTCCAGGGCACCGAGTTGAAGGGCATGGTGGATGTGATTGCGCGTCTGGATCGCGACGGCCAGGCCGGCCAGGCGCAACCGGGCGATATGGAGGGACGTTACCCGAAGAATCCGACGTTACCGGGAGGAAAGGACGTGAACATTACCATCGACAAGGTGTACTAACCCTGGCGACATATACGAGGCTCACGGTTCAATGCGCAATGGAGAAGAGAAGCTATTGCCCATTGCAAAGTGACCAGTAAAAATCGACGGCTACGGCTCGGCGGGGTCCGCGTCCAGCTCGAGGTTCCAGTAGAGATAGTCCCGCCAGCTTTCCGGCGTATTCCGGATCCCGATGGTAATTGTCACGGTGGGACTCCAGCGCGGCTTCACGGGTTTCTTGATCAGACGCATGTTGGCTTCTTCCGGCGTCCGTCCGCTCTTCCGATTATTGCATCGCCAGCAGGCCGTGACGATGTTCTCCCAGGTCTTCCGTCCGCCTTTGGCAATCGGCACGACATGGTCGAACGTGAGCTCCTCGGTACGGAACTTGTGTTTGCAGTACTGACAGCAATAGCCGTCGCGCGTAAAAATGTTGATACGGGAAAACTTCACCGCGCGATGGCTATCCTTCAGCTTCACCAGCTTCAGAAGGCGCATCACCGAGGGGAGCTTGATCGAGATCGAGATACCGTGGATTTGGCGATCGTAGACTTCGAGGACTTCGACCTTCCCCTGCCAGAGCAGAGTAATGGCCTTTTGCCAATGCAGGACACGAAGCGGTTCATAGGTGGAGTTGAGCAACAAGGTCATTTCCATAGTGGCTCCGGCGATCTCCTATGAGTGCACTATTTAGAGGATAGCAAATGACGGCGCTGTTGTGGTCCTTCCCTGAAAATCCCTGCTCAATCTATGCCATATGCAGCCAATGAAATCAAGCGCTTACGAAATATTCCCACCATGTCACACAATCTTGAGACGACTTGTACCTCGCTGTAACCCGTAGAGGAACCGCATGGATTTGCGCATCGATTATGTCACCGTCGCCCAGGTGGAACAGGTGCCCCCAGGCACGTGTCGCACCGTTGAAGTCGAGGGAATTTTTCTCGCCCTGTGCAACGTCGACGGAACCTTTCACGTCGTCGACAATACCTGCCCGCACGCGGGCGGTCCGTTGGGCGAAGGATGCATGGATGGCGAAGTGATCGAATGCCCTTGGCACGGATGGCGATTCAATGTCCGTACCGGTGAGCGACCTGAAAATCCGGAGATCCGCGTAGCCTGTGTGGAAGTGCGCGTGCAGGGCACGAACGTGCAGGTGAGAACGCCCCTCACATTGTAGGCGGGAACGGAGGGACCTCACCGCCCGGCGCACGCGGGCGTCCACTATCCGGGCCTTCCGGCATCAACCCATCGGCCGGCAAGGAGGCCGCATTGACGCGCTTCGTAGCCAGATCCACATGCCAGATAAAATCCCGTTCGAACCACTGTGTGCTCCCCTGCTCCCGCATGTAGATCCGGACCTCATAGCGCTGACCGTCCTGCTTGATCACCTTCCACTCTCCCAAGCGTAATCCCAACTTCCGGTTCTCCTGAATACGGACCCGCTCGTTGAATGCCTGAAGAATCGTCGGATACCCGGCGGCCCGGTGGGTTTGCACCAACGCAAGGGCCTCGGCCGCCTGCGGATCGATCATCGGATTGAGGCCAGGTGGTTTCATCCACCAGTAGGCCAGCCCTCCAGTCAGGAGAAGCGCGAGCACGGTGTAATGGATCACTTTACTCATAGGTCGTCACACTAGACTGCCGATAGATGGTTGATGAATTTGTCATCATAGGTGGCGTGTGAATTCACTGTCAATCGTCGGACCACAGCGAGAGGCGGTGAAGCCGGCGACACAGAGAGACCGCTGAGCTTGACAAGGTTGCGCAACGCTATGGTACAAGTATCGGTCAACCTTCGCGACATAACCGGAGTCTCACCGTTCAATGAAGTTCTTCTTTTACGCGGACAATTTGAACCTGTCTCAACTCAAGCGTCGCGCCCCGGAACACAAGTTTATTTTTACGGCGTACCTTCCCGACCATAGCGTTCAGTTCTGCCGCTGGTCGACGCAATGGCGATGTGGCCTGGCGAGCGTGATTCCGTCGCCGGGGGAAAAAGTCTGGGGAGCCGTCTTCGAAATCACCGACGAAGATCTCAAGATCCTCGACGAATTCGAGGGCGACGTACCGCAGGGAGCCTACCGGCATCTGCCTGTCACCGTCATCACGGAAGAAGGCGAAAAGTTGTTGGTCACCACCCATGCGGCCACCCCCATCGGCAAATTCAAGCCGAAAGAGCATTACATCGATTGGGTTCTCAAGGGCATCAAGCAGTGGAAGTTGCCTGAAGAATGCGCCGAGCAGTGGAAAGCCTATAAGCCGGCCTGACGAACTCACACAATCTTCACTCACCCCATAACCTTACATTGAGGTCACGATGCCAAAACCGAAGTATCATATCCTTGTGTGCACGAACGCCCGTCCGCCCGGTCACCCGAAACCGTCCTGCGGCGGCCAGGGTTCCGCGCAACTGCTCATGTCGTTCAACATGGGTCTCATGCAGCGCGGCATCATGCCCGGCGAAGTCCTCGTCACAGGCTCCTCCTGCCTGGGCCCCTGCGAGCAGGGACCGACCGTCGTGGTGTACCCGGACAACACGTGGTATTCCAAGGTCACCGAAG
This sequence comes from Nitrospira sp., assembly GCA_037045225.1. Classification (NCBI taxonomy): domain Bacteria; kingdom Pseudomonadati; phylum Nitrospirota; class Nitrospiria; order Nitrospirales; family Nitrospiraceae; genus Nitrospira; species Nitrospira sp. Next base: position 313,705 of record JBAOHZ010000009.1, read on the forward strand.
CCGATGTTGCTACGATTCTCGATGAACACATCAAGGGCGGCAAGCCGGCCGAAAAGTTGAATCCGAATAGCATCTGGAAGTAACTCAGCAACATCTTTTTCTTTGCGGATGATGAACATGCCTTCCAGCATCGTGCTCAGCTCCTCAAACTTTTCAACGTACCCCTGAGGGTACGCCTCCCGGTTTGAGTTGCCTGCGGCCTTGCTGGAAAAGCATTTTCATCATCCCATTGCCATCATGTCCACCCCAAGCCACAAAGAACACAAACACCACGCCCCACGCTCCATCGGATGCATGGTCATTACCTGCAGCGACACCCGCACACCTGAGACCGACACCAGCGGCCAGTTGATCCAACAGTTGCTCAAGGACAAGGGCCACCACATCGCTGCCTATCATCTCGTAAAAGACGAACCGGCGCAGATCAAGGCGCGGATCGCCGAAGGCATCACCGACGAGTCCGTACAGGCCATCATCATCAACGGCGGAACTGGGATCTCCCGGCGGGATTCGACGTTTGAGGCGGTGGATGCGATGCTGGAAAAACGGCTGGATGGATTCGGCGAAGTGTTTCGCTATCTGACCTATCAGGACATCGGCTCACCGGCCATCATGAGCCGGGCCACCGCCGGCATCATCAAGGGCCGCATCCTCTTCTCCACTCCGGGATCAGAAAATGCCGTGCGCCTGGCGATGGAAAAACTCATCCTGCCCGAACTGGGCCACCTCGTCAAAGAACTCACCAAATAGTCGTGAAGCGTGAAGCGCGCGCCCCGACTGGAGCAGTCCAACGGAGTACGGCGTGAGGATTGTCTTCAGATAAAATCAGACTCGGCGACCTAGAATATTCACGGCTGCTCAAAACGGTGCTCCAACCAAGCGGCAGGAAGAACGGCGACTGAGGCGTACCCTGGCGGCACGTCGCGGGGAGCCGTGCGACCGAGAACGAAGTTGGAGACCGTTTCAGCATCCGCCCGCTGAAGGATGTTCAAAACGGCCTTCCAGCAAGGCCGCAGGCAAAGCAAAACCGGAGGCGTACCCGTAGAGTACGTTGAGGATTTTGATGAGCCGAGAACGATGCTGGAGACCGTTTTCAACATCCGATTAGTCTTGCGAGATCTTCGGCTCAGAATACGTCTGATTCGCCGCGATGTTCGATTGGGCGTATCGCTTGTAGTGCATCAAGAGATCGCGCACCGACACGACGCCAACGATCGAGCCCCCCTTGGTCACCGCAAGGTGACGGACGCCGAGATCGCCCATCATATCCTGCGCGTCATCGACCGACTTGTTGCTCTCGATGGTGCAGAGCGGGGTGGTCATGATCTTATCGACCGTGAGTTTCGAGACGTCCTGGCTGGTCGCCAGTCCCTTGCGGACAAGATCCGTGTCGGTGACAATCCCCACATGGTTCTTCCCCTTCTTGATCAGAAGCGAACCGACACGCAATTCGCGCATCTTTTTCGCCGCACCGCGAATCGACATCGTCGGACCAATGCTCTGAGGTTTCTTGTTCATAATTTGCGCAACGCTTGCCATGTCACATACCTTTCTGCCCGTTGGGACAAGAGAGCCACTAATAAAACCGATTATGAAACGCTCAACACGATCTTACCAAAAAACTTTCGATTCAGAAGATATTCTTGCGCAGCCTTCGCTTCGGACAGCGGGAACGTCCGGTCGATCACCGGCTGCAACCTGCCCTGGCCGACCAACTGAGCGGCCTTGAGCAATTCACTCTGCGTCCCCATGTAGGAGCCACGAATCGTGAGCTGCCTCGAATATACATGCCGCAGATCGAGTTTCACCTCCGCGCCCGTCGTCGCGCCACAGGTCACCAACCGACCGCCTTTGGCCAAGGAATCGATACACTGCACCCATACCTCCGGGCCGATGTGTTCGATCACCACATCCACTCCGCGTCGGTGGGTCAGCTCCCGCACCCGCTGGCTCACCTGCTCGCGAGTGTGATTGATGACCTCATCGGCACCGAGCGCCTTGGCCTTTGCGGCCTTGTCATCACTCCCGACCGTGGTCAGCACACGGGCGCCGGCAAGCTTGGCCATCTGGATCGCCATGTGCCCCACCCCGCTCCCCGCGCCCATAATCAACACGTCTTCACCGGGTTGCAGAGCGGCCAACCCGAACAACATATGCCAGGCGGTGACCGATACCAACGGAAATGCGGCAGCCTGCTCGAAGCTCAACGCACCGGGAATCGGGAACACATTCCGCGCCGGCACCTTCACGTACTCGGCATACCCGCCATGACACATCGCCCCGATCAACCCGTAGGAGCGGCACATGTTGTCGCGCCCGGCGAGGCATTGCTCGCAATGCCCGCAGCCGACCCCTGGAGAGACATACACGCGTTCGCCCTCGGCAACCCCTTCCACATGCGCACCGATCTGCTGTACCACGCCGGCAATGTCCGAGCCGAGGATATGCGGAAGCGGCATCGGATAGGCGGGACTGCCCTGCCGAATCCAGATGTCGAGATGGTTCAAGGCGCAGGCTTTGACCCGCACCAGCACTTCATCGACGCCGATCGTCGGCATCGGCATCTCTTGATACTGCAGCTTCCCCGGCCCGCCATGTTCGTGGAACACCACTGCATTCATGCATCCTCCAAGCAAAGAAGGCTGACTCTGCAACCATCGACGTTCAATGCCTGATTCGTGCGAATCGCACATGAACGATTGAACATGCCTCTAGAAGGTAAGGGTTCCCTCCACCACCATCGTCGCCTGTCCTCCAACGGTCACGGACTGAATCACATCGTCATCAGAATCCACTTGAATGAGGATGCGGGATGGACGATCGATCTCGTACCCCTGCTCGGCGGTAATCTCGGTCGACGGCCTGATATCCACCACACCATGCTGAACCAGATAGGCACCCAACGCGCCACTGGCGCTTCCGGTCGCCGGATCTTCCACGATGCCGATCAAGGGAGCGAACATCCGCGTATGCACGCTGGAAGACTGTTCGACGGTCATCGTGCTGAACACCATGATGCCGTTGGCGCCGTACTGCTGAGACAGGTCCGCAATGGCCGCGACGTCGGGAACGATCTGCCGCACCGCCGTGAGCGTCCGCACCGGCACGATGATGACCGGCAACCCGGTGGAGACAACCTGCACCGGGAAGCGGGTTTCGGAAATCGCAGCCTTCGTAATCCCCAATCCGCGGGCGATCGCAAATAACGCCTCCGGCTCATCGATCACATCCAGAAACTGCGGGCTCGGCTGCGCCATGACCACGCGCTCAATCACGCCATTGCAGGTGTGGATGTCGACAGGGAAGAGCCCGAGATTACATTCCTGCAGCACCCGCGTGACCGGCTCTCGAAGCGCGAGCCGGTCCAAGGTGGCCAGCACAAAAAAAGTCCCGATCACCGGATGCCCGGCAAAAGGGATTTCCTGTGTCGGGGTGAAGATGCGCATCTTCACGACGGCGGCCTTGTCCGTCGGGGGAAACACGAATACGGTTTCGGAGAGATTCATTTCGCGGGCGATCTGCTGCAATTCCACGTCGGTCAGGCCATCCGCATCGGGAAACACGGCGACCGGATTCCCGCCGAACGGTTCATCGGTGAACACATCGGCTTGATAGAACTGCAATCGCCTCGGACCAGGCATACATTCCTCACAAAAGATGTTGGCGGCATGTTGCCCCGAGTCGGTATTTTTTGCAAGGGGGTTAGAGAGCGACGCAGCTCAGCGGAAAGGTATTTCGATGCGAATTTTGAAGGCGCATCGAACGGTGCGCATGTCGGACCACTCCGTGTTACGACCCCATGATTCCCTCCCAGCCCGGCTGCTCAAAACGGCGTCTACCAAGGCCGCAGGGAGGAACGCCACCCAGAACGCCAGGAAATGCTGTCTTCATCTTCTGGTATTCGCATTTCGAAGGCTGGTCAAAACGGCGTCCCGCTAGGCCGCAAGCGAGTTAAAACCGGAGGCGTACTCGACATCCATCCTAACCCGCCCTCAGCCCGGCTGCTCAAAACGGCGTCTACCAAGGCCGCAGGGAGCGTGGCGACTGAGGCGTACCCTTGCGGTACGTCGCAGGGAGACAGGTGACCGAGAACGCAGGGAGAGGGCGTTTTGAGCAGTCGGCCAGCCGGCTAAGCGGGGTGCGGCATAGCCTCATACGAAGCCCTCAACGGATGCTTGATGTATTGCTCGACGTAGTTCTGGAGCGAGCCGTTGCGGTAGAGCTGCTGATTGGCGAATCGGGTATCGATCTTGTGCAACACCTTCACCCGCACACCGGTCTTTTTGGTGAACTGCTCAAGCGTCACGCCGGTAATGTCGGTATAGGGCCCTCTCCCCGACTGCATGATGCACTTGGGCACATGCACCACCTTCTCCTTGGTCAGACGCCGCGCGATGTCGTCGAAAGTCAGGAGTACGGTGCAGTCGGAGTCGCCGCTCAGCAACGCATTGGGCACATAGAGAAACCGCGCACGGTTTTTCCGGTAGAGAGTTAGGATCTTGTGAACGCTGCCCGCCATCACGACCGTGTCCTTCTTTTCCAACTCCAGCGAGTCGAATAGGCTGACGATACGCCGGCGACTCAAGAAGGCAGTGGTGTAGGCTTCCGTGTGGATTGTTTGGAGATTGGGCAGCGCCAGATCGTAGACGTGGGAAGCTTCCTCCGGCAGGAAGGTCCTCCCCTGCCGCATCAGCGCCGCCGTCTCCTCCCTGAGCCCACGCACCGGAGTCAACGTCCCCATCCACAAGACACACTGCTGATTGACCTTGGAGATCGTCGCCGCATCTTTCGACATCGTGTCTTTATCGAACGCGTAAAAATTCGCCGACGACACGGCCGGCCCATCCAGCACCTTCATAAGATGTTTCACGGAGGGCGCATGGGGCATCAACCGCTGCCGGTAGTCGCTCAACGTGATGACCGACAATTCGAAGTTGATCCGGCCGGGGTAGCGCGCCACCAGCTGATGGATCTTGGGTACGTGCACGAATCCCACGGTGAAGAATTGAATACACTTGTCCGTCTCGCGGAGGAAGTCTTCCACCCATTCCATCGCCTTGGGGTGCAGGAACAGATCGGTCCATTCCATGAACTCGTTGCCGCCCAGGCACCAGAATTGTGTGGGATCGGTCGGTTTCTTGCTGATGTAGTTGAGGATGAACTTCCAGTCGTCGTCGGTGGTTTTCGGCGGGTCGAGGGTTTCGCGGTAGGAATGGTCGAGTTCGTAACAGAACTCGCATTTGACCGGACAGTCTCGGCCCAGACTCAGGGGAATTTTCCCCGCCTCCATTTCTTTGATGAGCACCTGTCGGTAGTCCGTACGATCCTTGAAGATCGGGGTGGGCTGAAAAATCGGGAGTGCAGTGGCCATGGTGAAACACCTTGCCTGTTGCCGCGAGGGGCAACGCCTGCTAGATTGACAGTGTCATCATCGACTTGCCAGACTCCGTGACATGACCGAGGATCTCCTCACCAAAGCCCAGGAACTTTTTGCGCTCACGCCTCCCTATACCCGCGAACAACTGGATCGAAAACGCGAGGAACTTCTACACACCTGGACGCCTCGCCGCTTCGCCAACCTGACCAACAATCCCAAGAAGTACATGCAGGCCTACACGAAGGCCGAGGAAATGACCCGACTCGTCGAAGCCTCGTATGCCCTGCTCTCTGCGCTAGTCGTTCCCGACGACGACCACCGTCTCTCGTGAAGCGTCTCGGAAAAAACCGTCGCTCGTCTCTCGTCGTTCGTATCTCGCGAGACAGGCTTCACGTTTCAAGCACCACGCGCTAATTCCAGCAGGACATTCAAAACGGCATCCCGCTAGGCCGCAGGCAAGTCAAAACCGGAGGCGTACCCTCAGGGGTACGTTGAGGATTTTGACGAACCGAGAACGACGCGGGAGGTTGTTTTCAGCATCCGGTACAATCCGCATCTCGCAGGCTGGTCAAAACGCCATATGCCAAGGCCGCAGGAAGCGTGGCGACTGAGGCGTACCCTTGCGGTACGTCGCAGGGAGGCAGGCGACCGAGAACGCCGGGAGATGGCGTTTTCACCAGCCTGCTATCCCACCCCGTGGGAGACGACGCGTGACATCCCCTCTTTCCCCTCATCTCCTTCACCGATAGCCATCGGCCAGGTCACGAGACCGGAGACTCCTTCGGCCGCCGTCGCACCGTCCTTCGTCGCCGCGTAGATCTGCGGCAGCTTGTTCGTGCCGAATTTGGAGATATAGAGGAAGACGTGCTCGCGGCTATTCACCCGCACGGCCCATGGACTGAAGTCGTTCTTATAGAATTCTTCGCAGAGCTGCATGGCATCGAGGCAGGAAATGCCCACCGGCTCGTTCAGCGTGTAGTAATAATCCAGCGGCAGGTCGTATTCCTCCTGCTTGTGGATCGTGATGCCGAATTTATCCGGGTTGCGCACCATCGGCGTGTGGCGGTAGGCCACGAAATAGAACAGCTCCACGGAGTGAATCACCGGCTGGTTCTGGATGACGAACTGTCGCGTCTCAAGCGCCTCGTCGCGCGTTTCGCCGGGGAAGCCGTAAAACGCCATCACGTGGTTCCAGATGCCGGCCTTCGCCGCCTGGTGGAGGTTATTCTGAATCACGCTCTTCTTCGCGTGTTTGTCCATGAGGTTCAGCACGCGCTCGTTCGCCGATTCCATGCCGTAATAGAGCGTGCAGCAGCCCGCCTTTGCCGCGAGGTCCCAGACCGCCTGGTCCTGGAGCGTCTCTTCAAACCGGATCAGAGTCGTCCACTTGATGCCGACGTTCCGGTCCACCAGCAGCTGCGAGACCTTCTTGAACAACGCGGGCGGATAGGACTCGTCGGAGAACAGAAAATGTCTGCACTGGTACTTATCCCGGAGCGCCGTGACCTGCTCGAGCACATGCTGCGCCGTCATCCCGCGGTATTGATCGAAATACCCCTGGCCGTGGTCGCAGAACGTGCAGCGGCCCCAATAACAACCGCGGGTGGCGAGGTAGGGAATGATCCGCTCGGGCACAAAATAGAGGTCCAGCGGGAAGCCATCGAAATCCGGCAGCGGCAGCGCCGCCGTCTTCTCTGTATACACTTCCTTGCTCTGCTGCACCGCACCGGACGCGTAATACATGAGGTTGGGCACCGACTCGATCGCCCGCTGCCCGTTCACCGCCTCGAGGTACCAGAGCAGCGCATGCTCACCCTCGTACAAGATGGCCGCGTCAAAGACGTCGGTGAAGAACCGCTCATGCTTCGCCCATTCTTCCTGCAGCCGCGTCACGACGTTGCCGCCGACCACGACGTGGATGTCGGGAAAACTTTCCTTGATCATCTTGCAGAAGGTGAGGCCCGCCATCAGCTGCATCTGCGTACCGATGGAAATGCCGATCACGGTCGGCTTTTCTTTACTCACGCTGGGTAAGACGAGTTGATTGCAGATATCGCGATAGACGTTTACCTGTTCGTCGTCGAGGCAGGCAAAGACTTCCTTGGACACTCCGGGCCGATAGCCCAGGTTACTTTCCATGGGATAAAACACCAGCGAGGCCGGGTAGTAGGCAGAGGAGATGTACTGCATCGCTTCGCGGAACGTATTCAGCGCCCGCTCCAATTTCTCCGCTTCGTAAAACCGCTCGCCGCGCACAACCAGCTTGGCGTCTTCCGCCCGGTCTGCGAGGTCGAACACGTCCACCGCATAGGCCTCTTCCAGCACCGCCTTCTGAGCGGCTTCCTGCTCCGTCAGCCGCCCCGCCTTATCCTTGTCCTGCAGCGGCTTCAGCTGCATCCCTAGACGACCCTTCACCCAGATCAAAAACTCCATGGTGAAGAAGTGATCGTACATCTCAATGTTGATGTCTCGCTGCACCACGTCATGCCCGGCTTCCCGCAACACGGCGGTCAACGAAGGCAAGGCGAGATACGGCGCCGTCGGCACCCATTCGGGCGGAAACAGCAACATCACCTTGGAGGTCTTCCGTTCCTCCGTCTTGATCGGAGACAAGCCGTCGATTTGGACTAAGCCGCTACTGCTCATGTGTTCCTTCGATGTATCTACTCGCCCTTAGGCCTATTGTTGACAAACCGGCGCTCGTCTTTCGTGCAGCATCTCTCGCGAGAGACGCCCCTACATCTTTCCGGCTAATGACGGCGGCACCGTGGCCACCCTCGCCGACCGGAACTGCAGGTCCGGCAGCTTCTCCAACCCGAAGCGCGCGATGTAGAGAAAGATGTATTCGCGGATGAACAGCCGCAAGTCCCAACCAGGATTGTGGTTGCGCTCGAAGTCTTCGAACACCCGCTCGGCCTCCTCGATGCTCAACCCCTGCTTCACCGTAAAGTAGTAGTCGAGCGCCAGGTCCCATTCAGGATTCTTGTAAGCCGTCACGCCGAACTTCTCCGGATGTTTCGCCACCGGGTTATGCCGGCCGAGGTCGAACGTGCCAAAGCCCAACGAATGCACATAGTCCTTGTTCTGCTCCAGGAACTCCACCGACGACCAGGCTTCCTCCCGTGTTTCACCGGGAAATCCGAAGAAACCCATGCAGTGGTTCCAGATGCCTGCCTCGGCGGTATACTTCAAGTGTTTCGTCATGATGTCCGTCGTCGTCGCCTTGTCCATCAACCGCAACACCCGCTCATTCCCCGATTCATACCCGAAGTGGAGATACTTGCAGCCGGAAGCCTTCGCATCTTGCCAGACCTGATCTTCCAGCAGGCTCTTCTCGAACCGCATGTGCGTTGTCCAGGCAATGCCCATGTTGTTGTCGATCAGCCCCCGCGTCAGCTTGCGGAACAGGGCCGGCGGATACGACTCATCCGTAAAGTGAAAATGCCGCGAGCCGTACTTGTCACGGAGATAGGTCACCTCGGCCAAAATGTCCTGGATCTTCTTGGTGCGGTAACCCGCCGTGTAACCTTCGCCGTGGTCGCAGAACTCGCAACGGCCCCAGTAACAACCGCGGGTCGCCAGGTAGGGCAGAATTTTAGTCGGCACAAAATACTTGTCGAGCGGCAGACCATCGAAGTCCGGCGGCGGCAGCGCGGCCATGTCTTCCGCAAAACTCGTCGTCGAGACATGCACCCCGGTCGCGTCCTTGTAGATGGTGTTCGGCACATCGGCCAAGCTCCGCTTCGCCCCCACCGCCGACACCAGCTGCACGAACGCCGTCTCCCCTTCATACACCACCGCGCTGTCGAAGTATTGAAACAGCGGCGATTGAGGCAGTACGTCGCGCAAGCGCGTGACCGTGTTGCCGCCGATGGTCACATGAATATTGGGGAAGTGCTGCTTGATGAGGGCACAGAAGGTCATGGAAGAAAACATTTGCTGCTGCAAGACGATCGAGATGCCGACCACATCCGGCTGCTCCGCCTCGATTGCCGGCTTCACCAAATGCTCGAACACATCGCGATAGATGTTCACCTGGGTGTCGTTCACCGCGTCCATCACTTCGTGCGACACAAAGACTTTATAGGAGAGGTCCGTCTCCATCGGCGGCATGCAGATCCGCGCCGGAGCATAGACCATTGAAATCACGGACGTGACTTCACGGAATACATGAATGGCCCACTCTAACTGATCGATTTCATAGAACACTTCTCCGCGAATGATCGCCTTGGCCTTCTCGGCTTTCTTGATCAAATCGTCGATGCGTTGACGCGTGAGATCGCAGAGCGTGAGCTGGAGATCCTGCTCCCATTCTTCAAGTTCGCGCTTCTTCGCCAACTTGCGCAACCGGTCGAGCTGCTGCGGCACCCGGCGTAGGACCTTCTTCAAAAAGTCTTCGCTGAAATACCAATCCCACATCTCGAGGTTGATGTCTTTTTGAATGACCGTATGACCGGCTTGACGAAGCACCGCAGTGAGGGACGGGAGACTGAGATAGGGTTCGGAGGGGAACCAATCGGGCGGGAAGATCAACATGACCTTCATCTTCCGGCCGCTGGTGGCTTCGAAACTTTGGCGATTGAGGAGGATCAGTTCTTTGGAGGCCCGCTCGCCTTTGGAATATTCCACTTTCATAACATCTGGTCCTTCTTCTTCCCGGCCGAGAAGCGACAGAAATAATCAGAAAGCCAACGGGTTACGGAGGTATTGTAATGGTGAGAAAGAATGAGATGCAAGAGCGAGAGGGGTCGATTCTGCTAGATACGGCTATCCAGCGAACTACAGAAGATTGGGTGAAATGCCGCGGCTCGTGTGCCACAGCGCGAGGATTTCGACGACTTCAGGATGAGAAATCACGCGATAATAAAGATAGTAACGAACCCGCGGCAAGTGAAGGCGGCGAACACCAGCCAGCTTGACGTTTCGAGCCTGGGAACCGATCAGTGGCTGGGATGCGAGGATTTGAATCGCACGCTCAAGCTCAATCGCAAATGTATCAGGGGCTTTCGGCCGGTTAGAGACCCACCATTCAGCCGCATCAACGATTGCCTGGCCGGCACTGCCGACTATCCGGACAGGGAGTGGATGACTCACGGTCGGCGGATCTGCTTCAGGAGATCAGCCGCGTTCGTCGTCTCTCCCCGCTCAGCCTCTGCAATCGCAGCAAGCAGCTTGGCTTCTTCCTCGGACGAGAGCTCGAAGGTCTCATCGCCCTCCGGAGCCAGGACGGTGACCGTGGCTCCCTCGGGAAGGCTTTTCGCATCGATCTGAATCGTCCCGCCGTGAACTATTCCCGTAGTAATCAGCATAGGAGGATCCTAGCACTTCAGAGTGTGGCCGTCCAAGGTCCAGTGCGATTTTCTTCAGGCTGATTGGAGATAGGTCCGCAGGATGCTCAAAAAGTCTGTCAGCAAGGCCGCAGCCGACGGAAGCACCGGAGGCATAGCCTCGGGCTATGTTGAGGATACTTACGAGGGGAGAACGACGCTGGCAGGCTTTTTCAGCATCCTGCAGGAGGCCCGTTCACCCTTCATATATTCCACACGCATGAAGGTGGCTCCTGTATCGGTCCGGCACTCCGAAACAGTCAGAATGCCAAGGGGTTAGCTTGGAGAACGACATTGTACGAGGGGGAAAGATGGAGATGCAAGCGTGGCTTGATTGCCCCATTGCTCGCGCAACGCGCGGCCTCAGAAGGCCCTCGTTGGACGCGCGCAGTTTGGGGCAAACCAAGCCCCGCTTGCAATGGAGATGGAGGGAAAAAAATAGAATGACGTCTCGCCGACGTGCGCAAACGTGGCGCTCATTATTCTTCGCGCCGTGGACCTCGCAGAACGCGCACGATGAAACGGTGCTCGTCCCATGCGCGCAGGTGAAGGGCAGCCTGGCCATTCCTCTGATGATGCGTGGAAAGCGCAACGCGCGGTCGATGACTCCCCTCGTTGGACGCACGCACGCAGGGAACCCGCCGGGGCGCCCCTTGCCACGAAGTAGCTTATAAGCTACACTTGGATTCGTGGAGACCACGCCGAAAGAGTTGCGGATCTATGTCACGGAAGAAGGCCACGAACCCTTCAGTGAGTGGCTGATATCGCTACGCGATCATAGGGCCCGCGCGAAAATACGGGTGAGGTTGGACCGAGTCAGCTTGGGAAACTTCGGCGATTGCCATGGCGTTGGAGGCGGTGTTCAGGAACTTCGGATCGATTATGGACCAGGGTATCGGGTGTACTTCGGACAAGAAGGAACGACAATCGTGGTGCTCCTTTGCGGAGGAGATAAGAGCACACAGGAGAACGATATTGTTATAGCCCAACGGTATTGGAGCGGATACAGGAGGCGGCCATGAAGAAGAGCAAAGCCTATCAAGCAGATCTCATCGAAAGCCTGCGAGATGCTCGGGAAGCTGAAGAGTATTTGAATGCCGCGCTCGAAGAGGATGATCCGGAATTGTTCTTGCTGGCGTTACGAAATGTGGCGGAGGCACAAGGAGGGATAGCATCGCTCGCCGAGAAAACGAAGCTGAATCGAGAGAGTCTGTATCGCATGCTCTCGGAGCGCGGCAATCCTGAATTTCGAAGCCTCGATGCCCTCCTCCACGCGTTAGGCTTTCGGCTCGCAGTTTCCGTAAATCGTTAGGTGTAACCGCAGGGCAATCGAATGAACATCTACCGCCGACAAAGAATTGACTAAATAAATGTTTGATTACAAGACCTGACCCTCATCTGCTTTCGGAAGACATCACGCGTGGGCTTCTGACATATGCTCAGGATTTAGTGATCGAAGTAGACCGGGAGCTTGGGGATGTGTTTCCAAAAGCTAGGAAGTTGGTGTACGAGTTCTCGGAAGAGAGCTCAGAGTTTTCCGGGGATGAACTTTCTACTTTGGTGCAATGTACGGGGTTAGATGCATTAGATGCTGATCGCGTAATTAATTTTCTCCTGTATTATGGGGTGCTCGGCGTAAAACGCCCAGAAGAAGAAACACAGTACATCTACGATGTAAATTATGATATCGAAATGTTGCGTGTAAGAATTCGGAAATGGGGGCACTCAACGAAATACGTTGTTAATCCAGCTCTTTGGCCTGCCTTACGAGTCAAGAAGTAATTCCGGCGAGCCTACCTATCTCTTCGCTCCCATTCAACTCGTAAGCTCCCCCTAGATCGAGACAGCCATTGGGAGAACATTCTGGCACAATTGTCATCCTAGCCAGGAGGTTCCCATGCGCCAGTCGAAGTTCACCGAATCGCAAATTGTGTCGATCCTCAAAGAAGCCGATGCCGGGCGCCCAGTCAACGAGTTGTGGCGGCAGCACGGCATCAGTTCCGCGACCTACTACAAGTGGAAAGCCAAGTACGGCGGGCTCGAGGCCTCGGACGTGAAGCGGTTGAAGGAGTTGGAACACGAAAATAACCGTCTCAAGCGGATGTATGCCGACCTGTCGCTGGAGAATGCAGCGCTGAAAGATGTCATCGCAAAAAACCTCTAAGGCCTGCTGAGCGGCGGGAGGTCGTGGCCCACCTGGTCATGGCGGGCGGCCTTCCGGTTCAGCGGGCCTGTCGCGCAGTCGGACTGAGTCGGGCGACGTACTATCGGCCACTCGTGGACTGGGCTCGGCGGGATGCGCCGGTGATCGCGGCGTTGACGACGCTCGTCGCGGCGAAGAGTCGCTGGGGCTTTTGGAAATGCTGGGGGCGACTTCGATTGGATGGACAACCGTGGAATCACAAGCGGCTGTGGCGCGTGTACTGCCAGCTCCGCTTGAATCTCCCCCGTCGGACGAAGAAGCGGCTCCCTCTTCGTCCGCGTCAGCCGCTCGTGGTGGTGCCTCAGCCCAATGTCGTGTGGGCCGTGGACTTCATGAGCGATACGCTCTACGGCGGCCGACGCTTCCGGACCTTCAATGTGCTGGATGAAGGCGTGCGGGAAGGCTTGGCCATTGAGATTGATACGTCGCTCCCAGCTGAACGCGTGATTCGCGTGCTGGAGCAAGTCGTGAGCTGGCGGGGACAGCCCCAAGCGATTCGGCTCGATCATGGCCCTGAATTCCTCGCCGACCGGTTCATCACCTGGTGTGCGGAACGAGGGATTCAGCTGTGGCACATCCAGCCAGGCAAGCCGGATCAGAATGCCTTGATCGAGCGGTACAACCGGACCTATCGGACCGAAGTGCTCAATGCGTACGTGTTCGAGTCGTTGGAGCAGGTGCGAGAGATCAGTGCCGAATGGTTGCAGAGTGACAATGAAGAGCGGCCCCATGACGCGTTGGCGGGCCTGCCGCCTGCCACGTATCGGGCCCAAGTGGAAGCCAGAACTTCTCCCATGAAACTGTCTCCTTGACGGGGGAGCTTACGGCATTAGCACACTTCGGTTTACTGCCGTTTTATCTTAGTGGATACATCTTGTGTATCTAAGTTGATGCAATTGTTTCCAGGCGCTTTTGTTTTGTTGGCACAATCCTTTGATATCTGCAACACAATCCCATTGCCCGCAATTGGTGTGATGTATGCATAAACCACATCCATTCACAATTTGAGGAGGCTAATCATGTGGATGAGAACAGCAATCCTTGTGGCATATGTCCTCAGTTTTTTTATCTTCGCTGTGGGTGTCGGGGAAATTTACGCTGGACCCTTTTTTATCCCGAAGGGTAGCCCAAGGATCAAAATCAAACCGAATGCCGGCGGCTATCAGCTGAATCTCTACGATCGAGAAGGAAAACTGTTTCAATCTTTTGAGTCAAAAGCCTTTGCGTCTAAGCCCAAGTACCAGGCTTCGCAGGCTTTTAAGAAGCTTCTCGAACGAACGAGGAAGGAACAAGGCGCTTATATGCTGACCTCTCCTCAGGGAAAGGAAGGGGATGGTAAAGATACACCCGTAGAGATCTGGAGGGCGGAGCCGAATAAGACTCGTGGTGAAAACCAGGCGAGCGAGGGGCCCACTGCGGATAACGCGAATTCGGCAGAGGAAGTGATCGCCTCACTAAATGGCATCACGGCAGCTTGCGCCGCGGATGCAAAACTGTCAACCGATACGAATATATGTGATGAATTAGTTAATGAAATCGATGAGGCTGTGGCCAACTTCTCGACGACCCTTCAGGGCCAGTAATTAAGGATAACAATTTTCTCAATGTGACAGTAGATGAAAGAAGACATTCGAATAAGGTCACCGCTCGCGCTTGGATCTAACCCAGTCGGCAATAACAACGAACAGAGCCGGATGCTCGTAGATTTGACTGTGCTGCAGTGAAAAAGGGAGGGTCGGTTTCAGCCCGCTTGGTCGAAACAATGGCTCAAAGGTGTAACACTCACGCGGGACGGGCGGCTCTTGTTCTGCACTGATGTCTAGAGGAAGGTGTGGCAGAAACCTTCCTCCAGTTGAAACGAAGGAGGCAAGATAGACTCCCAATACTGTATACAAAGCCACTTGCGGACTTGTCTTCAAGAGTAGGACTAAGCTCATGGCGATTCCAAGCGGATAGACACGGGAACGACTGAAATATGCGCGGCCTAGCTTCTTTCGGAGAAAGTTGTCAGGCAGTCCCATGACCTCAAATACTCCGTTCAACAGCCAAAAGACAAGGTGAGCTGTCTTTAGCACATCACTCGCCTCATCGCCTGTTATTTTTGCAACAAGCATCTGGTTTTTTCCCAAGGATGGAGGCCCCATCTCTTGCACCCAGTAGCGAGCATTGTTTTGCCAAGTTTTAAAGAAGAGATTCAAGATTAGCGGAGACAGCACTATGACCAAGGCCACTTTCGCCAATGCTGGAAATCCTGTCCAGAATGGCAAAAAGAAGATACCCAGCCATGTGAGGGTAAGGATGACGGCAGCATGGATGGCAAAAAGTCCCGAATTCGGATCTCGAAGACGTACAAGCAAAAAGGGAGTAGCCATGCAGATGATTCCAGAAATTCTTTCCGCAAGCTCCGGAACTCTGAGGGCATACATCGCTATGTTGCCACCATGGCTATGCGCAACAACGAAATGACGGGCTTCAGGAGACTGGCGGAGGTCTTCAGCCAGTTTCTCACGCAATCTGTAGGCTGCATTCCTTCGTGCACGTAGTCCGTTCAACCCACTCCAGGTAAATTTGGAAACGGTTACTGTAGGTGGGAGACAGCCGGCAACTTGGTAGGACTGTTGAATACTAGCTTCAAGGGCGCGGCAGAAGATCGAATCAGGCATGGCCCAGGATGCGGATCTGGCAAAGGTCCCATGGACCGTGGTGACAGATATGACGTCTCGTCTCGAGGACATATTCCGATCAGGTCACGAGCCTCTAGCATTCGAGACTACCGCAGCTACTCAACCCGTCAAACTTTACATACCTAGATCACAGGTCAAACAGTCCCTCAGATAAGGGTCGAGGGAGACAAGAATTTCTCGGAGCTTGCCACTTAGCTTTTCAATCTCCGGTCTATTTCTGACGCTAGTAAGCCAGTGCTCGAACTTACTCACTGGCCTAGAGAACATATCCCTCTTATCCAAAACGGTGAATCCATCTTTCTGGAAACCAACGATAAAATCCGCAGGTACCACTAGCAGCTGCGTGACTACCTTGCCCACAGGATGTTCCTTAGGAACGTGGGCCAGGATCACATTTCGGGGTTGATGATAGAGAGAAACATGCATTCCTGAATCCACAGCTTGCTTTTGTGGTGCCCGGGCAAGGCGGAATCGCATCAGTTCTGACATACGCAGATCCCTTTATTTCAAAGTGATTGATCGAGCCACAACAACAAGCCTTCTCCGAACTCTGCGTTTACATGATCGCCAATGACCCTCTCGTAATCTATACGCCCATCAAATAATCGTCAAGCGCTGTTTCGTGAGCATATAAGTAAATGGTTGTATTATTACTAGACCCTGATACATGCACGCTACGAAGCGATACAATTAAATTAAATACTTATACATAACAATACTAACTTACATGCATCTCGCCTCAAGTCAAACGGCTCGTGAATCACCAATGAGCGGTGCTTCAGACTCTTCAAAATATATTGATCTGAACTGATCCCTTGAAGCTGGCGCATCTCATGTATTTTGGAGACTCCAAAGGACCCTTCACCAAACCCCACACTTTCCTAAGGCCAGGCATAAGCATAACCAAAACCATCAAAAAAGACGGGTCAGGTCTTGCACTCAAACATTTGCCGACTGGTAGCTGGCCGACTCCTGCTGCTCCCATTGATAGCCAACCGTTCAGTCGATGCTCTACTGCCACGATAGGGACGTATTCTCGCGCCGTCCGGCCTTCCGCCCCCACTCTTTTCTCCCGCTTGGGAGATGACGATCGCTGCTCCATCGCCGAGGAACGCGACCGGTTTGCCTGATCGACTCTCTGTCGTTTCGAAACTCCGGCGCCCTACTCCACGCGCTAGGGGTTAGGATTCCAGTTTCCGTCAATCGTTAGGTGCAGACGCAGAGCAAGTGAATGAACCTCTGTCGACAACCCAGAATTGGCTAACTGCTTGATTACAAGACCTGACCATAATCTGCTGCTCCATCTCGGAGCCCCCTCTTTTCGCCGTTTCGAGAGGGCAAATATCGCGGCCTCAGCAAGAATGGATTTATTCCGCTCTCACTTCTGAGACACTCGTCACTTGACTGTATCCTTTTCTCTCGCATCATGTATCCACTCGGATATTGCCCGTATTTAATGCCGCCACACGCCGATCCGTCATCTACCTGCAATTGTTCGTATTCATTGCCGATCGTACGACGGTGCATTTCTTGCGTGAGGATCATCCTTGTAACGGCGCCGAATCCAGTTCTACACCTGTGTCGTAGCACGAAAACAGATTGAGCGGCGAGTGGCGGCAACCATCCAATCGGAGGAGGAATCGGACATGGCACAGACATTTCGTGAATTACGCGAAGCGGTCGAACATGAATCGTTGACCTGGCAACCACTGACGGATCGGTCGGATACCGACCGCGTGGCACCGAAAAGTCTCGGTGGCGACACCAAAGGACTGCAGAAGGCGGAAGCGGTTCCGAGCATCGACTTCAAGGAGACGCTCGGTATCGGCACAAATCCGCGTCTCGCGATTCGTCGACTCGAACGCGGATTCGTGAGGCGGGAAGCACTCGAGGAACGGTTCAGAAAAAGCGAATTGATGAGGCTCGGGTACGGCGATCTCCCGGAATTATTGCAACGTGATGCACAGCCCGAAGGCGGTGCGGTCGCATCGGTGGATTGGCGCAATCGCTGGGGGACCAATTTCATTACGACGGTGCGTGATCAAAATCCTTGTAACGCCTGCTGGGCCTTTGCCGGTGTCGCCCTGGTTGAATCGATGGTGCGCATTGAAGACTCACTCTGGACGAGACTCTCGGAGGGTGATGTCCACCGCGGGATCGGCGCGCAATGTGCCGACTATGGCAACATTGGTAACGTCTCCAATTTCTTCACGAACAGCGGATTTGCCGACCCCGGCTGCTTTCCGTGGGCAACCAATACCCCGCCCTACACCCCAACCCCCGACCGCAACGGCAGAACGGTTCGAGGGCCGGCCTTTCAATGGGTCGGGACGGTGCAGCAAGCCAAGGACTGGATTGATACAGTTGGACCGCTGATCACCTGGCTGGAGGTTTACAACGACTTCTTCGCCTACGGCTCGGGCGTCTACCGCCGCAGTACTGCCCCGTCGAATACGCTGGCTGGGACGCATTTCATGTTGGTCATCGGCTATAGCGACGCGCTCCAGGCCTGGTTATGCAAGAACTCGTGGGGAACTGGTTGGGGCATGAGCGGCTTCTGCTGGGTAGCCTATGGAGATTCTGGGATCGATCGCTATGCCAAAGCCGGGGTGCGGAACGTCAACCCCGACCCTTGGACCAAGCGCCGGCTCCACAACGGCAACTTGTACGAAAGCGGCAACGGCGCCATGAACCGAAACCTCGAGGTGATGGGCGCGGGCAAAGGTCGAGTCCAGCACCGTTGGCGCGAGGGTGGCCCACCTTGGACCTGGGGCGTGGGTAAGAGTTTCGGCAGCGACGCGGCGGCCTGCCCCACCTTCACCGGAACAACGTTCACCCGCAATATGGAGTTGGTCTATTTGACGACGGCCAGTCGCCTTCACCATTGGTGGGGCCCAAGCGGAGGTACGGGACCGTGGAGCGACGGTGGAATCTTCGGTCCGACGGATTGCCGAGGCGTTCCCGGCTTTATCCAGGGAGACTATGGCGCACCGGGGAATTTCGAAGTGGTGGTCCTGGTGGGCGGTGGGCAACTCCAGCACGTGTGGCGTGATGGAGCAGGCTGGCATAACGGCGTGAAGTTCGGAACCGGCCTCGCCTATTCCGGAGCCACCCTGGTGCAAGGCACTTATGGGACACCGCATGGAAATTTGGAATGCGTCGCAGTTCGTTCCAATGGGACCATGCAACACTTTTGGCGCCATGAGCCGACCTTGACCTGGAACACCGGCATTGTCTTCGGCGCCGGAGTGGCCGGCTCGCCGGTGATGATCCAGGGTCAATACGGCATGCGCGATGAGTCCGGCCCACATGGGAATTTCGAGTTATGCGTGGCGGTCGGCGGACAGGTGCAGCATTGGTGGCGATGGAACGGTGGAGATGCGCAGTGGCGCCACAGTACGACATTCGGGCATGATGTGGCAGCAGTCGCAGGGATGTGCGAAGGACAATGGGGCATGAATTTGGAAGTCATTGTGCTGCGTCGCGACGGCCAACTCCAGCATTACTGGCGCGATGGTGCCGGATGGCATGAAGGTCCGGTGATCGGTCCTGCATGAGCGCGGATCAAGCGATACAGGAAGACTTTCGTCCCGGGCTTCCGGACCGGCTCGACGTTCGAGCCGGGACGGAAGCCCGCTTCCCTCTGCCTTCACGCGCGGGGGCGGGATACCAGTGGCACGTGTTCCTGATCGCGGGAGAGCGCGATGCTGCAACCCTCACGATCGAAACAGGTCACGCCCCGGAACAAGGTGCCATCCCTCAGAATCTGCCGGTGCCCATGCAACTGGTCGTGACCGGGTTACGCGAGGGGACCGCCCGGTGGAGACTGAGGCTCGTCCGTCCCTGGATGCCCGAGAGTCCGTTGGTGGATCAGGAGCTGCAGGTACTTGTGCAGTAACGTGGAATCAGACAGCCCATAGCCGCGACCCGCGTGACGCGCTTGACCCGATGCTGTCCCCATACTACCGGCACAGGACCAGTAATTAGAGTCAGGTCTTGCACTCAAACATTTGTCGGCTGGTAGCTGGTCGGCTCCCGCTCTCCTCATTGATAGTTGACGGTTCAGGCGATGCTCTCCTGCCACGACACGAACTTCTTATAGCGTCGTCTCGCCTTCCGCACCAACTCGTACTCCCCGCGCGCCAAATCAAAAGCACTGCCCCATCGCCGAGGAACTCGGCCGGTTTGCCTGATCGACTCTCCGTGGTTTCGAAACCCCGGCGCCCTACTCCACGCGCTAGGGGTTAGGATTCCAGTTTCCGTCAATCGTTAGGTGCAGACGCAGAGCAAGTGTATGAACCTCTGTCGCCAACCAAGAATTGGCCAACTGTGTGATTACAAGACCTGACCTTAATTTTCTCGAACCTGCTCCGCTTCATTGTCGTCCGACTCCCTTGGTGGGCCGGACTCTACTCAAATCTGGAGGAAATTGCGGTGCTCAGACCAACACGCATGACCCGGCAAAGAGTCGCCACGCGCCATTGGTGCCGCCAGGCATCGATAAACGCGAATCTCATACCCGTTCCTTGGCGAAGAACTGCGTGGCCTTTTTAAGATGTCCCTCTCCTCCTTCAGGATACGGTTCTCAACGCGCAACCGTTCATTCTCCAAAGCGAGATCGGCTTGCGGTGCCGACACCAGGTCAGCAGGACGGTAGACAGCCAACCACTTCCCCAGCGTCGACTTCCCAACCCCCAAATCCGCCGCAACCCGCGCACGGAGCAAACCACTGGTCAGCGCGATCCGCACCGCCTCCCGCTTAAACTCTTCGCTATGCTTGATCACCTCATCGGTCTCCTTGCGCGAGTGTTTAACTCTCAAGTGACCGGCACAAAACCGTGACAAGTCCATATTGAAAATGAATCGTGGAAGCGCTATCTTGAAATGTCGATACTTCGATCGAAAGGATTACAATATGGCTAGTGGCTGGGCACCAGATGGCGCAGTACAAGAGCAGATCGAGGACAGCATCAAGGATGCCGTGGCAGGCGCTCGGGCGCGAATGCCAAGCGGAAAGTCGCTCACACATTGTGAGGATTGCGGTGCTCCGATCCCCGCAAAGCGTCAGGCAGCCTTACCGGGTGTGCGGACCTGCATTACTTGTCAGGTTGAACGTGACCGCCGCCCGCGGATTGGCGGTATTAATAGGCGCGGCAGCAAGGACAGCCAACTGCGTTGATCGAGCAATCGAGTAGCGGCGTTGCACTTCCGAGGCTTTAGCGACCCTCAACTTTCCGGATAGAACCAGAGAGTCTGTATTGCGAGGCGGGTTGGTATCTTCTCAGGATGATCTATCATCACGCGTTTGCGGCAAGCCAAGGTAGGCGGCCAGATATGGGGCGGTACGCCCAGAGCTTCGCGCCAACTCCAACGGTGGTGCTGATGCAACAACTTTTCCGCCATTGTCGCCGGCGCCGGGGCCGATATCGATAACCCAGTCGCTCGCCGCCACCACGCGCATGTCGTGCTCAACCACGATGACGGTGTTGCCCGAATCCACGAGGGAACCGAGCTGCGCGATCAACCTATCCACATCGGCCGGGTGCAATCCGGTAGTGGGCTCATCCATTACGTAAAGTGCGTCACCACGCTGCGCACGTTGTAGCTCAGTGGCGAGTTTGATCCGCTGGGCCTCGCCACCCGAAAACTCGGTCGCCGGCTGTCCAAGCCGCAGATAGCCAAGCCCCACCTCGCGCAATAAGGTCAGCGAGCGGCGTGCCTGTGGTTCATCGCTAAAAAAAGCCCACGCTGTATCGATAGTCATTTCCAACACTTCGGCGATCGACTGGTCGCAATATCTGATCTCAAGGGTCTGGGGATTGTAGCGGGTCCCGTGACAGACCGAGCACGGTGCATAGACGCTGGGTAAAAATAGCAGTTCTACCATCACCGCCCCCTCACCCTTGCAATTTGGGCACTGACCTTTGGCGACATTAAAAGAAAATCGCCCGGCATCATAGCGGCGCGCACGCGCTTCTGGCGTTGCGGCAAACAGGCGCCGGATATGGTCAAACAATCCGGTGTAGGTCGCCAGATTGGAGCGCGGAGTACGGCCGATTGGCTTTTGATCAACGCGAACCATACGCGCGATGCCTCCCATTCCGGAAGCAATCTCGCCGCCCTGAGTCACAACCGCTTCGTGCTCCAGATCATCAACCTCGGGCTCGTCTGGGGAGATCTCGGCCCCTAGCCGCTTAGCAACCAGTTCTACCAGCACTTGGCTTACTAAGCTGGATTTGCCCGATCCAGAAACGCCGGTCACAGCCGTGAGGACACCTTTGGGGAAAGCAACGCTTAGGTTGTCGAGATTGTTACGTGTCACGCCTCTGAGGCTTAGCCAACCCTTGGGCTCGCGCGTAGCGCGCTTCTGCCGTGGAGAATCGCTCTCGAACAGGTAATGGCGGGTCTGTGAAGCTTCTATATTCCGCAGGCCATTTGGAGGGCCACTGTAAAGAATGTGGCCGCCGAACTCGCCCGCTGCGGGTCCGACATCGACAATCCAGTCAGCGCGACGGATGACATCCAAATCATGTTCGACGACAAAGAGTGAATTGCCTGCAGCCTTGAGTTGGTCGAGTGCGATCAACAACGACTCGGTGTCGGCGGGGTGCAGTCCTGCAGAGGGCTCGTCCAGGACGTAAACAACACCAAACAGGTTCGAACGGATCTGGGTTGCTAGCCGCAGGCGCTGCAATTCGCCGGGAGAAAGTGTCGGCGTACCGCGCTCAATTGTTAGATATCCGAGACCCAGCTCGAGCAGTGTTGCCAGACGCGCGTTGAGATCCTCGGTGATCCTCCGCATGACCAGCGCCTTTTCGGGGTGCTCGACGGCGATGATCTTCAGGCGAGGTTCAGTACCGTCGGCATAGGGCCGAATAACTCCGTCCAGTTCCTCAAGCGGCAGGCGCGACAATTCCGCCAAGTCTAGACCCGCAAACTTGACCGAGAGTGATTCCGAACGTAGCCGTTTACCGTCACACAATGGGCACAGATTGCTGAGCATGAACTGGAGCGCCCGCCTCTTCATCGCTTGGCTCTGGGTATTCGCGAACGAATGCAGCACATGTCGGCGCGCGCTGGTGAAGGTTCCCTGATAGCTAGGCTCTTCCTTGCATTTCAGCGCGCGCCGCGTCTCTTTCGGTGTCAGACCAGCATAGACTGGCACCACAGGCTGCTCGTTGGTGAATAGAATCCATTCACGCTGCTTTTTCGGCAGTTCGCGCCACGGGCGATCCACATCGATCCCCAAAGAGACCAGAATATCGCGTTGGTTCTGTCCGCCCCAAGCCGTCGGCCATGCTGCGATTGCACGTTCGCGGATTGTCAGGCTGTCGTCGGGAACAAGTGTTTGTTCGGTGACCTCATAGACGCGACCCAAACCGTGGCACGTAGGACAGGCACCTTCGGCAGTGTTGGGCGAAAAGGATTCGGCGTAGAGTAGCGGCTGATCGGGAGGATAGTCGCCCGCACGGGAATAAAGCATGCGCAAAAGATTCGACAGCGTTGTGACGCTGCCCACTGTTGAGCGGGTTGTGGGCGATCCGCGTTGCTGTTGCAGCGCGACTGCTGGTGGCAGGCCATCAATTTGATCCACTTCCGGCACCGCCAATTGGTGAAACAGTCGGCGCGCATAGGGAGACACGGACTCTAGGTAACGCTTTTGCGCCTCGGCATAGATCGTTCCGAACGCGAGCGAGGATTTTCCAGATCCGGAAACACCTGTAAACACGACCAGTGAATCACGAGGGATGGCTACATCTATGTTCTTCAAATTGTGTTCGCGCGCGCCACGCACGTGAACCATCCCGTCTGAGCTCTTTCGGGAAATGTGGCGCACCATAATAACCCCCAAGAGGATGACTTTCGAACACAGATTTATGCTAGCCTAAGCGAGGAATAGCGTCCAGTAGCGTTGAATGACTGAATAGCCTCTAGTTTTCTAGACGCCTTCCGCTTTCACAATCTGCTGCCGTTCGAACTCGACGGGCGACAACATCCCGTTCCTGACCTGCTTGCGCACCGGATTATAGAACATCTTGATGTAATCGAACATGTCCTGCCTGGCTTCCTCCCGTATATAGGGGTCAGGTCTTGCAATCAAACACATCCCGGTGCGTAGCGGGCTGACTCCCGCGCCTCCATTGATAACTGACCGTTCAGTCGATACTCTACCGCCACGACACAGACTTCTTCTAGCACCGCCCGCCCTTCCGCACCAACTCTTACTTCCTGTGCGCCAAATCAAAAACGCTGCCCACCGCCGAGGAACGCGGCCGGTTTGTTCGATCAACTCTTCGTCGTTTCGAAACTCCGACGCCCTCCTCCACGCCCTGGGCTTTCAGTCCGCGGTGGCGATGAATCACTAGGTTCGGATCGCGGGGCAAGTGAATGAACACCTGCCGCCAACCAAGAATTGGCTAAGTGCTTGATTACAAAACCTGACACTAATATGGTGGTCACCTGTTTGAGTCCGAGCGTGACGATGGTGGCAATGGTTAGGCCAGTCGTTCGATCGATGCCGCCTATCACGACGAAGCCCACATGATCCGTGATTTCGTCAGCTTCGTCGGCTTGCCGCCGACCGCATTCGTTAAGCAGGCGTAACATTTTTCCAAGATTTCAGTTCTGACAAGGTGCAGAGTGTGGCCGAAGGAGATTTGCTATGATCGTGCCGACCGGATTTTCAGCCGTGACTCCATACATCTTCGCGCGAGAAGCCGACGGTTACGTTCGCTTTTTGCGAGAAGCCTTCGGCGGTGAGGAACTTGGACGAAGTGTCGCGCCGAGTGGCCGCATCGCCAATTGCCAAATCAACATCAACGGCGCCACGCTGATAACCAGCGAAGCGAGTGCGGACTTTCCGCCGAGTAGCGCCGCCTTCTACCTATATGTGGCGGACGCCGAGACCGCGATGGCGAAATCGATCGATGCCGGGGCGGCGGAGATCATGGCAGTCGCTGATATGCCATATGGCGACCGCCAAGGTGGAGTACGCGATCCTGCTGGAAACATCTGGTGGATTTCGCAGCGCCTGACCGACGAACCCTATTTCCGTTAAGTGGGATCGGCAACGGACGGTTCCGAGGCGCCCTTTCAGCTTAACTTGCGACGGGCACGGATGGGGCGGCATTGCTGCCCATCGCACGCCACTCTTGTCGGCGCCGCCGCAAGTCTCGAAACCACGGGGCTGCACCAGTCTCATGAACCACATCCTATCGATACTGGCCGCGGCCTGCATAAGGTGCTCAACGAACAGGCCGAACACATGGATGGATGCATCCGACCGATGCTCATCAAGACTCAAACACATCCTGCACCGCGAGGGCCGTCCACACATGGGCCTTGCCTGACTGTCGACCCGCATCGAGTAGCTATGGCCGACCACAGGCAGTGACGGAGTTCGGCCTTATCGTTATTGACGAAAGGTGGCCTTGCTTCTCCGGCAAGAGCAATTTGGGAACCAATGTTCTTCGCATTGCGTCATTTGACTCTGTCCAGGAACGCTTTGATGACAGTGGCCACTTCGCCTTGGCGTGCAACCAGTGCATGGCCTCCGGTTGGGAAAATTACGAGTTCAGACATCGGGTTTTGCTTAGCCCATTCTCTAGCGCGACGGGCAGTCTCGAACCCGTCGTCACGCGCGCTGATAAGGAGTATGGGGCATGCAAGGCGAACCGTTTCGCGATGTGGATTTGCGTTGGCTGTTTCAATGTCAAACACCATCCCCTGTCGTCGCGCAGAAACAGGTAAGAGCCCCTGTAGAAGGTCGGCAATTCGCTGGCGTTCTTTCAAGTCTGCCCTGCCTATCACGTCAGGATCGGTGGCGAGCATCGCTCGCGAGAAGAGGCTCGGCATCAGCGACGTGGAACGAGCGGCGATCCACGCCGCAAAATCGGACCGGAAAACTGCCTCAAAAATCAAGCCGCCTCGCATCTTCTGTCCTTCAGGCAGATAGTCTGCGGGGACTATCAATATTAGTGCCCGGCACTTGTCGGGGTGACGCCGGGCGAATTCAATGGATGACCACGTTCCTGCAGAGACGCCGAGCATCACCACGCGCTCAATCTTGAGGTGCGCCATCAGTGCCGCATATCCATCGGCCTGCATAGCCACAGAAAAATGCTTCGGCATTGAAGAACGAAGATAGCCCGCGCGAGATGGAGCAACCACCCTGAACCCCAACGCAGGCAAACGCTGTGTCATTGCTATGCCTTGGTCAAAGCCACCACCTGACCCATGAGCCACCATGACGACATCGCCTTCGCCCCTGTCGGCAAATTCGATGGTGCTATCTGGTCCTCTCAACAGTTCACTTCCTGTCGCAACACGAGATTTCGCGATCGACAGATCATGCCGATAGACCAAGATGGTCATCGCCAACGCTATGGTGAGAACAAGTAGCAATATAAGGGACAGGTCTTGCAATCAAACACCTCCCGGCGAGTAACAGACCGTTCAGTCGAAGCTCTCCTGTCACGACACGAACTTCTTCTAGCACCGCCCGCCCTTCCGCACCAACGCTTATTTCCTGTGCGCCAAATCAAAAACGCTGCCCCATCGCCGACGAACGCGGCCGGTTTGTTCGATCAACTCTCCGTCGTTTCGAAACCCCGA
Organism: Nitrospira sp.; assembly: GCA_037045225.1. NCBI lineage: Bacteria > Pseudomonadati > Nitrospirota > Nitrospiria > Nitrospirales > Nitrospiraceae > Nitrospira > Nitrospira sp. The sequence goes on from JBAOHZ010000009.1 coordinate 339,910, forward strand.
CACCCCCTTCCACGCGTCAGGCCTCCAGTTTTCGTTAATCGTTAAGGAAGATCGCAAGACTTTTAATGGAACCCTATCGCCAAGCAACTATTTGGTAAATGTTTGATTACAAGACCTGGCCTCATTCTGGCGGAAAAATCGGTGGCCGGATCATCAAACACCCTAACGACTGAATAGGCGCTGATAAAGTCAGTAGCTTGTGTATCAGAGAACCCCGCGCTCTTTAGAGCCGTCTTAAGCGCGAACTTGGGGTCAGGTCTTGCAATAAAACATTTATCGGCTGGTAGCTGGCTGAGTCTTGCGTCCGGTCGTCGCCGGCGATTTGCATCACCTGAACGGCTATCGGCACAGCACTACAATCCGTGCCGGAGCTGTGGGCTCGCGCGCCCTTCACCCTCTTAGGGGCGTTGCTCCCCGGCCATCCCTTTACACATTCGGCATCCGCCCGTTGTCTGGCGGTCCGAGGATTCCGCCTCACCCTCAGCCTCGACGATTCGCCTGCCTCCTAACAACCATCCTAATCGTCGGCGCTGCCCGGTGCTTTCAAACAGGGTTGATAATCGTCGGCCGACTGTTCGGCCCGGCGTTTTACCTACTGCACCTGGCACTGCTCTTCTTTGAGGCACCGGCCGTCCTACTCGATCACGCTGAATTCATAGCGGGAACCGGTTAACGCCGCCAGCAATTCCGACGCATGGTCGCGGCCGCGCGTTTCCATAGTTACGTCCAACGCCGCTTCGTTCAGCCCGACGCCATAGTGGGCGCGGTTGTAGGACGTTTCCACGATGTTGGCGCTGGCCTTGGCGATCACTGAGGTCAATCCTTCAAGCGAGCCGGGATAATCCGGAAGCCGCACGCGCAGCCGCAGCCGCCTTCCATCCCTGACCATTCCCCGCTCGATGATGCGGGCCAGCAGATTCACATCCAGATTCCCGCCGGACACGAGCACCGCGATGTTTTTGCCGCGATGACCGGTCTTGCCCTGCAGCAAAGCCGCCAGAGCCACGGCCCCAGCCCCCTCCGCCACGGTCTTCTCTCCCTCAAGCAGCGTGAGGATTGCCGCGGCGATCTCATCTTCATCGACGGTGACCATCTGATCGACGTAGCGTTGCACCAACGGCAACGTACGGAAACCGGCTTTCCTCACCGCGATCCCGTCCGCCAAGGTCGGGCCGGCCGGCAGTTCGACCGGACCGCTGTTCTGGAGCGCGACGGCCATCGATGGGAGGCTGGTTGTTTGCACACCAACGACTTCAATCTTGCTCGCGCGTTCCTTCACTGCGCATCCAACCCCGCCGATCAGCCCTCCGCCTCCTACCGGTACCACGATCACATCCAAGGTCGGATTCTGCCGTAGCAGTTCCAAGCCGAGTGAACCCTGCCCTGCGATCACCTCGTCGTCATCGAAGGGATGGATGAAGGTGGCCTGTCGCTCCAGACTTTGCTCCATGGCCGCCCGGCACGCCTCGTCGTAATTCTCACCGTGGAGGACGACATCCGCGCCGTGATTGCGCGTCGCCGAGAGCTTCACCAGAGGAGTCGATCGCGGCATCCAAATCTGGACGGGAATGTTTCGTTGCGTTGCGTGGTAGGCCACACCCTGCGCGTGGTTGCCGGCCGAGGCTGCAATGACGCCGCGGCGCCGTTCCTGATCGGTCATCATGAGAATCCGATTAAGCGCGCCCCGCTCCTTGAACGACCCCGTCATCTGAAGGTTTTCGAGCTTGAGGAAGATGGTATTGCCGGTAAGCCGGGACAAGGTCCTGGAATGAACCAATGGAGATTCATAGATCGATGGTCCGATACGTGTAGCCGCAGCTGCTATCGACTGAACTGTCACCATGCCCTGCTCTCCTTTCACTGTATCAGCCTGCTTTCGACAACAAAAAATCCCCTGACGGGATTGAATCCGCCCGCGAGAGAATAGTGGGGTCAGGTCTTGCAATTAAATACATCCCAGCGAGTAGCAGGCCGTTCAGTCGCTGCTCTACTGCCACGACAGGGACGTCTTCTCGCGCCGTCCGGCCTTCCGGCCTTCCGCCCCCACTCATTTCTCCCGCGTGGGAGATGACAATCGCTGCCCCATCGCCGAGGAACGCGGCCGGTTTGTTCAATCAACTCTCCGTCGTGCCGAAACCTCGACGCCCCCCTCCACGCTTTCGGCTTGCAGTTACCGTCAATCGCCAGGTGCACGGATCGCGGGACACCTAAATGAACCCTATCGCCAGCCAAGACTTGCCTAAATGCTGGTTGACAAGATCTGCCCTCAGCCAGTGCACTGATTTCTGACGCTGCAGAAAGTGCAGCTCGTGATTGAAGCCCGGCAGAGGGAATACAACGAGGTGCGGACGCACAGCTCCATGGGGAATATGACACCCATGGAGTTCATCAACCACCATCACAACCAGCCTCAGATCGCGCAGGAATTAACTTCGGTGGCCGTGGTGTAACAAATGGGGAACGGTCATTTTGAGCTACGTAGTCGTTGTGCGATTCATCACCGGCCCGAGTAAAGCGATGGAGCAGACCGGTGTATGCCGTCCTTTCGTCAGTCCATGCGGCCAAGTCCACACTATCTGAAGTTAAACACCTCTGCGCTTACTTCTTGACACAACGAAGGTCTGACCGCTGGATCTCTGCGATCTTCTGATCATCGAATGGAATAGGAGCACAGCCGTGCCCCTTTTCGCAGACGAAGTCAAATCTTGCCGCCGGTTGATGGCAACTTAAGCACGTGACCCCTTGGGAACGATTCACCACTTGCTCGCCTCGATCGGCGATCTTGGTCCCTTCCTTGGAGACATCCAGAAAGAAAAACTCCCAGCCGTTCGTATTGGGGAACTGTTCGCGTGGATGTTTCACCATGGCTTCAAACGGAACCAGTTGGAGGATGGTGCCGACTGGATACTCCTTGTCCGGCACGCTGTCTCGGAAGATCTGCATCGCTTCTTTCAATTTCTCCGGATTTGAATGTCTGAAACGCGTATTACGGACCTTTGGCCAGTCGAGGATGCAGCCGAAGGTGTCTTCGGAAACAGTGAGATCTTCAGCGGACGCACTCGAGGGCATGGACAAGCCAAGCCCAGATGCAAGTAGGATCCCCGTGCAGACCCACACAGATAGATGACACCAAACCTTGATGGACTTCCTCATGGTAGATACTCCTTTCACCTGTGAGCCTATCACCAGCTTGGCAAATATATAGAGCGGGCTTGGTTCATTGCAACGAGGAGCAATAGATACGAGAGACAGGGTTAGATTGAGGTGGCCCGGATTTGACAGACACCTCCAAGCTCTGGCACAAGACCCTCGTTGTACGCAGCGCTGACCTCCAGAAGTGGCCATCGGGGCAACGCCACTGCCTTCGAGGGAGCCGAGATGATGGTGATTGGCGACGCGTGATCAGGCAAGACGAACGTGCTACAGAAGCGCCTCGCCAAGGTTGGCTCCCCGTGGTTGAGCCAGAATAGTTTTGACGAGGCGGCCGCCCGCAGGATATCCCAATCGCTCGAGGAATGTGGTACAAGAAAATATGTGTGGTCTCTCTGGATACGTAGCCAGACGAATACGTATTAGGCAGATCCTCTCGCTGCGGAATGGCTTGTTGGGAACGTTGACTGTTCGAGTGTTCCTGGGCCTCGCATTGTTCTCGGCCTGTCTCCCCAATTCGACCCTGGGCGAGACAGGACGTCTCGAATTGCTCCCCGTGCGGCCCTTCGGTATAGATCTCGCCTTCCGCCAGTCTTTCACTCCAGGCGGTCGGGAACTTGGTTTGCAGGCGAGCCTGACCGCGCTGCAGTACAGCGATTTCGAGGTACGCGCGACCTATCAGTATTTCGGCTTCGCATCCCACGAACGTCATGCCGGCGTGCATTCCCTCTATCTCAATCCGCGCTGGAACAACTTTCTGGATATCTTGGACTTTCCGAGCGGCCCGTCAATCGGCCGTCTGCTGCGGCATCTGCTATTCGGGCTGCTGGAGGACCGGGCGGTTCCGTATATCGGTGCGGTGCTGGGTTCGGCCTTGACCGGGCCGGACAACCGCCCCCCAAGCTACCTCTTGGGCGGGCAAGTCGGTGTGCGGTTTCCAGTCGCCCACACCGTTTCGCTTGACCTTGCCCTGTCGTATTTTGCCTACGGAGTGAGCTTCGATGAGCACGGCGACCGAGAGCGCCAATTACTGTTTACAACGGGGTTCGTCTTCTAGCTGCCACATCGATCACACGGTCCGCGTCGATTGTGCCCGGAAAAGGATGGTCTGCCGCATGAGATGGCACAGACGGCTTCACACACTCGCGATTTTGCTGGGCATCCTGGCGGGCGGAGGATCGCTCGCTGGATGTGGGCTGCTAATGGATGCCGCGCAGTGGGTGCGGCCCGTCCCCTCTTCTCTGCCGGATGACCTCGCCGTCATCTGCCGACACGAGCAGTTACATGTCGGCATTGCGAACAATCCGACCCCGCCCTTCGTCTTCCTGCTGGCTGAGAAAACCCCTGAAATCACAGGCCTGGACATCGAGCTGCTCCACGCGATCACAGCCGCGATATCGCGCGAGTGCGGTCGGCCGGTAAGAGCCGTGCCGATTCTCCTACCTGTCCGGGATCTGTTCATCGAACTGACGGAAGGACGCGTGGATCTCTTTCTCTCGGCAATGGCCGCGAACATGCCTCACTTGAACGCGACGGGGATTGGTTATTCCGCCCCCTATTTTTCCCACACCGGCATTATCGCTCTGACGCGGGACCCACAGGTCGCAGAGCGAATCCGAACCACGTTCCAAGAACTGCTGAATGCCGGTCATCATGTGGCCGAAGCCAGAAGGATAGCGTTTAGAGGGCTGACCGTGGCGGTGCAGGAGGGGCGCACAGGCCATCTCCTTGCCAAGGCCCGGCTCACCGACAGTCGCCTGCTGGTCTGCGATACGTTGACGGCGGCGTTCGCCTCTGACCAGTCGCCCGACGTGGTGCTGGGCAAACAGAAGACGTTGGAGTTCTTGGAACAACGTGAACCATCAGTCTGGCAGCCACTTGTTCTGGATCATGCGAAGCCACTGCTGCTGGTGCACGAACAGTATGCGGTCGTCCTGGCTGAAACAAAATACCATCTGCGCTGGTTGGTGAATGATCTGCTGTGGGAGCTGGAAGAATCCGGCCGGTTAGCGGATATGCGCCGTCGTTGGCTGACTCCCAGCTACCCCGACTCTGCGGAAGCGTTAAAGATCGCGGTGCCATGCTCCGAGTGCAAGGAGAGCCGGGTCAAGTCGCCCGGAAGCTGTCGAATTACGCATACCCCCACGACAAAATAACCTGCCCGCTCGCACTCCGCAGGCCTCGTCCATTGATGTCCCTCCTAATATGGTCAGGTCTTGCAATAAAACATTTGCCGGCTGGGAGCTGGCCGACTGCTGCTACTCTCATTGAGAGCCAACCGTTCAGTCGATACTCTTCTGTCACGACACGGACTTCTTCCAGCGTCGTCTCGCCTTCGGCACCAACTCCGACTTCCCGCGTGGCACATAAAAATCGCTGTTCCTACCGCCGAGGAACGCAGCCGGCTTGTTCGATCAACTCTCCGCCGTTTCAAAACCTCGACGCCCTTTTCTACGCGTTAGGCGTTAGTCTTTCGGCTGGTAGTTGTCGTCAATCGCTGGGTGTAGATGGCAGAGCATGTGAATGAATCTCTGCCGCCAACCAAGAATTAGCAAACTGCTTGATTGCAAGACCTTGTATCTTCACAGGAGGTTTCGCATCATGGCACTACGGGAGCGGGACAGATCGCAAAGATCCGGGTCTGGAATCATGAAGACCGACGGGCAGCTCGGGTCGTCCCGTTCCTCCGTTCACCAACCCGAACAGTTGAGGGGGCCTCGAGCCCGCATTGTGCAAGGACGGGAGACACGGAGGTGTACCATGAGCGCCGAGATTTTTGTGGGGATGGATGTCTCGCAAGGCGGTGTCGATGTGGCGGTCCATCCCGGGACCGCCTTCCAGATTGTGCAGGATGAGCGAGGAATTGCGGAGGCCGTCGAGCGGCTTCAGGCCGTGCAGCCCACCTTGATCGTGCTCGAAGCGACGGGTGGTCTTGAAGTGCCCCTCACGGGCGCGCTGGCCGCTGCCGGACTGCCGGTCGTGGTCATCAATCCCCGGCAGGTGCGGGACTTTGCGCGGGCCACGGGACAGTTAGCGAAGACAGATCGGCTCGATGCGCAGGTCCTCGCCCAATTTGCCGAGGCGATTCGCCCGCCCGGCCGCTCTGTCCCGGATTAGCAGACCCAGGGATTGGCTGCCCTCGTCGCGCGCCGTCGGCAGCCGATCGAGATGCTCACTGCGGAAAAGAATCGATTGCGCCTGGGAGCCCGGCCCATCTAGACACGTCTGCGCGTGCACATCACATGGTTGGAGAAGGAACTGCGGCGACGATACGTACGAGTCCGGTCTAGCGCGAGAAGGAAGACGTGTTGCGGAGTGTGCCGGGCGTGGGCCCGGTGCTCACCACGACGCTGCTCGCGAACCTCCTAGAGCTGGGCACGTTGACCAGCAAAGAAGTGGCGGCTCTTAGCTGGCGTCGCGCCGTTTCCACGCGACAGCAGGACGCTCAAGGGGCGACGAACCATTTGGGGAGGCCGTGCCCATGTGCGGGCCGCACTCTACATGGCAACTCTGGTGGCGACACGGAAGAATCCCGTGATTCAGCGCTTGTGTCAGGCGGGGAAGGCAAAGTAGTGGGCGTTGATGGCCTGCATGCGAAAGCTCCTCACGATTCTCAATGCGATGGTGAAGCGTGGCACGCCATGGCGAGGCACGGCTGGCCAGCTTGATTATCAAGACCGTTGCTGACCCCAATCTGGTTGGAGAAAAGACTCCCGCCCCTTTCTTCTCCCTGTGGCCAATGTTTGATTTTTTCGACAAAACTACCTACAGTACGAAAAACCCGTTTGTGTATATTTCAATATGAAACACGGGAAGGCGCGATGAGCAAAAAAGTCTCCGATGTGATTATTGAGATCCTGCAATCTGCAGGTGTTAAACGCTGTTATGGCATCGTCGGTGACACTCTGAATCGTGTCGTGGAATCGATCGAGCAGAGCGAAATTGAATGGGTATCGATGCGCCACGAAGAGGCAGGCGCTTTTGCCGCTTCTGCTGAAGCTCAACTCAGCGGTGAGTTAGTGGCTTGTGCAGGAAGCTGTGGTCCCGGCAGCTTGCATTTCATCAATGGGATTTACGAAGCAAACCGCAATCGCGCCCCAATTGTTCTGATTGCAAGCCAGCTTGCACGACAAGATTTAGGCTTCCAATCAACCCAAGAAGTAGATTTTAAAAGGGTTTACGGCGAGTGCTCGGTTTACTGCGATATGATTCTCAATCCGGAACAGGCACGCCGAAAGACGGTTGCCGCTTGTCAGGCCGCGCTCGCGAAACAGGGCGTGGCTGTCCTTATCGTACCTGCCGACGTTTCCAGCGCCGCTGCCGCCAATGAGCTGCCATATAGTGTAACTATTAGTGCGCCACTTATCCGGCCGAATGATAACGAACTCGATCAAATAGCCGCTATCCTCAATAAAGGCGGCAATGTCACTATTTATGGCGGCTCAGGATGTATGGGCGCACAGGATGAAGTGATGGCGGTGGCTGCAAAACTTGCCGCACCGATTGCGCGTACATCGCGTGGCAAGGACGCGCTCGAACCTCATAATCCATACGATGTTGGCATGACTGGCGTTCTAGGCATTGAATCAGGGTATCGAGCCGTACTGGAATGCGATACATTGCTTATGCTTGGCGCGGATTTCGCGTGGAGCCAGTTCTACCCGTCACACGCGAAAATCGTTCAGATCGATATTGACCCACTCCACCTAGGTCGCCGTCATCCAGTGACGAAGGGGGTAGTAGGAGATATTAAAGAAACGTTAGCGGCACTGTTGCCAAGATTAAAACAGCATGATAACACCACGTTCCGGGACACTTTTGTCACACTCTACAAAAGCAAAGTGCAATCAACCGTTGAAAAAGTTCAGCCTGGCAAGCATGGCGGCGGTATCGCCGGAATTTATCTTGCCAGTCTTATTGATCAATATGCAGCTGAAGATACCTTGTTCTCAGCTGATGACGGAACGGCAGCGGTGTGGGCGTTACAACACATCCGCGCAAACGGCAAGCGTCGGTTCTTCTCGAGTCTACTGCACGGCACAATGGCAGCTGGCATGGCCTCAGCTATTGGGCTTCAAAAGAGATGCCCGGATCGCCAGGTGGTCGCACTATGTGGTGACGGTGGGTTTGGCATGTTGATGGGCGATCTCATGACGATCGTCCAGGAAAATCTGCCGATAAAACTTGTAGTCTTTAATAACGGGAAATTAGGCTTTGTGGAAATCGAGCAAAAAGCCGAAGGCATGGTCGACACCTATACGCATCTGAAGAATCCAGATTTTGGTCAGGTTGCCGAAGTAGTAGGATTGTGGGGCAGCAAGGTTGAGAAAGTTGAAGAACTAGAACAAAGCGTTACCACTTGGCTCGCACAGCCCGGTCCCGCACTCCTTGATGTTATGGTGAACCCGATGGAGCTGGTAATGCCTCCTTTCATTGCAATGGAACCAGCCATCGGTATGGCCCTTTATACAGCCAAGGCCGTGCTGCACGGAAAAGGTGGTGATGTCTGGGAAATGGTAAGGGAAAACTTTCCTTGAGCCTGGGTGTGGAACATAGGGAGCTTAGGGTCAGCAACTGTCTTAAAAATCAACCCGCCGAAGTGTAGAAGAAGTATAGGGTCAGGTCTTGCAATCAAATAGTTGCCCGCTGGGAGCTGGCCGACTGCTGCTACTCTCATTGAGAGCCAACCGTTCAGTCGATGCTCTTCTGTCACGACACGGACTTCTTCTAGCACCGCCCGCCCTTCCACACCAACTTCTACTTCCCGCGCGCCAAATCAAAATCACTGTTCCTACCGCCGAGGAATGCGGCCGGTTTGTCTGATCAACTCTTCGTGGTTTCGAAACCCCGGCGCCATCCTCCGCGCGTTAGACGTTAGTCTTTCGGCTGGTAGTTGTTGTCAATCGCTGGGTGCAGATGACAGGGCATGGGAATGAATCTCTGCCGCCAACCAAGAATTGGCTAACTGCTTGATTGCAAGACCTGTCCAAATTTACCTGAAATTTACGTGCAGCATGCGCGTAAGCTGATCGTCGGCGAATCGATTGTTCCTCATCTGTTGAAAGGATCAGCGGAATCGCCCAGATCCAAGCTCTCAGTCGCATATCTCCAGTGTTCTATTTCTCCACGGCTTTAGCCTTGAATGGGCGGCCCTCGAAAATCGTGCCCCAGACCTTGATATTACGCAGTCCCTTCACGCCCACTTCATAGGGATCTTTGTCGAGTACGGCAAAGTCGGCCAGCTTACCGGCTTCAATACTGCCTAGCTCGGTTTCCATGCCGATCAAGTAGGCGGCATCGATGGTGATGGCACGTATGGCCTGATCCAAGGTCAGCCGTTCGGAAGGAGCGAACACTTTGCCCGACAGGGTCTCCCGCGTTGCCGTGGTCCACGCTAGGAAGAGCGGCTCAGAGGGCGCCATCGGAAAATCTGAGTGCAGCCCCACATTCACATTGCGCCTGACCAAGCCACCCAAGGGCGCAATGCGGGCGGCGCGATCAGTGCCCAGGCCGGTGGCCGCATAGCGGTCACCCAACACGTAAAGGTAGAAAGGATTGGCTGACACCTGGGCACCCAGCTTGGCAATCCGCCGCGAGGTGCCGTCGTCCGCATAACCATAGTGCTCGATGGTGAGGCGGTGATCCACCCGAGGCTTCTCGTCCAGCAACTGTTGCAAGGTATCGAGCACCAGCTTGGCACCGCCGTCTCCATTCGTATGCACATGAATCTGATAGCCTGCCTTCCAGTAACTGCGGGCGAATTCCTCGAACGACGCAGGTTGGGTGATCCACTCCCCGTGATGGCCGTCGATATAGCCCGGAGCACCGATCTGCATAGCCTGGGAGAACATGGCGCCATCTGCAAACAGCTTGATGCCATTGTTGAAAATCAGGTGCCTGGTATTCTGGCTCTTGAGTTCACCGACCCGTTTCATTACCGCTTCGGGGCTTTTCAGAGCGAGGCTAAGCTTGTACACATCAGGGGTCAAACGTACACGCACTGGTGAGTCTGGCGTATCGAGGTTGCGCTTGAGGGCGGCTATTTCGAGATCCCAATTCGTGCCGCCGGTATCCATGTCGGCCACCGTGGTGATGCCGTTGTAGTTCAGGTAATCACGCGCTTTTAGATAGCCTGGATCGGCAGCCGCAGGATCGAGCAGAAAGCCGGCCATATAGGGCACAGCCACACTGAACATGCCGTCCTCCCAGAAGTGGTTCTTCTTCCAGTCGATCTGCGGGTGATCTTTGAACTTATTTTCGTCCATGCCCTTAGCCTTCAGCAGCGCCAGCATCGGCGTGTTCAGGTAGATTTCGTGCATGGAACGTTGCAGCACCAGAATGGGCACATCCTTGGAAATGCTGTCCAGCACCTCGATTGAGAGCTCGCCATGGGTGTCAGCACTAAAGCCCCAGGTCATGAACACAGGTGTGTCCTTCTGGCGGGCAGCAAAGGCCGCCGCGAGGGCATCTCGATAGGCTTTTTCGCCAATGGTTGCGGGTGTCTTCCGGCCCATCACATTCCAGGGCTCCGGGGTGATCCAGAAAGCCTGAAAGGCGATCGCGCCGAGCATGGGGTGCATGTGCGGGTCTATCAGGCCCGGCATCAATACCTTGTCCTTGAACTGAGTGTCGATCTTGTGCGGATGCGCCGTCAACCAGGGCTGCAGATCGGCGAGCGAGCCTACACTCAGGATCTCCCCACCGCGCACAGCCACGGCCGTCGCCGTGGGACGCGCAGGATCCATGGTGACAATCTTCTTGGCGATGAAGACGACGATCTCGCCAGATTGGTCCTGCGCTGTGACCGGGGACACCAGAGCCAAGGCAAGCAATGCGCCAACCGCCGCTCTTCTTATCAGCTTCAATGATCGTGTCATGTTTGCCTCCTATGAGCTCACATCCGCGGGTGATCTACCATTTAAGGATGGTGTTGAGGTAACGCGCACCCACCTTCAGCAACGTCGAGCGCAGACAACCTCCCGAGTAAGTCGTACGTATAGGCCACCTGGTCGAGTCCCGTCTGGGCAACCTTGGCAACGTAACTTGATCGACTCAACCAACAGTGGGTGGATTGGCGTGTGGCACAGCACTTCGATGCTTATCCTTTTCAATGATGCAACGAACCGCCCATGAAAAGGCAAAACTGACTCCAGATCCTAAAAAGTACCCTCCCGCAAATCCTGGAGAAAATGGTAGCATGGCAAACATACCTATAGGGCTTAGACCTATAAAGAATATTCTTAGCAGCTTATTCTGTTTGCTCCGCTCCCACATATGCCCTGCAATCACGGAAACAAACCCTGCCCACAAGCCTACAAGAAAACCAGCAACTTTTGTCCCATCCATATGATCTGTTGCAAACCAGTAGCCCGCTAGTCCCAAGGCTATAGACCCAATAATCATCCCTCCCACGACTTGATCTCGCGTTCTCTTACTGAACATATGCAGGTCCTGCTGAACTAATTGAATCTGAGGTCATGCCACCCACCTATATTCAATGCATAGCGGTTCAGGTCTTGTAATCACACACATCCAGGTTAGTAGCGGGTCGACTCCTGCTGCTCTCATTGAGAGCTAACCATTCAGTCGATCCTCTCCCGCCACGACACGGACTTCTTCCGGCGCCGTCCGGTCTTTCGCACCAACTCCTATTTTCCGCGTGGCAAATCAAAATCGCTGCCCCACCTCCGACGAACGCAGCCGGTTTGCCTGATTGACTCTCCGTAGGTTTGAGACCTCGCCGCCCTCCTCCGCGCATTAGGCTTGCAGCTGCCGTCAATCGCTAGGTATGGCCCTGCAGTCGAGTCCAAAGCGACTCAACCGCAGGGCCACACCGCGGCTGCTACGCCTTGAGCGCCCCGTGCGGGTCGATGATGTACTTCTTCGCCACTCCGTCGTCGAACGCCTGATAGGCGGCCACCGCTTGATCCAGCGACACGACCTCCATTGCCATCACTTGCCGCAGATGATCCAATCGACCGCCGAGGATGGCCCGCATGAGTTGCCGGTTGTAGCTCATGATCGGCGCCATTCCGGTCTTGAGCGTCAACGACTTCACCCACGCCGGCCCGAAGTCGAGAGTGAGCGTTCCCCGCTTGGTAGCAGCGGTCGCTGCACCGGGGTCGTTTGCGTTGTAGACGCCCGGCACACCGATGCCGCCCCCTGCCCGCACCACATTGAGCAGATCGTTCAGCACCGCCTCCGGCACATCCTTGGTGGACGCCGGACCATGGCCGTGAGCCTCGAACCCCACGGCGTCCACCCCACAGTCCACCGTCCGCTCACCTAGCACGGCCTCGATCTGGTCGGCCAGCGGCGTATCCTTCGACAAGTCCACGACTTCGTAACCGGCGCTCTTGACGAGTTTGAGTCGATCCTTGTTCATGTCCCCGACGATCACGCATGCCGCCCCGAGTAGACGGGCGGATGCTGCCGCCGCTCGCCCCACCGGCCCTGCCCCGGCGATGTACACCGTGCTGCCCACCCCTACCCCAGCCTCGATACATCCATGGAAGGCTGTCGGCAACACGTCCGACACGAGGGTGAGGTCAAGGATGCGGGCCATCGCCGCGTCCTTGTCCGGAAACTTCAGCAGGTTCCAGTCGGCGTAGGGGACTAGCACGTACTCCGCCTGCCCGCCCGGCCACCCGCCGAGGTTGAACCCGTACGCCCCGACCGGTGCGTCGTCGTTCACGTTCTCGCAGATGTCGGTGTGCCGTTCCTTGCAGTTTCGGCACCGCCCACAGGCGACATTGAATGGCACACTCACCAAGTCCCCGACCTTCAAGAACTCCACGTCCCGCCCGGCCTCCACGATCTCGCCAGTGATCTCATGGCCGAGGACGGTCCCTTGGGGGACGACGAACCGACCCCGGTAGATATGCTGGTCACTGCCACAGATGTTGGTGGTGAGGACCTTCAGAATGGCCCCGTGGTGGCAAGGCCGCTTGCCGAACTGAAGCTTGGGATAGTCAATTTTCTCGACAGAGATCTTCTTCGCGCTGTGGTAAACGACCGCTCGATTCCCAGACATAACAACCTCCTTGTGTAGTGAGTAACGAGCTGAGGGCATAGCCCTATTCACGGGTCTGCTATTTCCGAGGGCCCTCAACCTCCCCCCTTCTGCTGCCGCGCGCTCCCCTGCGGCATAGACGGCCTTAGCGTGATTCGGACCGACTTGCACACCGGCTGATTGCTCTTATCCGCCACGCTCCTGATCGGTACCAGCACATTGGTTTCCGGGTAATAAGTGGCGGCACATCTCCGAGGAATCTGGTACGGCACCACTTGGAAGTGATGCGCCACTCGTTCTTCCCCTTCGAAGAGGCTGATCAGATCGACCAACTGGCCTGTGCTGAGCCCTGCCCCACGAATGTCGTCAGCATTCAGAAAGACGACACGCCGTCCGCCATAGATCCCGCGGTATCGGTCATCCATCCCGTAGATCGTCGTGTTGAACTGATCGTGGCTCCGGATGGTCGTCATGAGAAACTCTCCCGCAGCCAGGTTGTGCTGTGGAATCGGCGCTGCGATGAAATTCGCCTTGCCCGTATCGGTTTTAAAGTCGCGCGTCCGCGCACCGTTGGGCAAATAGAAGATATTCTGCCGGATGCGCTCGTTGAAATTCTCGAAGCCCGGAATGGTACGGGCGATGTGATCACGAATGAGATCGTAATCCGCTCCGAGCGCTTCCCAATTCACGATGCCTTTTCCGCCCAGTGTCGCCTTCGCCAATCCCGCGACAATCGCGGGTTCACTCAGGAGACCATCGGAAGCCGGCTCCAATACTCCGCGCGAGGCACTAATCACGCCCATCGAGTCCTCCACGGTGACAAATCGCTCCCCCTTGGGGCCGCGATCCTTTTCAGACCGGCCGAGGCAGGGCAAGATCAACGCTTGTTTGCCGGTGATGAGATGTCCGCGATTGAGTTTGGTCGAGACCTGCACCGTCAAGCGACATTGGCGCATCGCTTCAGCCGTGTACGTCGTATCCGGCGTCGCCGACAGAAAGTTGCCGCCCAGTCCGAAAAACACCTTGACCTCGCCCGCATGCATCGCGTTGATAGATTTCACCACATCCAAACCGTTCTTCCGCGGCGGATCGAAATGGAATTCGGATTGAAGGGCATCCAGAAATTCAGGCGGAACCCGCTCCCAGATTCCCATCGTGCGGTCACCCTGGACGTTGGAGTGCCCGCGCACGCAGCAGGCGCCGCCACCGGGCCTTCCGATGTGTCCGCCGAGCAACAGCAGGTTGATGACCTGGCGAATGGTCTCCACTCCGTTTTTATGCTGTGTCAGCCCCATGGCCCAACAGCAAATCACGCGCTTGGCCTTTGCGATCATTTGACCGGCCTCGCGGATCTGGTCGAGCGGCAAGCCGCTCCCCTCCACAATTTCCTCCCAACTCGTGCGGGTGAGATCGGCGATAAAGTCCTCGAACCCGGCAGTGTGTAGGCGGATGAATTCGTGGTCGAAGACCTGCCCGGGGCGGCGCTGTTCTTCTTCCAGCATCTCTTTCATGATGCCTTTGAGCACCGCCAAGTCGCCGTTGATCCGCACTTGAAGCATGAGGTCGGCGAGCGCCGCGCCCTCTCCCAGGAAATCGCCTAGCCATGACAGCGGGTTGGAGTACTCTTGCGGGTTCGGGTTCTTGAAGCGCCGCAACGAGACTTCTGGAAGCGGATTGATCGCGATCATCTTCGCGCCGTGTTCCTTGGCGTGCAGGAGAGCGGTCATCATGCGTGGGTGGTTGGTGCCAGGGTTTTGGCCGATCACGACGATCATGTCCGCGAGCTCGAAGTCCTCGAGCGTCGCTGTGCCCTTGCCGATTCCGATACTCTCGTCCAACGCCGTGCCGGACGATTCATGACACATGTTCGAACAGTCCGGCAGATTGTTCGTTCCGAACTGGCGAACGAATAATTGGTAGAGAAACGCGGCTTCATTGCCGACTTTGCCGGACGTATAAAAGGTCGCTTCATCGGGCGAGGCGAGCTGGTTCAATTCCGCAGCAATGAACGCAAACGCGTCGGCCCATTCGATCGGCTCATAATGCCGCTGCCCGCTCCTCAGGATCATCGGATGAGTCAGACGGCCTTGTTGGTTGAGCCAGTAATCGGATTGCTCCGCGAGCTGCTCAACCGACCATTGTTGAAAGAACTCCGGAGTGACCCGGCTGGTCGTGGCTTCCGACGAGACGGCCTTGGCCCCGTTTTCACAAAATTCCGCGATGTGGCGCTTCCCGTCGGGAGAGGGCCACGCGCAGCCCGGGCAGTCGAAGCCGGTTTTCTTGTTCATGTTGGGGAGCGTTTTGAGGGTGGGGACGACGCCCATCTCACCGAATCCGAATTCGAAGGTTTTGAGAACGGCGGGAATGCCGGCGGCGGCTTCAGAGGCAGGCCCGCGCTTCGCCGGTACCGTCTCTTCCGGAGGTTGCGCGAGCCGCAACGCCGGGTCGCTTGCCCGCTGCGCCTCGGCCGTATCCACTCCGTCTAATCGACCGGCTTGGCGCTGCGGCCGATGGTCAGCATCCCGTCGGTTCGTCTCAGTTTTTCCATTCATGGCGTCATCTGCTGTGCTCATGGGACCCTCGTGGGTAAGATGGTTCACACACTCCTGCGTTGTGGCTGATTCGCTGAGAGGCAGCATAGATGTTAAACCGACGCTCTTTCACAAAACCGACCAACGTGAGATTGGCTGCTCTCGCGAGATCCACAGCAAGGCTCGATGGGGCGCCCACGGCGGCCAAAAACGGAATGCCGGCGGCGAACGCTTTTTGGACCAGTTCGTACCCCACTCGTCCGCTCACGAGCAGCATGCGGTCAGACAAAGGGACGCTCCCGTCGAGAAACTGTCTGCCGACCAACTTGTCGATCGCATTGTGCCGCCCGACATCTTCTTTCACATCGTGCAGTTCCCCCCGCCGGTCAAACAGGGCGGCGGCATGCAACCCACCCGTGGCATCGAACACCGCCTGCGCGTGGCGCAACCTGCTCGAGAGGTCCTGAATGACTGCCGCCTCCACAACGAGACCATCGGATAATCCGGTGCGGGGCAACGCCGGCAGCGCATCAAGCGACGCTTTCCCGCAAAGACCACAACTTGACGTCGACATGAAATTCCGTTCCAGAAGAGCCGGATCGATCGTTGCCTCCGGTCGCAATTCAACGCGCACGACGTTCTGAAGCCCGAGCGGTCCTGCAGGAAGCCCGCAGTGCTGCAGGCTCTGAACGTCCTCGGGACAACGGACAAGGCCTTCAGCGAAGAGAAACCCGACCGCCAGCTCCAGATCGTTGCCCGGAGTGCGCATCGTCACCGTCACCGTCTTGCGTGTACGCTGATCGACGGCCCCATACACCAGACAAATCTCAAGGGCCTCCTCCACAACTACCCGATCGTGGTCCTGCAACAGGTCGGCGCCGCTCCACCGCTCTACCTTCATGTCGATCATTCGCTGTTCGAGCATGTCGAGCCGTGCAGAATGACCGCCGCTGGAGTCATCAAGTATTAGCATCGCTTCTTCTCCTTGATCACGGCTTCGATTCAGGCGGGGAAACGGGAGGAGTGGGTTCTTTCCCCCACAGACAGTGCCGTTGCAGTAGTTTATTTTTATGAACCACGACACCCCGCACGAATATTCTCACAGTGCTGACAGAACGAGCACCCTACACCCTTGCCGCCGCTCACAAAATGCGGCTCAGCTCCAGATGCATGATGCCCACAGCCTTATCCTCACCGAAGCTTCCAGCACAATGATACATGTCAGCCATCGAGTGATGAGATCCCACGGGCTTCATCCTGAGATCAATCATCCAATAGTGACCTACCCTCGGTTGACGCATTGTCTACTTACTCCATGCCCAACACAACCTCATATGACCACAATCTTGCTCACAGGAACGCACGCGCTCCTTGCCGCTCACTATCACCGTATCCTGACGAGCGACCGGAAGCGGCAACTTCGACCACCAACACCCGCACTCGGCCTTCTCACTCTCTGGCCCCATCCCTTGCCCCTCTCATGCCCCCTCCCTATCGTGCCGCAGCATCAGGGTCAGGTCTTGCGATCAAATACTTCCGAGCTGGTAGCTGGCTGACTCCTGCGTCCCCATTGATAGCTGACCGGTCACTCGACGCTCTACTGAGACGACACAGACCTCTTCTAGAGCCATACGCCCTTCCACCGCCACTCCTTCCTACCGCGTGGCAAATGAAAATCGCTGCCCCATCAATGAGGAAGACGGGCGGTTGGTCTGATCAATTCGTGGCACCGCGCCTGCGCAGGTACAGCCACGACCTTGTGATCGATCGCTCCGACTCCGGAGCCATCTTTTGACATTGCAAGGATACCCGAGTAGCCTCGTCGTCACGGCTCCCAATGTAAGGAAGCGTGGGGAGCCTCACAAGGAGAGGCGGAGCATGGATATCGTCTCGCATGGACTGTGGGGAGCATTGGCGTTTGGACGCCGGAACCGCACGAGCTTCTCCCTGGCCTTTGCCATCGGCATGGCGCCGGATCTGTTCTCGTTCGGCGTCCTGTGGGTTGCAGCCACACTGGGTCTGTCGCCGACACCCGATTTCAGTCACGGCACGCCTCCGGAATCCACCATCCCGCTCTACGTCCATCATCTCTACAATCTCACCCATAGTTTCGTGCTGTTTCTCGCCGTCTTTGCCTTGCTCTGGCTGTTGGCAAAGCGGCCGGTCTGGGAACTCGGCGCCTGGGGCTTGCACGTCTTGGTCGACATTCCTACCCATTCCCTCGCCTTCTTTCCGACGCCCGTCCTCTGGCCGCTCTCCGATTGGAAATTCGACGGGTGGCAGTGGAATCAGTCGGCCATTCTCATCCCGAACTTCACGGTACTGTTTCTGCTCTATGCCTGGTTCCTCCTGCAGCAGGGACGTCCCGCCCTCAGGCCAGAACGGGTGCGCGAGTAAACCGAATAGACCCGCAGACCGAACTTCTCGCTCGCGCTCACTTCGCCGAATTGGAATGACGTGGTACGGGACAGGGGTGCCGCCAGGGAGAACAGGTGATGCAGGCGCGCTCGACGATCTCAGATGTATAGCGCGTGAGGCAGTATCAGAAGCTGATTGAGCTGGAACAGCTCAAGATGGGTCCGTTCGTCGCCGCTGAAATGACGCCCCACCTGTGAGCTGCCGGCGTGACGATGACCGTGCTGTTGAGGCAGGTGCTGAAAGATGTCCCGACGAGATATTCCGAAAACGCGCAGCAGACCGTTGGCAGGAGCCTCACCGACAAACGGCTAGGCGGGAGTCGGATCTGTTTGGGCCGGCTTGCGACGCCGTCGGGCAGCCACGAGCTGCGCGCCAAGCAAACTCATCCCAAACGCCGTGCCAACCAGAGCAGGCCACACGAGGGACTTCAGCCAGCCGGAGCTGGACATGGTCGCGGGCCACAACCAGGCCACCCAGGGTAACGCCGAGCTCACGAGCGACAATGCCGCATGAATCGGAGGAAGTCGAAACAGCCACACCAGGAGCGCTCCCGAAATGGCGTACGCGAGAAGCAGCGGCAGCAGGAAGAAAAACACGCCGTTGAACACGGCCGCGAAACTGAGAAAAAACCAGAGCAGGCCCGTAAGAAACCCGACGAAGATTCCTACGCTTGTCCACCTGCCCCGCTGATGCTGTTTTTCCATGGTCCCAGTGTAGCCCGGCACCGAGAGAGCACCAAGACATTTTACGGTTGGCTTCTCTTTCCCCGCGGACGCAGCCCGCTGTTTCTTTCAGCCCGCCCTCTTTCTTGGTCCACCCCTTCTCTTTGCCCCATGAGCGAAGAATCTGGGCTTATCGATCAACCATGACTGAGCGCGAGGCCTATGTGATTGCAAGACTTGCCTCGAGACGCAAGGAGCTACTCCGATCCAAAGTCCACTTCAATGCCGATTCCAGCCGGCGCAACAAAGTCGTAATTCGGATCGAAATCCCTCCGCCACTCCCCATCGCCTTCGTCGATCCCCCAATGCCTGGCATACAGCAACCGAAGCACCGGTTCGTGTCCCCGCTTGACCTTGGACGTGACTCGCCCAGCGAGACTCATTCTCGCCCAATGCTGGTACCCGGGGGGAAGGTGCGCCTTCAGCACCTTGAGCCAAAAATGCCCAGCCTCAGGCCCGTCAGGGTCGATCGGACGGCGAGGGATGTCATCTTCATCCAACGGTCGATTCTTCATCCGTAGCAACACATACTGGTCGTCCTGTTCTTGCTCAACTAACACGCCTCCCATCAGCAGCACTTTTCCGTAGTACTGTTTCGGAGATGCCGTGAGCGCCGTCAAGGTGACATTCGGCTCCGCCATCTTTCGATACTCTCTCGGCATATTGCCGCAGCCGGTCACCATGGCCAGCACCTGAACGGCCGCTCCGAGACAGACAATTCTTTGCACCACCCTCATCGAGATCCTCATGCAACCCCCTCTCACTAGACACGCCAAGGGAAGATACCTCGCACGGCCGACCTTCGGATATTGCTCTCCGCTCGTGACACCACGAGCATGTTCTTGCGCGTGACCGCAACTGCTTGTGCGCAGCGGGGCCGCAGTATAACCAGGCCATTCCAAAAGTCAATTTACAAGTCTCGCTACTCGCATCACGAAGCGTTGAGAACGACTCCGGCGCGATTGGTATGGTTGAGGACCGCGCGGCGATTATGGCGGTCCGGGAGATGTCGATCGATTTGCCGGATACCGTGGACATCCCGACCCAGCTGTTTGTCTTTTTCATGGCCGCACACCTGCTCCAGACCCAGGCCTGAATACCAGATCTGGCAATCCACTGATGCGGCCCACTTCCGCCTCTAGCCGATCGCATATGCGGAGGCAGGACTGAGATAGAGTCCAGTCCTGTAATCAAACCTTCTCTCATGCGGTCCAGATTGAGGCAGCGTTCCAGGCGAAGAGGCGGTTCTCTTTGACGGGTAGTGAGCATTTCGAGCGGCATGCCCAGTCCGGAGCCGAAGCTATCCGACTAACGGAATGAACAGGCGTTTCCAGGCCTGTCACATGGCGGCATCGCCCGCGACGAGCCGCAGGGAGGCGATATCGCGCAGCGGGGGCGCGCCGAATGAGCGACTGTATTCCCTGCTGAATTGGGAAGGGCTTTCATACCCGACCTGAAAGGCGGCAGTGGTGGCATCCAGCCGTTCTGTGAGCATCAACCGCCGCGCTTCGTTCAGCCGCAACCATTTCTGATACTGCAGCGGGCTCATGCTGGTCACCGTGCGAAAATGATGATGAAAGGTGGAGAGACTCATGTTGGCCTCATCGGCGAGGGCATCGACCCGGAACGATTCCGTAAAATGACCCTTCAGCCAGCTGATGGCCCGCGCAATCTGTCGACTGTGACTCCCCGCCGCCGCGATCTGACGCAAGAGCGCCCCCTGCCCGCTCACCAGCAACCGATACAGAATCTCCCGTTCGACGATCGGCGCCAAGATCGGAATATCCTGGGGCTCGTCCAGCAACGCAACCAGCCGTTGAAAGGCCCTGAGCAGCGGCACCGTGGCTTCACCGATAGCCATAGCACGGCTCGACGGTTGTGTCCGCGGCGGAGGAAGCCGGGTCTCGACCACCAACTGTGACAGTTCGTGAAGATTCAGTTGTAAGAGCAGGCTGAGGTACGGCTCCTCCCGGCTCGCCCTGGTCACCTGCACGATCGCGGGGAGATCCACGGAGGTGATGAAGACATGCCGTGCGTCATAATCATAGACCTCATCGCCGAGCACGACGCGCTTGCTCCCTTGCGCGATCACACAGATACTCGGCTCACACAGATAACTGACCGGCCGCGTTGGTTCCTCACGCCGGTAGAGGGACAATCCCTGAATCGCGGTCGTGAGTTGATCTCCACACTCGGTCCATTGGGCAATACTGTTCCCAAGCAGGGTACGCGTGGTCTCCAGGCCTGCGTTCGTGTCGGTCTTTGCCGTCTGTCCTGTCTTCTTGATCGTCACACTTGCAACCCTATCAGAGGCAAGAGAGCCAGACAAGCCGCTCGCCTACAATTCCGGAGGATTAGGCAATAATCGAGGAGGATCGCTCTACCGAGCTCCGCACATATAGGAGTACAACATCGTCATGATCAAGGGCGCTGATTCTCGCCACATGAACTGGTCTAACGGCGAGGCGCCCGGCGCAGCACGCTGCGTTGATCCACCGTATCGTTCCCGGTACTCACGCAACATGACAGGAGGAGATCGCATGAGCAGAATGTCGACAGAACGAATGGGCAAGGCCTTGGAGCAACTCAAAACCATTTCCCAGGAAGATTACGCGAAAGTGAAGGGACTGGCAGCCATCGTCAGGCCGCTACGAAGCGTCCTCTTCAAGACTCCTGACGATTGCGGCATGACCGGCTGGAAGGATCTCGTCATCCCCTCCGACGACGGCACCCCGCTGGAAGCCTGGTACATCCCGGCGAAGGGCGGCGAGAGTAAGAAGCTCGTCATCTTCAATCACGCGTTGCCGATGTGTCGCGCAGGTTTCCCCGGACATCTGGGTGAGCCGTGGAGCCTGTATGACGCGGTCGAGATCGACTTTGTGATCCAGTACAAGCATCTGACCGATGCCGGCTACAACGTGCTCACCTATGACATCCGCAATCACGGCAACAGCAGCGCGGCCAACGGCGGTCTGAGCGGCATCGGACAATGGGAATGGCGCGACTGCGTCGGCGTGAAGACATATGTGGATAACCACCCGACGCTCAGCAAGATGCAGGTGGGACTCTACAGCCAGTGCATGGGCGGCAACTCACAATATCATGCCATTCACCGACGCCCCGACCTGTTTGCAAACGTGCGCTGCATGGTGAGTCCAATGGTCGTCTCCATGGCAGCGATCTACGATGCCTTCTCGGAGTTGCAGGGCGTGAGGCAGTATCAAGAGTTGATCGATCTGGAGCTGCTCAAGATGGGCGCGTTTGTTGCCGCCGAAATGACCCCGCATCTGTGGGCCGCCAGCGTCACGATGCCGGTGCTGATGGTACAGGTACTGAAAGACTCTTGGACGAGAAATCCTGAAGATGCGCAAAAGACCTTCGACCTATTGGGCAGCAAGGAGAAGGAATTACTCTGGATCGAGAACACCACAAGACGCTTCAAGGATGGATACAATTATTTCGGCAGGCATCCGGAAAAAGTCCTCGCCTTCTTCGGCAAACATATGAAGTAAGCGCCGGACGTTCTTTCAATGGGCCGCGACACATGGAAGAAGCCGGCACGTTTTGCTAGAGTACCGGCGATGTTCACTGGAGCCGGTCGGCCGAGACCTCTGCGTTCTGTCTCGACCGACCGGCCGAACCCACTGCCTGGAGCAGAATGGCACCATGCAGGGCTCGAATCGCTTCAGCTCCCGCAGACTGCTTTCCTTTTGGCTGACTTATGCGCAGCGCTTCTTCTGTGCGATCGGATCCGGCAGCCGGACTGCCGATGACGAGACGAGGGGGCCGCTGGGCATCACAACCGCAACTCGATGGTGAGGGATGATGGATGCACAATTTTGGCATGACAGGTGGGCCAAGAATGAGATTGGCTTCCACAAGAGTGAAGCCAACCCGTTCCTGGTGAAGTATGTTCATGCGCTGGCGTTGAGAAAAGGCAACCGGGTTTTTGTCCCCTTGTGCGGCAAGACGCTGGATATCCCGTGGTTGCTGTCTAACGGCTACCGCATTGCCGGATCGGAACTGAGCGCACTCGCCATCGACCAACTGTTCTCGGGCCTCGGGGTGACACCAACCATCACAAAGAACGGTCGCATCGCTCACTACTACGCGAACAACATCGACATCTTTGTCGGCGATCTCTTTGATGTGACGAGAACAATGCTGGGTCCGGTGGATGCGATCTATGACAGGGCCGCCCTGGTCGCCCTTCCGGACACCATACGCAGCCGCTACACCGCACACCTCACGGACATCACCAATCACGCACCGCAGCTGCTCATTTGTTATGAGTATGACCAACGCGCGGCAGAAGGCCCTCCCTTCTCAATCAGCCACGAGGAGGTCCGCCGACATTATGCGGATCAGTACCAACTCACGCTCCTCACCAGCGAAGAGGTGCCCGGTGGACTGAAGGGAAAATGTGCGGCGACCGAACACGTGTGGCTGCTACAACAGAACTGAGGGACGTAGGCAGCACACCACCAGGCTCCGCGCGGGCGGAGGACAGTGGCCGATCCAAGCCAGTTCTCTCTGGTCGGCGGCCGGTTAGCGTTTGGCTGGGCAATGCCCTGTTGGGCTCAGCCTCACGTGGTAGGCGTCGGAGTGATAAAACTGCGGCAGTGTGAACGAGAGCTCATCCGTCTCCACGGAGAGCGTACGATCGAGGGTGACAACTGGCGACTCGAGAGGAGCGGACCCCACATCAGGTATTTGTTCGGCGCACAGATGCACTGTCCTACCATCCGGCGAGGGAAACAACCGCCTGACATTCTTCAGCACGACTCTCGTGTCTTCAGGCGAATCGTCTTCGTATTTCCCCAGCAATAGCCGCAACGTGCCGGACGGCCTGTCCAGCGCCGCGAGGGCATGAAGCCTTGCACGATCCGTCATCGTATAGAGCCTGACGCCCTCCATCTCCGCATAGGCCTTGTAGATGTGCCACCCCGGCCGTGTCTGCTTCCGATCGACATACAACAAGCCGTCCAGCGTGGGGTTATCACAGGTGTTCTCCACGCTGTCCCGGCTCGTATCCTGAGGATCCGGCCAACAGGCACGCATCGCACTGAGGATGTCCGCCCGCTCATACACCGCCAGCACTGCGGCAGTATATCCGGCGATCGTCCAGGACTCCTGCCCCAGGATCTCGTTCACTGAAATCGGCCGCTGAAGCCCGCGGGCCTGCAAGTACTCGCGCAAGTCCGCCACATAACTAAGCGCCTCGGAGGGGTCTGCATATTCATGATAGGCCACCACATCCGGAAAGACCGCGTGGGCGTGACTCCACTCCAGAAACGGCTTGAGTAACCGGTATCGGCTCACGCTCGGACCGACGATCTTCGCACCGGGCATTCGCTGTCTGATGCGCTGATAGGCCAGTCGCCAACCTTCCTTGAGTCGCTCATTGTCATTGAGGGGAAGCGTCGCAAGATCGGGTTCATTATAGATATCCCAGATGACCGACACTTGTCGCTGCAGCACCTGATCGATCACATGGTCCACATGCGCCAGCCAGGGCCCATAATTGTCGTCGAGCCCGATCTGGTTGATATCGAAAATCTGCAGCGCGCGATGCTCGAAGACCAATCCGAGGGTGAGTTGAAACTCCGTCACCCCGGCCTGCTTGAGCCGGTCATAGTTGTGCAGCACGTAGCCGGTGTTTCCGCGAAAACTGGTCGGCTTCAAGGGAAGAATCAGCTCCATCGGCGGGTCTGTCGGTTCGATACTGACCAAATACCCGTTGGCCCGATGATTCATCGGACCCTGCTCGACCCCCAGATCGACCATGATGGTGCCGGCCAGACTCCAGGGTGCGCACAACAAGATGAGGGTACCTATCAGCAGACTGATGATCGAGGCAGATCGCACGGACGCGGCTCCTCCTAGGAGACATTCCACTCAACGAACGCCGAGGATATTCGGTTGTACTGCCGAGAAAGACTGGAGGTCAAGATGGAGTGGATGGGATCACGCGGCGACACACAGATCGCGCCATCGCGGAAGCTGAGGGAGAAACTGCTCACGTGCCAGATAGTGTTCATCGAGACCGGATACTTCGGTCGGATTTTCCCCGGAGCGGGTCTGGGCCTCAGCCATAGCATTCGCCACATGCACGGCAGTCACGGCACAGAACCCGGATCCCTTATAGTCGGCAGGATGGTGATGATAGGCCACCGCCTCCACAATGCCGTCGCCGAGTCCCCAGATTCCAAGCAGATACGCTCCGACATGGGCATGATCGGCCCCGAACACCTCCCGCTCGGCTTCCCAATCGGGTATCTGTTTCGTCTGCATCAATTCCAGCACGCGCGCGTAGTCGTCAGGCTTATTCGCCACCAGTACCAACACTCCCACATCGTGGAGCAAGGCAGCGGTAAACGCTTCGTCCATGACCTGCTGGCTCGCCCCGGCTTCCTTCGCAATCCGGCGCGCGCACGTGCCGACCTGCATCGCGTGCCGCCACAAGTCATCCAGCGAAAACGACGGCAGCTTCGTCTGATCGAACTGCGCAAACACCTGGCTGGAGAGTACGAGCGACTTGATCGTATCGAAACCCAACAGAGCCACCGCCTGCTCGGGATCGGATACGCGGGTACGGAGACCGAAAAAGGCGGAATTTACCAACTGCAAGATCTTCGTGACCATGCCGAGATCTTTGGCCACGATGCGGGACGCCTTCTTCAGCGAAGCCTGCGGGGCCTGCATTTCCTTCATCAATTCCTGGTAGATCGACGGGAGGCTCGGCAGCGTCTTAATTTCGTTCGCCAGACTGCGCAGCGCGGGATTGGCCAGCACGTCCCGTAATGCTTCCGCCTTCTCAATCGTCGCTTTCAGCGTGGCGACATCGAATGGCTTTTGAAGAAACCGATGGGCGACTGAGGCAGAGCGCAGATAATTGGCAGGGCTCTGGTCTCCGGAGAGGATAATGCGGGTCGCCTGCGGACAGACCTTGCGCACCTCGCCGAGAAATTGCGCGCCGTCCATCCCCGGCATCGTCATATCCGACACCACCACATCGCACGGGGTCTCACGGATGGCGGCCAGTGCGGCCGTGGCGGAGGGAAAAAACGCCATTGCCCATTCAGCCTGCATCGGAGCCAAGGTCCGTTGCAGATGCTTCAAGATCTCCGGCGCATCGTCCACAAAGACTACACGTCGCATCATCCCCTCCTCCGACAAGATCTTCCTCCTCTCCTCATCGGTCAGCTTCAAGGGAACCTTAACAATTGCAGCAACTCGAGGGCTGATCTGCCCGGTTCCGCCGCTCCTCCGTGGGCTCAGGCTTCCTATGGTTTCGCTAACAGCCCCATGTGTTGCATTTCCAGACAAAATTCAGCATGGCGCTTATTGGATTCAGCGGCACCGAAACTCATGACCACCAAGGCCTGTTTGGCAGCGTCCCTTGCCTTGTCACAGGCACCGAGATGCGTATAGGCGATACTCACATTGTTCAAGGCGAACGCATAGGCCGTCGACGGAGAGGATTGTGCGATGAAGCGCTCGTAATGTTCCGCCACTTCCCGCCACCGAGGGTGTGTCAGGCCGGCCAGTGCGCCGGCAAGATAGAAATCGTACATGGCATTGCCCGCCGCTGACTCAAACGGTCCTTGCGTCATCCCCCTGGCCTGCTTGAGCACCCTGATGCCATCTTCAATCTCCGCATCGTGGTTTGACCAGTTGCCCGAGGCTATCAAGAGTTTTCCCTTCGCCGCCAGATACCGCGCCGATGTCGGGGCCACCACCAACGCCTGATGAATCTCTCTCAATGCGCGATCATACGCCTTGTAATACCCTGCATGAATCGCCGTGACGTAATGAAGAAACCCTGCTTGCTTTGATTCCTGGATTGCCTGCGTCAGGCGTGAAAACTCTTCAGAAATCTGGGAGAGGGCCTCCACCCGGTCAGACAATGATGAATTTTCCAATGAGGCAAGCCGCAGATAGATAAGCTGCCATCGGGCTTCCAGGTGATCCGGCTGCCGTTCCAGTATTGCCTGTAAGTAGCGCTCGGCCGATGACGTATCTCCGGAGTACCCAGTGGCAGTGAGCTGCTGCATCGCTTTACGCAACAGCTCCTGCGTCTCCTGTTCGGCAACGCAGACGACAGGGCTCCCCAGCAGCAGGAGCAGTAGAACAACTCGTCGGAGCATCATCGTGCCGCTCCCGTGAACACAAACGCGGCCCAATAGAAGGGGTGCCGGTGAGCCCGCGTCTGCAGAAGTGTTCGTTGCGCGTGTTTGAGGGCAGAAATCGCCGGTATGTTTCGATGGTAGGCCTTGTGAAACACGCTCATGAACTCCGCCGTCGCCCGATCGTTCACGGCCCAGAGCGGAGCCACGACCGTTTTCGCCCCTGCAAAGAAGAACGCTCGCTCCAGTCCGAATACATCCCGAGGAACAGCCGGATCGGTCAGCCCTGTCTCGCAACTACTCAACGTGACGAGTTCCACCTCGCTCATTGCCACCGTCGCAATGGCATTGGCATTCCAGTTCTGTGCGCGGACGCGATGTCCGTTTTCCGACGACAGCCAGATCGCTGACTCCATCGCACGGGCAGGATAAAACGTCCCATGCGCGCCAATGTGAAGAAACGACGGATGTCGTGTCCCTTGAATGGCTTGTACCAACCGGCTTTCCGAGCACTCTTTCCCGACCAGCGCCGTCACGTGGGCACCATACAATTGCCTGAGCAAGTCCCCTGTCTCCTGCTGAAAAGGCAGGCGAGCACCGGAGATGTCCGGATCCACACAGGCAATGCCATACTGTACCGGCCTCGCCTTGAGCGTATGAAGCGCCGTGGCATACCGCAGCGAGGGAACCCGATAGATCTCGTATGATTCAGCGACAAAATGCCCGCCATCCATGAGCGCCTCCAACGGGATGCGGGAGAGGAGCCCGTCAGGGCTATAGACCAACGTCTTGATCGTGTTGGGAATCACTTTTACGATCGGTTGAAGCAGATGCGCAAACAGCCATTGAGCCGGCTCGCGATACAGGTCGTTGTGAGGGTTCGTAAGCGTGAGGCGAAGCTGCTGGATCATTCGCCGGCATTCCTCCCCGTCAGCGAGCAACGGAATATGGCGAATTCCTGCCTTGCTCAACACAAACGCCGACACCTCCTCGTGACTGAACAAGAAAGATATCAGGGCCGTGTCGGTCGGTATTCCACGTTGAATCTCTCCGATGTGTTCTGCGGACAGGCTCCCCATGGCCACCAGTTCCTTGAGTTGAAGCGTCACCTGCAATTGTCGCCGCTCATGATCATGCCTCCGACGCATCTCGGTGTAATCACGAGCTCGGTCTGCTCCCGCCATCGGCAATAAATCATCCCCCGGACGTTCCCAGAATTCGATACCTTCTTTGGCCTGCCGTCGCTCCATCGCCGTCCACTCTTCCTGCCTCTGTTTATAGGACGGATCCTCGAAGATATCCTGGAGCGTCCGCGCCTTATTCGATTCTAACAACGCCAGCGAAGCCGCAAGGCTTCCGGTTCGCACAGAGTACCTGACAAAATCATTGATGAACTCCGCGTGCTCCGTATCCAGTCTCGCTTTGGCGTCCTCTCCCGGCTCATTCGCTCGCGTCAACTCATAGTTCGCATACGCGGAATGATAGTACCGCCCGGCCTCCTCGGTATTCTTCAGCGCTGCATAGGAGTAGGCCAGCCTGCGGAGGACACCCGTATAACGATCGGTGGGTTTTTCCGACGGCGTGAAGAATGTTTGGGCACGCTGCAAGACCGCAATGGCCTGTTCGTGCCGATCGGCGCGGGCCAGATCGGTCGCATACCCGTTGGCGGCCTCGGATTTTGTCCACTGATGGGTAGGCTCGTTTCCGAGCCGTTGGCTTTCCTCCCAGGCCTCCGCATACAACTTTGTGGCGCCCTCATGATCGCCCAGGTGGGTCAGGCTACCGGCAAGGGATGGAAGCGCACGGACATAGTCTTCTCGATAGCGGCTGGCTTGAAGATGTTCCCGCGCACGAAGAAGCCACATCACCGACACACCGGGGTCCCGGTCGTGCAACATTCTCGCAAACAGCAGTTCGACCACTCCCATTTCTTCAGGACTTTTCATCTGCTCTGCCACCTTGTACGCAAGTAAGGCGGTCAACAGTGCTTCATCGAGATTCTTTGCGCGATGGGCGACATCGGCCATGATGGTCAATGCGATCCCGATCCCCATGAGATTCGCATGTCGATAGCTGATCGCGAGGACTTGCTGGTAGGTACGATAGGCTTCTCGATATTCTCCGCGCGAAATTTGCGGGCGGCCCACCGCATGGTCTAACTGAATGGCATGCGCGATATTGTCTTCCGCAGGCACGACGGAAACGCCGTCTATATAGTGAAGAATATTGGCCTTGAACGCGTCATCCAGCTCAAGGGAGGCAGGTTGGTCCACCACCACCGGTCCCGGGCCGGCTGAAACGATCGGTCTGGATTGAACCTCACTCGTCACCCGTGATTCTTGGACGTAATAGATGCCCAGTGCGATCAACACGAACAGCAACAACAGACTTCTCGTCTGACGAGTCATAACCGCATGTCCTACGAGTGAATTCCAAACGCCCTGCGCAGTCGACGTGGCGCACGCGCTAAATGAGCCTATTCGTCAATCGACTGGAGTGATGATACAGACTAGCTGCATGCCTCAATAATAAAGCCAACACGGCAGTACTCCAACGCATTCCTCCTTCTCTGCCATGAGGGCTTTAGAAGAAACACGCAACGCGAGGCATGTGAGGGACCGAGCGCAGGAAGACTGAGGAGAGAAGAACGTGCACTGCAGGCGTGGTCAGGAACGGCGAAGGGAGCAGGCTGTCGTGGAAATCACACAGCAAAACTGTCAGTTACGGTCGAGGTCCCAACTCACGATGTCGGCGTTTTTCCCTTCGCCTCCCGGGACCCCGTCGGCCCCGAAGGAGATGATTTCGAACTCGCCACCCTGCGTGGAAGGAGTGGTGTACTTGTAGGGACCGTTCCAGGGATCGACCGGCACTTTGGGAAGATACCCGCCGGCTTTCCAATTGGGGGCGGCAGGACCTGTGACCGGTCGCTCAACGAGGGCCTTCAAGCCCTGTTCGGTCGTGGGAATGTTGCCGTTATCGAGTTTATAGAGTTGCAGCGCGCTTTCGATATTCGAAATTTGGGCCTTGGCCGCGGCCCGTTTGGCATCTTCCGTGCGCCCCATCACCCGCGGAATGAGCAGCGTAGCCAGAATCGCGAGGATCACCACGACGATCATGACCTCGATGAACGAGAATCCCTCGCACGATTTCAGTCGAGGGAGTGGAGTGCTACGAGAATCGGGCATCATCCCGTGACGACGGTAGCTTGAACTGGTCGGATCATGATGCCATTTCATATACACGCGGCTCCTTCTCTCGAGAGAACCTGAGGAGCTTGTACTCCTCACGCTTAATAACGATCAGGAATTGTAACAGGAACCCGTTCCTCGCTGTAGCCCAATTTCTGCCGACCATTCCATCGCGCATCGACAGTAAGCTCTTTCCCGAAAACGTCAGAACACCCGTCTCTTCCCTGCTGTCAGGGCCGCGCAACCTGAAAGAGCATCACGCCGGGCTTCAACTGCGCGCGGGGAAGCACGCTCTGGTGCATACGAAAGGTCGGCAACGATGACACCGGCGTAATGGCCTGGACTTGCATGCCGGCAGCTCGACATCCGTCTGCGACCGTCGCAGGGCCCACAATGAACGCAACGGCACCGGGCATGAGCCGCCGAGCAAGCTGCTGCATCCGTGCAGCCACTGCATCCGGTTTGTCATAGTGACTGAACGGCGTCCACTCGTAGGCGAGATCGTATGGCCCGTTGTTGAGATCGCCCCTCTCATTGGCGCGAACGCGCATGCGTACACGGGAGAGCCAATCCAGTCGTTGTGCGCGGGCCCACAGGTTCCATAACATCTGCGCCTGCCGCTGCGCGAAAGCCGGGTGGTCGTAGAGCACGGTGCAGGCGCGGGGGCAGTCGTTGGCGATACAGGTGGTGATTGCCGCGTCGAAGCCGCTGATCAACTGTTGCCCTGCCCGCCCGACCTGCGCGGCCAACGGGCGATCCTGCTCGATGAGGTCCTGCAGATAGTCCGCCACAAACGGCTGCGTCGGTAACTCACCGATCTCACGTTCATCGTCCGGATAGAGCAGGACTGCACCAAACGCCTCTTCCGGACTCACCACCGGCGCAGCCCCTCCGAACACAGCGGTCCAATCGATGCCGGGCTGCGCAGCGCCGACCAGAGGCGGACCGGTGACAGCCCCCCAGCTGCGGCCCAACGGAAGCACCCGGCGGGTGCCTCGATCCACCAACAGGAGCTGCTCCTGCTCAACGGCCACTCCGCGCTCGCAGGGTGCCATGCCCCGCCGGTCGAACGGTTGATAGGATAATCCGGCCGGATCATCCCAACAGGTGGCTTTCAAGATCCGTGGTCCTTGAATCGTCACGCAGAGCTTTCGTGCCGCCTCGGCATGCCGTCTGGGCGCATCCGATACCGGAAGCCAGGTCACCATGTGCGACCGGGGAGGATCCATGAACAAAGGAAAGGGATCACCTCCACCCGGGATCTGCGGGGAGAAAAAGTTACTGAACAACCGGTAGGCCGCATCCGACGGATACGTAGGGATGCCTCGATACCGCAGCGCGCGTGGCGCGGGTTTTGTCCGGTTCTGGTCGTCATACAGCCCGCGGATTAACTCAAACAGCGCCGAGCCTGTGCCGGGCAGCAACGAGAGAAAGAGCTCCACCACCGGGAGAAAGTCGATCTCCTCCCAATGCATGGCTCCCATACAGGCCATGAATTGTTTGGTGTCGAACGTCCCGTCCGGTAGGACATAGATCGCATCCTTTCGATGCCGGATCGTGGCGACCCCCTTCGCCCCGATGGTCATGTCCTGATCGTTGTAAAAAAACCGGACTTCCTCCAACGGAACCTGCATCGCTTGCGCCGCCATACCACGAAGATCATCCGCCCTGAGTCGCTGCCAACCCGGCTTGCGCGACAAATCCAGGGTCATGACATTCACCAGGCCGCTGGGAGTCAGTCCCACCCAAGCCCCCCAGTCGAGATGCACCCTGGCCCGCAGGAGGCGCAGTGTCCCGTCGATGGTCCCCCATTCACATTCATGCAAGGGATGGCCATCAGGGTCGGTCGCGCAGATGCGGCGACCATGGCTTCCATAGACGACGAGATGACCGGTTGGTTGCTGCGAGACGGATCCTGCCACACACAGCAGGTGCGGCAGGTCCGTCAAATTGGAAGGAAAGGTGAGCGTACCCGGACGTCGGAGAATCTCGTGTACCAAGGAATCAGGCGGCATTTACTCGCGGATCTGACCGCTCCCGAGCACCACAAATTTTGAACAGGTCAATTCTTCAAGTCCCATCGGCCCTCGAGCATGGAGCCGCGACGTGCTGATGCCGATTTCCGCCCCCAGGCCGAACTGGTAGCCGTCATTCAGCCTCGTCGAGGCATTCACGAGGACTGCACCGGCATCCACCTCGCGCAGAAACCGCATGGCGCGGGCGTAGTCATTCGTCACGATCGCCTCCGTGTGCTGGGATCCGTAGGTGGCGATGTGCTCCAAGGCTTCATCCATCGTCTTGACCACTTTGATCGCCAGGACCAGATCCAGAAACTCCCGACCGAAATCGTCCTCAGCGGCCGGCGTCACTTCAGGACAAAGCTGAGCGGTCTTCGGACAACCACGAAGTTCCACCTTCGCCGCTTTGAGCTTCTCCACCAGCGCCGGCAGCCAGGTACGCGCAATGCTGTGGTGGACCAACAGAGTCTCCATGGCGTTGCACGTCGAGGGCCGTTGCACTTTTGCATTCAGACAGATCCGCTCGGCGACCTGGGGATCGGCATCCACATCCACATAGGTGTGACAGACTCCCTTGTCGTGCTTGAGCACGGGGATCGTCGCATGCTCGGCGATCGTCCGCATGAGCGATTCCCCGCCCCTGGGAATGATGAGGTCGATGTACCGGTCCTGCTTGAGCAACAACTGAACGATCTCACGCTCGGCGCGCTCGACAAATGTGATCGCACCCGCCGGCACACCGGCCTTTTCCGCCGACTCACTCAACACCTTAGCGATAGCCACGTTTGAATGCAGGGCCTCGGATCCTCCTCGCAAGATGCAGACGTTCCCGGACTTGAGGCACAAGGCCGCCGAATCCGCCGTGACGTTCGGACGCGCTTCGTAAATGATCCCAATCACGCCGATCGGTACACGCATGCGGCCCACCTGCATCCCGTTCGGCCGCGTCCACATCTTGGGGGTCTCGCCAAGCGGATCCGGCAATCGCGCAACATCACGGATCCCTGCGGCCATCTCTCGAATGCGCTCCGTCGTCAGCCGCAATCGATCCCCCATCGCTTTTCGCTCGGGCGTGGCATCGAATTGCTCGAGATCCTTCTCGTTCTCGGCCAACAGCTCCGCCTCATGCTCTTCGAGCCCATCGGCCATGGCCTCCAAGGCCTGATTTTTAATCGCCGTCGAAAGGGTGGAGAGCCGGCCGGCCGCCCCCTTGGCCTTTTTGACCAGGGTCGCGACATACTCTTCCGGAGTGAGTACTTCAACTGGAGCATCCAGCTCCGGAACCGGGGATTCGGTGAGATCTTGTTCCATGTCGTGGATTCCTGCTGCTGGCGGTACCTGAGACCTACTGCCTCAGCCTCTCCGCCTATTCAAGATGGTGAACGGAAACGCGACGATTTATAGCCAGACAGGATACTGTGGGATTCTGAGTCGGGTCAAGGGTTGCGCGCGGGACCCGGTGTCGGCGGCACGCCTGGAGTAGAACCGGGCGCGCCGGGTTGCATCGGCATCATCCCGGGAGTCAGGCCCATCATCGGCGGCATCAACATCGACTGCGAGGAAGGATTGGGATGTTGAAACATCCAGTCGTGATACGTCTTTCGGCCTTCGAAGTGGCGAACCGCGAGGGGAAAGTCCCGTTCCTTGATCGGTTTGGCCTTGCTTTTGCTCCGGACCCCCATAATCCCGCCGGTCGGCGCACGCAGGTATTCCCAGTCTCCGCCCGTCATCGGATCCTGATAGGCCTTTCGTAAATACGGCTTGTAGGCACGGGTCAGTTCGGCTAACGACTGGGGATACATTTCATTGGGCATCACCCGCCCAACCTGCATGGTGGCTGAATAGAGCGCCAGGGCGTTTTGAATTTCGATCCCCTTGGCTATGAGATCGGCTTCTTTTTCCCGTTGTACCATCACGGTCCATTGACGGGTGGCCGCCGACACAGAGATCCCGATCAGGACGATCGAGAACATCAAGGCCAGATAGGTAATGCCGCGATCAGTCTTGAGAAGACCCCCCACACATCCCTGCCTAGTTGGGTTGCGCGCCCGCACTGGGTGCATCCGTGACGGGAATGACCTGCGTCACCTTGGAGGCGACATCCTGAAGCGTGATCTCGTGCATCGACACATCCTTCACCAGCACCTCACCGGCTATCACTTCACCGACCTGCACCACGTGCATTTCGTCGTTCTTGATCACCACGGCCATATTGCGCTT
Organism: Nitrospira sp.; assembly: GCA_037045225.1. NCBI lineage: Bacteria > Pseudomonadati > Nitrospirota > Nitrospiria > Nitrospirales > Nitrospiraceae > Nitrospira > Nitrospira sp. The sequence continues at coordinate 374,298 of JBAOHZ010000009.1, forward strand.
CTTTTGCGAACCGCCTCCCACCGCCATAAACCCGACATACCGAAAGTGGTTCAACTCCGTCGCGATGCGCAGCCGCGCCACCTCCTCCGGGGTCGGGCCCTGTGGTCCCTCAACAACCGCCTCTCCCTCGGATGATTCTCCCTCGGGGGACTCTTCAGACGTCACCTGCCCTTCAAACGGCAGCGTACCAGGGAATTCCCCTGCAGGGAGCTTGAATTCCCACAGTCCAGATGGATTCTTTTCCTCTCCCTTGGGAGCCCGACGCCGTCTTGGCTGAGGCTTGGGGGCCGGAGGCGTCGATACGGACGGCATCAAACTGGCGAAGATATTCCGGGGCGTGGAAAAGGTTGCCTCGCGCTGGCCCTTGATGGCGGCCAACCGATCCAGATGAACCTGCAGCGGCGAAGCCGCGGGGGCCGCTGAAGTTTTGCCCAGTGGCCGCTGTCCCTTGACATGAGTCAAGGGCACACGCTCCTGCTCGGTGGAATAACCGAATTGCCACATGAGCAACCCAAGCCACAACACCACGAGGACCGCCAGCAGCATCCCTTGATTCTTACTGATTCGATTCATAAGGTCACGGCGCCGGAGGCTGTAACTGTTGCCCTCGTAGATAGGTCGAAATCCGGATATTAAAGGTGAGTTGCTGATCCTGCACATTCCCCGATCGAACCAAATTTAAGTCTTCGATGAACAGCAACTCCTCCGCTGATTCCAAGTTGTAGAGAAACCGACGCAAATCCTCATAACGACCCGTCACCGTTCCCTGCAGGATGGCCTTGGTCGCATCCGCGACCGCGGTCTTTTCTGTCCGATAGGACAGCGCCGGTAAGGTCACCTGGTCTCGCTTTGCCTCCTCCGTCACCCCAAGTGCCAGCGGCGCAAAATCACGAAACAGCGGCAATACCGCCCACACCCGCTGCAGATCCGCCTTCGCCTTCTTGGCCTCCTTATGCCGGCTCAGTTGTTGGCGGGCCCTCATCCAGTCCGCCTCGAGCCGGACCTGCTCCTGCTTGGCCGTGCCCAGGGCTAACGCATGAATCGCATAGCTCATGAGGGCCAGCGTCGCGACAAACGCCAGCCAGGGGAGGATGGGCGCGTAGGGTTGACGCCACGTATGTTGGAGACGGTCGAGGCCAGGCCACATCATGGGTTACGGTTCCGATAACGTAACGAGAGGTCGAACTCCACTAATCCGGTGGCCATCACCCGATGCTGCCCCAACACCGGTTCCTTGAATTGGGGATGGTCTTGAAAGGTCACGGTGAGGGTGGTCACGTCTTCCAGCGCCCTCGCGGAGCCAGTCAGCATAATCGTGGCATTCGTCGGATCAAGCCGAATGCTGTTGACGGCGATGCGTTGCGGAATGGCACGCTCCAACTCCGTCAGAAACCGGGTCCACGAAAAACTCCGCTTCTCGATCAACTGATTGGCGAACTCGATCTCCTTGGGCAAGACCTGCAGGGCCGCCTCCGACAAATCAAGCCCCTCCTGCTGTGCTTCTCGCAACAACTCCTTGTCCCGATCTTGAACCTGGTTCAAGGCCGATTCCATGGATTGCACATCCTGCCACACCAACCAGGCCTGGGAGATATCCCACAAGATGGCCAAGCCGATCGCCCCCGCGAATAACATGATGACGAGTCTCGCCGGAGCCAGATACCAGCGATACCGGCTGCTGAGATTGATCGCGAAAGCGCCGCTTCGTGCCGAGGGTTGCCCGACGCGCAATGCAAAATCACGAACCTTCGAGACAAGCGTATCCAACGACATGATCTACACGACCCCTGCAATCGCGGGTAATGCGGCACTCGTGTGTGGTCCCGCAATGGGCCCCCCGCCGGACTGCTGCACTCGATCCCACTCCACCGCCTGCACCGGTACGCCCAATCCTTTTTCCAACAGTTGTTGCAGTCCGGCCCCCATCGCGTCATCCGCAACGAGGACCGCGTGATCAATCGCCAAATCCGGCGTTTGCTGCTGACAGGCATAGATGGAATCGGCGCACTCCTGCACGATACGGTCCAACCCCACCTGCCCGGCACCCGCTCCCCATGCACTGCCTGACCCGACGCCGCCCTGCAACTTCGAACGGAGAAACACCAAGGTACCCTTATGAAAAATAAACGCCGTGACCCCGCCGTCGGTGGCGTTCACCCAGAGGTAGTCGGCTGTCGATTGAACGGTGCGCCCGGCTCCTTGTGCCCACAAATTAAACATCCGCAGACTCGAGATATCCACTTCCTGCGGAATCAGCCCCGCCGCTTCACACACCGCCTCGTACTGAGCCAGGACGACCTCTTGCACTACCACCGCTAACACGGTGCAAGGCCCCTCGCCCGAAACGCCTGGTTCCGACAGGACTTGAGAAAAGACCTTGACGCCGGCGAGCGACAGCAATTGATCCTGACTCAATCGCCAACGCACAAGCGCCTCGCGTTCCTCCGAGCTCCACGGAAGTTCTTGGAGTTGAAGTACCGCCAGCCGCACGGCCATATCCGGTAAGATGATCGTCGCCGCACGAGGGACTCCCGGATCAGACGACCGAGCGGCGTCTTGAGCGGTGGCCGACGCAGCGATCGCTCGAATGTGCGACTCCAACTCATGCGGGGACAAAATATTTTGCTCGAGCGGCGACAGGCGCACAATTCCCTCGGGTAACGCCGACACCACGCATTGATACCGTGGCCGACCACGCCAATTCCGATGCACCTCGGCCCAGGCAAGATCCCGCGCCCCGATCTTCAAACAATACTGCGGACGACTAGTGATCCAATCCCACATCGGCTATCGCTCTTCGCTGAACGTCACGCGATTGATCTCTCGCAACGTCGTCTCTCCGGCCAATACTTTCTTCACTGCCGATTGCCGCAAGGTAATCATCCCGTCCGTCACCGCACGGTACCGAATTTCCGATAAGGCACGATCGGCCAAAATCATTTCCTTGATCTCATCGGTCAGGTCCAGGAACTCAGTAATACATTTCCGTCCGCGATACCCCGTCTCATGGCATTCAAGGCAGCCTTTACCTTCGTAAAACGGCTCGTTCTTATACTGATCGTAGTCGAGGCCGGATTCTCCGGCCAACGCCTGATCAAGCACCACTTGGTGCCGGCAAGCCGGACAGATGATCCGAATCAGTCGTTGCGCGAGCACGCACGTCAGGGCCGCCAGAAAATTATACGAATCGATGCCCATCGAGGCAAATCGCCCGATGACATCAAAAACGTTATTCGCATGCACCGTGGTAAACACCAAGTGACCCGTCAGCGCCGACTGAATCGCAATTTGAGCGGTTTCGGCATCCCGGATTTCGCCGACCATGATCTTGTCCGGATCGTGCCGCAGAATCGATCGTAATCCCCGGGCAAACGTCAGGCCCTTCTTTTCGTTGACCGGAATCTGCACGACTCCCGGCAGCTGGTACTCCACCGGGTCTTCAATCGTGATCAGCTTGTCTTCCTGAATGTTCATTTCGCTGATCGCGGCGTACAGTGTCGTGGTCTTTCCGCTGCCGGTCGGGCCGGTCACGAGCACCATGCCATAGGGCCTGGTAATTGCGCGCCGAAACCGCTTGAGATCCTCGGCATTAAACCCCAGCCGGTCCAAGCGCAACGTGGAGACCCCGGTCGTGATCGCCTCGCGGTCCAAAATTCTGATCACCACGGACTCGCCGAACACACTGGGAAGAATCGACACCCGGAAGTCCACCGTCTTTCGATCAAGCCGCATGCGGAAACTGCCATCCTGCGGCACCCGCCGTTCGGCAATATCCAGATCGGACATGACTTTGATCCGGGACACCAGCGGCGGGTGCAACTTCACGTCGAGTGGATCCATGGCTGAGACCAGAATGCCGTCCACGCGGAATTTCACTGTTGTGGCACGATCGGTCGCCTCAATGTGAATATCACTCGCCCGGCGTTGCATGGCACTCAACATAATAGTATCGAGCAGCTTGACCACCGGGCTCTGATCTTCGCCGAAATGATCGACGGTCAGGACTTCCTCGCCCCGCTCATCTTCCTTGACGAGCACCGACCGGTACTCCGCTTCCAACTCACGCAACGCCTGACTGGACCCTTCACTTCGCTCCAGCGCAGCAAGAATCGCCGCCCGCGAACTCACGACGTAGTGGAGCGTCCGATTCAACAGGATTTCCAGCTCATCAAGCGCCAGGAGGTTCTGAGGATCGGCAATCGCAATCGTCAGCGCTCCATTCTCCTCTTTGACCGGCACAAACGGGTGCCGCCGCATCAGCTTGACCGAAATGGTGTGATAAAACTCGGAGTCGACCCGAAACCCCGTCAGCGGGTCGTATGGAAGGCCATACTGCGCCGCCAACGCCTGTGCAAGCTGCGTCTCGGAAATGGTGCTTTCTTCGACCAGGGTCTGCCCCAAGGCCGCCATGTTGCCTCCCAGGCGAGCTGCCACCTGGTCCACGGTCCGCCTCGGCAAAATCCCTTCTCGGACCAGCACGTCGGCAAGTGACGGGCGAGTCAAGTGACGTTGCATCAGCATAGTCAGTCCTTCCCAGCCTGATACGGGAACAGCCACCTCACGGGGCCTACGACCCGCGACGGTGCTGGATTATTGGATCGTCCCGGCCATTTGAAAAATGGGCAAATACATGATGATCACGATGCCACCGACGAGCAATCCCATGACGAGCAGTAACACCGGCTCAATCCAGGTGGTGAGCTGGCTGAGCCGGACGTCGAGGTCCCCTTCGTAAAACTCAGCCACATCCCGAAGCATCGGCTCCAGAGAGCCGGTCTCTTCACCCACCGATAACATCTCGATCGCGAGCTTCGGCAAAATCTGCGGGCGCTCAATGGCAGCCGCCAGCGTGCTGCCTTCTCGAATCTCACCAACCGCCGACACTAGCCCTCGCGAGACGAATCGATTAGATACGGCCCCGCGCGCGATATCAAGCGCTTCCACCAGCGGAGTCCCGCCGGCCAATACAGTCGCCAGCGTACGGGTCAGCTGAATGGTGTGGTGTTCCACCAAAATCGTCCCGAGAAGCGGCAACCGTAGGAGCTGCCGGTCCACCGACAATCGACCGGCCGGAGTCTGGTACCATGCACGCCCCAACACGCCAGCTACACCGGCGACGATCGCCACAGGAATGAGCTGCGCCTCTCCCACGCTGATCACGGAGATCAGCCATCGAGTGGCCACCGGAAGTTTCGCCGACGATTCACCGTACACCGACACGAAGGTCGGCATGACATAACTCAGCAGAAACCCAACCACCGCAATTCCGACGACCACGAGAAACGCCGGATAGGCCAAGGCCTTAGAAACCTTCTGGCGGAGCCCGATCATCAGCTTCAGATAGGCAATATACCTCTGCAGCACCTCTGCCAGATTGCCCGACTGCTCACCGGCGCGGATCGTCGCCAGATAGAGATCAGAAAAATAGATGGAGTGCTTGGCCAAGGCCTCGGAAGCCGAGGCTCCGCCGCGAATGTCCTGCTTGATCACCTTGAGTGCTTCTCGAAAGGATGCGCGTTGGGTACGATCAATCAGCAAATCCCACACCCGCAGGATCGGCAGGCCCGCCTTGATCAAGACCAGCAGCTCTTGATTGAAGACGAGGAAATCCTGAAGCGGGAGTTTCCTCCAGTGACCTGCCGCAAGCCCGGATGTTCCAAAGCCCGCTCCCCGCCTCGCCAGACGAAAGACCAGCAGCCCGTCTGATTCGAGCTTGGCTCGCACGAGATGCTCATCATCCCCCTCGATATGGCCTTCAAAGGTGGTGCCATCGGCACGAGCCGCTCTGTATGCGAAGACAGCCATGGGATTAATCGGTTCGACACAACACGTGGTAACAGATGGTCTCTACTGAACGAGTGTGTCCCGGGAGGCCGACTGCAAAGTCGCCTGCTGCAGCCGAGGCTCCGGCAACCGGAGCGTTCGTCCCACGACAATGATGTTGTTCTGTAGTCCGTTGATCGCGCGAAGGGCATTCAGCTGGACCTTGTGACGACGCGCAATCCTCCACAAGGTGTCCCCCGCCTGAATGACAATGGTTCGGATCGAGGCGGCGGACTGAGCCGAGGCCGATCTCTCCGAACGTCGTTCATTACCAAGAACCAACGCAGCCGGATGCGCCACTGCGGCGCCGCCGGTATGGGGGCCGGCACCCGACCGGTCTCGTTCACGATCTAGGGCCGGCCCCATGGCTTCCGGATCAGCTGCTGGTGACGTCTCCTCGGAAGGCGTGCCGGTCATCGGCTGATCCAGCTGAGCAACCTTCTCTCGCTCGGACCGAGCCGAAGCCAATTCTTCCCGCTGCAATTCTATGACTTGACGGGCATCGGCCAGACGCCGCTCAGTCTCCTGCAACATGCCCTGAAGTTGCGCGCGAGCCACGTGTGCATCCGCCAGGTCCTTCCGTTGTTCCTCAAGTTCAGCACGTAGCTCGCTTGCTGTGCGCTGCGCTTCGCGGACAGCCGTTTTAAGAGAATCCGCGGTGATCTGGAGGTCGGATGGGAGCCCGTCAGGACCGGGGGTCACCCGCGCACACCCTCCACCAAACGAGAGCGCCAACACCATCAAGACCCAGCACCCACGTCGCAAGCCGACGACCGTCCGGCACACGAGACCACCTTGATGTATCATGGTATTCATCGCCTTACCATTGGTTGTAGGGTACTCCGTTGGTTCCGACTAAATCAGACCCGGAAAAAACATCGACCATGCCGCCTTCCCCTTCGTCCACCATCTCCTGCCATGTCGTGGTCGAACCAGTCAACGGATCGGTCGGCACCCGCCTCAGATAGCCGGCCGACACCAATGCATCAATGGCCTCAGGGTACTTCCCTTTATCTGCACGATGTTGATCGATGACATCGCGCAGTGAAAACAAATCCTGGCGCAGGGCGCCTTCTTTCGCCTTGATGACGGCTGCGTGGTAGGACGGCACCGCCAGGGTGGCAAGAATCCCGACGATCGTCACCACGATCATCAATTCGATTATTGTAAATCCTGGCGAGGACGAGGCCGGCCATTCGGGCTTACCACTCCCAATATTTCGTACCATTGAGCGCAAGTTCCTGACTGTGACTCGTAACATCGTAGACATCTTCCCCGCACCAGTCCTTCACACTGGGAGGATCTCGATAACAACGCATACGCCAGTCGGGCGCTCCGCTCATGGGGTCCGGAGGGATCGACCGTAAGTAGCGCCTCATCGTCGTCCCACGCACCGTCGCCTGTTCCCCCGTCAGCTTGACTCCCAACAATACATCCAGGGATTTCGGGTAGCCATAGGGCCCGGTGACGTCTTTACAGCTCAACCGGTTCTTGACACATGCCGGCCCCGTCAGGGTATCCCCGTCGCGCGCCCACTCCAAATGAAATGCGTCGATGGCCGCTCGAATGACCCGGAGGTTCTGGCGCAGTTCGATTTCCTTGCTCCGCTTGGAGGAGACCTTTGTGAACGGGAGTGCTACCGAGGCAAGGATGGTGAGGATGGTCAGGGTAACGAGCAATTCAAGCAACGTGACGCCTGACTGTTTCACCGCACTCTCACCACTCCCTTGGCTTCACTCGCGCCTTCCGGGCTGTCGACCTCTCCGTGCTTCACCACCCGCATGCGCAGCGGCGAGACGCCTGGAGCCTTGGCGAGGAACGTCAACCGTAGGAGGCGGCCCTCATCCTTCGCGGCACTCGTGGAACCAGGCAACCGCAGCTCAACGATACCGTCAACAGAGCTCACGGCCACGGCGGCCTTCCCCGACTCAACACCCACTACCTCGCCCATGGTTGCATCCCGAAACTCTAGGATCTTTGGATCAAATTCCAATGCAAAGGTCTCTCGATCCAGCCCCTGCACCTGCTTCGCCAGCACATCCACACGATATTCCTTTCCGGTGTGGGCCGTGGCATCCGCAGGCTGAATCGTCAGCTGCGGGGAAAGTGACACCGAGTCCTGACCGGTAACATCGCCTTGTGATTTCTTCAGCGAACTCTTCTCAGTGACTGCCCCCGGACCACCCGACGCCGGCACGCGCGCCAGCACCTTTTTCGGCTGCGCGGCAAACAAGGGGGATGTGGAGTACACTGATTCCGTCCCTGACCAGAAGGCCTGCCCCTGCGGGCTCGGGAGACGCAAGGAGTTGACGATGTGCGGCGTGATAGTCAAGATCACCTCTGTCGTCACCCGTTGGGTCTTAAATGAGCTCAACAGATTGCCCAGAAAGGGAATATCGCCGATCCAGGGAATCGTCACCCTGGTCCGACGATCTTCTTCCTGCAGGAGCCCGCCCAGCACAATGGTTTCCCCGTCGCGCACATTCAACATGGTCTCGGCGGAACGATTGCCGAATTTGAACTGCGTGATCGGCGGAGACTGCTGCAGCAGAACGGTATCGCCCAGCCGAATCACCTCGATCTTCATTTTCAACGAGAGTTCGTTCGCCAGGTGGATATTCGGCTCCACCGTCAGCTTCACACCGGTGTCGCGAAACTCGATCGACGTGACTGTCGAGGTCGTCGGTACCGCACCGGTCGCAGCTTGTCCGGGCAGCACGTTGGTTGTCGAGAGCAAGATCGGTTGTTTGTCGCCGATATTCACTTCCGCTTTCTTGTTATTGAGGACCCGCACCTTCGGCGCGGCCAGGGTCTTGGCATCAGTGACCTGCTTGAAGAAATCCAGCTGCACGTTTGTCGGGAGCTTGAACAGATAACTGTCCTGCCCCAGACTCGCCAGGTTGCGATAGGTGAGTTGCTGCCCAATATCCCCCGCAATCGTGCCGGCAAATCCGGGAGGTATCACCGCTCCGGCCAGCTGCTTCGGGTAGGATAAGCCATAGGTCTGATCAACGGTACGATTCACTTCCAACACTTCGACGTCGAACAACACCTCTGAATCTTCACGATCGTTCGCCTGGATGATCTTCTCCGCAAGTTCTACCTTTTCCGGCTGATCACGAATCACGATGGTGTTCAACGCTTCATTGCCGTGAATGTGCTTGACCTCCAGCATGGACTTCAGCAGCGCCACCATGTCTTTCGCTTTCGCGGACGATAGATAGAAGGTACGGATCATCAGGTCCTGGTACTGTTCCTGCTTTTGCTTGGTATTGGGGCTGATGATGAACAGGGTCGGACCGGCCTTCTGGGAAAACAGGCTATTGCTGTTCAAAACCAGCGCCAGCGCCTCGTCGAAAGGCTTGTCTTCCAACGAGATGGTAATAGGATCGTTGCGCACATCCTTGTCGAACACAAAATTGACGTGAGCCGCCTTCCCCAGCGCCTCCACCACTTCCTTCAGGCCCGCATTGCGAAACTGCAACGTGACCGGCTGCTTCTGTCGGTCGTCGCGATCGATCGCATGCTGCTCGGCGGAGAGCCTCGCCACGCCTTCCAGCGCCTCTTTATAGGAGGGGTCCAACTCGACGGCCCGCATATAGCCGGTCATGGCTTCACTCACACGCCCCAACTGCGCAAGACGTTCCGCTTCCCGATACCGGTCGCGCGCTTCCTTCAACCGCAAGACCTCCGTCAGGCCGGACTCATGCTCCTTGCTCGTCGGCTCGATCGTCAGGGCGCGCTTGAATTCCTCGGCGGCCTGATCGAACTGACGGTCCTTCAGCAACTGACGACCACGCTCATCATGCGTCGCAGCCGCACGCTCTCGGGCCACGGAATATTTGTTCTGTAGGGAGGGCTCGAACGGATCGTCCTTGAGGGCCTGCCGATAGGCTACCGTGGCTTCTTCCCAGTTGCCCGCTGCCAGATGCTGATCCCCGCGTTTGACGTCAGGGGATACGAATGTCCCGCACCCCGCGCCGGCAAAGCCCCATACCAGACCGAGCGCCGCCGTGAACACCCAACGAGTCCATTGACATGCGGCTGGGATGTGTTTCATAGGGATGGGTGAACGCATAGGTCGGATCAACACAATGATAACCTCTTTGGTATATCAAACTGACACACACGCGACAATCAGTTTCTCGCTTTGAACGGTAGGCGTAATTCCTGCGTCGCCTATCTCTTTCGGCAGATAGGAGACGCGGCATTAATCGATCGGCACATCAAGGCAGCTGGAGAACCGACGAGGCCGGACGCTCCGTCCGGCCTCCGGAGAGAAGATCCATCAACTAAGGTGTTGATCGAGATTCGAGGGTGGAGGGTGGAGGTCAACGATCTCCGTCTGATTACTTCGACGATAGCCTAGAGCCTCCAATACTTGACCGATCCCGGCAAGGTGTCTGGGCTCAGCACGCTCTTCACGTCGACCACCACATTGTTCCGTTGTTTCCGCAATGGCTTCAACAGCTCTGAGATGTCCATCTTCAGATATTCCCGATGAGCCACAGCCAACACAATCCCATCGAGTTGCTTTAGTTGTTCCCAAGGCGAGAGGCGCAGGCCATACTCCCCCACGGCCTCTTCTGGTTCCGCGAGCGGGTCATGGACCATGACCTGAATTCCATATTCTTTTAGTTCGTTCACAATGTCCGGCACCCGGCTATTCCGGAGATCCGGAACATTCTCTTTAAAGGTCAGTCCCAACACCCCGACCCGCAAATCACTGACCGGCCGTTCGACCTGGCTCAACAACTTCATCGTCTGCTCGGCGACATACTTGCCCATGCTGTTATTGATCCGTCGCCCTGCCAGAATCACCTGAGGATGATATCCGACGGATTCGGCTTTCGCGGTGAGGTAGTAGGGGTCGACTCCAATGCAATGCCCCCCGACCAACCCAGGGCTGAACTTCAGAAAATTCCACTTCGTGCCTGCCGCGTCCAGAACCGCTCGCGTATCGATCCCCAACCGATGAAAAATCAACGACAGCTCGTTCATGAGGGCGATATTCAGATCGCGCTGCGTGTTCTCGATCACCTTCGCCGCTTCAGCAACTTTGATACTGGAGGCCCGATGGATTCCAGCCTTCACCACCATGGCATAGGTTTGTGCGACGATCTCCAACGACTCCTCGTCCTGGGCGGAGACCACCTTAATGATTCGCTCCAGCGTGTGTTCCTTATCCCCAGGATTGATGCGCTCCGGCGAGTATCCGATTTTGAAATCAATGCCGCTTTTCATGCCCGACGCTTTTTCCAGAATCGGCAGACAGTCTTCCTCTGTCGCACCGGGATACACCGTCGATTCATACACCACAATGGCACCGGGAGCGAGATTGGAACCGATCAGTTCCGACGCTTTTTTCAGGGCCGTCAGATCCGGCTGAAGGGCGTCATTAATGGGGGTCGGCACCGCAACGATAATAAAGTCAGCCGTCTTGAGGTCGCTCGGCTCGGACGTGTAGCGAACGCGGCTGGATTTTAGGTCCTGCGGTGATACCTCCCCGGTTCGATCCACCCCTTTGCGCAACTCCTCGACCTTGGTCTTATTGATATCGAACCCAATCACCGGCGCAGACTTACCGAACGCCACCGCGATCGGCAACCCCACATACCCCAACCCCACTACTGCGATCTGCCGCTGCGTCTTCTTCGCCATGTCGCTCCCCTCGTCAGTCACCACCACAACACTCATGTCGTAAAAAAGAATGGCAGAATATCATCCATCCGTCAACGATTTCCCACAAGCACAGGGACATGCTATCAACAATCACCTCCTGCCACGCACCACAGGCTGTCGATGACATGCCCTAACAACAGCACGAACCCTGCCCCTCCATCGCTGCACAGACGATCATCGACTAGTGATGTCCAGGGACATGACCAAACACGCCTTCCCCTTCCTGCTCACAGGGAAGATTTGACCGCCGCGCCTGAACATTTCGTCAAGCCGCAGTCCGGCCAGCACCATTTTGACCGGCACTGACCTCTTCTCCACACAGCACTCAGTCCTCAGTGGCCGACAGGTCGTCGTGCAGTCGCGGATCAAGCAAGTAAGAATTGTGAAAGCATTTGCAAGGTTATAAGAGCTATTGTTATGGTAGAACCGCAGCGGGTGTGGCAGGCATCGATCTTGCTGCATGACGGATGGAGATTCACTCGAGGGAGGAAACTGTTCAGCCAAACCATGAGCCCCCACTTCACCAGGGATCTACAGCCGAACAGATGGAGCCACATGATCACAACACCACTCGATACGGGATACACCACCAATAAGAGGGCAATCATGGATGGTCACTCGACACCTCAGGTCTCCCAGCGATTGGCTGCGATTGTGGCCATGCTGACTCTCTGTGCGAGCCTTGTGGCCGTTCAGCAAAGTTATGCAGCAGGAGTCTGGACCAATGAACCGGCTGGATTTTCCCAGCACGTGGATTGCCCCTTCTCGGGAACCGTTTGCAACATGCTGAATGTGTATGGAAATCAGCCTTTCTCTACGGATTCTTCGGGACCAGTATCACCATCCGGCATACTTGACGAGGTGCTGGAAGCAAATGCTGCTACCGGTGGAGGGCAATTTGTTTATTCGTTTCAATCCGGACCGGCACGAGAAGTCTATCTCGGAACACTGTGGAAAACGAATTCAGATTTTCAGGGCAATGCAAATAATGTAAATAAACTTATCTTTATTAAGAGCGACATCGACGCGAACTTCCTAAGTTGGCAGGGGCCCCAGGGCTATGATCAGGCTCGAACACTTCAATGGTACATGCAATCTACACAATACGACAATTGCCATATTCCCTCGTACTATAGCCCCGGATGTGGCAATCCGTCCGCTGGAGCTGGAAGTGGCTGGTTCAATCCGAATGCCGGAAACGGGAACGTGCTACCGGGATCCGGTTGGCATTTCATAGAGCTCTATCAAAAAGCAAGCACCACAATGACCTCTCGCGACGGGATATTGAAATGGTGGGTAGACGGCAGACTTGTCGGCAATTACTCAGGCGTAAATCTCTCTCCAGGTGGTTTTACTGACATACAATATAATCACACCTGGGACGGAACGGCCGTCTACCAATGTTACCCAAACGTTTCACTGGGGCGTGACTGCAGCAAAGCTTGGCATCACATGTGGGACCACCTGCATGTGTCGGTGGGAAGCGGAGGTACCTCCCCTGACCAACCACCAGGACCACCTGCAAGCCCAACCCTACGAGCCGTTACAACGCCTTAAAAGTTGCGCTCCCGGGTTCAAGCGGGGGTCCCCGTAAGCTTCCCCGTCAAGGAGACAGTTTCATGGGAGACGTTCTGGCCTCCACTTGGGCCCGATACGTGGCGGGCGGCAGGCCCGCCAACGCATCATGAGGCCGCTCTTCATTATAACTCTGCACCCACTCGGCACTGATCTCTCGCACCTGCTCCAACGACTCGAACACGTACGCATTGAGCACTTCGGTCCGATACGTCCGGTTATACCGCTCGATCAAGGCATTCTGATCCGGCTTGCCTGGCTGGATGTGCCACAGCTGAATCCCTCGTTCCGCGCACCAGGTGATGAACCGGTCGGCGAGGAATTCGGGACCATAGTATAAGCGGAACAGGCATTCATCGTTTGTTCAGATCTCCCCTAGAATGCCAAGCAGCAACTCACTCTAGGAGGAGGGCATCTTATGATGGCGTGTTCCACAACCACGCAGAATGGTACCTTCGTGGCGATTGATGTAGCGAAATTGGTTCATGAAGTGTTGGTGGAGCCACCGACCGGACGCCGGCAGCGATGGCGGATCAGGAACTGCCAGCCGGATTATGAGACCTTGCGCGACCGGCTCCGCGCGTTCGAGACGCCGGTCCTCATTGGGTTTGAAGCCACGGGCAACTACCATCGCCCCCTGGCCTATTATCTGGGCCAATGCGGCTTCGAGTTGCGCCTCATTTCTTCCCTCGCGGTGGCGCGGACGCGCGATGCGCTCTACAACTCATGGGATAAAAACGATCCCAAAGACACGCAAGTCTTGCTCCATTTGCTCAAAACCGGTGTTTCCCAGCGGTATCACGATCCGCTCGTGCACGCCATGAACGACCTGCAGGAACTCGCCCAGACTCACTACCAGGTCTCACTTCGGAAGGTGCAGGTCCAGCATAGCATCATGATCCATTACCTCCCGCTGTACTTTCCCGAGGCGGAACGGTACTACACGAACTCGCGGGCGCAGTGGTTTACGCAGCTGCTGCATCGGTTCCCCTGTCCCGCCGCCATCACCCGCTATTCCCAAGAAGTGTTTGCGCACGAGGCGTGGACCGTGGTGGGCCGCAAAGTGAATAAGCGCGGTTTCCTCGCTGACCTCTATGCCACTGCTCGTCAGAGCATTGGGCTCGCCGTGGCGGAAGACTCCGAAGCCATTCAGATGTTCCGTGTGATGCTGGCGGAACATCAGCACCTGTGCGCTCTCCGGGCCGCGATTGAGCACCAGGCGGACCAGGTGCTTCAGTCCCATCCCGACTATCACCGGCTCCGAACCTTACCGGGAGTGGGACCGATTCTCGCCCTCACGATTTTGGCCGAAGCCGGGGACCTGCGTCGGTTTCCGCATCACCGACAATTCCTCAAGTTCTGCGGGTTCGATCTCAGCACGCAGCAGTCCGGCCAGTTCCGTGGGATAAGCCGGTTGTCGAAGCATGGGAATGCGCGACTCCGCTATGCCTTCTGGATGGCTGCCAATGGGGCGGTTCGGATGCGGCAGAATACGTTTCGCGAAAAGTATGCGCGGTATATCAAGGCCGATCCTCAGAATCCGGATCGGAAGCGCAAGGCCCTCTGCGCCGTCGCCGCTAAAGTGGCGCGCGTGGCTCATGGCCTGATTAAGACGGGGACCGACTATCGGCCGTACTTTGAGGCACTCCCTCCCAGTGGAGCACTCCGTTCGCGTGGGCCGTCGAGGCAAGCACTGACCTCGTAGATAATGCTCGGAGCTTCCACTGGGGCTGCCTGCTGTGTGGAGTACGGTCAAGGCCTGAGCCAGGACCTTGTATCACTATGGTGAGCAGTGCCTCACAAACCGTGGAAGACCATTGGGAGTGGCTGCCGACAGTGCAGGATGGCCGTTCCGACGGCACGGAGGAGATCTGTCCGCAGTGCGTGTTTGCTTTCCGCCTATAGTACGTTATCGAGCCGAATCGCTTGGGGCTGTCCCCGCCAGCTCACGACTTGCTCCAGCACGCGAATCACGCGTTCAGCCGGAAGCGACGTATCAATCTCAATGGCCACGCCTTCCCGGACACCTTCATCCAACACATTGAAGGTCCGGAAGCGTCGGCCGCCGTAGAGCGTATCGCTCATGAAGTCCACGGCCCACACCACATTGGGCTGAGGCACCACCACGAGCGGCTGACGCGGACGAAGAGGGAGCCGCTTCTTCGTCCGACGGGGGAGATTCAAGCGGAGCTGGCAGTACACCCGCCACAGCCGCTTGTGATTCCACGGTTGGCCATCCAATCGGAGTCGTCTCCAGCACTTCCAGAAACCCCAGCGGCTTTTCGCCGCGACGAGCGTCGTCAACGCCGCAATCACTGGCGCATCCCGCTGAGCCCAATCGATGCCAGGCCGATAGTACGTCGCCCGACTCAGCCCGACTGCGCGACAGGCCCGCTGAACCGGAAGGCCGCCCTCCATGACCAGGTGGGCCACGACCTCCCGCCGCTCAGCAGGCCGTAGAGTTTTTTTGCGATGACATCTTTCAGCGCTGCATTCTCCAGCGAGAGATCGGCATACATCCGCTTGAGACGGTTATTTTCGTGCTCCAACTCCTTCAGTCGCTTCACGTCCGAGGCCTCGAGCCCGCCGTACTTGGCTTTCCACTTGTCGTAGGTCGCGGAACTGATGCCGTGCTGCCGCCACAACTCGTTGACCGGGCGCCCGGCATCGGCTGCTTTCAGGATCGACACGATTTGCGTGTCGGTGAACTTCGACTGGCGCATGGGAACCTCCTGGCTAGGATGACGATTGTGCCAGAAAATTCTCCTCATGGCTGTCTCGATCTAGGGGGAGCTTACGATCATCCGGTGGGGAACCAGAGAAGCGAGGCGATCAAGAGGACGAGACGTAATCACTCCTGCATAGATTCCAATTCGGAAGCGCCGTAGTATTCTGGGATGACACCCTTTCCAATCCGAATAAGCATCGCATTCCCCGATTCAGCAACCAGGTTATGTTCTGCGAGTAGGAATCGCCTGAACTCATCTGACAAATTGTATCCCCACAAATAATCGTACTTAGAAAAGATACTCGACCAGTTGACTTGCTCCATAGAAGTATCCTGCTGTATCTGAGCATAGTCCTGGACAGCCGAGCGTAGATTGAGGGGATGCGCACCCTTCCAGGCATAAATGGTTGGTACAAAAGCATGTCGATAAACGGTGGCATAGTGCGCTGTATAAAAAAAGTGCATGTCCCACAACCAGCGTTGCCCAGAGGACTGGTTGTGGACTACTAGCGGATACAACCGTACACCATCCGGAAGAATGTCAAGCATCCGAACATGACTCTGAACTTCTCTAGCGATTCGGTCGCCAAAGTACCACACCTCTGCTCCTCGCACGAAGGATAGACCAATCAAACCTACCATCGCATACTGTCCTATCTGTCGTGAGAGGTCCAATCGAATTCCCAACAACAGACAGGCAATTGCTGGCAGCAAGAACCGCCTGTCGATATAGCTAGTCTGAACACCACTCATGGGTGAGAGAACGTAAAGAATCAGGAAAACTACGCCAAGAAGAAACAGTTCTGGGCAAACCAAACGAGGTCCTTTCCTCTTGGTGGCCAACGAGACTAAGAAAATGAAAACGAGTCCGAGGCTGAGATCCACTACGAGATCGTAGGTCAAAAACGGATATGCCAGACCTACCAACTTTTTTGATACCAACGGATGCCACCAAGTCATGCCCCCTTTATCATGCAGTATGGCACCGTGAAGAATATGGACACTAACTGGAAGAAGCAATGGTATCAACCCTAGCAGTTGATGAAATTGGGGGAATTTCCCACTTTTGCTAACATTACACCCTATGAAGAATGTAATGGATACTCCTAGAAATACAAAGGCGGAAAGATGGGAGACGTAGCAGATCATGGCAAGCGCTGAAACTGAAACGATTCGCCAGAATGTCCACCTTGAACATGACCATAACCAAACGGAGAAGGTAATAAGATAGGCCCCTAGCCCAAACAAGTAGTTCACAAATCCGTAAGCAAAGGCAAAGTTATAAGTAAAGAATGTGGCAGCCAGAGCATTCCAGTGAGGTCGACCATTGACCGCAAGGCCTAGGCAATGGAAGCCAAAATTGATAGCCCCCACTACCAGTGAAAGGAAGATCTTGCTCGCATATTCAATGCTTACGACGTCCATCAGTGCTGGCACGATTAGGTCCATGGCCTGATTTGGAAGAATGCTCAAGTCACGACTATAGGTAGCCTGATAGGACTCATTGTCACCATATTGATGAAGAATATGTATACGAGCCAGATGGTTCGGGTAATCATGCATAGCTGGATAGGAAATAAACCAGATGGGGCAAAGCTGAAGTAGAAAGAGAAGAACAAAAACTGTGTAGTACGATCGTCGTTGTACTGACACGTCAAAAAAAAGTTTAATCCGAGAATTCGCCTCCCGATTCATAGTCTCAGCCTACCCGTTCCGCATGTGACACGGCATGTATGCGGACGTACATTGCAGGCCAACTATGCTTTACAATGAACAATAGGCCAATCGCAGAAAAAGGTATGATGTAAGGCATCGCCGGAATCATGTAGCGGAATAGGGGCAAAGTGATCCAGTGTAAGAAAGCGAAGTAACCAACCAGGCCGCAGAGAGCCACCGTGATGGCCCTCTTTCTTCTCCAGGCAACAACCACACCGACTAACGCAGGGATGTAAATAAAACTATTAATGGCCAGAGACATGCCATGGTTGCTACCCGACTCTGTCGAATACCACAGCCGAAGAAACTTCTTAACCATAAAAGGTACTATGCTGATGGGATCCTTCGCTAAGCGTTCCCGATAGTTCTCCATAGCTAAACGCACATTAAGCCGGTCTCTTTCAACGAGGCTGGTAACAGATAATTCCGGCACTACCCCTTTTGATTTTGCGGCCTCGAGTAGTAAGGGATATTCTCGACTCCTGGTATCAATGGTCCAAAGCGGTTCAGAAGATCCCCACAGAACAACCGTATTGTTTGCCCCAACCGGGATAATCTCGTGCAGGACAAGATAGTTCCGAACCCCCCATGGCAGGATCACAAGGATGAAGCATGCCAGCGTCATAAGATAATAGCTCCACCAATGCGCGCCTGGTTTTCGAAAGGCTAGTAACACAAACGGCAGCAGTAGTGGCAAGAACTGAGTCGTTCCTCTTGTCAAGGTAGCCAACGCCAAAACGGCACCAGCCCCACAATAAAGTTGCCACTTACCTTCCCTCATAGCACGGGTGGTAAGCAACACCCACAAGGCAACGAAGAACGTAAAAAATGTTTCCGTTCCAATGTATAGGGTTGGATAAACGGCGAAGGGATATAGCGCCCAGATCATGGCTGATAGATATCCAATAGCTCGGTCGAACAAGTCTCTGAAAATTACAAATATTGTCACAGCAGTAAGTGAATCTACTAGCACTTGAATGGCCTTGATACCAACGATTCCGTCCCCACCAAACACAAATGCCACCAACGCAATGCACATGGAATATAATGGAGGGGTATAGAAAGGAAATGTGACATCTGAAAAACCCTCTCCATGCAGCAGGAGTTCTGCCCCGTTCAGATAGGCAAAGACAGCATTGTAAGGCAAATGCGGCTCGGGCAGTAGCCACCACATCAGCAGGCGAACAACTACAGCGGCCCCAAAAATGGAAAGATTTGTTTTCATTAATAGATTTCCATTTTGCTTAACAGACTCATTCGGCAGACGGAGGGTATGGCGCTGGCAGCACTCTTACGACAGTCGCTTGGCAATCCTCAGAGAGTTCGCGGCAGCATATGCATCGCGCAACCGCTGTCCTATGACCTCCCATGCATACGCACTGACTACCACCTCACGGCTAGCCAAGGTCAAATCGGCTCTTTGAGCCTTATCCGACAATAATCGACAGACTTTGCTCACAAAGTCGGCCGGCGTATCAGCCAGAAGCAAATGTTTTCCATCGTACAAACGCAAACCAGATGCCGCAAAAGTCGTACTCACTATCGGCATGCCCATCGCCAAGGCATCGAGTATTTTCAATCGCGTCCCTCCCCCGTCCGTGATGGGGCAGACGAATACCGTCGACTTCTGGAAATAGGGCCGGACATCATCCACAAACCCAGGGACGTGCACTCGAGGATCGTGCTGAGATAGCCTCACTAACCAGGCCGGAGGGTTTTTTCCCACTACGTTAATTTCCACATTTTTCATTCTGTCTGTTAATTGAGGCCAGATCGACTCAAAGAAGTAGGTTATGGCGCCTTTGTTCGCTAGTTGATCGAGGCGCCCGCAAAATAACAACTGCGCTCCTCCTGGATCTGGTCGCGGGGTAAAGTATTCGATATCGACGCCGTTCGGAACGACGCAAATGGCACTGTTCCCACAGGAGGCCTTCACTAACTGTCCTTCATCCTCAGACACCACTAGGTTAGCATCGAAGGTAGGACACCATCGTCTTTCTGCGGCAAGCAGGTGTGCCGATTCCCGTAACCAGAATGCACGCCTCATTGCACTGCGTTCGTTGGACGCACGTCGCTGGACCAGTGCAGACTCAATATCGTGATGATTCAACACCCTCCCTGCATGAGGAACGAGCAATCCATAGGGAGACAATCCCAATGTATCCACATGCACGACATCGAAGCGAAACCTGCTGGCCAAGTTGGTGAGACGAGCGGACATCTCTTCAGAACGCAACCACCGGAACTCATATGGCTCACCACTCACCATAGCACCAAACGCCCTACAATAACGGCCCAGTCCGAGAGAATCCTGTGGAAGAGGCACCCACTCCACACCGGCGCAGAACTTTCGCAACGCTTCGACACAGTCCTGTGGAGTCACACCTTGGGGCCTGGATGCCGGCTGATCAAACACGAGTGCATGCACCTCATGATGTTTGGCCGCTTCCTTCAGCAAGTTGTAATTTCGCTGAAGCGGGCCTCCCTTAGGAGGATAAGCAAGATTATGTCCCAACCACAGAATTCTCATTTCACCCCTTGCACACTGACCGATACATCCCAGCTGTTTGATTTGCCATGGTACTCGCACTGAAGTCAGCCTCAATTCGTGCCCGCCCAGCCACGCCAAATGCAACAGCCGTTACCTGATCATCGATGAGAGCGCCAATCGCTCTCGCCAGTTCATCAGGCTTCGCCGGGTTTACTAAAATTCCAGACTCACCATGTGATACCACTTCAGGAATTCCACCGACTCGGCTCGCAATGACCGGCCGCTTCAGAGCAAAGGCTTCTAATAGGACCATCGGAATTCCTTCATGCAGAGACGGCAAAACAAAAATGTCCATCATGTTGATGAAATCATAAGACTGTTCTTGATGGCCCGAGAATATCACGGATTGATCTAAGCCTAACCGTTTCGCTTCCGTTTCAAGCTGCTCACGCAACGGCCCATCGCCAACAAAAATTAATATCACATTCTGAAAAGACTGAGACAGGATTCGAAAGGCTTTCAATAACAGGGCATGGCCTTTCACTGGAACCAGCCGTCCCACCGTTCCAATCAAAACGGCCTTGTCGTCAATATTCCACTTCCTACGCATATCCGCCCTTTGAGTAGTGACGCGGACCGCTTCCAGATCGATCCCATTGTGTATACAGACGATTCGAGCGGCGTCATAGCTCCTGAGCAAAGCCTGTTCAATGTCGGATGAGACAGCGATCACCCTATCCACCAGCCATCCGGTCACGAATCTGTCCGCAATCGTGTACCCGGCCATCTTCACATTCCTCAGCCCTTTAAATGGTTCGGGCATACCGTGAACCACTCTGACCACATGAGGGACCCCCATGTAGCGGGCGACAAGTGCAGCGAGGATGGAATCTTTGTACTTGTGGGTATGAACGACATCGGGACGAAACTGCCGAAAAACTTTTCCAAGGCGAGAAGCGAGAGCTAGCGGGCCATGGTGTTTTTCGGGAATGACCGTGAGGGAGAGCGGAAGTTTCCGAAGTTCATCCGCCAACCGCCCCTCATTGAATAGAACCACCGCCCATTCGAACCCGTGTAGTCGAACGAGGTACGTCATGAGCGCAAGCAGATGAACTTCCGCCCCTGCCCACAAGTCGCCCATCGCGACATGACATACCTTCACAGCTGATTCGCAACTTGCGTTCTGCTCAATAGAACACCTCACCACCTAGCACAACCGCCTCTCCCTGTTGGAACGCTGAGCGGCACTATACGCTCAACATCGAAGGGTGGCGAATTATTTTCCCAATTCCAGGCACTCCTCATAGAGCGACTGATAGGAAGACACCATGGTCCGCAGGCTGAATTGCCCTTCGGCCCGACGCTTGCCTCTCTCTGCAAAGAGGGCCGCCTGTTGCTTATCGGTCAACAACGTTACTAACCGAGCCGCTAGGGCCTGACTATCACGCGGCGGAACCAGAAAGCCTGTTTCTCCATCGAGAATCAGTTCCGGATTCCCTCCAACCTGTGTCGCGACCACTGGTTTTCCGGCTATCATCGCCTCGAGGATTGCCATTGAAAGCCCCTCCGAGAGAGAGGGCAACACAAACACATCCAGCATGGCCAGGATTCGTGGGATGTCCTGCCTCAGACCAAGAAAGAAAACCTTTCCTCCTACACCAAGCCGATCTACGTGCGCCTTCAGTTCAGTTTCGAGCTGCCCTCTGCCGGCAAACACGAACGAGGTGTTAGGACATTTCGCCAAGACAGAGGGAATCCCCTCAATCAAATACTGATGCCCTTTAACAGGATATAGATTACCCACCACCCCCACAATTTGATGACTCTCTGGCAGGCCCAATTCTTTTCGACACGCCTCCACCTCAGTGCGGTCACACTGAGGCAACATATCCACGCCGTTATAGAGCACCTTGACGCGACTCGGAGAAACTCCGACTTGTTCAACAATGAATTGCTTGAGATTCTCCGATACAGCCACCATAGTTGCCCTGCGACTCACCCAGCGGTATGCCAGGCGACGCCGGAGTCGCTCCCAGAAATAGTTTTTCCCATGGACGGTTGCGACGAGCGGAAGGCCTGTAAGCGCCGCGACAAAGGTCCCTTGTACATTGGCATCAAACTCATGCGCGTGAATCAGATCCACCTGTTCCTGTCGCAGGAGTCGTTTGAATTGAATTGCCCATCGCCAATCGGTCATCCCGTGCGTCGGAATGATGAAGGTGCGGATTCCTCGACTCTCACTTCGGTCCTGGAGCCAGCCAGGTCGAAACAGGCACAGAACGGCTCGATATCTTTGTGGATCCAGCGACGCGGCCAAATTATTGATCACTCGCTCCGCCCCACCAGGCCCGCTGCTAGTCGAAAGAAAGAGAATTGTTCGAATCATGTTGCGTGGTGGCATTCCCACCAGCTCTGCCTGGTGAATGTGGAAAGAGGGGCAACCCCATTCTCAGGGATGGACTGACACGGCAGCAGCGTCAATGTCGCAATCTCACGGTTCGAGGCCGGCTCCAAAGAGAAACCTTCTGTTCAGGGCTCGATGAAGCAGCAATATCCGACTGAGCCACGGCATACAACTGCGTGGTATTTCGAAGGGCGACCGCAAACCCCATCAAAATCCAGAAGGTGGGGTAGTAAAGAGTGGAGATGAAGGCGCTAGTCGTGAGATACCCTATCATGCCGCCTAAAATTGCATTACCGAACAAGGCTGCCCGTTCAAATTCAGGATCGTTTCCTTCTCTATTTTCACGTTTTTGACCCACCCTGTGCGACCCGATGGGAAAGTACTGACGCACCCTCGTGTCTCTATAGTTGAGATAGATCATCGCACCGAAAATGATGATTCCTACAAGCCCGAGTTCTGGCATCAACGTAAAGTAAAGCGAATGCGCCTGACGCCCGGCCAGTGATTTCGTTTGCCACGTACGTCCTCCCATGTACTCGCCGATTGTCCAGGGAAAGTTTCCCTGCCCTACGCCCAAAATGGGATTGGCGAGGAACATTTCCCACCCTATTCCCCAGGTGAACATCCGTTGGCCAGCAGTGCCAGTTTCCACTGTGCTGTCATCGGTGATTGAGCTGATTCGATCCCAGTATTCCTGAGGCGCTGCAATGAGGATCAAGCCGGCAAGGCATACACCGACCAGGAGTGACATGATTTTGCGGGAAGAATAAAACCAGCAGAATGCCCCAATGGCCAGCAAACCCAAAAATGCGCCTCGCGATGACGTAGCTACGACTGACATAACAACGAGGCCCAGCAAGACGATATAGCCGAACTTTGCCCGTTGAGTCGACGCTGCCTGATACATGAAAAATACGACCGGAACAGCCACATTCATTTCCATTCCAAAGTCGTTCTCGTCCCCTAACCATCCACCAACTCCACGCCCTTGATGCAACATGCCGTTAACGGCCAATACGGCATGTACAGCCAACCACGCGAGAATAAGCTTGTGCATACGACTGGTAGAATCGACGAAAGTGACAATCCCTAAATAAAAAAAGAAATACAAAGTCATGTCTTTAAACGTCATCAAGGCGTGGAAATTATTATTTGCAAATGGCACCCATAGTGCCATGAACCCTAATAGCCCCATCCAGAGCCTGGTTTGAATATTGGCAAGGCTAGCTTTACCCGAAATAAGAACGGCTAATCCCAGCGACACATCAATGAGAGAAGGAAACGGAATCACCTTAAGAGGGGGTAAAAAATCTTGCGGTCGCCCGAACTCGAACAAGAGAGCCACAAGGACTAGATAGAAGCCGATATTCGATTCAGGTGGCGTTACACGGAAGCGAGAATTAGCAGAGCGAGTCCCCTCGTGAACACGAACGGAACTGGGTTTCAACATATCGAACCGCACCTCTCCACTGACATTACCACACGACTGACAGTACCAATCTCCACCTCTTGGTAAAACCAGCATGTGCAGGTGGCAGGTTGGTGGATCAGGGTATTCCTATGCCGCTTTCCTCAAGGCCACAATCATATTTGTCCGAAGACTCCTGAACGGCCGCGTCATAAGCAACCGGATCCACAACAACTCTACGGCTGCCAGCGGCGGAAGCATAGCAAAGATGGCATCGGTTGGAATCAAATCAAGCTGCAATACCTCAAAGCCGTTGGCTTGAGCAAGCGTCCTGACCTGAGCTTCAGTATTCGCCTTATAGTGGGTGGGAAACACATCATGCTCCTCGCGACCTTCAAGCAAGTAGATAAGCTTACCCTTGAGCCACTCAGGCACAACCTTGGATAAAATCACTCCATAACCGTATGCGTTTGGGGTGTGAAACAAGAACACGCCTTTCGACTTAAGGATCCGCCCAATCTCTCTAAACTGTTCATCTGGATTATCGAGATGTTCGACAACCATATTGGCTGTCACCAGATCAAAGGCTTGACTTCTAAACGGCAACTTGGTGACATCGCCCCGCAGCTTCTTCGTAATGTTGGGATGTGCCTTCAGTGAAGGCAGGTCATAGTCGATGCCAAAAATGGCCTTGCAGGTTTTCACAAGTTGGCGCTCTTCATTCGCTCGCCAACTGGGAAGGACGGAGTGTCCACAGCCTATCTCCACCCATTCAACTGATGGCGTCACATAGCGCTTCAGCGATTCCTCATACGAATACTGGGAGTATCTCAACTTCGGCACAATGGCGCCCCGCATTGTCCAATAGATATTGAACAGTCTCGTCCGCAAGCTCATGTCGATGCCGGGCCTCCCTTAGTCTTTGCCATCCACGTGCCTCTTCATCCTCGATCCGGTCGCCCTAGCCCGACTTGGCCGCGGGCAACATTCGCATCACTAGCACATCGCAGGCTCGCTTAATCATTGAGAAACAGACCTGAAAATCCTGTAGCGTCCCGCTGTAGGGGTCGGCAACTTCCCGCACAGATTGGTCATAAAATTGCCTGAGTAGAAATACTTTCTGCGTGGCTTGAGGGTACAACTTGATGACCCGATTACGCTGCTCCCATTCCATAACCAGAATGATGTCTGCTCGTTCGACCTGCTCTTTGTGCAGCGGCTGGGTTGCGTGCTTGCCAAGCAAGAGGCCTTCCTGCGTGCCGACGACTTGTGCCAACGGATGTGCAGGCTTTCCGAACGATGTTTCGAGCCCTGCCGACTCAACCACAGTAGTCAACCCATGTTTTCCAACCTGATGCTTAAGATAGGCTTCTGCGAGTGGGCTCCGACAGATATTGCCTTTGCACACCACTAGAATGGCATTCGTAGGATTCGGGAAACTCTGGCGAGTGAGCAACATCCGATAGCGCCACCGATCCAGCACCCCATTGACAGCTCGCTTCACTGAACGAGCGACATCCCGCACAGAGGCGGACACCACCTTTACCTCAGATCGAGCGTCAACCTCCGACATGACCACTCCTTATGCCAATTTGAGATACCGCATCACTTCGAAACGACTCGGGGCCAGATCATCGAACCGCTCAATTTCATAAAACACGTCTCGCTCAAAAAACAGGCAGAAAGACATGAGTGACTGCAACTTCGACGGGGCCCCTGGTGGAAGATTCAACGCGCGATCGCTCTTCCTCACACGCATTAACAACTGATCCAAATCCCCCAACAACCACCTGGACTTGACTCCGATACGATATCCATCTTCAGGTACCATCTCGCCCCGTCCCATCGCCATGTTGAGCAAATGCATCGGAAAATTCACCCCAGCATCCACCGCCAACTGCAATGAACCCCAAAACCGCCCATTAATCTCCATCAACAAGGGACACTGCGTGGCTGCATCTACTTTGAACTCGACCATCGCCACCCCGTTCCATTTCACACGCTGCAACAGCTTGAGGGTAGCCTCAACCATCACTTTCGGCAAGGCAATACTTTCCCGCAACACACTGACCCCACCAGAGGGGGGACGCTCACGAAGTCTCCGGTGAGCGAACATTCCCAACGGCCTTCCCTCCTGCATCAACACGAACAGGCCCTGGCCTTCCCCGATGACGCGCTGCTGAATCAACGAAGGTCGTTGCAGATACGGCCGCTCACGATAGAGTCGAAGGAGTTCCTCGGGCGACTCGGCATAGCAGACGCTCGTCTTCATCCAGCAATTGCCCTCTTTCACCAGTGAGCAACCAGGCTTGACCACCACGGGAAAATCATCGATTTTCGCAATAATCCCCTCGAGTCGTCCATCAGGGACAAAGACAGTGCCCGGGATGGAAACGCCTTCAGTAACCGCGCACTGCATCAATCGGTACTTATCCGAGATTTCCTGAAATGCCTGGGCCGTGGGGGCCGGAAAGTGCGTGTACCGCTCAATCTGGGCCTTCTCCGGCCCAAGGACATGCATGGCGATATCGGACACGGGAAATACAGCATCTACTTGATGGCGCTGTAAGACCTCCATCAAGGCGGCGATGAAACCTTCAGGATTTTGATAAGGAGACGGATAGACGATCCGCTGCCAGCAATAACGAGAAGATCCTGCAAGGGATCGTTGGGACTCCGCCCCAACAATTACCTCCACATGCTCCCGTCCTAGCGCTCTGGTGACGGCAAGCGCCGCTCGCTCATTTCCGTCGGTAACCAAGACTCTCACGAATATGTTCGCCCCCGGGACACAGCCCTCACATCCATTCCCCCGATTACCTTATACCGAACTCGGTTGAGGACCGAACAAACGAAAGGAGAACAGTGGAATGGTGTGTGTGATGTCGTTATGAATGCCCACGCGGCGGATCGCATACCGATTTTCAGGACGGTTCCCTTCCACACCCATCTGCACGGACACTGCAGCCTCATACCCACTGACTCTCACCTGTTCCTGAATGCGGGTATCGCTATTTCCATTGGGGTAACAATAGACCGGCACATAGTTCACACCTTGCTCCAGCAGAATCTGTCGCGATCTCACAAGCTCCTCGGAAACCTCGTCTGGTGTGATGGTGGTCATAATACGGTGTGTACAGGAGTGGGAACCGAATGACACGCCTCCCTGAGACATTTCACGCACCTCGTCCCAATTTACAATCACTCGGCCATGCGGCAATGTCACCTTGAGTTCCAACGCCAACGCGCGAACCAGCTCGCGGATACGATCGATCGGCAGATGCTTGCAACGCTCAATAATTTGGTCCGCTAGCTGCTCATGATTCGCCATCGACTCAGCCGAGAAAGGGAGGCTTCCGCCTAGGAAACCGGACAACACAGCCTCAATCCTTTTTGGAGATATAGTCCCCTCTGTTCTACCAGCAGCAGCTTTGCATAAGGATGCCAACTGATCAGGCCAAAACCACTCGTTGCTTCCCACATAGTCGGTGGGAAGGAAAATAGTCGCAGGCATACGTAATCGCTTCAGAACGGGATACGCATGGCGATAATTGTCCAACCAGCCGTCATCGAAGGTAATTACGCAGTATCGTGCCTGCTCATTCCATGCACCACGGTGCCACTGATCAAGAAGTTCCTGCAGAGACAGGACCGTAAAATTGCTTTTCACAAAAGACATCTGTTGAGCGAATACGGTATCGAGCACGTACATTCCGGCCTGGACAGGATGACAGGAGACTTCGTCCGTCGTCAGCACCCGGTGATACATGAGCACCAGGACCTTGCCTCGGTGCCGCCATCTGTACACCGATGATGTGTGGAGGATCCCCGCTACCGCAGAACGAATCGTCTGCTTGAACCCTCTAACGCCAATGTTCATATCAAGAGAGTCGTCCCATGAATTAGAACAACGTATAGATGAACGGCGCAACGGCGGATCCTTGAGTCAGGACTATCAGGCTACCCAACAAGGCGAGCATCATGATAATCGGCAAGAGCCAGAATTTCTTCCGCTCCTTCATAAATGCCCACAGCTCAGTGAGAAACTCCCCCATACCGATCTCCGTCTCCCTAAAATTGCTTGGTCATATGGGTATGAGGCCTCGCTTGCCGCACGACCCGATAGCTCGCAGCATCTCGGCTCAGCGTTCTGCGCATAGAATCCCAACCAAACATCCGCATCACGACCCCCATCGGCGTGATCAGTCCAAAGTATAGAATCCCCAGGATGATCCTGGTGTTGACCCATCCCATCACGTGGCCAATCTTCATCCAGACTTTGAAGAGAGGCGCGAGGATAGTCGGCGCCACCAATCCCAAGGGTACCAAAATTGCTCCCAACACAACGGCCCAGAGGCGCATCCCATCACCATGCCGGATGAGGGGCCAGATCCCGATCAGGAAAAAGACACCACCAATAATCAATCCAAAATTCCGCAATTCTTTCTTTTCAGCCACCGCATCCATTCAGTACCTCTGGTTTCCATTTCTTACCCGTATTTGTGTTGCAGTCGATACCACCATCCTTGACTTAACGCTTGGACGGCTCCCAACGAAACACCCGGTCTCCCCGAAAATACCGCATCCAGGCATCAAGAATGGACAGGTTCACCACAACAAAAAACGAAGGTAATCGAAATACGTTACTCTTTGGCATCCAGCTGCACCCGGCATAGGCTACGGCGATCATATAAAACAGAACGTGCGCCAGCAAAAGAACCCGGTATGGCACCGAATCGATTGCCAATACACTATTCGAGACCAGTGCGCCAATCATCGCGAATGGCACGAGCCACCGACAGAGCTTATGACTAAACAGTTGCCACGCAAAGATTCCATACCGAAACGGATTTAACATCGGTAAGCTCCGCATCAGCACAGCAATTCCTCTTAAGACGGTACGAACTTTGCGTTGGTACTCCTTTTTCTCATCCGTTAAGTTCTTATAGTAGCCGACACTTCGCGGATCCGACACCCCACGCAGCCCGGTTTTCATGGAATTGAGCAATGTATTAAAGTCGCTTTGGAGATCGTCTGCCCAAGGGCTGCAGACCGTCCTCCGAGCGGCGAAAAATGACCCGCTCAGCCCGACCAATGTGTTCACCTTCGTTTCTAACTGGCGCAGGAGCATTTCATATTTAACATACGCGCCCTCCCCGCTCAGATTTCCCTGGGCATCTACAAATTGGTCTACACTACTGACACAGCCGACCGTTGGATCATTGAACGACTTGACAATATTGGCGATGCCGTAAGGCGGCAAGGTGGTCGCGACATCTGAGAACACCAGTATCTCCCCGCTTGTCTGACTCACCGCCAGCTTTTGAGCGGCCTCTTTTCCTCTTCGTTCCTGGGCGCGGACAAGGCGCACACCCGAAGTTGCATACGATCGCACAATCTCCTCGGTTCGGTCTGACGAACAATCGGAAGCCACAACTATGTCGAGCCGCTCACGCGGATACTGTTGCTGAAGACTATTCTCGATCTTTTCCCTGATCCGTGCTTCTTCATTATAGGCCGTGATGACAAACGAGACCATGGGTTGAATATCGCCGGCCAGCACAGGCCGGTTCCTGAAACAGGAGAGGACCACTAACGCAAGTAAGTAGCCAGCATAGGCATAGATAATGAACACTATCGAGCCCCAGAACATCCATTCCATAAACCACATCGTTAGTTTCCCGGCGTTTTACCGTCCACTGCCACTCGAACCATACTCGCCTAATCCATCAGTTCACTCGAGGTAACCGAGAACCAGGATGCTGACCGTTCGCCACATCCGAAGGACATCTCGTTTCTTCCCCGGCAACTCGCTGAGCCGCTTGAAGTACATCAGAAATTCGAACGAGGTCGGAATCGGACAAGAATTCATGCGTTGGAAGCGTAACCAGTCGTTCCGCTATCGAGGTCGACTGGGGTACCTCCTGGGATGAGAGCGCGTCACGAAGCTCAGCAATATGCTGCAGAGATGATGGGTACATAGAGCTGATTCCCAGTCCCTGCCTCGCAGACAACCGGCACACTGCGTCCTTTTCCTGCTTCGAACGCATCAACACGGGAAATCGCAAATATACCGACTGTCCCCGCACAAACGGCTTGAGCGTCCGCACATCACCTACGGCGAGCGATCGAAGAATCTGCTCGGAATGCGCGACTCGGCTCGCAGTCGATTTGTCTAACCGCCGTTTCCAACGCCGCAATAACCCGGCCCGTATTGGGTCGAGACGGCTAACCGGGAAATCCGTGTAGAACTTTGTTTCGCCCAGCTTTAGAAACGGAAGTCCGGCTGGCAACCAATAGAGGGACGGCTTGATCAACAACTGCGTCACTGCCACTTCCAGCCAATTTCTCAGCATGCCGACCAGCGATATATCAGGAAGCGGTGCATATTCACGCGCCAAGGCTTCACCGATGCGATCATTATTCGTAAGAATGGCACCTCCAGAACCACAGGTAATATTTTTACCTCTCCCAAAACTCAGGAACGAAACATCGCCTATCGCCCCGAATGGAACGGCACCGCAATGGCCACCAAACGCCTGCGCCACGTCCTCTACGACAAAGATCCCTTGTCGGCGGCATAACTCAACCACTCTGGGCACATCAATACCCATCCCAAGCAAATGGGTGGCTAACACGCATAACACGCTCGAATCGGCCATCTTGGAAAGGTGGGCAAAGTCGAAATCCAACGACAAAGGATCCACGTCACACAGTGCCACCGATAGTCTTGCACGCACAACGGCCGATGGCACAGAAAAGCATGTATACCCGGGAAGCACAACTTTCTCTCGTCCAGATAACCCATGCAGCGCCTGGAGGATGAGAGTGAGCGCGGCCTTTCCTGATGACACAAACCACACATGTTTCACGCCAAAGTATTGGCCCAATTCAGCCTGTAGCTGCTCCAGTGTGGATTGCGGATGCAGGAGCCCTAGCAGCCCTTCAACGAGGTCCCTGAATTCGATCGGTGCAGCCGATGGAGGAAGCGTTCGCTGAACCTTCATGGAAGATGTTTCACAATATGAGGCCCAAGAAGGTTCGCAACCGCGACTGGCAAATTTTGCCAGAGACGAATGGCGAGAGCGTATTTCGGATTCTGGGGGTTCAGCTGAGGAACCGGGCGCCCACCTTTCATCCAATAGTACCAGTACAGCTGGTGTGGCTGAGCTCCCCATTGTTCCTTAAACCGATAGGTCCCGCTATCGGGGCTCGAACGGCCAAAGTCAAAGACCTGAAAACCCTGTCGGCACGCATATTCCAATACCGTACCGTAGAGCAACATATTTGGGGCCAGCTTGTTAAATCGCTTGTCCGATGCAGCCCATGGAATCTCCAACGACGATCGGAACCCGTACAAGAAGCCTGCAGCGACTGGAGTCTCTCCGTGAGAAACAACGCAGATGCGCACCTCCTTTGGAAACACCTCAAGAATCTTTGCAAAGAATCCCTTCGCATAGACCGGCGTCCCCAAGTCGCGCATGCAACGAGAGAAAACACAGTAGAACTCATCGAGGCACTCACTCCCGCCGACGCGTGCGGTCATACCCTCTTTTTGAGCCCGGCGAACCTGGCTACGCAGTTTTGAGGAAAACTGCTTTTGAAGATCATCATAGGTGCTTGGAAGCGACAAGCGCATAGACACCTTTCGCTCGCTTCGGACCCATGATGTTTCCACGATTTCCTGCTGCCGCAACTCGACATGATCAACTTCTTTGGAAGTCGCAATCTCTTCGATACACGCTTCTAATGAAGCTCGTGCCTCTTGATTGGTTGCCAGTATGCCACCGTAATTTAGGAAAGGGATCGAGATCAAAAAACGACCAAAGAGTGGGCTCGACAGAGTAACGAGCGGAGCAACGCAAACGATCTCCCTGCTTTCGTTCTTTCCCATGAGATAAATCGTATCGTGTCCAAACACCTCGTTGATGACGCTTTTCCAGGAGTACAGATGGTATCCAGTTCCACATTCGTGACTACGAACAAAGCCATCCCAACCCAGTCGGTCCTCGGCGGAGCTACAATCAGAAATAGTTAATTTCATACCAGTCCCGAGTACGATCTTCAGAGGAAGGGAAAAACAGACTGCATGGTCACTAGCCATTTACGGCAGCGAGAATGACTGCGGAGTGCGAGGCGTTCCCCCCTGACCTTTTATCTCCGCGGTTCGGCCTCCGACCACGTAACCCGACTTGACCATCACGGATTCTGCTATCCTCCGTCGCTCCTCTTTAGACGACTGCGAGGTGATACAGGGGAACACGGGTCCAGCCTGAATATTCTTACGATGTTTATCTAAGTATTCGTCGAGGGAACAGAGAACGCGAGCTGGGTTCCCTGCGCATACTGAATTAGGTGGCAAGGACCGACTAATCACCGACCCAGCACCTACTATTGTACGCGGTCCGATCTCGACACCAGGGAGAATCACTGTTCTCGCTCCAATGTGGCAAGACTCACGTATCCTGACACTACCGACTCTGGCACCATCAAGAAACTCGTCCATCTGCGCATCATGCGCAAGGATAAGGCATTCTTCTCCAAATCCGCAGTGCGCTCCAATGGATATGAGAAAGCAGTAATCCGGATCGATCCAGGTGGAAGCCGGAAGCCAGACATCCGCACCGAGGCCCATTCCACGCTGTCTGAGCTTAGCCCAACGACGATCCAATCTTTTCCGGTCAAACTTCGATTTGATCAGGGCTGCGAAATCTATTAGAAAGTCGATCACGCTCAACACTCCCTGCGCGCTTTCTGCTTCAATCGTTCTATCCCGGACACATACTGCACTAGGCGAGGCAGCGTTTCCGGAAACCCGAAACGCCTTATCTTGTATGGACCAGCACATTCCCGAGCCAGTAAGTCGGGATCTGCAAAACCGGGTTCTCCAACCACGGCTCCAATCAATCCTGCATTCTTCAGAATGTCTGTTTCCCGCGTCCCAAAATCTCCCCAGCCTCCATTTGGATAGCAAAAAATAGGCACCGGGCTATTCAGTTCCTCCCGAACTCGCTTCCATGATTCCATGATCTCATCTTTGGCTTGTACGTCGGTCGTCCTGCTAAGGATTGGATGAGTCACCGTATGAGGGCCAAAGGTCATTCCGATCCGTTCACAATCTCTTGCTTGGTCCCAGGTCATCGGAGAAAATATCTCTGGGGGGACATCAGGAACCAATACTTCCCCCTCAACTGCTAAACTAGCAATAGCAAGATGTTTATCGGAATCTGATACCAACTTACACTTTGCAGTGAAGTCTGCTTGTGCACAGATGCGATCCGCCATGGAGTCCCAGTGGTAGTCAATCAAACGGTCGGCCAGCCGTACACGGATAGCGTGTCGTCTGGTGGAGGCGAATATGAACTCAATTTTATCCCACCAGAACCAGAGCTTGCCGTCGACAAACCCTGTAGCGAGGAACGTCGTCACAGGGCAGTCATAATCGGCGAAGACCTTTGCTGCAACCTCGGCCTGATCAACATATCCATCGTCGATCGTAAAAGCCACTGCACCTCGGAGTGGGGTGCCGCCTTGCATCATGCTCTCTATCACAGAAGCCAGTGAACGCAGATCGTACTTGCGTTTCCGAAGAAACTCCAGACCGTTGCGAAGATGCTCTACATCAAACCCTTCGATTCCTCGCCCCATGTGGCGAAATCGATGCAGCATGAATACCGTCGCACAATTTCGCTGCACCAGGCGACTCAATTTGTCCACACCAGGAAACGTGAGCAAATGATAGTAGAGATTTCTCGCCCAACTCATTTCAGTCGTTGCCCCTTCCATTCCTCAAGATATCGATATCAACTGACGAAGGCATTTGTGCGTGTCTAGTTGATTCTTTCCCCTTACGTACGACCACTCGCCCCATCAAAGACCTTCGCCAACTGGCCGGTGAGGTTCTTATAGTCAAACAGCGCTGTCGCATCTTCCGAAGGAGTGACAAACTTGGCAGAATCGAAAATCAGGTCGGTGAATAGCTGCTTGATCGCAGGAGCTTGATTTGAGCAACATACGCCCAAGCGATGCCGTTGCACCAAATTGAAAGTAGCCCCCGGATCGCCAATCACCACTAATGGACGCCGCGTCGCAATGTACTCATAAATCTTCGCCGGAATCTGCAGCGTTGACCCTGGCTGCATTGTCAGTAACGCATCGGCCCTAGCCATTTGACGCAAACACTCTTGATGACTGACCGGAGGTTCTCGCAATAGCACTCCATGCTTTTCAAGGCCCTGTGCCATACGCTCACACTCGTCGCTTCTTACATCCCAGGTCCCAATGAATCGAAGCCTCAGCTGAGCTTTTCGAATTGTCCCCTCCTCTACCAACTCTAACAGAGCGCGCAGCAATTCCACCGGCGTTCTCATCATGTACATAGTCCCGAAATGGCACAGCTCTATTCCCACTCGTTGTGAGGCTTGATCACCATCAGGAGTAGCGGGCAATGCGAAATCGTCAGCATGAAAACCATTGGGAATGGCTACGCACTTGTCCTGAATTTCTGGATATAGCGCCGTAAGATGCGTTCTTAGTTCCGAAGTGTTCGCGATCACAGCCGCAGCTTCTTGGCAAATCTGTCGTTCAAGCATTTCGGTTTTTCGAATGAGCTGAGGGGAAATGTAGTGAAAACCTGCATTGCTCGCCCAGGGATCACGAAAATCGACGATGAACGGCACTCTAAATCGGCGGCCCAGTTTCCGAGCAATGGCTAAACTTGTCCATGGGCTGCCAGTCGCAAACACTAGGTCGGGTTGCTCATCCTTCGCTAAGGAACCTACATGTTTGAGCACAGGCTCCATCCATGCGCTTTGCGGATCTGGAAACGCGAACATGCGATCGAGAACAAATCTCTTCAACTGACCGATGTGCCCCGAATTCTTCAGCTCATTAGTTTTCACGTTAGAGCCATAATTGACTCCAGCAGCGATTGCGTGATTCCCTCTCCTTCCGATACGATCACGAATCAATTTGCGGAAATGAAGCAACCGATCGAGCGTGCTCGCATAGGGTATCGCCTCCACCTTAATACTCGACGGCAACTTTCCCGAGAGCCGTTCATCGACCGAATGCACCGGATAGACCGAGTCCGGTGTCGTAGTTACAACATGGGGAGTCCATCCATACGTGCTGAGGTATCGGCAAAAGCCAAGCGGCCGCATCGCTCCTGTTGCGGCAACCGGCGGAAAATAGTAGGCGACAATGAGGACGCGCTTCACAGGTTCACCATCGATTCCGTGGCACCTCGATGCCTTCCATGCATACTAGGCAACCCGCTAAATACGACATTGATCAGGGGCAAATGGATGTTACTTTCAATAATGTGGCCGGCACACACGAAAGAAACCACCAGGGTGCAGCAGCGGAAAGCCGCTCCAGACTATTCATCACGCAGCAAGACCAAGGTCTTGGCCCACGAGCTCCGACAAGATCTCAAATTCCGCAACGTGGAATAACCTGTTGGCCAAATCTACTTCACCTCTGCGATGACGCTCCAGATCGTTGATTAGGGCACCCGCGTTATAGATGCCTCGTTCGCGAACCGCCTGACTCCCCAGAATATCGCGGAGAGGCTCGTAGAGATCATGTGCAAACCATTTTTTGCTCGCGGTAGGAAACCCCATCTTATCCACACGCGCTCGCACAGACTCCGGGATCCGTCCCCTCATGCCTTCTCGAAGCACATATTTATTCCACGGTCCACGCACCTTCCAGTCGTCGGGAAGTGCTGAGACAAACGACACCAACCGATAATCTAAAAAGGGAAGGCGCGCTTCGACCGAATGGGCCATGGAATTGCGATCCTCAATCCGCAGGTACAAGGGCAACGGGGCAGAGACTACCGATTGCTTCAACGCATGCGACAACGTCATCTCAACCGGCGAGGGATCTTCATCGATGAAGTACCTGGTGAAGTCCTCAGAAAACCACGGATTCTGGCGAAGCCGTGCCTGGCGACGCGCCTGCGCCCAGGTACGGTACGCGCCGACCTTATACATTTCCCAAGAGAACCCGCGCGCTGCGGCTGCAGTGAAACGTTGCCGCGAATTCCCACCATGAGCGGCCGTGTAGGACGCCACAGCTTGCCAGGCTTCTCGTACCCGTCCCTGTCGAAGAAGCGACACCCAGTAGTCTTGAAAATAGCTGGAATAGCCACCAATGGTCTCATCAGCGCCCTGCCCATTCAATACGACACGAATCCCGTGAGACGCGGCAAGGCGCATGAGTTGATAACCTACTAACGCCGTCATCGTATGCACCGGCTCATCTTGAAACCAGAGCAATCGGCGCAGATCGCTCCATAGCTCGGCCGGGCTGGTTCCCAGCTGCCGGAGCTGAGCATGGGTTTGAGCCAACGTATCGGCAATATACTTCGATTCGTCGAACTCCTTGGCCATGTAGCAAAAGGCCTGGAGAGATTCAGACGTACTACTGCCCGCCTCACCTCGCTGCCTGGCTGCGGCGCAAATGATCGCGGTCGAATCAAGTCCTCCCGACAAGCAGACGCCTACCGGAACATCACTTCGCATCCGAATTCGAACGGCGTCTTCGAACAAATTGGCAAACGTTGTCGCAGGGTCCTCGGATACACTTTGCGGTAACCCATCCAGGGACCAGAAAAACCATTGATGCCACGTACCATCGAGTGTCAGCTCAAACCCGCTCCCTGGAGGAATTTGCTCAATCCCTTCGTAAAACGTTTCGACCTGACTGTCCAGACGTCCATCCAAGAGAAACCTGGAAGCAGTGCGCCAATTGATCTCACCGCGCCGGTATCCAGATGCTCGTAACGCCTTGATCTCTGAGGCGAACTGCATCACGTCTGAAGTACGGCTGTAATATAGCGGCTTGACGCCAAATCGATCGCGCGAGCCAAACAGCCGCCGATGCTGGCGATCATAGATCACAAATGCCCACATGCCATTAAGTCTAGACAGACACTCGCGACCCCACTGACGGTAGGCCGCAAGCAGCACCTCGCTGTCCCCGCTTGACCGAAACTGGTACCCCAATTGCCGAAGTTCGGACCGCAATTCGACATAGTTAAAGATCTCACCGTTGAAGACCAGCACATACCGCTCGTCTTCACTCACCATGGGCTGATGGCCGGCCTCAGACAAATCAAGAATCGAAAGTCGGCGAAATCCCATTCCAACAGCACCATCGACATAGATCCCACTATCGTCGGGACCTCGGTGCAGTAAGCTCTTGGCCATCCGTTCGATCGCCACGCGCTCTATCGGCTGCCCCTTCAACCCTATGGCAACTGCAATCCCACACATAACAACTATCTGAGTCCTTGTTTAACGACGAGGCTCTTCGTGGATGTTCGCTACTTCGCGACAACCTGTCGGAAATAGTCTGTCGCTTTCCTGATGCCATCCTCCAGTTCGACTTTTGGTTCCCAACCCAAAAGACTCTTGGCTCTCGTAATATCCGGCCGGCGTACTTTCGGATCATCGGCTGGAAGCGGGCGCTCTTCGATTACGCTCTTAGATCCGGTTAATTTCAAGATAATCTCGGCAATCCCACGAACCGTGAGTTCCCGCGGATTCCCGATATTGACCGGATCATGAATACTGTCCAGACTTGCGTCGGGCTTTTGCGTGAGGAACTTCGTGCGGTCGGTGCGTTCCGCGACTGACTTGTCAGACTTCACCATCAACAATGCCACGATACCACGAACTAAATCATCGACATAGCAAAAGCTACGGGTCTGAGAACCGTCACCAAAAACCGTCAATGGTTTGCCCTGAAGTGCCTGCACGATGAAATTCGAGACAACCCGGCCATCTTTCGGCCTCATCCTGGGGCCGTACGTGTTGAAAATTCGCACGATGCGTGTATCAACACCATGATACCGGTGATACGCCATCGTCATGGCCTCAGCAAACCGCTTCGCCTCATCATAGACCCCACGCGCGCCAATGGGATTCACGTTCCCCCAATAGGTTTCTGGTTGCGGATTGAGCAACGGATCTCCATAGACCTCTGAGGTGCTGGCCAATAGAAAGCGCGCCCCTTTGGCTTTCGCCAACCCAAGTGCCTTGTGTGTCCCCAAAGCCCCCACTTTCAATGTAGCAATGGGCATCTCGAGGTAATCTTGCGGACTCGCCGGAGACGCGAAATGCATTACTGCGTCCAACTGTCCATCTACGTGCAGGTAATCACACACATTGTATTTCACAAAACTGAATTTTGGATTTCCGATCAGGTGAGCAATATTCTCAGCCCGTCCGGTAATCAAATTATCCAGCGCAATGACGTCATGCCCCTGCCCCACCAGCAACTCAGACAAGTGGCTACCAAGAAATCCTGCTCCACCCGTAATCAATATTCGCATGAATCAATTCCTCCTTCGTGTTCACTCTGCTACCGGTTAGTCGAGCTCAAACTCTTTCTTCCAATTCGAATCGTCTCCCAATGGCTTCTGGTCGGCCTTGCACAGCACACAATTCTCAAGGACGAGCACGTCCATTTCCGTGCGCATAAAACACCGATACGCATCTTCTGGAGTGCTGACGATCGGTTCCCCTCTCACGTTGAAGGACGTATTCACCAGCACCGCGTGTCCGGTCTTGGCTTCAAAGGCCTTGAGCAAGGCGTAGTACCGTGGATTGGTGTCCTGATGAACGGTTTGAATCCGCGCTGAATAGTCAAGATGAGTTACCGCAGGAATGTCAGACCGTGGAATATTCAACAATTCAATCCCCCATAATCCATCATGAGTTGAACTCACTGGAAGACGCCGTTTCTCAACGACGGGCGCCACGAGGAGCATATAGGGGCTGTCGGCATTCAGCTCAAAGTAATCGGATGCTCGTTCACGCAATACTGATGGGGCAAAAGGTCGAAATGATTCCCGATACTTAATCTTGAGGTTCATCACCGACTGCATATCTCTATTACGGGCATCTCCCAGGATACTACGTCCACCCAATGCCCGCGGCCCGAACTCCATACGTCCTTGCAACCACCCCACCACCTTCCCTGCAGCGAGTTCCTCAGCCACACGAGCGTAGAGATGATTCTCATCGAGTCGGATATAGGGGGCGTCTGATTTCTTCAGGTAGGATTCAATTTCTTCATTGGTGTGCGAGGGCCCTAAATACGATCCCTTGATACCATCTTTTCCGGGAGTCACCTTGCGTGGCTGTTTCTCATATTGGTGCCACGCAGTGAGTGCGGCACCCAATGCCCCACCCGCATCGCCTGCAGCAGGCTGTATCCAGAGCCCCTTGAAGGGGCCTTCCCGAAGGATGCGACCGTTGCCAACACAATTCAGAGCGACACCACCGGCCATGCACATATAGTCTACACCGGTCTCTCGATGCAGCGTGCGAGACAGCCGCAGCATGACTTCCTCTGTCACTTCCTGGACTGAACGGGCCAGATCCATTTCGCGCTGAGTCAGTTTTGATTCCGGCTTACGAGGTGGCCCCCCAAAAACATCATCAAACTTTCCTCCGGTCATCGTCAGCCCGGTACAATAATTAAAATAGTCCATATTCAGACGAAAGGTTCCGTCCGGCTTGAGATCCAGCAAATGGTCATAGATCGCTTTCACATATTTTGGCTCACCATAGGGCGCCAGGCCCATCACCTTGTATTCCCCGGAATTCACCTTGAAACCCGTGTAGTACGTGAACGCGGAGTACAACAGCCCGATGGAATGCGGAAAAGGAATTTCCCAGAGAGGGGTCAGTACATTCCCTTGCCCCAGCCAAGCCGACGTCGTGGCCCATTCCCCAACCCCATCCATACACAGTACCACTGCCTTTTCATAGGGAGACGGGAAAAATGCTGATGCCGCGTGCGACTCATGATGCTCTGAAAAGAGAATCTGCGGCAATGAAGTCGTTGTCAGATCCGGGGCATGCATCAAGAATTCCTTCTGAAGCAGGCTCTTTAAGAGCAATTTTTCCTTCAGCCACACCGGCATCGCAGCCACGAAGGATTGGAGACCTCGAGGTGCAAACGCGAGATAGGTCTCCAACAATCGCTCGAACTTGACCAGCGGCTTATCATAGAAGACCAGATGCCGCACATCCTTGAGCTTAATTTGTCCTGCCTGCAAGCAGTAGTCGATGGCTCTGTGGGGAAACCCCGGATCATGTTTTTTCCTCGTAAATCGCTCTTCTTGGGCCGCCGCAATAATTTCCCCATCACACACTAAACACGCAGCGCTATCGTGATAGAAGGCGGAAATACCGAGAATGTTCATCACGACTCTCTGCCAATAGAAGTAGTAGGTCGATACCCCCATCTAGCACCATGTCAGCACTCCCGCAGCACATCTTCATAGAGGGACAGGGCTTGCGCCTCAGTCCAGATGCCTAAGCATCAACTCTAGTGTGAAACCTGGAATTCCTCTATGAATCCCAGATATCGCTCTGCAATTACTTCCCAGTTATACTCGCGACAAGCCCACTCTTTTCCCTGCCTGGCTAGCGTCTCGCGAAACACAACGTCCGAAGACAACCTCATCAAGCCCGTCGCGAGAGATACCGGATCTTCTGCAGGTACCACGATTCCAGTTGTGCCGTCCTGAACGATCTCCGGTACGCCATCAACATTGCTCGCAATGACCGCCTTCCCACAAGCCATCGCCTCCGCAATGACCAACGGCATACCCTCAGCCCGCGACGCCAGGACAAAGGCAAGGCAGGACTTCATCAAACTGAGCACCTGCCTATGAGTTTGATTCCCTAACAACTGTAGTTGATCTGATACACCCTGTTCGTGAGCTTGCCGTGTCAGTTTTTCTCGCTCTGGTCCGTCACCAGCCACAACGAGTTGCAACACCATCCCCCGTTGTTTTGCCTCCCGCAAAGCCGTGATCACAAGGTCGATCCCCTTCCGATGGATCAGATGCCCCGCAGTGAAGAAATAATTTGGGGGTAGAGTTAGACCTGTCTCACCAGCGGAAACGGCCTCGATGACATCTAGTGGCGCACCGTTCGGAAGTAGCCGACGACATCTCAGATGTACGCCTTGCAGCACAGATTCCACTTTCGCCAAGAGTGTTCGAGAGACACCCAACACCAGATCGGCCTGCTCCAGTAGAAACCGGACCAATCGCTGCTCTCTGGGATCCCACAGGGACAAGTCATGAGCATCATTGCCCTGATACGTCACAATCAGGGTGCCTCCAAGCACACGGTGCAATACGCCGAAATAAAACATTGAGGGCAGCGGGTACTGAATTAAAATTGCGTCGAGTCGTTTCCACTTAGCCAACCAGATAAGCTGGACCATTGTAAGCGGGAACCAGAGACCACACATGATCACAGCACGGATAGGATGCGTTGATGACACCGGGGAGCGGAGGTACATGCCGTAGACAGGAATATCATCCAATGCTTCAATTTGACGAAGGCGATTTTCTTTATCAGCGACAAAAATGGTTAGATTGTGGCCTTTCTTCTGAAATTCTCCAGCCAGACGAGCGATAACAGTACTAACCCCGCCGGTTAGGGACGGTCTCCAAGGGGTGACGAGCATAATATTCATAGTTCTGGGGGCACCTACTGATACAGACCAATTACCAATGTTCGTAGCTTGGATAGAACTGATTCAATTGCGTTGAGCCACCTGACGACTGACATAGCTCTTAGCAAAATCCAGATAGAGTTTGAGATCAAACGGCCGTTGGCGGATCAGACTTGAGAGACGCCTCCTAGCGATTGCACCCGAACCTTCCCGCCGCTCAAGATATGCCAGCTGTCGCTGTGTGGCATACAGTTGCGCCTGAACCAGTTCCATCACTTCAGCCCCTTGCGACTGTTCAAGGCCGTACTCCGCCACAATGATTTCGTATATCCTCACAAAATCTTCTACCAACCGACGCTGACTGGACATGAGGCTTCCTGCTCTCCACCGATACTGGCCTAGCGGCTCAGCCAGGTAGCCCACTTCATAGCCACGCAAGACCACTCCGAGCCAATGTAAGTAATCCTGAGCAACCGGTAAGCGCAAATCAAACATCCCCGCATCGTCAAACGCGGTGCGACGCTCCAGTACGGTCAATGTCTGGATATGAGAGCGCAATAACAGCTCTCTGATACAGAGCCCCTGCGGAACAGGTCTGTTAGTCTCGTAATTAAACCGAGTATGCAGCACCTTATTCTGTTCATCGATCACCGACACCTCTGTATGGAGAAAACCACAGGCAGGATGGTCATCCATATACTCGACCTGACGAGATAGCTTGTCAGCAATCCACAGGTCATCGGCATCTAAATAAGCGATAAACTCGCCGCTGGCGATTGAGAGGGCAACATTTCGTGCGGCTGATGCGCCCTGGTTAGACTGATACACGTAGCGGATCGTTTTGCCGTAGACCGCCACCACTTGTTGCGTGTCGTCAGTGGACCCATCATCGACCACGATGATTTCGAAATCACGGTATGCCTGCCTCAACGCCGAGTCGATCGTCTGCCCAAGAAACCGCGCACAATTGTATGTCGGAATCACGACGGATACACGAGGCATGTGAAGGCGATACCCAGAATAAGCGACCTATGTAACCTTGTCGGACAGCCGCGGTCGCAAAGCTGTCAGTGTCTTCTCTGTCGCCGTCTCCCAAGAAAACCATTCAGCGGCGAGCTTGAAGGCACCAATCCGGAGGCGCTCGCGCAGATCCACGTGATCCATCACTTCAAGCAGGAGATTCGCCACGGCGGGATGATCTTTCGGTTCGCAGGTCAGCACGTTTTCCCCATGGACAAATGCCTTATCCATTAAAGGCCCTCGCGTCACAATGATGGGCAGTCCGTGCGCGACCATCGACGCGAAAGAGCTGTTATTTAGCTGAACCCCTTCAAGAAAAGGCAGCACACATACGTCTGATGCATGAAGAAACAGCGATGCTTCCTCCTCCTCAGACTTGAAGGCGCCGGTCCATGTTGTAACTCCGTCTATGCGCAGCTCCTTCGCAAGCGCCTGCATCTCATCGAAATAGGATGCACCACCTTCGACATCCAAGCCAACCTTCCCGCCAATGAACAGGAGACGGGCCTCAGGCCGTTGCGCAGATACGGCCGCAAAAGCCCGCAACAGTGTTTCAATGCCTTTAATCGGATAGAGATATCCGAAAAACGTGACAACAAACTCGGATGACGTCATGCCCAACCGTTTCCGGCCTCGAGCACGCGCCTCTCCTCCTGCATTCGAAGCAATGAACAAGTTCGGCGGCGGCGGAATCAATTCCACTTTCTTGCTGACAGGAGCCCACTCCTCGATCAACATCGTACGGTGACGCTCGCACAATGCAATGACCACGTCACTATCGCGCAGCAATGTTCCTGAGCTATACGCCACATCCTTCGTACCAGCCCATCGAACCATCAGTTTTCTGAACAAACGCGAGACATGACTCGTTTTAGATGGGTCGGCCCCCACGAACGCACTCTCATACCGGGAAACGAATGGTACATCTGGGAATAGCCTCTTAGAGAGCGTGGGCAGGAAGGTCACCATTGGATGAAACCTGTACATAAGGCCGATGTACATCAGAAAAATCGCATCCGGGGCACAGCACTTCAAAAAAGACCGAACCCGGGGCAGCTCTAGCCAACCCCATGTCCGCATGATGGGATGCACATGAATCCGAGGATCATTGGTACCGCCATTCCCGACCGACGTAAGCACATGCACTTCAATCTCGCGCTCAGCCAACTGTCGGCACAAATGATACGTATTCGTCGCTTCCCCCGCATGCATTGGAGGATACGCCGCTGAAATCACCAATACTTTCATTTCGTACGCATCGTCTCGGTGGCTTCGCAGCACAAACCCGTTACACCGCCGAATTGACCGCAGCCGTCCGCTTTACCCACGACTGGTGAATTTCCTCAAAGATATGCTTCAACGATTTCGTAATGCCCCAGCCAGGGTAGTGTGTGGTCATCTTATTGAGATTGCTGATGTAGCAGATATGATCGCCTTCGCGATTCTTGTCGACATACTCATACAGCATCTTTTTACCCGAAAT
This sequence comes from Nitrospira sp., assembly GCA_037045225.1. Classification (NCBI taxonomy): domain Bacteria; kingdom Pseudomonadati; phylum Nitrospirota; class Nitrospiria; order Nitrospirales; family Nitrospiraceae; genus Nitrospira; species Nitrospira sp. Next base: position 418,121 of record JBAOHZ010000009.1, read on the forward strand.
AGCCTCAATCATGTCGAACGCCTCATAAATGGAACAGCTGTTTCCTCGTCCGCCGCCGAGATTGTAGACCTCGCCGCTTCGTGGATTCTCGATGAAGGCGTGAATGAATCGTGCGACATCAAGGGAATGAATATTGTCTCGAACCTGTTTCCCTTTATAGCCGAAGATGCTGTACTTCTTGCCCTCTAAATTGCATTTGACGAGGTAGCTCAAAAAGCCATGTAACTCAACGCCAGAATGATTCGGGCCGGTGAGACAACCTCCCCGCAAACAGCAGGTCTTCATGCTGAAATAGCGCCCATACTCCTGCACCATGACATCCGCGGCCACTTTCGAGGCACCGAAAAGCGAATGTTTCGACTGATCGATACGCATCTGCTCCGTGATTCCATCGAAATCGTTGGGCGACGCATAGTCCCAACGTTTGGCTTGCTCTACGAGAGACAATTCATTCGGCGCGTCGCCGTACACTTTATTTGTGGACATGTGCACAAATACTGCGTCTGGAGCGTGCAACCTGGTCGCCTCGAGGAGATTCAACGTACCCACCGCATTGGTATCGAAATCATCGAATGGTATCTTGGCTGCGAGGTCATGTGAAGGCTGTGCTGCCGTATGCACAATCACACTCGGCTTGAGCTCCTGAATGAGCGCTAATGCGCCCTTGCGATCTCGGATATCGAGCTCGTGGTGGCGGAACTGCTTCAGATCAGCCTGCAACCGACGTTGATTCCAACGCGTGTCCCCTTGTGGTCCAAAAAACGTGGCTCGAGTGTTGTTATCGACGCCATGGATAGACCATCCGTGACCATGAAAGTACGCGCACACCTCAGAGCCGATGAGACCAGAAGACCCGGTGACGAGCATTCGCTTCATGATGTGCTTACTCCCTCCCTATTCTCAAATCACTGTGCCCTGCATCGATCGAGAACCCACCCTAGCAGTTGAGGGGCCTGCTCGTTCCAGCGCAAACCATCGGCAGGGCAAAGATCTTCTTCCCATGATGGCCGCGATCAACCAAGAAATTTTTCGGTCGCAACAGTTACGCAGTCCCGCTCATCGAATCGGAACTTCTCCGCCTATTCTTGATCACAATGCTTAAGCATTCAAGTTCATTGTCATTATCGATATCCACATTTGCCCAATACCATCGGCCCCCTTCTCACTGCAACGCTTTCCCCATCTGGCATTCTGTTTCTCCAAGGTGGATAGAGCAGGGATCGAGGCAGCCGAGCGCAAGCGTTACTGCTACGCCAAGCAGCGCGATATCACCCACCACCCAAGCTATCGCACACCGCCACACATGGCCGATCTTCTTTCGTGGCGGCACGGATATTCCATTTGCGCCATGAGTGACGCGAAACTAGCCAGCCTACGACATTGGGTCATCGCCTGAGGTCAGGCACGAGTCCCAAAGAACGCCTACCCCTTATACATGTGCAATCCAGGCATAGTGCCAATATCAATTTACTCGAATCCTGACGGGGTCATTCAACATATACGGGGAGATCCTGAACCTAGGCACATCCTCAAATAGTAAACGGAACGTCTCTACCCAGACCCAACAGATAGGCAATTTCAGAGGATTATCGCTTGCTTGTCGACAGAACAAGCTCGATAACTGAAACAGGCATGAGCCGAGACTCTCAGCCTGATACACGGGCTCACAACTGTCGCCAGAAAATGCTCAGGTTCGGACTATCCGGACTCCCAGAAGAATTCAGAAGCACAGAGACTCCACTCACAGGCTACTTGGCATCCTCTGTACCTACCCGGTGCCGATAAACAAGGTCACCATCAGCAGAAGTCCCGTCGTCATACAGAGCGACCAACTCTTCCGGCAAGTGCGAAAAGTCTGTCCCCCGCAAATAGTCCCGCATTGTGGTCCCTGTACATTCTTCATCCACCTTCGGGGCGCCCCTCTTTCCTCGCACATCGTCTTCATGAACGACTCTGAAATCAATGCTGAACCTTGTCTTTCCTGAAGTATTGGGAACACTCGAGTGCATCTGTGCCCCTGAAAAAAAGACAATCCCTCCGGCCGGAACGATGAGACGGATCTGGGGATCAAGTTCAAGCGGCTCGGTCGGCTTAGGAAGAGGGCGAGGATCCTCCTTCAAAAACTTTGCAACATGAGCGCCGCGATTCTGCTGATTCCATTGATAGTAATTGTACCCGTTTGAGCTATTCTTGACGGGGCGATTCCAATACTGCGGATGGAAAGCCATCGCATTGTCGGACTGAATATCATAAATTGGAATCCACCAATTTATCTGGCAGGGCGGAGCAGAATACCAAGTATCCCGATGCGGATGCCAGGCATAGGCAATACCGGTCGTCAGGTAATTATCACTCGTGGAGCTGCGCATTTTCGGAACATCAAAGTACGTCTTCTCAAGGTCACACCCCATTTCCAAGAAAATGTTCTGAATCAGACGCTTCGACTCAGGATGGTGAATGAACCCTGGCTTTAACTTCAACAAGGTGTCTGCGTACTGATCTATGGACATGTGGTATTGAGCCGTTTCCGGATCAAGCGGTGCAAACGCTTCCTGAATCAACGTACGGGCAAATCTGATCAGCGCCAGTGTGCTCGGGCGCGGGGTATACACCAAGAGCTGCCCATCAAACAACAGTTGGCGTCGTTGTTCATCGGAGACAGGAGAATCGTAATAAATGGTATTGTTCATGTTCTCCTCACATCAGACGTGATCGGACTCCCCACATTCCTTCAACAATCCGACTTTCAACAGGGCTTCCACCGCGGCATGAACTCGATGAAACGGGACCTCAGCACGCTCGGCAATATCGAGCACAGTATGCTGCCCATCTGAGAGATTTAACACCCACAGAAGCACCAACTCCTTGAATTGCTTATCTTGCTGCCCGGCGATGGCCCGATATAACCCGCGGCGTCCCAGCTGAGGCTCGCACTTAGGATTTTGATTCTGATAAGTCCGATTACATTCCAGCAAGTCGAAGAGCTCGATGCAGCGAGTATAGGAATGAGCCAGGGATTCGGGCTTCACAAAGTCTAGGTTGTCCGCAGAGGAGTGATACTCTGGATATTCGCCATGGGGCGTCCTCATCAAACAGCCCACTGGCAGGTTAAAGCCAGGCGAGCAATACTGTCGTTCGTCATACCCGTATGGAAAGAAATCAATCAATGCGTGGGCGTCTCCCGAATGTTTGAGGATATGGACCATTGCACGATCAATTTCTGCCTGACCCTGACGGCTCCTTTTGTACGTAAGCCCGCCTTCATCACCGATCCCTGTCAGCACCAATCCGTGCTTAATGTGCGGAATGACATTCTCGTTCTTCGCCAGCCACGTGATGGAACCGATCGTCCCAGGAATAAACACAAACCGATAGGAGTAGCGGCGCGGACGAAGCGCCAGCGTCTGAGCCAGCATGACCGCTACAGCAATCCCAGAGAGATTGTCGTTACACAGCGATGGGTGACAGATATGAGATGAAACAAGGACTTCATCAGAGGTCTGACCGGGTAAGTAACACTCACCATATGTGAGTGCGCCGGACTGAAGGCTGGAGTCGATTAATACGTCATACTCCTCATCCACTAATCGTTCGAGATCCTTATGGGGAAGACAAAACCCCCAGTTTTCCTGGTAGTACGATGTACGGTAGGGAATCCACTCCGGATGATCCGGCAGGCTAAAAAGATGCGGCCGTAGTTCATCGAGTCGCATACGCCGCTGAATCGGCGTGCTATAACTCATAAGGTGTAAGTTGTTGACTTTGAAGTCAGCAATCCGTCCCCCATTCTTATCCTTGATACACGCATCTTTGACATTCCACTCCAAAGGAACGGTCCAATCAAAAACTTGCGCTCCGCTCGGCACCTCACACATCGTCAAGGGAATTCGCCGCTGAATTAAACGAAGCGTCTCACGCACCCCGTCACCAGTAATGCTCCGGCACAAGGGATACAACTCAGCCACAAAATCGTGCAACGATCGCCCAACCTCAGAAGCGCCAGATACTTTGTCCCCCTCCACTGTGCTCACGAGTGTGGTCCTCGCTTGGGAGCAAACGTCGGCCAACTTCGATCCCTATCCGACATGTGAGTGATAGACTCCGGCCATTCGATCCCGAATGCGGGATCATCCCATCGAAATCCACGCGCGGCATCTGGCACATGGTACGCCGACATATGATAAAACACCTCTGCTGAATCTTGGAGCGTAATATAGCCGTGGGCGAATGTGGCAGGAATATAGAGCATCCGGCGATTCTCCGCGGACAACACCACCCCGACAGACTGGCAATACGTGGGAGACGCGGGCCTCAAGTCTACCATGACATCGTAGATAGCCCCCCTGATACACTGAACAAGCTTGACCTCCTCGTACGGAGCTGCTTGGTAGTGCATACCGCGCATGGTTCCCTTGTAATGGCTCACCGAAAGGTTATGTTGAACCCAGGCAACCTGAATCCCTTTGGTCGCAGCCTCTTTCTGGCACCACGCTCGGGCAAACATTCCCCGCCCATCTTGCACCGGCTCGAGCTCAATGACAAACGCACCCTTCAGCAGAGTTTCAGTAAAAATCATGGATAGACCGTCACCTCTGGGATCGGGACCACAAACTTCCCTCCCCACTCACGAATAAACGCCATCTGCTGGATGACCTCATCCTTGAGATTCCACGGAAGAATGAGCACATAGTCCGGGCGGGTCTGGCGAATCTGCTCTGGCGCGTAGATAGGAATATGTACTCCCGGCAGGAAATGACCTTGCTTGTGCGGACTCCGGTCAACTGTATAGTCCATCAAATCTGTGCGCACGCCACAGTAGTTCAGTAACGTATTGCCTTTGGCCGGTGCTCCATACCCAACCACACGTTTCCCTTCTTGCTTAGCTGAAATCAAGAACGAGAGTAGTTTCCGCTTCGTCGCCTCAACCTTGGGCGAAAATGAGAGGTAGTGCTTCAATTCACCAAATCCGGCACGCTGTTCCTTCGCTTTAAGGTCTCTCGCTCGGGACTGGGTGGACTTTGATTCATCCTGATCGTGGCACGCGTAGATTCTGAGTGAACCACCGTGGGTTGGTAACTCCTCGACATCGAACAACTTCATGCCGTGACGCGCAAAAACTTGCTCCACTGCCAGGAAGGAAAAGTAGGAAAAGTGCTCATGGTAAATCGTGTCAAACTGATTGGACTCCATGAGCTGAAGCAAATGAGGAAACTCCATGGTAATCAGGCCGGTTGGCTTTAGCAGTATCTTCAAACCCTTCACGAAATCGTTCAAGTCCGGTACATGCGCCAGCACGTTATTACCGATAATCAAATCGGCCGACCAGGCATCGTTCGTTAGGCCTAGCGCCGTCTTTTCGCCAAAGAAGGCCACCTTGGTATTAATGCCATTCTTCTTTGCCACTTCAGCCACATTGGCAGCCGGCTCGACGCCAAGGACCGGAATTCCTCGCGCCACGAAGTTCTTCAGTAAGTATCCGTCATTACTTGCGATCTCAACTACTTTTGACTTCTCACTCAGATGGAACCGATCCGCAATCATGTCGACATAGGCCTTCGCATGTGCAAGCCACGAGTCAGAAAAGGATGAAAAGTACGCATAGTCGGAAAAGATATCATCCGGAGAGGAAAACTGCTCCAACTGCACAAGGAGACACTTTTCGCAGACATAGACATGTAACGGGAAAAATGGCTCCATGCGGTTGCGTTGTTCGGGTTTAATATACGAATTGGCTAGCGGTGACATGCCCAGATCCACGAAGGTATGATTCAGCACCGCTCCGCATGATCGACACAATGATTGCCCCATATGAACCCCCTTCTTCACTACGGTTGCCTTACACCGCCATCTTGAAGAACCTACGCTCCGGCAACGCCCTTGGCGCCTGTCCCGGCGCGCTCAGCCCACTCAAGATTGTCGGTGAGGTGCCCGTTCTCCCGAAGACGCTTCAGCGTCACTAACCGCATGAATTCGCCTGTTCTGAATTGAGGGTCCTGGAACTTCATTGCGGTCAAGCCATTTCGAAGATCCACTACCGCATTCGAAAGATCCACAGCCGGAAGAAATCCTTGAGCCATTTTCGTAAACTTATCAAAGTTTACGCGATAGGAGCGTTTATCAGGTTGGGCATCCTTATTAATCGAGACCTCCACGCCAGGGATCACCTCGGCCACCGCTGTTGCAAGATCCTTAACTTGATAGTTCCAGGTGTCGCTTCCTACGTTGAGGGTCAAACACGTTCCGCCCTCTCGATGATTTCGCTGCAAGGCCCAATCAATTGCACGTGCCATGTCTTTGACGTGAATGAGTGGCCGCCATGGTGTTCCATCACTCAAAATATTGATCCGTTTCGACGCCAATGCACCAGCGACAAAATCATTCAAGACAAGATCCAGTCGCACACGATCACTCATCCCACAGGCAGTGGAAAACCTGAGGCAGGTAGCCGTGAAGGTCTCCGACGCGAGAGACGCGAGGTCACGCTCCGTCGCCACTTTTGACTTCGCATAGGCGGTAAGAGGATTCAGTTCGTCTTCCTCACGACGAGGCCCCCCTTCGGCAAACCCATACACACTACAACTTGACGCAAAGACAAACTTCTTCACACCGGCACGCTTTGCTTTTTTCGCAAGATCGACGCTCGCTCGATGATTAATTGTCATCGTAACGTCTTCATATAACGCCCCCATGGGATCATTGGAGATAGCACACAAATGAACTACCCCATCGACCCCATGAAGAATGTCCTCAGACACCTGTCGAATATCTCCAAAGTACTGCACATCCGCCCGACTTTCAGGAAATCGCGGCGCACCTGTCAAGCAATGAGCGAAGTACCCCATGTCATACCCAATGAGCGTTGCTCCCGGATAGGATTCGCGTAAACGACGCAGCACTAATGGTCCCACATACCCCATATTGCCGGTGACCAAAATCTTCATTGGTACTCCCTCAACTTAAGGTGGCTTTGATCTGCTGACAAACATGTTCGGAAAATGGAAGTGAGCAAGTGAACGCGGGAGACACGGCGTTCAGCACATGCATCGACCGCTTATCACCCTCCAGCACAAAATCCATTTCAAGTTTACGCTTTCTGATGTCGACCAGCTGGGCTCGAATCCCAGGCCTGCCCCAGCTCTGATAGTGTTCGGCCGTCACACCTTCCGCCAATTGACTTGCCAATGACACCATGGTTGCCTTCGAATACTTCGCCATCTCGCGAATCGCGAGGGTTTTGAAATCAAAATTGGAGGTAGCCAACAGCCCAACCCCACGCATGGCCACTTCAAGAAATTCGTTCCAATGAAAATTTGCTATGCCGCCATAATGTTCTCGCCATAATCCCGGAATTGCGGTAGGACCAATCTTCGCTTTTCCGCTCGCCGCCACGGTAAAGTGAACACCGAGGAATGGATTCTTCAAATCAGGAACCGGATAGATGTTTGTTCGAATCGATCCAGCAGGTTCACTGGAGTAGAGGTACAGTCCCTTAAATGGAAGAATTCGGTAGTGTTCTGAAAAGCCAAACTCACGCGCGATGCGATCAGCGTATAGCCCCGCAGCATTCACCACATACCCAACATGATGCGTCCCCTTCGTGGTCACGACCTGCCCGTTCGAGGAAGAGAGATACCGAACCCCGCAGTGCAGTTGCACCCCTTCCTCTATGGCATCTGCTTTCATAGCTCGCATGACTTGAGTCGGATCTACCGTTGACGTTGCGGGCGAGAACAAGGCTCGAGCACACGTCTTAACCCGAGGCTCAATCGCTTTTGCATCTTTCTCAGAAATTTCCTCAAGCGGAATTCCGTTTACACGGCCCCGTCGAAGCAGTTCATCAAGACCAGCATGATCATTCTGGTCTTTCGCGACCACTAATTTGCCGCACTTGTTCAATGGAATTCTCTTCGTGTCACAGTATTCGGTCAAGAGACGATTACCGTTCCACGTAAACTTAGCCTTCAAGCTGTCTGGCGAATAATAGAATCCTGCATGCAACACCCCGCTATTGCGGCCACTTGCGTGCAAGCCACAGTCTTCCTCTTTCTCAACAAGGTGAACTGATGCGCCAGGAAACGTTTGCCGGAGGCGGCGCGCAATATTGAGGCCAATCACCCCACCGCCAATGACGAGAAAATCCGATTGCATACGACCTACCACATTTTCCAAGGAGCCTTACCAGATTGCCAAAGTCCCTCGAGATATTCCTTTTCTTTCAACGTATCCATGCAGGACCAAAATCCATAGTGCTTGTACCCGACCATCTCACCGGCATGAGCAAGGCGCTCAACTGGCTCACGCTCCCACGCCGTCTGATCGCCATCAATATAGTCCAAGGCCTTCGTACTGAGGACAAAAAATCCGCCGTTAATCCAGCCCTCCCCTGCCTCGGGCTTCTCAAAAAACTCCGTGACTCGGTCGCCCTCAAAACCAATACGACCAAATCGCGCAGGAGAACGGACGGACGTCATGGTCGCAAGCTTGCCATGCGAACGATGAAACTCAAGCAACTTGCCGACATTCAAATCTGCCACCCCATCTCCGTAAGTCAGCATGAACGTGTCATCCGGCTCCAGCCACTTTTTTAAACGCTTGACTCGTCCACCTGTTTGCGTTGTTTGCCCTGTGTCTGCGAGATGCACCGTCCATTTTGGCTGATTGCGATCATGTATTGTTGTTTTTCCCGTGGAGAGATCAACGGATAGGTCGTTGTTGATGGCAAAGAAATTAAGAAAATACTCCTTAATCATGTCGCCCTTATACCCGAGAGCGACTACGAACTCCGTGACGCCATACACTGCATGAATCTGCATGATATGCCATAAGATTGGTTTACCACCGATCTCCACCATTGGCTTCGGACGAAGCACCGTTTCCTCCGACAAACGAGTTCCCAACCCACCAGCTAGAATCACGGCTTTCATGTCACTCCCTCCAGCAGTCGATAGTTTTCACAATCAGGCCATTACCGATACCTGCCCTACCAAGACCCCTCAGGCTTCGCTACCGCACGCCATTTAATTCCCCCACAATCCATAAACGGCTCGCCCTCTAATGCGAGAAGAATCCTGGCCCCTCACTATAAGCAAGATAGCCCTCCAGATCTCCAGCATATACTCTCAGATATTTGTTGTTACGGAACATTCTGGCCTGCCCAGTCAATTTCTTTACCATTACATGACCAGGCCCCATGTCGTAACGCAACAGATCACCCCCTGCAAAATCTGTCTATAGTACTAGCAATGCCACATCACAAGAGTAGCACAGCCGATTGCAGGGGATTTTGGTCTCAACACAATCTGCGCCACATCATTGAGCCACAGCAGGCACCTATGAGTCTTAGCACACAAAGGAATGTTCCCCGAACATCACTGCAGCCTGCTCGTCGCAAAAGTTAGACGACTTGAGGGGAGAGCTACATGACTTCCTCAACACCCTCACACGCACAGGAAGCTCATCTAGCATATCGAGATGAATTCTGGTTCGCTGCAATAACTGGCCGGCTCTAACTTGGGCGCTCTTTCGGAATGCGTAACAGCTACTCTCCCTAAAACCTACCCTATAGTAATCGGATCACACGATTGCCCATGCCAACACCTCGTACCGGGTCGACTACTAACTGAGCACCGCCGGAGATACATTTTTCGAGAGGAGTTCTTGCCCTACAACAACTGCAGAAATCGGTCGCCCGCTCTGCGTTTGTTCAATTTGAGGAAACACATGCCGAATGGGAGCGAAGGAAAAATCCTGTAGCAGTTCACACATCCGGCGTTCTGTTTTATCGAGATTCAGGTAGTGTCGCATTCGTGACAGCAGAGAGCCTTCCATTCTTGGCTGACCTGGATCGAACTCCCATGGATGCATATACATCACGAGCGAAGCCCCCTCACCCTCCAGCTTGCGAAGCAGGGTGCGCAATAGCACATATGGATACAACCTAAAATACCCTCCACCGGCAACGGGGACCCGCACTCCCAGACACTTCACAGTTGAGGGAGGCACTTCCCATAGCACACCTGATTCGGTCAACAGTTGATGCACGTCTGGGTTTGCAGAGGGCACACCATACCGGTCATGCAGTACCGGGAAAATACTGGAATCATAAACGTACCCCTCCTCGACCAGGACTGCAGTTGCCCACATCGTATCCTTGGTAATCGAAAAGCTTGGCGCACGATAGCCCAGCACCGGCTGAGAAAGTATGCTCTCTAGAATGGCCTTCGCCCTTCGAATGTCTTCACGAAAAGCATGAGGGGTTTGACTTGTGATGAGTTCATGAGCATACCCGTGTGACGCCACTTCATGTCCACCTGATGCAATGCGGCGAACCAAAGAAGGATAGCGCTCTGCTACCCACCCAAGAACAAAGAAGGTTGCCCGCACACCCCTCTCCGCTAATATCTCAAGCAGTCGCTCGGTATTTGCCTCCACACGACTCTCAAATTGTTCCCAGTGCCGTCTTCGCATCGGAGATTCAAATGCAGAGACCTGAAAATGCTCTTCAACATCGAAAGACAAGCAATGTCTCGGAATGGTACTAGCCATACAGTCTCTACCGTGCTCCTTCGCCCATCAGCATGACCTTCACCGTGTGAATGACGATCCTCAAATCCAGCGCCAACGAGAGATTCTTCACATAGAATAGATCGTATTGAAGTTTCACGTGTGAGTCCTCCTTCGATGCACCGTACCGAAAACGGGTTTGCGCCCATCCCGTGATTCCTGGTCGGACAGTGTGCCTCAGATCATAGTATGGAATGGTATTTCTCAATTCTTGTACAAATACGGGACGCTCCGGCCTTGGACCGACCAAACTCATTTCGCCCTTCACGACATTAATCAACTGTGGGAGCTCGTCCAACCTCCACTTTCGAATCCATCGCCCAACCCTGGAAACCCGGGGATCTTCGCTCGTTGCCCACCGTGCACCACTCTGTTCAGCATCCTGACGCATGGACCTAAACTTCCAGATCATATACGGACGGCCGCGCAGGCCAACTCGCATCTGCCTATAAAAAACGGGACCGGATGAATCTATCTTGATGAGAATAGCGAGAATGCATACCAGCGGCACCAGCGCGATCATCCCTACGACAGCAACCGCCACGTCAAGGCACCGCTTAAGAAGCATCGTGACCAACCGACGGCGGAACCCCGTCGAGAAAATTAGCGCACTTGGCTTGAGATGATCAATCGAAAGGCGTCCAGATTCTTCCTCGTACAGGTAGTGGCCGTCAACGACATCACGGCCCATGGCCTTCATGTCCAAAAGGGTTTGAACTGGTAGAACCGCACGACGATCCTCTAAACACACCGCCACCGTATGGACTTGGTAGCGTTCAGCAATCTCAAACAATTGATCATATGTTCCAATGATGCTTGGGTTCACTAAACGTTCGCCAATCCGACTCGCATCCTTATCAAGAAAGCCCACAACTTCGGCGAAACCGGTTCGTTTTGACAACAGGGTTTGACACAGATCGCGGGCAAGAGGTCCCACCCCAAGAATCAAGATTCGCCGCGTGAATTTAGGGAAACTCACCGACACAGAAACGAGCGGTTGCTGAGAAACCACTGGCTCCAGGTCAACCTCATGTCCAGACTTACTTGAGCTGTTCATGGCGCGCTTCGCGGTAATACTCCTGCTGCATATAATAGGGAGTGGTATGTGCATCTAAGCCATTCAAGATGATTCCTACATTGGCAGTCTCACCGATAGCTTTCAGTGCTTTTTGCACAACATCACGCCCGGTCATGCTTGCCTTCACCACATAGGCTAGCAGATCCCCCATACTCGCTAACACCTGCATGTCAGCAAGTGGCAATACCGGCGGAGCATCAATGATCACATAGTCAAACTTCTCTTTCAGTTCAATAATCAAATCAGTCAACTGATGCATCTTAGATAAGGCGAGAGGATTATCTCCGACCGCCCCGGCAGGGAGAATCCATGGGCCAGCCTCGCCCAGTCGCTGCAAGCAATCCTCAACCACCTTCGTACCACGAAGAACTTCCGCTAGTCCGGGTTGCTGCCAGACTCCAGCGTAAATATGCTGCATCGGACGCTTAAGATCACAATCGATGACTATGGTTTTACGATCAAGGTCTTTGGCCAACACATAACCCAAGTTCAGGGCTGTCGAAGACTTTCCCTCCCCCATGACAGCACTGGTCACAACAATCGCCGTACTCTTTCGATCCCCAGTCATTAATTCAAGCCGGGTCGCCGCAACGCGGTATTGCTCCGCCACGAATGAAAGGGGTCGCCACATTGACACTAATTCTAGCCCAGGAGTCGGATTCTGCAGTTGCCCATTGCTCACCCTGTGCTTGCCGATAGATGTAGCAGGGAGACCACCTGATCCCTGAAATTCGTCATCCCGCCTTGCCTGACCTGGCAGCAATAGCGGGGAACTACGCGCTTTCCCAGAGAGCGCCCGAACGGTTTGCATTGAGCCGCCAAAGGCACTTTCGTAGAGCGGAATAGACGCGATGACGGGCAAGCCCAGAGTAAGTTCGACTTCCTCCGCAGATCGGAACCCTCTCCCCATGAGTTCGAGCCCCACGGCCCCCCCAAACCCCAAAGCACATCCGAGGACAAGACCCGCCGCCATAATCAATGGAATGTTGGGAACAACAGGAACAACTGGAGTGTAGGCGGGATCTACGATGCTAAACTTAGCTCCCTTACGACCCTGAGCCAAACTTTTCTGCATCCCCGCGCTGAGCTTCTTATCCAAGAGGGATTGATAGTTCTTTTGAAGATTTTCATAATCCCGCTCAAGCGTCTTCAGTTTCTGTTCTCGCTCTGGAGTATGCTCCACCCTTCGCTCATACTGAGAAATCTCCCCAGAGATATGCGATTGATGGCGCTTCACGGACTCCAACTCGAGGACGATCTCCTCCCTCTGCTTTAGAAGTTCGGCGTGGTAAGGATCAATTGCTTTGCGCCTGGATTTTTTCCCAGCCACCGGCTCTTCAGCTCCCTCGCTCTCGGGTAACAGATCCCGATATTGAGCTGACGTCATCTCTCGAAGCTTCTTTATTTCTTCCTTCACTTGTACGAGGTCGGGATACGTCTCCTTATACATGGACGAGAGTTCAACTAACCGCCGCTCCAATTCCTTAATTCTCCCCAGGCGCGGATCCTTATTCCGTTTACTCGAACTGCCGACGGGAGAATCAGTACCGACCTCTCCTGTTTCCTCGTAATCTTTAATTGATTTGTCGATTTGAGCCAGGCGATTGGCCAGGTTCTGCGCCTGCTCGCTCTGCGAGCGCATATCGTCCTGAAGCCGATCAAGCTTCCGAAGATTAGCGTCTATTTGCTGCGGCAACTCCCCGAGATGCTGCTGTTTGAACTCCGAAATAATCTTCTCTTTTACTTCAAGTTCTGCCTTTGCATGCTTCAACTCCAATCCAAGAAAATCTTCCGCCGCCTCGACCCCTCGTTCCCGGTCTTTCAACGTCTCCTCAATGAACAGATCACTGAGTCGTGACGTGACATCCCTGGCTATAATGGGATCTTCATTTGAGAATGAGAGTGTTATGAATAGCTTGTCCTTGGTAGGTTCAACCTTGATTGACCCTCGCATGGCTCTAATCGCATTCTCAGATTCTGCAGCCTCCGGATGTTCTTTCTCGTACCCGAACAGCCCAAATTCCCCGGCAATCTGACCGAGCGTTTTTCTCCCCATTACAAACTGCCGCACCTCCATCACTCGATCTTCAAGTGTGGGTATGTATCCGGCACCAGCTGGATTGGGCCCACTCACTATAGACTCTTCTATCTTTGCACCCTCAAACCACATCTTCGTGGCTGATTGGTAGATCTTGGGCATCAGCGCACATATTGCACCAGCGATACTGAGCGACACCAAGATCGCAGAAATAACGAGCCACTTTCGGCTAACAACTGCTCGCCAATAATCCTCTGGTGACAATGTACGCGTATTCATTTCTTTGTATCCACTCCTCCTGATCCAGATTTACCGAGTCCTGACTCAGCAGACGAAGAGCCGCCAGAAGAACCTTCCCAAAAAGCACCTGATCGGAAAAAATCTCCGCGCGGTGAATACGCGTATGTGAAACCTAGCAGAATCACTTGTTTTGCAAATCCGAGATCTGCGGCATTCAAACCATTCGATTGACTTTGACTATCAAACATCAACCATTGATGACTAAGATTGGCCGTAAACATGGGCGCAATGAGATAGTTGAGGGACACTGTCGTACCGTAAGTAGTAAAAGTCGTACCAATGGCATCCGAGGTAAAAGTGCTACGCGCAAAATTGAAAAGCGCCTGGGCACTCAGTCTGTCAGTGATGCCAGCCATGCTTCCCAACATTATGGAGTGTGTATATATAGGTCCCGCAGCTTGAACAAAGCTTGGGAACACGCCGAGATTATACATGAGGGTGAGGCGGTATGATCCGGGCGCCGCGATCCCTCCCGGCATGTTCATCCCAGCAAGGAGGGGAAGGAAGCCTGCACCAGCGGTCGGACTGCCGCCCGTCGTCTCTTGAATTTCACTACCTAACTTCCTGAGAAATGATGAGCCCGCCGCATAACTTAGACTTACACTTCCAGTCGGAAACATCGTCGCAGGAATTCTCCGTTGCCCACCAGAAGAAGAGGTGTCCGGAATTGGCTCAATGAGTGTTAGCCCTCCAGTAGCTGAGGAACTCCATTCCTTACTCCAAGTTCTCCCCCAACCCAGTGTTGCGCCATGTGTCGCATAATCACCAAATTGCGGTTGAGACATTTGAGTGAACGTATACTTCATACTTAACGAATCTATGGCCGAAATCCTTGAGGTTGGTCCAGCGGAAATAGTATGAGTCGTAGTATCGAACACCGTGTTCGATGGTTGCCCGCCAACTGTTGTCGACGGTGTAAATGAGCCACCGAAACTAAGTTGAGAGTACATGTAACTGGTCTGAAAATCCGTGGTCGGTGAAAGCGAGTAGGAGTTCGAAAACCCAACACTGAACATAGTGGTCCTAATCCGTTGAGTAATTAGGCCAGAATCAATTGGGCCCATAAGCCCGATCCCTCCTGCGCCAAATCCCCCTCCTCCTCCCATACCGGCTCCACCACCAAGGCCGCCAGCACCGAAGGCCGGGGCCGAAGGTGTATACAAGTACGTGCCCATGATCCGAAAGCCTCGCATCCGAGGCAACATCCTATTCACAGCCTGTGAGAGGTCAATCCCTGCACTTCCATTGAATCCGACGTTGTCAAGAGCTGAATTATTTACGAATTTCTGGATAATCGCCCCGACTGACAGATTTGTCTTCACAAGGGTATTGCCGTGAATGAAGTTTAGCTGAGGCGTAATCGTCGTGATGAGATCATCAACTTTTGTTCCTGCCGGCAGGAATGATTCGGGAGTAAAGAACACGTTGCTGTCATATCTCTCCGTAACCGATATCGATGGCACTACGCGGATCTGTTGCGCCGCAGAGTCCGAGATACTCCACCACACCACCAGGGCCAACGCTCCCGAGATAACCCGAAGCACCCTCAAACGCTGACTACGGCACAACAATGACATCACCAGCCTTGAGGAAGAAGTTTCCCTCCGAGTTTTTACCCTGAATAATATCTTCATAGGGAACGGGAATCTGAACCTGCTTCGGTTGCCCTTGGCCATTTGGAACAACTCTCAGCACATGGATCTTGTTTCTCGACGCAAATGTTGTGAAGCCTCCGGCAAGCGAGATCCCTTGCAACACTGTCGCATAAGACTTCAACGGCACCTTCCCAGGTTTTGACACTTCACCAAGAACATACACATAGTAACTATTTACTTCCTTCACTTGCACCGAGACGGTTGGATTCGACATGAACTCAGCCAAGCCATCCGCAATTCGCTTGGCCAGTACATTCGACGTCATTCCCGCTGCCTGAACATCACCGATCAGCGGCATTGAAATCTTCCCATCAGGCCGAATGATGACTTCTCGTGAAAGCTCCTGATTCCGCCAAACGTTCACGACCAGAACATCCTCAGGCCCCAGCAAAAATTCATTCGGAGGAATATACGTGACATTGAAGTCTATCTGCTCATTCCCGATCCAGCACCCCGGGAGAGTGAGAAGAAAGCTGACAGCAATACATACCCCCCCTCGTAACCATCTGCAACCGAAAGTTTTCAAGTTCCAACTCCTTTGGCTCGCTCCAGCGACATGCACCCGTACAATTCTAGCAAATGGACTTCACCTTGACGGTAATACAACCATTGTTTCAGAGGGCACAACGATCTGATCTCCCGGTTTTAACTCTATGTTTTGATCTGAGCCATCTCTCAGCACGATGTCGTCATAACTCGCCTTAATCTTGTTCAATCCCTCACCATCTTTTCCGAACCGAAATACCACAATTTTGTTGCGAGCAGCCACCTGTGTAAAGCCATGAGCAATCGTGATTGCTTGCAGCAGTGTGGTCTTACTTTTCAGAGGATACTTACCGGGAGCATTCACCTCTCCCAACACGTAAATTTGATAACTATTGACCTCTCGGACTAGGATCGAAACCGTCGGGTTCTCCATATAGGATTTGAGCCGTGCGGAGATCTCGTCAGTTAATTGTCCCGCTGTCCGCCCCACTGCCGACACATCACCGATAAGGGGGAGCGAAATCCGACCATCCGGACGAACCTGAACTTGCTTAGAAAGATCCGCGTTCTTCCACACCGTAATTTCCAAGACGTCTTCAGGCCCCATAATGTAATCTGGAGTCACCGTAAGGGATGATTTTTCTGCCCCTTCGCCTCCATGCCGTACACTGGCAGGGTTTGTCCCCTGGGATGGGCCTGCCACCAAGGTCAATTTTGGTGCCTGCTCAAATTGGGTAGCATGCGCGATACTTCCCAAGCTCCCCACAAGAACAATAGTGCTAAATAACGCCGTACCATTCATTAGTTATTCTCCTGAAGAAATTCCAACTACCATTTGCAACAACGACTAATCATCTACCTTCCCAGCAAGAACCGAAGTCTCGATCCTGTAACAAAGGGTGCCACGCTTCCAAATGGAGGGGGATTACACTTCTCTGGTCCAGCGGAATAGCTCATAGATCTGAGAGGCTGAGAAGGGACCTTTCATCAAAGAAAGCCTTAACCGCGCAGCAATTGCCCACCAGCATGGGGCTACTCAATCGGTCTTGATCAGCGGATCTGCTCCAAGCTCATCAGATTGCAGCTTGAGAACACTATCCCTTCGAGACACTTAGCAAGCTGTTTCAGTTATTTCACTTACAATTTAATGATTTACGACTTTGATACCCGTACCCACCACCAAAACTAGGGCACTCCGCAAACAATCAACCCCGACTAACGGACTCTTCACAACGAACTACCTCTGAAGCCTTAGCATAACAGCAGTGTCGCACGGGTGTGAGTATACGAGTATAGAAGTACGAACGTGAACGGACAATACCAATGATGTACGGATAGATTCCTCAAAAGTATAATTTGACTACCTCGAAAGTATTATGTAGCATTACTAGTGATCAGCATATGTCTTAGGTTATCAGAAATAGCTCCATTGTCTAGAAAGACCAACGATCCTACGGAGAATCACCGTGACTCAAAACGCTGTCAGCTCTCAGGAACCTGCAGATAACCTCGCTGACCAACGCGCAGGCGCAGGAATCGTCGTTTTATCATCCTCGATGCAGCTACTTCATATGAATCGCCAGGCCGCCGAACTCTCCAAGCTCATCAATATGGCCGAGAACGGAGGCGCGCCTGCCAAGGCCGCGCAAGGAGTGCTGCCCTCGGCCTTGACCGAGCTCTGCGCAGAGATCATGAAAGCCCTCCACGTTCGCACTGAGGCAAAGGATTGGGAGCAATTTGAGGTCAAGCGAATCGCGGGTAACCCAAACCAACCCGTGCTGCTCCGAGGATTTGGGCTCCCAGACAGGGGCGGAATCCAATATGCCCGCCTCGTTGTAACACTAGAAGAGCTTGGACGACGCCAGCAACTCAATACCGATCAAGCCAAGGAACGGTTCCAACTTACCAACAGAGAACAATCTGTTGTCGAAAACCTGGCAAAAGGATGGACTAACAAGGAAATAGCGAATGCGCTGAAAATTACCGAACAGACCGTTAAAGAACACATCAAGCACATTATGCGTAAAACAAACTCCACAACCCGCACAGGGGTGCTCGTTCAGGTCTTTCGATCTTAGCCTTGCGCACTTTATCCTGCCACAAGAAGTTACCTGGTTCAATCTAAATACCTTACGGCCGCGCTCACACCATTCCTTAATGGCGCACCTAGTCCAGGAACGCATCCATTGACGCTGATACTCGGTATCTGCTCATAACCTTCTATGGTGATTTAGCCGCCGCTCGATGACATGGACACCCACTTCCGTACCTTCCCACGGCAGAAGATAGTCCCCCGCATAGCTGGACGGCCGATCCCAACCACATCGCTTCAGGGTAGCTCAACGCTCCACAAAATCCATAAACGCATGCTTGTTCTGAATGGGAGTTGTGACTGGACGCCCAAGATCCTTTCTGGCTCCACAGCGCACTCGGATCTCCAACAAGCTCGGGCCGCTCGATCGCTGCAACTCCACTAGGCAAACGTCAAGTTCTTGCTTCGTTTGAGCGCGAAAGACCGATTCGTACGCGGCAGCACGCGCAAAGCCCTGAATATCGACATCAAGTGCTACCGTTGGCTGCCCGCCGACCGAGTCATGAGCTCCATTATTCAGCACGATATGCTTGAAGTTCCGTGCCTTGCGCACGCCGTTAATGGCCAGCGCCCCCATATGCATGAGAAGCGCCCCGTCACCATCAAGGCAATAGACGGAGCGGTCTGGTTTCTGGAGGGCAATTCCCAGAGCAATCTGGGAAGCATGCCCCATGCCTCCCACAGTTAAAAAATCCCGTTGGTGGCCTTCGCCCCGCTGGTGCCTATACTCATACACTTCTCGAGAGGACATGCCTGTGGTGGAGATGACCACATCGCGGGCACCCAAGAACCCAATCACTTGCTGGATCGCCGCCTCTCGGGAAAGTGAAAAATCCGGTTTATCAGACCTAGGCAACGTGAAGGGCTGAAAGGTCCCTTTCTTAATGACGAGCGCAAACGGTGCGCTGGCGTTTCGAACATGAGCCAGGGCATTCGCGAGCGCAACCGACGACTCGTCTGTCTCCGGCCCCAAGATGGAATAGGGAATTTCCATCGCCTCGAGCATGCTAAGCATTACGCGGCCCTGTTTTTTGTGTTGTGGTTCATCATGGACACCAGGCTCTCCTCGCCACCCAATCACAAGCACCAGAGGAACCGAATACACTTCGGGATCGGCCAACGACAGAAGAGGGTTGATGATGTTTCCCAACCCTGAATTCTGCAGATACACCAGAGGAACCTTCCGTGTCGCGAGATGGTACCCCAGCGCCAACGCCACAGCACCCCCTTCGTTGGCACTGATGATGTGCTGACCTGCACCGGACACATGATCAAGGCAGGCACAGAAATCCTTCAATAGAGAATCCGGCACTCCAGTAAAGAACTCCACCCCATTAGCTTGAAGATGTTGAATAAACTCTTGTGGGTCAATCATGCCGCCAGACCTCCAAAGGCGTACGTTTCGCATAGCCTGACATAATATGTATTTGTACTACAGATAGGATTTTCATCCAACCGTGATCACACCACCAACTCAATGTGGGTGAACACTCAGAAATTGCCAGCCTGAACAACATCCTCCAGACTATTGATATCCAACCAGTGACCGACCGTATACAACACACGAATCGGAACGTCCCGCTTCAGGAGTTCCTGCAACAATTGCGGAATGCCGGCCCGTCGATTCGCTGGATCGGCAAGCATGTCTATCAGGAGCTCATTCACTTGGCTCGCTGCGATGGAAGAGAGCTTCAGAAATCCCATCCAGACTCCATGGATCGACTCTTCAGGTACAGTCCGCCCCAATTGCTTAAGATAGATTTTGGCATTGAAGGCTCTCCGTGAATTCGGAATGGAGCATTCGGCAAAACCACCGAGGCGGGCATAACTGCTTTGATCCTTCCAATTGCTGTCGACGAACACGACGCAGTCATCCTGCTCCTGGCATAATGCCTGCGGAATATACTTATTGAACAGAACGTCCCCATATGAAATTATCGTCGGCTGAAACCGCCCCTTTCTGGATTGCAGCGCCTGGGACAAAGACGCCAATTCGCCGGTCTCAGCGAATTCACGATTATCGATGTACGTCAAATTGGGGAGGGTCACGGCCTCTTTCTTATAGCCGCGGACCACGAGAATGTCTTTAATCCCAACGGCATTATACGCATCGACGATGCGGCTCAGGATCGGAATACCCTGCACTTTCACCATGGTCTTGGGTTGTTCCTCTGTCAACTCCCCCAATTCCTCACCACGGGAGGCCGCCAATACGACCGCTGAGGTACCCTCGGCACCTCGAGGGAGATACCGCTCCTCCGCCTCCAGCAACTCTGCGGCATTCTGCAGTCGAAATATTTCGGAGACCGGCGCAACCTTATCCTCAATGGAGAGGAGATGCTCGCTCTCCTTCAACGCTCGCGCGGTCTTCTGCATGCTGGCCACAGCGGCACGCAGCATATGATTTGCCCAGATCACCATTGAAAAACCATGCTGCCGAAACACATCCGTCGGCGTCGCGTAGTACTTCGTGGGCACAATCACCACGGGGCAGCGATTGCCCCATTCCCGTTTGAACGCCAGGATCTCATCCGGCACCGAAAGCGCGCTATGAATGAGAATGCCGTCGGCTCCCGCCTGATGATAGGCCTCCGCACGACGAAGCGCCTCAGCTAGTCCCCACCCACAGATGAAGGCCTCCACCCTCGCGATAAGACAAAAATCAGGGTCGGTCTGAGCATCTTTCCCTGCCTTAATCTTGCCGCAGAACTCCTGCATATCAGCGAGCGGCTGCGCATCGCCTTTGAGGAAACTGTTGGTCTTGGGAAACAGTTTATCTTCGATACACACCGCAGCAATGTTGCGCTGTTCAAGTTTGCGAATGAGCCGCTGCATGTTGTTGAAGTTCCCATATCCCGTGTCGCCATCAAGAAGGATTGGGATTCGAGTCGCATCGGACATGAACTCCAGGTCTTCAAGCACCTGCGTCCAGCTGGCCTCATTGTTGTCGCGCACTCCGAACTGGGCAGAAATAGAGAGACCGCTTGCCCAGATGCCTGCGAACCCAGCCTCCTCCACGATTTTCGCGCTGAGCCCGTTGTGAGCTTCGCAAATAAATTGCAGTTGATCAGAACACAGCAGGTTTCTGAATTGACGGGACTTGGTCAGTGCTTGTCTCGAATTCATTGGCAGAGGAACCTTTCACCAAAGGATGGCACCCGATACTGTTAAACTGCTGGGATGATCTATCAAAACACTCCGGCAATTGGGTAGCCCCAGTCACACTTCCGTCGCAACAGACCTGCATGACCCAATGCATACCGCGAACTTTCATGGCCAGGCCAATCACAATTGGCTACAGACCTTTCGCGAGTGTGCCCTATCCAATTACCCAGCGCACACTACAATTTGCCGACAATATCAGCCACGCAAAAAATTCGCTAGAGTGACACTTGCTGACCTCGATCCAACCCCTTATTATCGGCCTCCCGGCCCTGCGCATCGCGCCACCGGAAGTTCCAGCCGAACAGCCGAGTCGGCCTCCTGAAAAGGCACACTGCCCCCCCAAATTGGCCAGGCCAAAATCCCCACACATCTCTAATCTTCCGTGCGCTATTCAACACAGTGAAATATTATTGAGACAGGAGCTGCCGCAAACACGAATTTCACGTCAATTATTTCAATAACTTACAATTTCAAACCGTGGCCCGACACTTGCTCAATACCCTATCGTCTCGACAAGGAGACGCGGATTGGAGGAAGTGGGCACATGAACGGTACGCGCGACATGAGAATCGGCATCCTCGCCATTCTAGTCACTGCCCTGTCAATCGCTGGCTGCCAAACAAGCGCTGCGACGACCTCCGTTCGATACGATAATGTCCGGTTCATGGATGTGTGGAGCACCTATACACATTGCTTATCTTCGGACCAAACCCAGTCGGCCGTGCTGGATTCATACAAGTTACGCGAGGTTAGCCAGGCCCACGCCCTCCCATCACCACTTGAAAATCTTCTCCCGACCAAGCTGAAGAGCATGGTGACCCAACCGGCGTCGAGGCTGGCCGTAGACATTCACGCCATGGCCGCAGCCTGTAGTCTGCATGCAGGGAATCTGGCCGTCGCAGTCGGGGAGCATGACCTGGCACGAAATGAGTTCAGGCAGGTACTAGCAAACCAGACACAATCCGACTATTCCTACTATGCGGCGCAGGCTCGGGAACGGCTGTCGTATCTCGAACTCACACTCCAGGCCGCTCTCCGATAACGCACGGCCTCCGCACGGGTGACGCCCTAATTTCCCTGCGTCCGTTTCTCTTGCACCAGCTCCCGGAATACACGCACATAGGTCTCGGCTGATCGAGTCCAGGATAAATCCTGTTCCATTCCCGCCTTGACGATACGGTACCAATCTGCCTTTTTCCGGTAGATCGATAACGCCAGCAAGAGACAGGTCAAGAGTGAAGTCGCGGTCGTATCCGTAAAGCTGAAACCGGTGGCACGTGATCCCTTGAACGTGCTCGGCGTATAGTTGACCACCGTATCAGCCAGCCCGCCCGTCTTTCTGACAATTGGAACAGTGCCATAACGAAGACTATATAACTGACTCAGGCCACACGGTTCGTAGCGGGACGGCATGAGAAACATATCCGCGCCGGCTTCAATCCGATGGGCCAGTCCTTCGTCAAATACGTTGCGGACCGCGAGTCTTCCCGGATACCGTTCCGCCAACTCACGCACCTGCTGCTCATACCCCGTATCTCCGGTCCCGAGAATTGCCACCTGCACATCAAGTTCCATCAGCTCCGGAATAACATCGATCACAAGATCGATACCTTTTTGGCCAATCAGTCTGGCAATCATCCCAAGGAGCGGCCCCTTTTCCGTACGAAGCGTCAGTTCACGCTGAAGCCCTTTCTTGCATCGTGCCTTCCCGGACATGTCGGAAAGAGAATATTGGGTCGGCAAGTGTAGATCCTTGGCAGGATTCCAGAGCTCGGCATCAATTCCATTGACGATCCCATGGAGCACGCGCTTCCGCCCGTTGAGCACCCCTTCCAGACCACACCCATAGTCAGGGGTCTGAATTTCCTGACTGTAGGTGGGGCTCACCGTAGTGAGGAGATCCGCAAAGACGAGTCCACCTTTCAGTAGATTCAGTTTCCCATAAAACTCAAGCGCAGCGGGAGTAAACAACTGGCCAGGCAGGCCGGTGAGAGAAAACTGTTCAGCCGGAAACAGCCCCTGATACCCCAAATTATGGATGGTCAACACGCTGCGGACGTGGGTGAGAGCGGACTTCGGCTGATAGAGTGCCCGCAAATACACCGCACACAAGGCCGCTTGCCAGTCATGCACATGGAGTAGATCCGCCTGCCACCCGTCTTTTTCGCTGAAGTGCACCAACAATTCCATGACGGCCCGGCAAAAAAATGCGAACCGCTCGAGATTGTCGGGGTAGTCGTGACCGGCCTCCTGGTAGAGACCTGACCGGGAAAAAAATGGATCATGGCGAACCGTCAACACTCGCAGGCGGCCGGAACCCGTCACCTGTGCAAATGGACCGACGAGCTCTTGTATTCGCGCCTCAATCAGGCCATGCGCCGTCGGAACCGCTACCCTGGCACAGTCGGTCATCTGATAGCCGAGGGCATCGACCTGCCGATAGGCCGGGAGCAGCACACAAACATCGTGTCCCAGCCTGGCAAACTCCGTCGCGAGGGCTCCGACCACATCGGCAAGCCCACCCGTCTTTGCAAAGGGCACGACCTCAGAGGAGACCATGCAGATCTTCAGGGGACGATAATTGGAGGAGGGCGTCATAGAAAGATCCAGCACCATTTACTTCATGGCGGAGACATTTCGAGTCGCGTCTTGAACTGAGACTCGTATTTCCAGGTTTTGCCGACAGCATGGACCTTCTCAGGCGTCATCGCCTCATGGTACACAAGCGCCTCATCGAGAAATACCAGATACTGGCCACGATCGGCGTAGGCCAGGAACAACGCATCGCCGGCGGCAAGCCCGGTCTCCCACCCTTGCGGAGATTCTCCCAGCGCCATGCGTGACTGGGGAATCAGCCGTCCGTCCTGCATCACGAAGAAATGCGTGAACTGCGGATGGGTATAAGTCGGCTCCCCCCAGATTTCAACAAAGGCTCGCGGGGTCAACTGTTGAATGCGATAGTCACCCTGCTGAACCAACTGTTTTTGACGATCCAGCGAAGGAAGACTCGAACAGCCCACCGAGAGAAGCCCCACAAGCAGCCACCCTCCTACGGCAATAATCCGAGCTGGTTTCATCTGAATGCACCTCCCCTTCCGTCGACACCAGGCGCCTGCGGCTGACCGATCAGAGTAACCGTCTGGATCGCGGTTCCACAGGTTTCACCGGCTGACAGATATCGCACTGGCACATCCGCCGAAGAAACGTATACGAATAGATGCCCGTATCGTGTCCATCGCTCCATGTAAATTGAAACGCATACCGTCCGACCGGTTGCACATCTTGCAACATAATCACCATCGGCACATCATCCGGTTTCAGACGAAGCTCTCCCGTCCATTCGTCCGTGCAGGCAGCGCACGGACAATGCTGCCGGAGATAACGGACAGGATAGAGGGCCTTGTGCCCATCACTCCACGTGATGCCCAAAACGCCCTTCTCCACCCATTCCATATCGGTCGGTTCAAGTACCGTCTCGTTCATAACAAGCAGCGCCCCCTCACTCGGCTTCCGAACACACCTATAACACACAAACCGGACACCCTTTTACGCAGGGCCTCCACTGGTCAAAAAATCGACTGGTGGAAGCCGTCGTCCCGCAACCACCGTGACATAACTTTCAATGGCCGACTCGACTTCAGCCCGTACCTGGCCGGCCGCATGCAATCGAGTCAAGAGCGCCGGCTGTATCTGTAACGCTTGATGAAGAAATGCCACGCTTCCGCGAGACAAGACCGTACAACGAAACGGCTGACGGCTTGCGCACCGCTCGCACACAATCCCTCCGGCCGTCGGTGAGAATTGCGGAAGCGGACTGCGATGCGCTTGGCCACAGGTCGCGCACTGCTCAGTTTGCGGCCGAAACCCCGTAATGCCCAGTAAGCGAATCTGGAACAACAAGGTCGTCCAGGCCGCGTCCCGACTCTCCAAGAGCGTGCGCAACCCCGACGCCAACATCTCAAATACCCGCGGTTCCGGATCACCTTCTGCCATGACGGCACTGACCAGGTTGACCATACGTCCTGCAGCCGTCATCAGTGTCAGATCGTCTCGAAATTTGGCAAACGGCTCATCCAACGCCACCTGCGAGATGCGGTAGAGCGAATCGCCGGGCTTCTCAAACAGATCCAGCTGGCAGAGGGTAAACGGCTCGATCATCCCGCCGAGACGGCTCTTCAAGCGACGCGCTCCGCGCGCAACCCCGCGCAACTTGCCTAATCGCATCGTATAGAACGTCACGATCCGGTCGGCATCGCCCCACTTTCGGCTGTGCAGCACGATGGCAGCAGTCTTCACCAACGGCATCTCATCACCCAGCGTGAAGGAAGACAGGGGAACGAGCAGGCTTGGGCCGCATCGTTATCGAATTTGCTCGAGGAAGATCGTTGCCAGCGTGAGATAAATGGCAATGCCGGTGATGTCATTGGCCGTCGTCACGAACGGACCGGCAGCAACAGCAGGATCCACGCCCATTCGCTTCAACACGATCGGCATCACCGTCGCCATGCTCGTCGAGACCAGGAACGCCGTAATGAGCGACACTCCGACGACCATGCCGAGAAAGACCTGATGCCACAACCAGCCCACCACCGTCAGCATCAAACTACAGGCAATGCCCATCAGGAAGGCAATTTTCGCTTCACGGAAGAAAATCTTCCACACGTCGGTGGGTTCCACCAGACCGGTGGCGAGCCCTCGAATAATCAGCGTGGAGGACTGCAACCCGACATTACCCCCCATAGCTGCGATAACAGGGATAAAACTGACGATGGCCACCACTTCCTGAATGGTATACCGGAACATCCACAACAACATGCCGGACAGGAGGCTCCCGACGAGATTGGTAAAGAGCCACGGCAGGCGAACTCGCGCAGCGGCCATGCTGGAGGACTTGAACATCGCGTCCTCTTCGATGGCCCCGGCCATTTTCAACATGTCTTCGGTCGCCTCTTCTCGGATGACATCGACGACGTCGTCGACGGTGATGATGCCGACCAATTTGCCGTCTTTCTCCACCACCGGAATGGCCAGCAGGTTGTAACTCGCAACCTGGCGAGAGACCTCCTCCTGATCCATGTCCACGGCCACGCTGATCAGATCACGGGTCATGATGTTTTTGAGCGGAGTCGCGGGAGGGACGGTCAGCAATTGACGCAGGGATAACACACCGACCAGCCTATCTTCCTTGTCCGTCACGTAGATGTAGAACACCATTTCCGCATCGGTCGCCTGCTGTAACCGCCGAATGGCTTCCTGCGCCGTGGCATCCTCAAAAAGCGCAAAAAACTCCGTGGTCATGATCCCGCCGGCCGTGCCTTTGGGATACTTCAACAGGTCGGCGATTTCAGTGGAGTCCTCCGTCCGCATCAACGCCAGGATCTCCTTGGCGCGATCGTTCGGAATCACACTTAAGATGTAGGCAATATCGTCGGAACCAAGATCCTTCAACAACCAGGCGGCATCGGACGGCAGCAAATCGGACAACACCAGCGTGATGCTCTCGCCGTCCAATTCGCTGAGCACCTGCCCGCGTTTGACATCCCCACGCACCAGCTCGAAGATTTCGCGTTTTTCTTTCTGCGAGGACAGGTGGTCGATCACGTTGGCGATATCCGCCGGATGCATGCGTGCCAGCATCTTGGCCAAATTGGTGATGGCGCCACGGCGCAAGAGCCGCTGGATGGAGACCAGCCGCACGTCAGGCTTGGCCTGCCCGCCGCCGGCGTCACGAGACGCATCTTTCCCCAGCGGCTCCCGATCAGGAAGTCGCGTCGGCTCGGACGGTTGGATGGTAAGGTCGTTAATAACCTAACTCCGCAAGTGTTTGTTCGTCTTCCCGCCACGATTCGCGCACTTTGACCCAGACCTTCAGAAAGACCTTCATGCCAAACAGACGTTCCATGTCTTCCCGTGCCGCAGTCCCCACCAACTTGAGACGTTCGCCGTGTTTGCCGATCAGAATGCCCTTTTGCGACTCTTTCTCGACCAGCACCACGGCGCCGATCTTGGTCAGTTTCTTGGTCTCGATAAACTCTTCGATCTCGACCGCCACCGAGTGAGGCACTTCTTCGTAGGTCTGCTGTAGAATTTTCTCCCGGATCAGTTCCGCCGCCAGGGTGCGCATCGATTGATCCGTGACCATATCGTCGCCGTAGGTCGCCTCACCTTCCGCCAGAAGCGACACCGTCACTGACAATAGACGATCCACGTTGTCCGCGGTTTCCGCCGACACCGGAACAATTTCCGTCCAGGGGAAAATCCGCAGATACTGCTCCATCAACGGAAGCAACCGCGACTTATTCACGAGATCGACTTTATTGATGACCAGCACCACCGGACGTGCCTGCTTCGCGACGGCCTGTTTCACATGATCGATGACGGCCAAATCACCAGGACCGGGCTGAGCCGTGGCCTCAACCACCACGTAGAGCACATCGGCGTCGTCGAAGGTATCCAGCGTCGTGCGCACCATGCGGCGGTTCAACAAATGGTGCGGTTCGTGAAAACCGGGCGTATCGAGAAAAACAATTTGAGCGCCCTCAACATGCGCCACACCCAGGATCCTCGTCCTGGTGGTCTGTGGCTTGTCGGAAACAATCGCGATCTTTTCTTTCAGCAGACGATTGAGGAGCGTCGATTTCCCGACATTCGACCGTCCGATGATGGCCACACTTCCAAATTTCATGGTGTCCTCACCGTGGGAAACCGCTCTTTCTCTCCAATCGGAGCCATTTGATAGACCGTTTCGCCTTTCCGTACGTACCCTAACCGTTCTCGGGCCAGTTCTTCGATACGAGTCGGATCGTATTGCACGCGATCCAGATCCGCGCGCAGTTCACCGTTCAAGCGTTGAAGTTCGGCCAGCTCCTGATCAAGTTGCTCCGCATGATCACGCAAATGCAAATACCGCGAAATCCCCATCTCGCCGAACAATAGCGTCCCCATCATGAGGAACAGCGCGCCGAGCCCCACCCACTTCCCTGCGGAGCAGAGCTTTCGTTGCCAATCCAACCAATCTCGCCCCCGGTTCGGCTTGATCATCATCACGATTAGGTCCTCGATGGAACAGCGGCACGGCCTCGATAGACGGCCACTGCGCCCAATTCATCCTCAATGCGAAGCAGCTGATTGTATTTTGCAACACGATCTGTCCGGGACAACGACCCAGTCTTGATCAATCCGCTATTTGTTGCCACCGCGACATCGGCAATCGTCGTATCTTCCGTTTCCCCCGAGCGATGGGAAATGATGGCCGTATACCCCGACCGTTTGGCCAATTCGATGGCATCCAGCGTCTCCGTCAACGTGCCGATCTGGTTGAGCTTGATCAAGATTGAATTGCCGATACCCTCTGCGATGCCCTTGGCAAAGATTTCGACGTTGGTGACGAAAATATCGTCTCCCACGAGTTGCACTCGCTTGCCGAGCTTTTCCGTCAGGATCTTCCACCCCTTCCAATCCAATTCACTCAAGCCGTCTTCAATCGAAAGGATCGGATAACGATCCAACAACTTGCCATAATAGGCCACCATTTCCTCGGAGGAGCGCTCAGGATTCTTTTCCGCCTCCAGTCGATACCGTCCCTTTTCATAGAGTTCGCTGGCCGCGCAGTCCAAGGCCAGCGCGATATCCTGACCAGGACGATACCCGGCCGCTTCAATCGCTTCCATAATGAGCGCGAGGGCCTCTTCGTTCGATTGCAGATCAGGCGCAAATCCCCCCTCGTCGCCGACGGCCGTATTCAGCCCTTTTTTCTTCAGGAGCGACTTCAGCGTATGAAACACTTCGGTGGCCATCCGCAACGCATCACTGAAGCGGGGCGCACCCACCGGCATGATCATGAACTCCTGCAGATCGAGCCGGTTATCCGCATGAGCGCCGCCGTTGATGATGTTCATGAGCGGCACCGGCAACACCCGCGCATTCGTCCCACCGAGATAACGATACAACGGTTGACCGGTTTCATTGGCCGCCGCCTTGGCTACCGCCAGCGAAACCCCCAGAATGGCATTGGCGCCCAACTTGCCCTTGGTCTTCGTTCCATCCAGCGCAATCATTTCGTGATCGACGGCCGCCTGATCCAGCGCCTCCATGCCCATCAACCTTGGCGCAATGGTCTTACTCACATTCGCCACCGCCTTGGACACGCCTTTTCCCATCCAGCGTTTCTTGTCGCCGTCACGCAATTCGATGGCTTCCTTTTCACCGGTCGACGCCCCAGACGGCACCGCCGCCCGACCATGCGCCCCGCTCTCCAGGAGCACTTCGACTTCCACCGTGGGATTGCCTCGTGAATCGATAATCTGTCGTGCCTTCACGTTCCTGATTCCGCTCATGCTCGTATCTCCTCCAGGTACTCACACCGAACCATCAACACTGTCGCCTCTCTGACCACTCACTGGATACCGCGCCGACATGCGTGACGCGGCGACCACCGGACACCCGCTTCAGGCCAATGCCTTCTTCAGCAGCTCATTCACCTTCCCGGGATTCGCCTTGCCGCCGGAGGCCTTCATCACTTGCCCGACGAGGAATCCCAGCACCTGCTGTTTGCCTTCTTTATATTGCCCGACCTGCGCAGGATTCTTCGTCAAGACTTCATCAATCATTGTCACCAAGGCCCCTTCGTCGGACACCTGCCGGAGCCCCTTTTCCTGAACGATCTGAGCCGGTGCCTTACCCGAGGCGTAGACATCAGGAAAAATTTCCCGCGCCACCTTGAGACTGACAACCCCTTCATCCACAAGGGTCAACAACTCGACCAGCCGCTCAGGCGTCACGGGCGATCCATCGGCTTCAATCCCGGAGTTATTGAGCTCACGCAGCAATTCGCCCATCACCCAATTGCTCACCGTCTTGGGCTGCGGGTACAGTTTCACGCAAGCCTCGAAATACATCGCCAACGATTTGCTTGACGTGAGGATGCCCGCGTCATATTCGGGCACGCCGTACTCGGAAATAAATCGCTGCTGCTTCGTCGAAGCCAGTTCCGGCAATCCCTCGCGCAAGTGCTCGATCCATTCGGCCGAAATGTCCAATGGAACCAGGTCAGGATCCGGGAAATACCGATAGTCATGCGCTTCTTCCTTGCTGCGCATCACAGCGGTTTCACCACGTTCGTGATTCCAGAGTCTGGTTTCCTGATAAATCTTCCCGCCCTCGTTCAGCACCTTGGTTTGACGCTTGATTTCGTAATCAACCGCGTCCTTCACGAACTTGAACGAATTGATGTTCTTCAACTCCACCTTCGTTCCGAACGCGGTCTGGCCGGCCGGACGCAGAGACAGATTCGGCTCGCAGCGGAAACTTCCCTCCTCCATGTTCCCGTCACAGACATCGAGATACATTAAGAGGTCGCGCAACGCCTTGAGATACGCCACCACCTCTTCAGAAGAATGTAGGTCCGGTTCAGTCACAATTTCCAACAGGGGTGTCCCGGCACGATTCAAATCCACCAGGCTCATCCCGCTGCCGGCCTCATGCAGATTTTTTCCCGCGTCTTCTTCCAAATGGGCGCGCCGGATTCGCACACGCTTGCGACCGCCGCCGGCGGCAATTTCAATCCAGCCATGCTCGCAAATCGGCGCTTCGTATTGCGAAATCTGATACCCCTTGGGCAGGTCGGGGTAAAAATAGTTTTTGCGCGCAAAACGGTTGCGGACGCCGATCGTGCCGTTCATCGCGAGACCGGCACGCACCGCCATCTCCACGGCCTTCTCATTGATCACCGGCAACGTCCCGGGCAGTCCCAAGCACACAGGACAGGTCTGCGAATTCGCCGTGAGACCGAAGGTCGTCCCGCAGGCACAGAACAACTTCGATTGCGTGCGCAACTGCGCATGCACTTCCACACCAATGACGACTTCGTATGCCACGCTCAGCTCGGCTCCCCCTTCGTAAAATGCTCACGCTCCCGACGCATCGCCTCCCGCCCGGCATCGAAGGCATCGCGCAGGACGGTCTTCTTCGATTCGATGAACTCACGACCTTCTTCGACCGCCCCTTCAAACCGCTCACCCGCTTCGCCGACCAGATCCCGCAACTCGTCCTCTGCGCGTCGGGCGTAGCCGCGCAGCATCTCGCGTGATTCCTGCCCGCTTCTCGGCGCCAACAAAATGGCCGCCACCGCACCCAGCGCCGCGCCGCTCAAGAAGCCCAACAACACCGCTGCCGACGATGGACCGTGATTATCTGCCATTGTGAGACCCTCCTTCTTTGAAACGTTCCTTCACCACTTGCTTTGCGGCGCGAAGCCCCGCCACCACGCTGGCCACATTGGCCAACAACGACCCGCCGGACCCTCGCACCAAACTATGCACCTGATTGACCGATTCCCCGACTTCTCCCACCGCATGCAGCAAGACGGCCGCATGCTCAACCCCGTCACGCGCCTGCTCGGTCACCTCATTCAGATTCTGACTCATCGTGCGCAATTCAGTAATCAGCGTCGGCAACTCGACGTTCAGCTTCGTCACCAGTTGTTCCGATTCAATCACCATCTTCCGAACTTGAATCAAGAGCGGGACCAGATAGCCCACCAACACCGCGAAGGCACTGGCGACAAGAATAGCGGCGACATCAACAATCATAGGGCCTCCTTGTCAGGCTCACCGGATCAGCGGCCGTTTTGCTCGCCAGTTCGTCGCCTGCTCGTAGGCATGCGCCCCGCGCAACAGGGTCTCCTCTTCAAATGGCCGACCGATCAGCTGAAAGCCAATCGGCAATCCTGCCTTGCTGAATCCACAAGGAAGCGCAATGGCGGGCAACCCGGCCAGATTCGCCGAGATCGTGTAGATGTCGGACAAATACATCTGGAGCGGATCCTGGGCCTTCTCACCGAACTTAAAGGCGGTGGTCGGAGTGACCGGCGTCACGATCAGATCGACCGTCTGGAAGGCCGATTCAAACTCCTGGCGAATGAGGGTCCTGACTGCCTGCGCTTTCCCGTAATACGCGTCATAGTATCCTGCACTCAGCACATACGTCCCCAACATAATCCGACGCTTGACTTCCGGACCGAATCCTTCCGCTCTGGTCTTCAGGTACATCTCTAGGAGATCGTTGCTCTCCGCGGCCCGCACACCGAACTTCACGCCGTCGTATCGGGCCAGGTTCGAGCTGGCCTCGGCCGTGGCGATGACATAGTACGTCGCGACGGCCGCATCGGTGGTCGGCAATTTGATCTCGCGGATGTCCGCCCCGAGTTCCCGCAGGCCCTCGATGGCTGTACGCACGGCCTGGTCCACTTCCGGATCGAGTCCGTCGGCAAAATACTCGGCAGGCACGCCGACTTTCAGCCGTTTGAGATCTTTCCGTTTAAGCGCCTTGAGATAGTCCGGAACCGGCACGTTCGCCGAGGTCGAGTCGCGCGGATCGTAACCAGCAATGGCACCCAATAGGATGGCCGCATCCGTCACATCTTTGGTGATCGGGCCAATTTGATCCAGCGACGACGCGAACGCCACCAATCCATATCGAGAGACACGACCATATGTCGGCTTCAGCCCCACCACGCCGCAGAACGCTGCAGGCTGGCGAATGGACCCGCCGGTGTCGGACCCCAGCGCCGCCACACATTCATCCGCCGCCACAGCCACCGCCGACCCGCCGCTCGATCCGCCAGGCACCGTCTGGAGGTTCCAGGGATTGCGGCTGGCGCCAAACGCTGAATTCTCGGTGGACGACCCCATCGCAAACTCATCCAGATTGGTCTTGCCGAGCAGGAGATAGTTTTGCGCCCGCAACTTGGCGACCACGGTCGCGTCATAGGGCGGTACGAAGGTGTCGAGCATTCGTGAGGCACAGGTCGTCCGCACGCCTTCCGTGCAGATATTGTCCTTCACCGCCAAAGGCATGGCCATCATCGGCGTGGTTTTCCGCCACCCTTTCAACGCCTGGTCGAGACGTTCCGCCTGTCCGAGGGCCGCTTCTTTGCACTGCGTCAGATAGGCGTTCAGTTTCGGTTCGACCTGCGTCACTCGCAGAAAGTAGGCGCGGACAATCTCCGTCGCCGTGACATCCCCGGCCGTGAACCTCCGCTGCAATTCGGCCAGCGTAAACTTATGTATCAACGTCAGCGACATCAGCGCTTCACAGCCTTACGAGTGATATGGTTTTTCCCATCGACCTGGATGATCTTCGGCTTATGCCGCTTGATCTCTTCGTCGCTATAATACTCGTAGCAAAAAATAATAATCTGATCGCCCACCGCCGCCTTGCGGGCGGTCGGCCCGTTCAGCACGATCTCCCCGCGTCCCCGCTTTCCCTTCATGGCGTAGGTCATGAACCGTTCGCCGTTGTTGAGATTGGAACAGACGATCGCTTCGTAGGGCAAAATACCCGCCGCGTCCAACAGATCTTCGTCCACCGTGAGGCTGCCTTCATAGTCCAGACAGGCCTCGGTCACCGTCGCTCGATGTATCTTTGCCCGCAACATTTGTCGAAACATAGTCGGCTGATGCTCCTTCGATCGCTTAGGATTCTTGGATGATTTTGGGAACTCGGAAACACTGCGCCTCCGCATCGGGAGCATTGCTCAACGCCTGCTCGATCGTCAGAGACGCCTGCACCAGGTCGGGACGAAAAACATTACTCTGCCCCGGCACGGTCGACGTCGGCTCGACGCCCTCCGTGGAAAACGATTTCAACTTCTGCACATAGGCCACGATCTGATTCAGCTGTTGTGAAAAGGCCGTGGTCTCGGCCTCGGTCAACGCCAGCCGCGCCAACTTGGCCACCTTCTCGACGTCCTGTTTCGTGATCTCCATCTCATGCTCTCATTTCTGTAAGGATGTTCAACATGGTCTTCCCACAAGGCCACAGGAAGCTCGACGACGAGGCGTACCCTCTGGATACGTCGCAGGATGCCGGGCGACCGAGAACGCAGTGGGAAGCCAGGTTCAACATCCAACTATTCCACCGTCACACTCTTGGCCAGGTTCCGCGGCTGATCCACATCTTCTCCACGCAAGACCGCAATGTGATAGGCCAGCAACTGCAGCGGGATCGTAAAGAGAATGGGCGACAGTAACGGATGCACGTCGGGAATCGTAAAGACCGCGTCGGCGATCTTGCCCAATTCGCGCTCACCTTCCGCCACGAACGCAATCACCGGGGCCCGACGCGCCTTCACCTCCATGAGGTTACTGACGGTCTTCTCATAGAGCCGGTCCCGGGGGGCCAACACCACCACAGGCATGTTCTTGTCGATGAGGGCGATCGGTCCATGTTTCATTTCTCCCGCGGCATATCCTTCCGCATGGATATACGAAATTTCTTTGAGCTTGAGCGCCCCTTCGAGCGCGATCGGATAGTTGATCCCACGCCCGAGAAACAAGAAATCCGATTTCTTGTAATAACGTTTTGCGATCGCCAGAATTTCCGCCTCCCGGCCAAGCACATGTTTCACCAACGTCGGCACCGTGACCAGGCGATCGAGCCAGGCTTTTCCGTCCGCCACACTCAGGACACCCCGGACCCGGCCAAGATGCAAGGCCAACATGTAGAGGGCCGCCAACTGAGCGGTAAACGCCTTCGTCGAGGCAACGCCGATTTCAGGGCCGCAATGGGTATACAGCACACCATCGGACTCGCGAGCCAAGGTGCTACCCACCACATTCACGATCGAGACGACACGCGCCCCTTTTTGCTTCGCTTCCCGCGCCGCAGCCAGCGTATCGGCCGTTTCACCCGACTGCGAAATCGTGATGAACAGGTCGTTCTTTTCGATCAGCGGGTCGCGATACCGGAACTCGCTTCCGATATCGACCTGTACCGGTGTACGGACCATCTCTTCAAGCAAATACTTCCCGACCAGGCCTGCGTGCCAGCTGGTTCCGCAGGCCACGATCCAAATATGTCCGACTTCGGCAAACTCCTTCGGTGTCAGTCCGATGTCCGGAAGATCCGCCTCACCACTCTCATAGGAGTAGCGCCCCCGGATGGTATCCAGAATCGTCTGCGGCTGTTCGTGAATTTCCTTCAGCATGAAGTGGGGATACCCGCTTTTTTCAGCGGCAGAGGCGTCCCACGTCACCGTCGTCTTCTTGCGCGTGACGGCCCGACCGTCGAGATCCGTAAACGTCACCGCGCCGGCCGTGACTTCGACCACATCGCCTTCATCGAGAAACGTCACGTCCCTGGTATGGGACAACATCGCCATGACATCCGAACCGACGAACGACGCATCAGCCGTGCGGCCGATCACCAGCGGGCAACCGGACCGGGCTGCGACCAGCATGCCGGGTTCGCGCTCCGAAATCACCGCGATGGCATAACTTCCCCGAATCTCCTTGGCCGCCGCACGCACCGCATCCGCCAGATGCAGTTTGTGTGTCTTCATGTGTGTATCGATCAAGTGCGCGACGACTTCCGTGTCGGTTTCAGACTGAAACTTGTAACCGTCCTTGACCAGGCGCTGCTTGAGCTCGACGTAGTTTTCGATGATTCCGTTATGCACAAGCACGCAACTCTCGGAGCGGTGCGGGTGCGCGTTTTGCTCGGAAGGCTTGCCGTGCGTCGCCCACCGCGTATGCCCGATGCCGCACATCCCGCCGATGGCCTTCTGCTCCAACGACTTCTGCAGGTTGATCAACTTGCCGACGCTGCGGCGAATCTCAATCTTTTCTCCCCGCTGAATCGCCACGCCGGCCGAGTCGTACCCGCGATACTCCAGCTTCGACAACCCGTTCAACAAAATCGGTACTGCGTCCTGATTTCCCACGTAGCCAACGATGCCACACATAGGTCGCCGTTACCTCCGTTTTGTACGTTGAACTGCCGGTTGCTTCTTCTTCACGGAACGCGTCGAGGCCGTCCTTGCCTTGGCAGGCGCAGAAGTCTTCGCACGCTTCACGGTCTTGGCAGACGTTGCAGCCTTGACAGGCATGGCACGCGTCGCGGCTGGAACCGCAGGGGGAACCTGCCCGCTCTGTAACGCACGCCGCCTAGCCGCCCAGCCCTCGCGAGTCACCTGAGGCACACGGGCAATCACCAGCGCATCCGCCGGCACATCCTGCGTCACCGTGGCCCCGGCCGCGATCACAGCCCCCTGTCCGACGGTCACGGGCGCAACAAGTTGGACGTCACTGCCGATGAACACGCCGTCGCCAACCACGGTGTGAAATTTCTTATAGCCGTCGTAATTACAGGTGATGGTTCCAGCGCCGATATTCACACCGGCGCCGATCGTGGCGTCGCCAAGATAACTCAAATGGTTGGCCTTCGACCCCTCGCCGAGTTCCGTCTTTTTCATCTCCACGAAATTGCCGACCTTCGCCTTGCGTCGCGCGATCACACCGGGGCGCAGGTGCACGAACGGTCCGAGATGGCACTCTTCCTCCACCTGCGACTCACGCAGAATACAGTGATCCAGAATCTCCACCCTGTTGCCGATGGAGCAATCGGTGATCCGGGTCCCGGAATGCACCACGGTATTCTCTCCGACCACCGTCCGGCCTTCGAGCGTCACGTTCGGATAGAGCAGCGTATCACGGCCGATGGTCACATCGGCATCGATCCAGGTGGACGCCGGGTCCCGCATCGTCACGCCGGCTTCCAGCCATCGCTCCCGAATGCGCTGTCGAATCACCTGCTCAGCCTCCGCCAACTGTACACGACTGTTGATCCCGAGTCCCTCGTCGATGTTGCGCAGCCGCAAGGCCGACACCGTGCGTCCCTGCTGAACTGCCATCTGCACAATATCGGTGAGGTAATACTCGCCTTGCGCATTCCGGGGATCGAGTTTGTCGAGCGCCGGAAAGAGAAATTCGCCGTCGACCACATACGTCCCGACGTTAATCTCACGCACCGCCCGTTCGACGTCGGATGCGTCCTTGTCTTCCACAATGCTCTGCACCGCGTTATCCGCCGCGCCTTGCAGCCATTCATCGCGACGCCGGCGAATGACTCGTCCGTAGCCGGAGGCGTCGTCGAGCACGGCGGTCAACAGGGTCACCGCAGCTCCCTGCGCATCGTGCATCGCGAGGAGTTCCCGCACCGTGGCTTCCGTCAACAAGGGCGTGTCGCCGTTGAGGATCACGTAACGCGATGGTGCACG
This sequence comes from Nitrospira sp., assembly GCA_037045225.1. Classification (NCBI taxonomy): domain Bacteria; kingdom Pseudomonadati; phylum Nitrospirota; class Nitrospiria; order Nitrospirales; family Nitrospiraceae; genus Nitrospira; species Nitrospira sp. Next base: position 455,555 of record JBAOHZ010000009.1, read on the forward strand.
CTGCGCGTCACCGCCGAACACCGGACGCGCCTGCAACACCGCATGCCCCGTCCCCAATTGTTTGGTTTGCTCCGCGACGGCAACTTGCCCGCCGACCGCTGCAACAACCTTCCTGACGTCAGCCCCCTGGTGGCCGACCACGACTGCCACACCCTGCTCCGCGAGGCCACAGGCGATATCGAGTACGTACATCACCATCGGTCGGCCCGCGACCGGATGCAACACCTTGGCCAGCGCCGACTTCATGCGCTTGCCGAGTCCTGCCGCCATGATGATAACACCGAGCCCAGGAATGGAAGGTGACACGGCCTTGTCCTGCGATGCATGAGTCATTGAGTCTTCACCATAAAAAATCGACGCAAGGTCTGTCGAGTGCATGCGGGATCAACCGACCTGCACACCTGCATCGGGTTGCTTAATAGGCGCCCACGTCTTTCCACCGACCTGCGACGTGCCGCCCGAGGGAGGAGTGGGCGTGTAGAGTCCACCCGAGACGATCAGTTTCATGGCCTCTTCCACCGTGATATCCACGGCGATCACTTCACGCTCGGGCACCAACAGGAAATATCCAGACGTGGGATTGGGCGAGGTCGGTACGTACACGTGCACCAGCGGGTCCGGCGAGAGCTGCTGCATGTCCCCCTTCGTCACGCCGGTGACAAACGCAAAACAATAGTGACCGTTCTTGGGGAACTGAATCAGCACCACGCGGCGATAACTCTCCCGTTCCGCAAACGAGAGAATGTCCATCATCGACTTGATGGTGGAATAGATGCCGCGCACGACCGGTACGCGATTGAGCAATCCCTCCCACTGCCTGACCACATGACGGCCGATAAAGTTCGCGGCAAACAGACCGGTAGCAAAAATGAGCAGAATGAGCGCCACGATCCCCAGTCCCGGCACATAGTAGCCGGGGGTCACCAATCGAGCGGCGGCATCACCGAGAATGCCGTCCAGACTGACGAACAGGGTCTTCAAGATCAGGATGGTCCCCCAGAAGGGGATCATGATCAGCAAACCGGTGAGAAAATAACGTTTGAGTGAAGCTTTCAACATGTGCGGCTGAAGGGCCCTTGGTAGAGCTGCATGATACTGGTCTTTCACCAATCGTCGCAAGCCTTTTCTTGCTATTTTCAATCACTTGGAATAGGATCCGGCCCTCTTTCTCCGTCGTTTTTTCAGCCAGAATCATGACGCCACGCAACCGACCACCCCGGGGCCTGTTCATTACCCTCGAGGGAACCGAGGGGTGCGGAAAATCGACCCAGGCCAAACTCTTGGGTGAGCACCTCCGGAAGCAGGGATATGACACGGTGGAAACCCGTGAACCGGGGGGCACTCCGCTCGCCGAAAAAATCCGCGCAGTGTTGCTGGATCGCGCCGACGAACCGATCGCGCCCGAAACCGAAGCCTTTCTGGTCCTCGCCGCTCGCCGGCAACATGTCGCTCAGGTCATTGCACCGGCCCTCGCGCGTGGCAGCCTCGTGCTCTGCGACCGGTTCACCGACTCCACGCTCGCCTATCAGGGGTATGCGCGAGGATTAGACATCGCCACGCTCGAACGGCTGAACCGCCTTGCCACCCAATCGCTCACGCCGGACCTGACGCTGGTGTTCGATCTCCCCGTGTCGACCGGGCTGGCGCGACGGCGATCCGCCGCCGAAGTGAATCGACTGGATCGCGAGTCCCTCCGGTTCCATCAGAAGGTGCGCGCCGGATTTCTCGATCTGGCGAAACGTCACCCCACACGAATCAAGGTCGTACCCGCACGGGCATCGAAAGAAACGGTGGCCCGCGCCGTCGCTCGAGCCATCACACCGATGCTCGATAAGATCCGCCGGAGCGCAGCTCGCAACAGGCCGGCAACAGGCCGCCCGTCACCTCAGACATCACAGGCTCGCCATGCCATTCGCTGATATCATCGGCCATGACAGCGCCAAAACCTTGCTCCGGTCTGCAATCATGCAGGATCGGCTCGCCCACGCGTACCTCTTCCATGGCGACGATCGCATCGGCAAACGTCTCCTCGCCCTGCGCCTCGCGCAAACGCTGCTCTGCGAAACCATCTCGATCGATCAGACTCCGGACGCCTGCGGCACTTGCCGGGCCTGCCGCCAGGTAGAGGCACGCACCCATCCCGACTTCATGGTGATCGAGCCGGATCGCGAACTCGCGAATCCTCAAATCAAGATCGAGCTCATTCGCGACATCGAACACCAGATGATCTATCGCCCACTGATCGGCAATCGAAAGATCTGCCTGATCGACGACGCGGATCGCATGACGATCGGCGCCGCCAATGCGCTGCTGAAAACACTGGAAGAACCGCCCGACCACAGCCTGTTCATACTGGTCTCGAGCCGACCCTATGCCCTGCCGGCCACGATCCGCTCACGCTGCCAAGCCCTGCGACTGACGGCGCCTGCGCAAACCCAAGTCGAAGCCGCCGTGATCCTCAAACGAGAACTACCGCCGGCCGACGCCCACTTCCTGGCCGTGCTCAGCGACGGGCAATTGGGGCGGGCTCTGGAATGCGATCTTGAACAGGCACGAACCAGCCAGAGAGAATTCGCCGCCATCTTTTCATCCAAAGGCCTCCAATCGTATGCCACCGTCCTCACCGCCGCCGAAGCCCTGTCGAAAGAAGAACGCGGACCGGAAGCCTTCGACTGGCTGCTGCGTTGGCTGCGCGATGTGCTCTTAGTGGCCGTCGGCGCCGGATCCGATCATGTGCTCAACTTGGATCAAAAGGCCGGAATGCAGGCCCTGGCCGAACGCATCGACATCGACGAACTGCTGGACCTGATCAACGATCTCGAAAAGCTGGAGCGGCAGGCCCATCGGAACCTGAACGTACAGATCGCGCTCGAAACCATCTTGCTGCGGGTCCGTCACCTGCTGATACCTCACGACACCGCCGACACGCCGCGATAGGCCAGAAGCCTTTCCGCGCAAATCCTCCTAGCCAGACGAAGAAAATGCCTGCACAGGCAAGGCCGCAGGAAGCACGACGACTGAGGCGCACTCTCCGAGTACGTCGCAGGGAGACCCTCGACCGAGAATGTCGGCGGCGGCCTTTCTCAACAGCCAGCTAGCTTTCATCGCCGGCATCTTGCTATCTTCAGTCGAAAATAGATGAACAAACACGACACCTTCTACATTACGACGCCGATCTACTACGTCAACGACGTGCCGCACATCGGCCACGCGTATACGACCGTGGCCGCCGATGTGCTCGCCCGCTACTGGCGACTCCGTGGGCGCGACGTGTTTTTCCTGACCGGTCTGGATGAACATGGGCAGAAGGTCCAGCAGGCCGCCGCGAAGGCCGGTATCGACCCGCAAGCCCATTGCGACCGCCTCGCGCCACAGTTCACAAACCTCTGGCAACGGTTGAACATTTCAAATGACGCCTTCATCCGCACCTCGGACAAACCACATCAGGCAGTGGTTCAACGATACCTTCAACAGCTATACGACAAACAACTGATTTATAAGGCAGACTATACAGGATGGTATTGCACGTACGACGAACGGTTCTGGACGGAAAAGGATGTCGTCGACGGCCTGTGCCCGGATTGCAAACGTCCCATCGAACAATTGAGCGAACATAACTATTTTTTCAAAATGGGGCAGTATCAGGAACGGTTGATCGACCACATCCAAACCCACGACGATTTCATTCGCCCCGTCTCCAGGCGCAACGAAGTGCTGGGATTTCTGCAGACCCAAACGCTGGGCGACCTGTCGATCTCCCGCCCGAAATCCCGACTCTCCTGGGGCATCGAACTCCCGTTCGACAAAGACTACGTCACCTACGTCTGGTTCGATGCGCTCGTGAATTACATCTCGGCCCTCGAATACCTACCGCAGGAAAAACCGGTCAGCTTACGGTACTGGCCCGCCGACGTCCATCTGGTCGGCAAGGATATTCTCACCACCCACGCCGTCTACTGGTCCACGATGTTGATGGCGCTGGAGCGCCCATTGCCTCACTCGATTTTTGCCCACGGCTGGTGGACGGTGGATGGCGAAAAAATGTCCAAGAGCCGGGGCAACGTCGTCGATCCCAACGCGATGATCGATCAATTCGGCGCGGATGCGTTTCGTTACTTCCTGCTGCGCGAAGTGCCGTTCGGGCAAGACGGAGACTTCTCACACAGCGCCATGGTCACCACCATCAACAGCGCGCTGGCGAACGGCATCGGCAACCTCCTGAGCCGGACACTCACCATGATCGAGCGCTCCTGTGCAGGCGTCATTCCCGATCGTGGCCCTGCGGTCCTGCCGGAACTCGAAGCACGCATCGAAGATCTGGCTCGGCAACTACCCGGCAGGGTGGAATCCGGTTACCAGGCCTTGCTCTTCCGGGACGTGCTGCTGATGATCGAGGAATTGAACAGCGCCTGCGATGAATACATCGACAAAAGCGCACCCTGGAAACTGGCGAAACAGCCGGAGACGCAGCCGCAACTGCACACCGTATTGAATGTGTCCGCACGCGCGCTTCGCCTGCTGGCCATCCTTCTCTACCCGTTCATGCCACAAGCGGCGCAGCAGATGATTCACCAACTTGGATTATCGCTGGAGCTGTCGCAGCCGGTTTCAGATACGGAGAACGGCTGGGACGCGCCTCTAGCTGGAAGCCGCATCCAGAAGGGCGCCTCGCTCTTCCCTCGCATCGAATCCAAACCACAAGGAGCCAAGCACGTGACCGATACATCAGCCCCCGCACAACCGACCCCGGCCGCTCCGGCTCCAGCCGCTCCGGCCGCCGCCACTGCAACCCCAAGCGCAGCCCCTTCGGCCGCCGCCCCCGCTGCCGCGCAACCGGCGCAGATCACCATCGATGAATTCATGAAGGTGCAGCTCAAGGCAGCCAAGGTACTGGCGGCGGAGCGGGTTCCGAAATCCGAGAAGCTGCTTAAGCTCCAGGTGAGCCTCGGCAGTGAACAACGACAGATTGTCGCCGGCATCGGCAAAAAGTACGAGCCGGAAACACTGATCGGAAAAACCATCGTCATCGTGGCGAATCTGAAACCGGCCAAGCTGATGGGCATCGAATCACAAGGTATGGTCCTCGCGGCAGGCGACAGCGAAGTACGCGGCCTCGCCACCTTCATCGAAGACGTGGAGCCCGGCACCAAAGTGAAATGAACCGCGTCCTCCTCACTCGACTGATCGGCACCTGCCTCCTCATGCTCCTGAGCAGTACGGGTGCGGCGTTTACACCGGACCCTTCCGAGTCCGAACTCGAGAGCAAAACCCATTACAACGATCCCCTCCCCACCACCATACTCGTGCGAGTCGTCGCGCACCGCTCCCTCGTGCTCGGCCACGACGTCGGCGGCGCGCGCGTCACCATCACCGATGTGACAACCGGGCAACTCCTGGCTTCCGGCCTTCAACAGGGAGAACCGGGCGATCAGACCCAGATCATGCGCACGCCGCACCTCATGGACGAACCGCTCTACAGCGGCCGTCCGGCGGCGTCCTTCTCCACCACACTCGACCTCACGCGCCCCACGTTGGTTGAAATTGCTGCCGAAGGACCGCTGGCCTATCCCAACGCCTTGCAACGGGCAAGCACAACGGTCCTCCTGATTCCCGGACACGACCTGACAAGCGACGGCATCGTGCTGCACCTCTACGGGTACCTGGTACAGATTGACCATCCGAAACCGGGCGAGCCACTCATCGCCAAAGAAGATGTCATGCTGCGCGCGTCGGTACGTACCCTCTCGGGGGCGTTGGTCCGACCGCATAGCGACTGGGATTCCCGCAAGGTCCACATCTATGCGGAACTCCTGCTCGGCGACCGGATCGTCGAGCGCCTGCAAATGTTTTATGCGGGCGAGAAAAGCCGCTTCGAAGCGCCGTTCTTCGTGCCGATGTCGAAAGACGCGCCCGACGGCATCACGCTGCGCGTCATCGCAGCAGACAACGCGACCGGTAACTTCGGGATGGGTTCTGCTCAATACCCCGTACTCTCCGAACGGCTTCGCCCCACACGGAAACCAACCCCAACCCCCTAGCCTTCCTCTCCCAGTGAGTCCACACACTTTCCTGTAGTCCGCTTTCTTCGTCCACAGCGACCGGAGACCGTCGCGCTTCACCGGACCGGAAAATTTTTGGACAACCGGCAGAGCCCCTGACTCATTCAGAAAATCGACATCCGTTTGACATTTTTGGTCCTTCCGTCAATCCTGAGCCAAGACCACGTCATCGCCCCCTCCAGAGAACAAGCCTGGACCGAGCGGTCCCGTCAGCCGTTCCTAAACCGCAGACACCGATCAAACTGTGAAACTGTCCATCATCATCCCGGCTTACAATGAGGAATCGACCATTGAGGCCGTGGTCAACCGCGTCGCAGCCGTCGATCTCGGCTCGATCACGAAAGAGATCATCGTCGTCGACGATGCCTCCCAGGATCGAACCCGCGACGTGCTGAAAACCCTTCGCAACGTTCACACCATCTCTCACTCGATCAACAGCGGAAAGGGCGCGGCCCTCACCAGCGGAATCAAGGCCGCCACGGGTGACATCGTGATTTTCCAGGATGCAGACCTGGAGTACTTGCCGGAAGATTATCCGGCCGTACTGGAACCGATCTTGGCCGGACGCTGCGAGGCGGTTATGGGTTCACGGTTCCTCCACGAACGCCCTCTATTCTGGGGAAAGCGTCGATCGCCGTACCTGAATCACTATCTTGGAAACCTCCTCATTCTATGGACGACGAACCTCCTCTACGGGAAACGCTTCACCGATTATGAAGGCTGCTACAAAGCCTTTACCCGTGGCGTCTTGCTCGACACCCCGATCGAGGCGAAAGGTTTCGAATTCGACAACGAGCTCGTCTGCAAACTGATGCGGAAGGGCATTCGCATTCTCGAAGTGCCGATTCACTACGCGCCCCGGACCTATGCACAAGGCAAAAAGATCACATGGCGCCACGGCCTCATCATTCTCTGGACCATCTGCAAATGGCGTTTTCGCCCGGCAATCACCAACTGATGGCAACCTCTCGGGAGCGGATGCGGGCGCATGCCGTCCTGAACCGAGTGTGCCTGATCATTCCCCCGTCGATCTTTCTGCTCGACGAACGCGTCTTCATGACCCTGGGCATTTTGAAAATCGCCGCGGTGCTGGAAGCGGCGGGAATCGCCGTTGAATTACTCGATCTCGCCGGAATCGAAAACTATGAAGAGGTGGCGCGGCTGCACGTGGCGCACAGCGAGGCCAACTGTTTCGGCTTGACCGCCACGACGCCTCAGATGCCGGCTGCCACGAAGCTGCAGCGGGTGATTCGGGCTGTGCGTCCCCATGCGCGCATCATCCTGGGCGGACCACACGTCACATTGGTCCATGCCGCCTCCCGGCAAGAACGCAAACGCCAGGTGACCGGTCGCGGCCAGGCCGCTCTTCGGCAACTGGAAGACATGTTCGATGTGCTGGTCGCCGGGGACGGCGAACAGGCAGTGTTCGAAGCGCTCAGCGCTCACCCGCCGAAGCTGGTGGACGGCGACGATCCTTCAACGAGCCTCTTCCTGACCAACGACCAACTGACCGCGCTCCCATTCCCGGCGCGACACCTGGTCGACGTCGACGGCTACCACTATTCCATCGACGGCGTCCGGGCGCTCTCAATGATCGCGCAACTCGGCTGCCCTTTCGGCTGCGGTTTCTGTGGGGGCAGGAAAAGTCCGATGCTGCGCCGCACGAGAATGCGGAGCGCGGCCAATATCGTCGACGAGATGGTCCACATCCATCACACCTACGGCATCAACGGATTTATGCTGTACGACGATGAACTGAACGTGAATCCCGGCCTCGTCGAGTTGATGCAGCTCATCACCTCCACCCAACGACGCCTGGGTGTCGAGTTCCGGCTACGTGGGTTCATTAAGGCCGAGCTCTTCACTGAGGAGCAAGCTCAGGCCATGTATGCAGCCGGTTTCCGGTGGATCCTGGTGGGCTTCGAGTCGGGCCATGAGCGAATCCTCGCCAACATCCAAAAGCAGGCCAGCCTCGCCGACAATACACGCTGCATCGACATCGCCAGACGGCACGGCTTGAAGGTCAAAGCGCTCATGTCGGTCGGCCATCCCGGAGAATCAGCCGAGACCATTCGCGCAACACAAGACTGGTTGCTGGCGGTCAAACCAGACGACTTCGATGCCAGTGTCATCACGACCTATCCCGGCACACCCTACTTCGACGAAGCCGTCGAAACCATGCCGAACATCTGGACCTATACCAGCCCGAAATCGAGGGATCGGCTCCATAGCCTTGATGTCGACTATCGTGAGGTGGCGGAATACTACAAGGGAGTTCCCGGCGAATATCGCGCCTATGTGTTTACCGACCATCTCGATGCCGCACAACTCGTCCAGCTCCGCGACGGGTTGGAACACGAGGTGCGCAGCCGGCTGAATATTCCGTTCAGCCAGGGCGCGGCCTCCCTGCGGTACGAACACTCCATGGGACAAAGCGCGATACCGTCCTCGATCCTCAGAACATCGACGTTCCAGACAAGTAGGCGCGTGCAAACCGGCTAATATGGAACCGCTGCCGCCAGTACCGGCAGCGGCCGTTCAATCCTCTTCTCCTCTTGCCTTATGGAACAGAACGACAGGCTTCCCGCTGATCGCGACCAACGGTTCACCATCCCGCTCATCGCAACGGCGACCATAGGCCTGGGTGTCCTCTTGATCGATCCCGCACGTCTTCCATACCTCTTCATACCGAGCTCATTCCTCCTTGCAGCATCCGGCGCGGCAAGGGCCGTCGAGCGATTCTCGGGCCCGCTCTGTCCCTCCCCTTCAAGCGAACGCCCTCTGCTCCACCTCGCAACCAGCCTGGCTACGGGAACGGCCATCTTGGCCCTGATTGCGGCGATCGCAGCCCTCTGCGGCATCTATCCGGTTGCGGGACTTGTGACAGGCCTTCTCGCCATCTGGACGCTCATCGACTGTGGCCGGAACGTCCGCATGTCCCGGCTCACCCCAATCAGAGGGATGGATTGGCTCAACGGTCTCGTGGTCGGGGCGGTGTGGTTGCTGGTCATTCTATGGGCCACAATCCCACCCGCATTTTATGATGCCCTCGCCTACCACCTCCCTATTCCTCAATATGCGCTGAGCGCAGGAACCAGCCCGACCTTTCCCTGGTCGTATTTCTTCTTCATGCCTCATGCGTCCGACCTGCTGCTTGGATGGGGCATGGCCTTCGCCGGCGCCATCGGTGCACAAGCCATGCACGTCACCGCCTGGCTCACGATGTGTCTTTGTGCATGGGGACTGGCAGAATCGCTGGATCGTTCCGGACAGTGCCACGGAATCCCTGCCGCCATCACCGGCGCACTGGCGTCTTCCGTCACCCTTCTGTTCCTGGGAACGCTCCCGTTTGCCGAAACGTCACTGACGATCGCCGTCGTGGCGGCGGCGGCTCTGCTCCTGCTGCCGCCGACCCGCTCACAGCCATGGCTGGCCGTCGGCCTCTTGTGGGGCTTTGCAGCCTCGGTGAAACTATCCGGCGCCTCCTGGATCCTCGCCGAAGCGGTAGCCGCGCTGGTTATAGGATGGCCCTGGAGATCGGTCGGCCTCGCAAGCCTGGTCGCGGTCGGGGCTTCCGCTCCCTGGTGGGGGCGGGCTTGGATCACCACCGGGAACCCGATTTATCCCATGGGGTATCGATGGCTGGGCGGACAGTATTGGGGCGATGAACAACAAGCGCGGCTCCTGGGGGACCTGCCCTCACTCGGCAGTCCGTACGATCTCTGGGAGATTCTACGACTCCCGTACGACATGGTGATCACCCCCGACCGGTTCGGCTCCGCCTCGGATGCAGGCCCCTTCGCCGTCGCATCCCTCTGCATCGTCCTGATCATCCCGATCGTGATGCGCCTGACGCAGGCCAGTCCCGAATCGCGGAGGATGTACGATGCCCTGGCGATATTTCTAGGATTGGTGCTGGCAAGCTGGGTGAGCACCTCGACCACCACCCGCTTTCTCGCCCCTGCGCTCGTGCTGAGCCTAGTCGTCACGACGACCTTGCTCCTTCGACTGAAACGGTATGCCCGCATTGCGGCCTGTGCCGGCATCCTCTTGTTGGGGATCTGGGGCGGGACTCGGTTTGTCGCACAACACTCGCTGGTCTTTTCATCAGACCAGGTCGCACTTGGCCGAGAGTCTCCCGACAGCTATGCGGCCCGGTACCTCGACCACTATGAGGCCGCACGTTATGTCAGGGAGCAATTGCCCGTAGAGGCGCGACTGTTGTTCATCGGGGAGACCAGGCCTTTTTACTTCGACCGACCGTCGATTGCCCCCTACCCATTTCACGACCACCCCCTCACACAATGGGTGAAGGACGCGGCCTCCCCAGAGGCCCTCAGAGATCGCCTTCGTGCAGAAGGGCTCACCCATGTGATTCTCAATATTCGCGAGTTCAGGCGAGTGCACACGACCTATCATGTCCTGAAATTCGACGGGCCGGAGGCAGAGGTGCTGGATCATCGACTCAAAGACCTGTCTCGTGTCCTCACCCCTCTCTTCTCAAAAAATGGCGTCTTCGTGTTTGCAGTACCCCCTCCATCAGAGGCGTCGGTTGAGCGACCGCAAGGGTCTTAACCCCCTCGTCGCAGACGGTCAGATGCGTCCTAGCTCAGTCCCAGCCTCCCAGGTGCGCCGAACCAAGACATGAAACGCTGGTGTTACGCATGGCGCGGGCCACGCCAGCTCGCTTTCCTCACCTCAACCCGCTTCCCCATTGACTAGTTCGGCTGATTCATGGTCTGGTAAGAGCAGACCTGCGATCATCAAGATCAGATCGCTTCCATACCAACTCGGCACGTCTTCTATGGATCCTAAACAGCGGCAATTTTCCATCTGGTACATGTTCATCGCCCTCTGGGTGCTGATCCTTCTTCAGACGTTTCTCCCCTCGTTCTTCAACCCGACTGAAATCCCCTACAGCGAGTTTAAAGAATCCGTGGCGGCAGGAAAAGTCATCGAAGTCGCGGTCGCGCCGCAGATCATTCATGGGAAGCTGAAAGAGGACAAGGTCTTCCACACCATTCGCATCGAAGACCCGGACCTGCTCAGGAATCTTGCCGAACATCAGGTAAAGGTCACCGGCGTCATCGAAAGCACGCTCTTCCGCGACGTGTTGTCCTGGATTGTGCCGATCGTGCTCTTCTTCGGCGTCTGGTGGTTTCTCTTGCGTCGCATGGGACAAAGCCAAGGCTTCATGACGGTCGGCCAGAGCAAAGCCAAGATCTATGTGGAGAAGGAAGTGAAGGTGACGTTCGCCGATGTGGCAGGCGTCGACGAGGCCAAGCAGGAACTGGAAGAAATTGTCGAATTTCTCAAGACACCCGAAAAGTTTCGCCGGCTGGGCGGCAAGATCCCAAAGGGCATTTTACTCGTCGGCCCACCGGGCACCGGCAAGACCCTCCTAGCCAAGGCCGTAGCCGGCGAAGCCGGTGTCCCATTTTTCTCCATCAGCGGCTCAGAATTCGTGGAGATGTTCGTCGGCGTGGGCGCCGCCCGCGTGCGGGACCTGTTCGAACAGGCCAAGAGCAAGGCGCCCTGCATCATTTTTCTCGACGAACTCGACGCGCTGGGGAAGGCTCGCGGGGCCGGTCCGATGGTCCATGAAGAACGGGAACAGACGCTGAATCAACTGCTGGTCGAAATGGACGGCTTCGATTCACGCGCCGGGGTCATTCTCGTGGCCGCCACCAACCGCCCCGAAATCCTGGATCCCGCCCTGTTGCGCGCCGGGCGGTTCGATCGTCAGGTACTTGTGGACCGGCCGGATAAAATCGGGCGGCTCGCGATTCTGAAAGTCCATGCCCGCAGCATCACCCTCGCCAACCAGGCGGATCTGGAAACGATCGCCGCCATGACACCGGGGTTTGTCGGTGCCGATCTGGCGAATCTCCTGAACGAAGCGGCGCTGCTTGCGGTCCGGCGAAACAAAGACACCGTCACCCTCTCCGAGTTGCAAGAAGCGGTCGAGCGAGTCATCGGCGGGCTCGAAAAGAAAAACCGCGTCCTCAACAAGATGGAACGCGCCCGGGTCGCCCATCATGAGATCGGCCATGCGTTGATGGCCATGTCCATCCCGGGCGGCGATGCCGTGCATAAAATCTCAATTATTCCTCGAGGTATTGCCGCGCTCGGCTACACCATGCAGCTCCCGACTGAAGATCGATTTCTCATGACCGTGTCCGAACTCAAGAACCGGATTGCGGTCCTCCTGGGTGGACGCGCTGCAGAGGAAGTCATCTACGGCGAAGTCTCAACCGGCGCGCAAGATGACTTGCGTAAGGCCACCGATATCGCCAAGAGTATGGTCAAGGCCTACGGCATGAGCGAGAAACTCGGTCAGGTGAGTCTGGAACGGGACCGGCAATCCGTCTTCCTGCAGACCGGCCCTTCGCAGACACCGGGGGACTACAGCGAACACACCTCCCGTGAAATCGACTGTGAGGTCCGCCTGTTGATCGATGAACAGTACGAACGCGCCCGCACCCTCATCACATCCCAAGAGGCCATCCTGCGCAAAGCGGCACAGGTGCTGCTCGAAAAAGAAACGATCAGCGGAGAAGAACTCAAGACACTCGCGGCATCGAACTGAAACCGTCCCGTCTATCGCCACGTCCTCCCGTACCATCCCTCCCACGTGAAGCTGCCCCTCCTCCCGCCCGTAACAAGACCCTGACAACGCCTTGCCCCCGTCGGCCTCTCGTGAGACACTGATGACGATGATTCCCCACACCTACCATGAACTCCGCTCCCGATTGAGGATTGCGCTCGCCCTCAACGCCGTCATCATCGTCGCGGAATTCGTCGGAGGGTTCCTCACGAACAGTATCGGCCTGATCGGAGACGCCGGCCACAACCTCGTCGATCAAGGCTCCCTGTTCTTGGCCTTGTATGCCCATATCCTGACGGCGCGCCCCGCCACCGACAGCCGGACCTTCGGGTATCACCGGGCCGGCATCGTGGCCGCATTCCTCAACTCGTTTCTTCTGCTGCTCACCGCCGCCGGCCTCACGATCATGAGCGCCGAACGTATCCTGACTCCCGTCTCGATCCCCGGCGGCTGGGTGATGCTGATCGCCCTAATCAGCTTCGCCGCCAATCTGTCGATCGCCCTCCTGCTCCAGCACGGCGCGAAAGACGACCTCAATATCCGCAGCGCGTTCTGGCACATGCTGAGCGATGCCTGGGTGTCATTGGGAGTCGTGGTGAGCGGAGGGGCGATTATGTTGACCGGATGGTCGGTCCTCGATCCGCTGGTCAGTCTCTTCGTCGTGCTGGCGATCGTGCGAGGTGCGTGGCCACTCTTTAAAGAATCACTTGAGGTCCTCCTGGAGTCCACCCCGCCCGGACTCAGTCCCGCGCAGGTTGCCGCCACCATCGAGGCCATTCCAGGCGTGAAAAATGTTCATGACCTGCATATCTGGGCGGTTGAACCGCGCCTCATCATGATGACCACACACGTGCAGGTCGATGGGGACGACGAGGCGCTAACGACCGACCTTCTCCAGGCGATCCGAAACCGAGTGACCAGTGAATTCAAGATCAAACATCTGACCATCCAGCTTGAAACGGAATGCTGCCATCCCGAAGCCGTTCATTGCGACTTATCCAAACTCGCCGACCAACATTCACACCCCGAGTTTCTGCACAGCCATCATTAGGCGGATGGTGAAAAAATCCTCCGGCATTGTTCTCGCATCGCTCAGGGCCTCAACGTACCGCAAGGGTACGCCTCGCCTCCTCGCTCGCTGCGGCCGCGCTGGACAGACTTGTTGATCATCCGCCGGAAACCTGGCCTACCATCTGTCCATGATCGCTGCATTCCTTCGTGCCTGGTTCTCGCGTTAGAGCACCAACTAGCCGTCTCACTACCTCAGCAGTTACAATAGCCGCATGACTCAACCGCAGATTCTCCCCGTTCCCTTTTACGTCCTGTGCGGATCGCTGGGCGCAGGCAAGACGACGCTGCTCATGCGCCTCCTGGAATTCTGGAACAGCCAGGGGCACAAGGTCGGCGTACTCATGAACGAGGCAGGCGAAGTCAGCATCGACGGGCCGCGCGCCGGCACCATCGCGGAGCAGGTCCTCAACCTCGCCGGTGGCTGCATCTGTTGCGATACCAAAGACGACCTCGCCTGGAGCATCACTCAACTCGTGCAGGACTACCAATCCACGGTGATCGTGCTGGAATGCTCCGGCATGGCGGACCCCGCGGAAGTGGTCGATGCCGTGACGGATGCCTACGTGTCACGCATCGCGAAGCTTGAGCGGGTCTTTGCCATGTTGCATCCCGTGCCCCTACCCGATAGCGGCATGGCGGAACTCGTGACCCGCAACGCCATTCGTTACGCCGATGACGTAATCCTCAATAAACGGGATCTCTATATTCCCGGTCATTGGGAGCAGTTCCGCAAGATCATCACGCACCACAATCCGTATGGACGGATCTGGGAAACCAACCACGCCAGGCTAGACATTTCAGCACTGCTCGCCGCACCGGCGACACGCACGGTCCCAACCAATGTGTCGTTTGGGGAACTTCCCACGGCAGACGAGAGGCGCGACGCACGCGCACCTCACCACCCCATGGTGACCACGGTGCGGCTTCCGAAGCCGCTCGATCGCACAAAGTTCATGGAATGGACGAAGTCGTTACCGGAGGGAATGGAACGAGCGAAGGGTTTTTTCCGTTTTGCGCAGGAACCTGAATTACAGGAGTTTCAGTTTTTTCCGCCGCGCACCGGCACCGTCTCGCCGGTCATGCTGCTCGATGAACCCGACCACGTCATGGTGCTGATCGGCCGCAACTTCGACCAGGAGAACTGCCGCGCCGCCCTTCTCGCCTGCCTGGCGGAATAGCTGCCTTAGGAAAGTGAGCCGGCCTCGGCCCCCGAGGGAGAGGCCGGCTCAGCAACCGGCCTGAATCGCGACCAGCGGGTGAGTGACCAGGCCACGCCTGCCCCAATCAATCCGCCCAGGACCCATCCGCCGATCACATCCGTCAGGTAATGGGCCCCGATGTAGACGCGCGAAATGCCGATGGCCGCGACCAACGGCCAGCCGATCCAGCCGGTCTTGGGATAGAGCACCTGGAAAAACGCCGCCGCCGCCGCCGTGTTGGCCGCGTGATTGGAGGGAAACGAAAACGCACCGCCGCAGCCCAGCAGTTGGTGCACATCCGCAAGCGTGACACAGGGCCGCGGACGTTGCACCAGCCCCTTGAGTTGTGTCCCCAAGGCATCCGCCGCACCGACAACAGCAGCCAATCCCACCGCGCCGATCAGACATTCCCGGCGATTCGTCCAGAACCAGTACGCCGCGGCGAGCAGAACGGGATACAGCAGATTGCTCGGCTTGGCCAATTCGACCATCACCCAATCGAGCAGGCTCGACTGCCCGGCCACGCCGTTGATGCCACGAAAGAGAATCTCGTCCAAGCCCATGGCGCGACGATAAAGGGTCCGAAGGGATCAGTCAAATGATTCGATACACGGTGAGCGTGAAAACAGGAAGAAGCAATGGCCATCGGGCATTCGGATGCCCGTGTACCAGGTCTGAGAATGGCAATGTGGAGCGTGTCGAGGTGCAGGCGCCTGCATACAATACCGGCACCTGACACCATTCCGCTGCATCTACCCACAGGCCGTCACATTTCACTTCACGCTTCTACACAACCGCACCGTCCCGATTCCCCCACGGCTCGAGCAGCTCGTTATGCGTCACTGTGTTCTCCCGAACCGCTCTTTAAACCCGTCACGTGCTTCGCCGATGAACACGAGTAGTTCATCCTCCGGAACAATGACCACTTCGATGTTGAGGCCAGAGGCTTCCTGACACAACGTATCTGGAATCTGTCCTTTCGCCACGAACAGCTTTGAGGGCCATGTGCCTGCGCGTCCATGCCCTTGCTGCAGCAAACGGCGCGACCCTAGCTCGGACGGCCCCGTGGCGCGGGCGGAATACATTTCCATACCGACAATGTAGCAACTCGCCGCGTCCATCAAGGCGAGGCAATCAAAGTCGCCGTCGTGTTCCGTGACAACAGCCGCATCGTTGAGCCGAAAACCAATCCAGGCATCGTTGACTGTAAATTGATTAGGGTGAAGCATGAGTTGCACTACCCCTGTCGGCTGTTAGCCAGCCTGCTTCAGTCAAAGCCAATGACTCCGAACGCAAGTTCCTCTCGGCCAGGACTGACCGAAAGGAACTCATGATACACGGCCCACACGAAGGTTCAATCGACTTTGATTTCAGCCAGATCTGGAGCATCGAGCACAAAGGCATCGTCATCACGAGCTGTGGAAGTCATCGTTGTGTCGATCACGAAGAAGCTGAGTGCCATCCCGCCTCAAGCCCCGCGTGACTGACTACCTATGTTTAGGCGGATCTGCTTGAGAGCCGGGTCCGACCATTTCAGTCCGTAGAACACGCCGCTCCCCTTCATGAACAATACGCCGTGATGGTTATCATTTCAATGAGTTCCAAGTGCGGATTTCGTCCGACTCTTATGCGGACAGGATCAGAGCCGCCCGTCGATGCCGGTTGCGACCTCACATGGAGATCCATCACCGGATCACGCAGCGGGCGCGCAAGACAGGGAGGAAACCCATCATAAAGGTAGAGCGCAAGCCGCTCAACCATTTCTAGTCCAGGAATCACAGGGTAGCAGGGATAGCCATGAACGCGAATCACCTAAAGGGATCTCCCCCTTTACATCACATGGCATTTTTAGCCTGTGATTGCATATAATCGTACGCTATATTACACGCATAATAAATCATGAGGTACCACATGGCCGTGGCCTACAAGAAGGAAGAAATTCTCAGCGCATCTCGAGTCGCGCGGTCGTTCGGAAAAGTGCTGACCGCGCTGAAGGCCCAGCAGCGGCGGCGAGTCGTCGTCCTCAAGAACAATCAGGTAGAGGCTGTAATCGTGCCGGTGGATGACTATGAAAAAATGGCGGAGGCGCTCGACCTCTTGGAGCATATGGAGATCCATCGCCAAGTGACACAGCGGGCACGCAAGAAAGGGAAGAAAACTGTCACCTTGGAGTCGTTGCTGAAGGAACAGCGCGTTGCGATATAGCGTCGTCCTGACCGTCGCAGCCGCCCAGGACTTTCGACAGCTTGACGGATCGCTGAAAGCACCGGTTGCGAAGCAGCTCAGAAAGCTCGAAACGGCCCCACGGCTCGGCGAGCATCTTGGCAATCGGGCAGGGCTCGATCTCACCGGCTACTACAAACTTTACGCAGCGAAGAAATCAATCCGTATCGTGTACCGGATCATCGACCAAGAGATCCTGGTCGAAGTCGTCGCCATTGGAAAACGGGAAGATCTCGCGGTCTATCAGGAAGCACTCAAACGGTTAACACACCGGAAGCGATAGAAGGGCCGGTCCTCGGCCCTCGCATGCGGCCATCACGGCCTCTGCCTCATCGCCCTACCGCGGAAAATATCTGTGAGAATGGGATGAGTATCCATACTCAACATGGGCCCGGTGAATGACCGCGTCCCGCTGGGCACGGTTGGCACGGAGCCTGGCGGGAAACAGGTCGCTGAGTGTCGGGCGGCCGGCAAAGCGTTGCGCCCGCGGAATCTCTGTGAGCGCCTGCTTGTCCTGGAGATGAGAGTGCAGGCCTTCGACGAATCGTTCGCTGCCAAGCAGCACCTGCCCCTGCTTCTGCTCCCAGGGAGTATCCTGCCCGATTCCCTCGGCGACGAAGGCCCGATACTTCCGCTCAGTAACAGCTCGCTGTCGCCCAAACTGGGCAAGCAGCCACTCCACGTTCAGATAGCGCGGAACAGGCATGAGCCCCGCGGTCGCTCGATAGCTCGACCAAAGATACGTCTCCGGCTTGCGAGTGAGGCGCGCGCACCGGATTCAGCACCACATACCGTGACAGTTCCAGGAGATAGCTGTCCCGCTCCACGACGACCACCTTGAAGCGGCCTTCTAAGACATTGCCCACCCGGCTGTGGCGGCGGTTAAAGGTTTGGGTATAGACACCATTGAGCTGACGCATCGCACTGGAGAGATTAGCCTCGGGTGTTTCCACCAGCAGGTGGAAGTGGTTGCTCATCAGGCAGTAGGCATGCATGTAATGCTCCCCTGAAATCACGCCACCTGAGTTGATTGTTGCACGCGGTATTGGGCCGGGCTCCGATACCCCAGCGCCTGATGCGGTCGCTCGTGGTTGTACCACTGGACACAGTCCCGAATGATCCGCCGCGCCTCCTCACACGTCTGGAACGTGTGTTGCCAGACACACTCCTCTTTCAGGCCCCGAAAAAACCGTTCGATCATTCCATTTTGCTCCGGCGTATACGGCGTGATGAACCCTTGCTGCAGGCGATAGTCACGACAGGCCTGTCGAAACCGCCGACTCTGGAAGATCAGGCCGTTGTCGCTTCGCAGCACGTGAGCCCCGATCGGACGCAGTGTCCCAAACCGTGCCCATTCGCACTGAATCCAAGTTCCGGCACAACTAGGGCTCCTCTTAGGGTCGGCCCTGGACCTCGATGTGGTATGACACTGGTGTACACATCGGGCGAACCCAAGAGGCCTCATATGATCACCACACGCTTTGCACTGATTACCGGATTGCTCCTCAACCTCGGCGGCTGTATGACGAATGCCACCGTCGAGATGACAAAGACGCCGTTCGACGCCACGACCCAATTCACCGACGGCACGACCGGAGCCACTAAGGAGTTTTTCGATCCGACGACCGAATTCACGTCGAGCACGACACCGGGCGTCGCTCGCAGCTCTGGCTGGTGTGTCGGCAGATCGCTGGCCCGACTTTCAAACAACGATGGCAGCGTCCTACTCCACGCTCTTCGATGAGCAGATGTCGGTCGCGCAATCCAGCGAGCGAGTCGTCGAGATTGCCTGGGCACGCGGGTGTGGCATGCAGGCACCTATTGCTCGATGAGTCGCTTGACGCCTGTTCCAGCGGGCTGACGTCTCCCCGAACCGTGCCATCGGTCTCGCTCCGACCCGCATAAATACACGTATTCACACGTGCCTCGACGGTTGACAGGTGCGGGCGACCGGAGTAGTTTTCTCAAGAAATCTCGCACCTCATTCTCCTCCAACGCCTTCATCATGGCCAATACAAGCATCCAGGGGCGAGTCGTATACGCCGGAACGAATCAGGGGATCAAAGGACTCGCGATCGTTGCGGTCGATTTTGATCCGCTCTTCTCCGAGGAGATTCTCAACGAGGACTCCACGCCAGTTTTCAGCGACGACGATGGTTCCTTCAGCATTCGGTACACACCCGACCAATACCGCGTCTGGGTGCTCGATAGGAATCCCGACATCGTGCTCAGGGTCTACGGGCCAGGATTGCGCTTGTTGCACCAAACCGCCGAACACAAGGACGTGACTGACAGTACCCTTACCTTGACCACGATCAATATCCATCGGGCCAACATCGAAGGCTGGTTGGTCACGAACGCGACGCTCGATCCAACTCAGCCTGATCTTCGCGCGGACGGCACTCCCCCCACCTGGACCACCGGCAACGAGGTGGTCATATTGAAAGACGGGGAAACTATGTTTCCCATGTTGACAGACGCCATCAACAATGCGAGTACCTCGATCCATTTCATGAACATGAATTTTTGGCTGGGGAAGGGCCTGGTCACCAAATTCATTCCAGACCCACCTTCGAGCAACGTGCCGGTGAATGGATTGAGGGTGCACGAGATTCTCAAAGTGAAAGCCGCGAGCCTCAGATCCACCAATATCCTCGTTCAGGATATTCCCGTGTTCGGCAGAATATTCGGCGCCGACACAGACGGCCTGGTAGAGGATTTCTTCAAAGGCAGTCGCGCCAGCGTTCGGTCTTTCCCGATCTTTCTTTCTCTGCTGAACCTTCCGTCCTTCATGCATGCGAAAGCGGTCATCCTGGACGGATCCACCGCCTTCGTATTGGGCTCGACCATGTCGCAATCATATTTCGGCGCCCAGGACCACTTGATTCAAGACCGCCGGCATCGCGGCTCTCTGATTCATGACATCAGCGTCAAAGTGGTGGGACCGGCGGTCGAGCATATTGATCGGACCTTTACGACGGTCTGGAACGCGGCGGACTCGTCGTCGTCCGCACTCTCCCCTGCCGTCGCGCAGCCTCCTGCGGTTCAGCCGGGCATTGGAGTGCAGGTCGTTCGTACCCTGCCCGGAGGGACCTTTACGACGTCACACACGGGAGGCCGTGCACTTCCTCACGGGGAAACCGGTGCCCTCGAGGCCTACCAGCGTGCCATCGCTCAGGCCAAAAAGTTCGTCTATCTCGAAGATCAGTATTTTACGGCTCCCGAGATTTTCGACGCCCTGCTTGAGCGGATGCAGATGCCGGAGGCCTCCCAGTTGGAAGTCATTCTTGTGATGAACGCCAAACCCGATGTGTCAGGCTATCCGGAAAGGCAGATCCAACTGATCAGGCAATTTCGCTCGGATCTTGTCACAGCATTGGGCGAGCCGGCGGTCAAGAAACGCCTGGGCATCTTTACTATCTGGAGTTGCCAGGAAGCTGCCGCCAAATACGAGATCATGCCGATCTATATCCACAGCAAGACGGCCATCGTGGATGATCTGTGGGCGACGGTCGGCAGCGCCAATCTGGACGGGGCATCCCTGAACCAGATTCAGCTTGCTACGATTGTGGAACAAAAACTGGCCGACCAGATCGAGGAAGGGAAATGGTGGAAAAGATTGATGATGGGTATCGTCATCTGGCTGTTGACGCCGCTCGTCATCGCCCTCACGACAGCGGTCAAGATCGGAATGGCACGGCCGACGCAACATGCGAATCCAGGCCAAGCAAGGCAGCCGACGAGGTCCACCGAGTTGAACGTGGTGATCTGTGAGAAGCAACCGGACCCTGCGGTTCCCAACCCAACCGTAGTCTCATTCCGTCAATCCCTCTGGGGCGAACATCTCGGCCTCACCTCGCTGTTCCCAGTTCCGGGAACCGGCTGGATCGACTTCTGGAATCAACGTGCCGATGACAAATTGAAGAATCTCCTGAACGAGCCGACCCAACCGGCTGGTCTGCGGGTCAAACACCCAGCGAAGATTCTTGTCTGGCAGCCTGAAAAAGAGGCCGAGCCGTATCTCCGCAGGCTGGGTGTGAAGACGAGCGACCTGAAGATACGGTCAAAGGCGGACAAGTTTGACTTCCAGGCCGGACAATTGGAGCAGTAGGTGGCGAACAAACCTAATACATTCTCCGATGCGGTAATTGGGCTTGGCCAGGTCTTATCGATCCTCAAGGAGGTGGCTCGGAATTCGGGATCGGTCAAAGCCTTTGTCAACTTCTTGGGATGGAAGCTCCCGCCGGGGCTGGACGAGATCGGGCTGACCGGGATTGATCTGACCGACTTTCTCGGAAAGCTGGGCGCTGTTCTGGAATCATCCGAAGCCGAACGGGACGATGAGCTGTTGATGGCGGCTCGCATCGCGGACCTTGCGAGGGCCATGGGCAGACTGGTCCAAGATATCCGCCGTTTCGCCGATGGTCTGCCGACCCGACTCGCCGCGCAAGGCGACTATGTGTCCAGGACCAACATCCATAAGGAACTCCCCCGGCGAACCTTTGATTTATTGCTGACCGGCTATCTCTCGGGTGCCTCTCCGTTCGCCTCCTCCCTGCTCCATTTGATCAACGTATTTGAGTTCAAGCATTTCGACGCCGATGAGAGCCTGTTTCAGGTGGAGCACATTCGCGCCATCATTCATTACAATCATCTGCGAGCGCTGCTGTCCGATCCCCCTCGCTATCTGCAAGAAACGTATGGGTGGGGCACTCCAGATTTTGCCGCTGTGGATCTGCTTAACCGAATCGGTTTGGTCCTTCGTGCGATCGGATCAACGGTTCGATTCGAGCCCATGGACCGCCGTGCCGAAGAAATCCTGCTCGGCCGCGCGATTCCCGAGAGTGAAGCGGCTACGACCTTCCAGCTCTCCACCCGTCTCTATGAGCAGCTAGGCGACATCGGAGGGCTCATTGTTGGGCTGTCGGTATTCGGTGCAAGACAGACTTCACCGAATGCCGCCGACGGCGGGATCGGAGTGCTTCCGATCATACGTGGACAGTTAAACGGAGAAATCCCCCTGCATACATTCGAGAACACGGTCGTTGAGATCTCTGCGGCTGCCAATGTCCTCAGACGAACAGCAATAATCCTTCGGCCGAACAAGCCGTTGGAGGTCCACACCGCCCCCAGTTTGGGTAAGTCGGCGGACGGCCGTGTCATGTTGGCGATCCGTCATGGTCATCCCGACAGTACGCCCGTCTCGCTGGTCTCGTTTCCCGGTGGTGTTGATCTGACCGTCCGCCAGATATCGCTCAGGGGGGGCTACGACAAAACCTCGGAGACCGACTACGAGAGCTTTCTCGAACTCGCTCTGGTCGACGGCAACGTGACGATGTCATTGTCCGAGGCCGACGGATTTCTGGCTGGGACGATCGGTCGGGATCAAATAGATGCGTCTTTCGACCTCCTTCTCGGCTGGACAAGCCAACGAGGCATCTACTTCGAAGGCAGCGGCGGTTTAGATGTGACCTTGACGTTGAACAAGTGCGTAGGGCCGCTGCAGGTGCAGGCGCTGCGTTTGGGCTTTGATGTGCAGGGGGAGGGATTGGATGCGGAAGCCTCCGTAACCGGCACTATCACTGTTGGGCCTATAAGGGCCACGATCGATCGGCTGGGTGTGCTGGTGAACGTGTCCTTCGGCGGGGGCAATCTGGGTCTCTTCGGCCTGTCGCCGCGCTTCAAACCGCCGACCGGCCTCGGCCTGGCGATTAGCGCAGCGGGGGTCACCGGGGGCGGCTTCCTGGGCTTCGATCCGCAACGGGCCGAATACAGCGGCATGCTGCAGCTGGAACTGGCCGAGACCATCGCCCTCAAGGCCATTGGATTGCTCACCACTCGGATGCCCGACGGCAGTCAGGGCTACTCGCTGGTGATTCTCTTGACCGCCGAAGGCTTCACGCCGATCCCCGTCGGCCTAGGCTTCACCCTCACCGGCATCGGGGGATTGGTGGCCCTGCATCGCACCGTCCGCACCGAGGTGCTGCGTGATGGGCTCAAGACCGGCACGCTCAATTCAATCCTGTTCCCCGTCGATCCGCTGCGGAACGCCCCGCAGATCTTTAGCGACCTGCGCCGCGTCTTCCCACCGACCGCGGGCCGCCATGTGGTGGGGCCGATGGTGCAATTGCGTTGGGGGAGTCCGACCCTGCTCACCCTCGACCTGGCCCTGCTGGTCGAATTCCCCGCGCCGATTCGGGTGGTCGTCTTGGGCCGGCTGCAAGTCCTGTTGCCGAACCAGACCCATCCGCTCATTCAGATCCGCATGGATGCATTGGGCGTCTTGGATCTCAGCGCCGAGACCGTCGCCTTGGATGCCACGCTCTATGACTCCCGCATTCTCCAGTTCACCCTGACCGGCGACATGGCCTTGCGCGCGGGCTGGGGGCGAGAGCCCCAGTTCGTGTTGGCCATCGGGGGCTTCCACCCGCGCTTTGCCCCGCCACCGGGATTGCCCGCGTTAAAGCGGCTGGCTCTCCAGCTGGCCGACGGAGACTCACTCCAATTACGCTGTCAGGCCTATCTGGCGGTCACCTCCAACACGGTCCAATTCGGCGCCCGCGTGGATCTGCATGCCGCAGGGGGTGGCTTTAGTTTTGACGGCCTGCTCGGCTTCGATGCGATTATCCAGTTGGCCCCCTTGGCCTTTGAGGTGGAGGTCGGCGCCGCGCTGGCCCTGCGCTATCACGGTCGCCTGTTGATGGGCATCACGTTTCAGGGACGGCTGGCCGGTCCGACGCCCTGGCAGGTGGAGGGCAAGGCCAAGATCAAGTTCCTGTTCTTCTCGGTCTCGGTGTCCTTCTCGCGGACGTTCGGCAGCAAGACGGCACCTCCGCTGCCGGCGGCGGTGGATGTGGTGGACCTAATCGCCGCCGCCCTGGCCGACCAGCGCAATTGGAGCGGAGCCGTCCCACGCAGCAGCGCCTCGGTGGTGACGCTCCGCGAGACAGCCCCCCTGGCCAGTGGTCTCCGCGTGCATCCCTGGGCGGAACTGACGCTACGGGAGCGGATCGCGCCGCTGAACCGACAGATCACAAAGCTCGGGACCGCGCCACTCGTGGGCGGGCCAACGACGGTGACGGTCTCGGTGACCGATCGCGCCGGGGCGCAAGCCTGGCGGACCACGCCGGTCCACGAGCCCTTCGCCCGGGCGCAGTTCGAAGACCTGCGCGAGGACGAGCAGTTGGCGCAACCGGCGTTTGTGCCGTTACAGGGCGGCCTCACGGTAGCGGCCGACGATCTGGCGGTGGATGACGACGCCGGTCTGGCGGCGCCGATTGCCTATGAGACGTTGGTGCTGGATCCCACGCGACCGCCGGAGCGGCCGAAACCGGGGTATGTGCTCTCGGCGGCGGTGTTGGCCCGCGTCGCCCCCTTCGGCGCCGCCGGCCAGGCCCCGGCACGGAAACGGCGGCGAGGGAACACCGTCGCGGTCGCATAATATGGAATCGTGCAGATTCCATCATCGCAATACACGTATTTTCCACGGAGACGAATTTGACAGTTTTTCACGAGCGGAGTACTTTCGGCTCTTCCTGCAGGAACGGTTGTGACCCTGTGTAGCCAGGCAACACGAGGCTAGGTGTTTCATCCATCCGGCAGCACGAATATCGCCACAGACGGTCTACGCCACCATGCCGATAACCGGGATCAGATGGAAAAACAATCGGGAGTACGACATCCACCTCCTGCGCGGCAGAACCTTGCCGGCACTACTCAATACAGTCGATATCGAACTTCCTGACGGTACGACGCAAGACGCCGCGGCTTACCTGGCTGCCAATGCGGACGTGACGATCAACTTTCAACCCTCATTCAGAAATGTGCTCGACCTCACCGTGACGCCGCCGGCCTGCTCCGGATTCGGTATCACGATCAATAATGACAACGGGGAAATCCAAGTGCCTGCGCCTCCCGGCCCGGTCACGACCATTCATAATTTCCTCCTTCACGCCACGGCGCAGGATTCGAGCGACGGTAAGGAATACCGCATCAGCATCCGGATTCATCTTCATAACCGCGTGACCTCCGCCTGGCTCACGCCGCCGATCCTGACCTTGCGGCCGGACGGTTCACCTTTGCCGCAAACCACGTTCAGACGATTCAGTGTGCGCGCGCAGTTCGATGACAATACCGTCGGCGACCTGAGCAATCATCAGGGGCTGACGTGGAGCCCCCTGGCCAACGTGGAACCATCAGGCCGGTTAATCATTTCGGTTGGGAATGGCCCGAGCGACCCAGCCGTGGAGATCACGGCAACACTTCCGGCAGATCTGCGGGATCCCGGCAACCCCACGCCACCAGAGATCAGGGCGAGCGCTCATATTCGCTTCGCATCTGACTGGGCTGTGGAACCCACCATTCGAACCGAGATCGTGCAAATCCAGGACACCTGGCCCGGGACGATCAATCCCGAACTCGTCCCCAATTTCCTCTTCCTGTGCGACGGCTACACCACCGACGACAAACCGCAATTCGAATCTCAAATCAGGAGCCTGTTAGGCCTGATGAAGAAAAGCCGCCTGACACGCCCTTTCGACCTCCTCTCCACGTCGATGAATTATTTTCAGGCCTTCGTGCCTTCAAGCCACCATGGCATTTCGGTGCTCTGTGAAGTCTATCCTTCGCAACGGAACAACGGGGACGTGCGGACCAATGCCGACGACACCGTGGACCTCTACTGCGTGCCCGATCCAGAGGATCCATCGGCAGGAAAACCCTGGGAACTCAACAATCTCCTCTTCAGACTCGGCCTGCCCGTTCCTGGCCAAGGGCTCGATCGGCCGATCAAGGAAATCCGCGACTATTGGGATAGCATCCTCGACGACGTGCCGCATGACAGGATTTCCAATAAGACCGTCCGACATTGGCAAAAGTTGGCGAGACGGACATTTTTCGAGGAAACCGATTCGACCTTCGGACTGGCCTACGGAGACTATCCCAACCTGTCGGACGGCAGCGATACGGAATTGGTGGGATTTCATCCACGACGGATGTCACGCATACGGGTGGATCCGATTTTGAACCGCCTGCGCGACGGCCACGGCAATCCGATCGGTCAACTGTGGGCCGAACGTTCGGACGGCACACTCCCCAACAACTACCCACTGATCTTCCTTTTCTCTTCGCTCAAATGGGATCGAGGGGTGAACTACGGCCGCGGGTACATCGCCATGAACGTCGAAGAGCGATACGAAATCCCGGCCAGACCTGTCTCGGGCAAACCGACCTATCGCATCGATCTCACCGGCCGCATCACCAAGAATATCTCCCACGGACGTCTGATCCGCGGTTGTCACGAGGTGGCGCATTCGTTCGGCCTGGGCGACGAGTACAGCGAAAATAGAAAGGGGACGTTGCCGCAGAGCATCCAGATCGATCAGAAATACGGCAACCTCCAAAAACACAGCGACCTTATCGACGTGTTCAAGGACATCGACGGCGACCTCATCAAATGGCGCTGGCATCGCATCCGCAAAGCCACCGTCGTCATGGGCCCCATCGACCGAGCCACGCCAGGCGTCTTCCGCATTCCGATCCCCTTGGGTCAAAGCCTACAATTCAAGCAGGGCGATACGGTGCTCTTGCGCGCTCGACGATACCCCAATCCACTCCCGCGCAATCCGGATGTCAGCGAACAGTTACAGATCGTCGGCTTGGCGGACCCGGGAGGGGTAGCTGACCTCTCGAAGCCGGAAGGCCCGGACAATCCCCTGGGCGCCGCCATCCTGGTCTCCCCCAAAGCGGGCCACTCGTTTACTGCAACCGACGCAGGAAGGTTCGATGTAGGTTGCGTACTCTACCTACCCGTTGAAGCCAGCGAATCAGCCCGCTCCGAGGACTACCCTTTCGCCGAACTGATCGCCCTGGACGTCAGAGACCACATCACGAACCGCGGCTGCGCACTCAACCAGGACCCCGATAGCAACCAAATCTGCGTGCCGGACGAGAACGACATTCAAAAGCCCAAGAAACTGGATATCGATTTTCCCTGCTGCTTCAAACATAAGAACCGGATCGTCGGCTTGTTTACCGGCGGAAAAACATACCATTGCGGGATCTATCACCCCACGGGCAACTGCATCATGCGCAACTCGGACAGTGACGGGAAGGAGTTCTGCCCCGTGTGCCGATACCTGCTGGTCGATATCATCGATCCGCACAAACATTTCTCCATCGATCTGGATTACGGCGAGATCTATCCGCAGAAATGAGCACCACGGCCGGCACATTCGAACAGGTCGCGCGCGCCATGATCGAGGCTTCGGCGCCGTTGCGTCGCGCGTTGGGGAGTACCGACGCGTTCCGATCCTTCATGCTGCGCCTCGGCTGGGAAACCACTTCCGTCCCTCCGGCCTATACGCAATTGGGGACTGCCATTGCCGAAGCCATGCAGGCGGTAGAAGCCCTGCGAGATGATCCGACTGAGAGCGAGATTCTGGTTCTACTCGGGAAAGCCAAAGCCAGCTATCTCGCAATCAATCGAATCGATCAGGCGCCACCGGACGTGGATGCGAGCGCGTTTCTGAGCCAGATCGGTGAGCGGTTATTTGAGGTCCTGCTGACGGACTACCTCGCCGCTCATCAACCGGCACTCTTCAATTGGCTCTCGATCCTCAATGTCATCGAAACGGAGAGCATCCCGCCCACGGCCCATCAGCGCGGCCATATACGCACGCACTTTCATTGGCACAATATTCCGAAGATCATTCGCGATCCATTGTCTCTCCCGCACACGGTGTACGGATGGGGCACGCAGGACTTGAAGTTTCCATTGCTGCTCCAACACCTCAGCGAACTGTGCTTCGCATTCGGTTTTCCCGTGTTCATCGGCAAGGCAGAAGAATCCTTGGCCAACGGTTACTCAGACGAGGACGAAGAACTCGATGAGGATTCACAGTGGCTCAAGATCCCGTTCTATTACATTACGATCGCCGACCGGGAACTCGAAGCCGCCATCAGCATCGTGGAACTGAAAGGCAAGGGCTCCACCTTGCCCGGCCTTGCCATCCAACCTCACATCCCCAATGAGTTCCCGCTTACCCTGCGCCTGGCGTCGACCATCGATTTGCGGGTGCGCGCGGGCACCAATGCCGCCTCCCAACTCGGCATCGTGCTCCGCCCCGGCGACGCGTCGATCAAGTACCCCTTCCAACCGGGAACGACGCCCCCCTCAGCCGGCATCGGCATCGGGTTCGATTTCAAACCAGCTACGCCGACCTTGCTGCTCGGTTCACCAAAGGGCACGCGCCTTGAATTCCAAGGCGGGTCGGTCGACCTCGGGGCCTCCTCCGTCGACAACGATCTGGATATTCAGTTAGCGGCTCAACTCAAGGGGCTCACGCTCGTCCTTCAGCCGGGTGAGGCCGATTCATTCCTGCACAACCTGCTCGGCGACAGCGAACGCCGCATCACGATCCCGCTCGGCGTTGAATGGTCTCGACGCAACGGCGTGCACTTCGCCGGGAGCGAGGCCTTCGAGACGTTCCTGCCTGCGAATCTCTCGATCGGCCCCGTCACGGTCAAAGGTATTGCGCTGCAACTCTTCGCGCCAACCGACCATTCCGCGGATCTGACCCTGGCAGTCGGGGTACAGATCTCCGGGAAACTCGGCCCGGTATCGTTTGCTGTGGAAGGAATGGGATTCCGCCTGCAAACGACCTTTGCTCAAGGTAATGTCGGTCCGTTCGATCTTGCCCTCGGCTTCAAACCGCCGGCGGGCCTCGGCCTGGCGATTAGCGCGGCGGGGGTGACCGGCGGCGGCTTCCTGGGGTTCGATCCCCAACGGGCCGAATACAGCGGCATGCTGCAGCTGGAGCTGGCCGAGACCATCGCCCTCAAGGCCATTGGATTGCTCACCACTCGGATGCCCGACGGCAGTAAGGGCTACTCGCTCATTGTCATCTTGACCGCCGAAGGCTTCACGCCGATCCCCGTCGGCCTAGGCTTCACCCTCACCGGCATCGGTGGATTGGTGGCCCTGCATCGCACCGTCCGCACCGAGGTGCTGCGTGATGGGCTCAAGACCGGCACGCTCAATTCAATCCTGTTCCCGGTCGATCCGCTGCGGAATGCCCCGCAGATCTTCAGCGACCTGCGCCGCGTCTTCCCACCGACCGCGGGCCGCCATGTGGTGGGGCCGATGGTGCAACTACGCTGGGGGAGTCCGACCCTGCTCACCCTCGACCTGGCCCTGCTGGTCGAATTCCCCGCGCCGATTCGGGTGGTCGTCTTGGGCCGGCTGCAAGTCCTGTTGCCGAACCAGACCCATCCGCTCATTCAGATCCGGATGGATGCGTTGGGTGTCTTGGATCTCAGCGCCGAGACCGTCGCGTTGGATGCCACGCTCTATGACTCCCGCATTCTCCAGTTCACCCTGACGGGCGACATGGCCTTGCGCGCCGGCTGGGGGCGAGAGCCCCAGTTCGTGTTGGCCATCGGCGGCTTCCACCCGCGCTTTGCCCCGCCGCCAGGATTGCCCGCGTTAAAGCGGCTGGCCCTGCAGCTGGCCGACGGAGACTCACTCCAATTACGCTGTCAGGCCTACCTGGCGGTCACGTCGAATACCGTCCAGTTCGGCGCCCGCGTGGATCTGCATGCGGCGGGAGGTGGCTTTAGTTTTGACGGCCTGCTCGGCTTCGATGCGATTATCCAGTTGGCCCCCTTGGCCTTTGAGGTGGAGGTCGGCGCCGCGCTGGCCCTGCGCTATCACGGCCGCCTATTGATGGGCATCACGTTTCAGGGACGGCTGGCCGGTCCGACGCCCTGGCAGGTGGAGGGCAAGGCCAAGATCAAGTTCCTGTTCTTCTCGGTCTCAGTGTCCTTCTCGCGGACGTTCGGCAGCAAGACGGCGCCTCCGCTGCCGGCGGCGGTGGATGTGGTGGACCTAATCGCCGCCGCCCTGGCCGACCAGCGCAATTGGAGCGGAGCCGTCCCACGCAGCAGCGCCCCGGTGGTGACACTCCGCGAGACGGCCCCCCCGACCAGTGGTCTCCGCGTGCATCCCTGGGCGGAACTGACGCTGCGGGAGCGGATCGCGCCGCTCAACCGGCACATCACGAAGCTCGGGACGGCGCCACTCGTGGGCGGGCCGACGACGGTGACGGTCTCGGTGACCGATCGCGCCGGGGCCTCACCCTGGCGGACCACGCCGGTCCACGAGCCCTTCGCGCGGGCGCAGTTCGAAGACCTGCGCGAGGACGAGCAGTTGGCGCAACCGGCGTTTGTGCCGTTACAGGGCGGCCTCACGGTGGCGGCCGACGATTTGGCGGTGGATGACGAAGCCGGTCTGGCGGCGCCGATTGCCTATGAGACGTTGGTGCTGGATCCCACGCGACCGCCGGAGCGACCGAAACCGGGATATGTACTCTCAGCGGCGGTGTTGGTCCGCGT
Source organism: Nitrospira sp. (assembly GCA_037045225.1). Lineage (NCBI taxonomy): Bacteria > Pseudomonadati > Nitrospirota > Nitrospiria > Nitrospirales > Nitrospiraceae > Nitrospira > Nitrospira sp. The sequence goes on from JBAOHZ010000009.1 coordinate 486,106, forward strand.
CGCGCCCTTCGGCGCCGCCGGCCAGGCCCCGGCGCGGAAACGGCGGCGAGGGAACACCGTTGTCACGATGTAATTCAACCGGAATGACACACCATGCCTGAACAAACCGCAGCCATCTATCGATTTTACTCTTGGCTCAGACAAGGACTCCTCGCGGGTCTCTCCGGCCCCGGCGCGTCCAGCCAGCCCACGGCGGGGCGCCTCTCCCTACCCGTCCGCCTCAGGGTGAACGACCGTGCGCCCATCGACGTCAACGTGCAACTCTACGGTCCCGGCGACATCACCGGCCTGGACGCGCGCGAGATCATTCGCACCGAACCCCACGCGCACATGACCGACTTCGAGCCGAATTATTTTCCGGCTATCGAATTCGATCACCCCGACTTTCCGTGGCTCTTCACCCCGGCAGCGGCGGATAACGCACGACGCTTGCGCCCGTGGGTCTGCTTGATCGTCGTGCCCAAGGAACGAGCCACGCTCAAAACGAACCCACATCGGCCCTTGCCGACGATCACCTGCGCCCTTGAAGACTTGCCCGACCTCGACCAGTCATGGGCCTGGGCCCATGCCCAGATCGTGGCCGGCCAACACTCGACGCCCGATCCCACGCCTCGCGCCACGCTGCAGCAGATACTCAAGGACCATCCCGATCGCACACTCTCGCGGCTGCTGGCTCCACGCCGACTCGATCCCAATACCGCCTACTACGCCTGTCTCGTGCCCACCTACGACGTGGGGAGAAAGGCCGGTCTGGGCGAGCCGATCAAACCCGAAGAGGAGCAAGCCTTAAAACCAGCTTGGGCGAAAACCGACTCGTCCGGGCCGATCACATTGCCGGTTTTTTTCCAGTGGGAATTTCGGACCGGCCTCGCGGGAGACTTCGAATCACTCGCACGCCGCTTGAAAGCCCAACCCCTGCCGTCCACCGTGGGCTTACGGCCCGTGGACATCCGAACTCCCGGATGGGGCATGCCGACGTTGCCGCACGGCGCACCAGGCAGCCTGTTGGATCTGGGTGGAGCTCTTCTCACTCCCGAGACTCAGCCGCGTGTCTGGCCCGATCCACCGCGTAAGACGTTCCAGCTGGCTCTGGGCGCCATCCTCAACGCACCGGCAGCCATGACCGGCACGAGTGGATCTCCAGCGCTCCTCGGCCCGCCGCTCTACGGACAATGGCACGTCGATCGGGACAACCTGCCGTCCGCCGACCAACCGCCGCACTGGTTCCGCGATCTGAATCTGGATCCACGTCACCGCATCGCCGCCGGCATCGGCACCATGGTGATCCGCAACGAGCAGGAGCCGTTGATGGCCTCGGCCTGGGACCAACTGGAACAACAACGGCGGGATCGGCAGCGGCTCAAGCGCGCACAGTTGGCCGAAGCGGTCGGTGACAGCCTCTCCAAGAAACACTTCGCGGCGCTCGACCCGGCCGGGCTGCTGCAACTCACGGGACCGGCGCTGCGGGCGTTGACCGGCATCGCCACGTCCCTCACGACGCCGCCGACTGCCACGGACAGCCTGTTATCCGGCCATCCGGCCGTGACCGGCGCCTTTCGCCGCCTAACCCGCGCCAATGGTCCGATCGCGTCTCATGCCGCCACATTCGACGCCCTTCGACTCCCGATCACGTCGCCTGCTTCGACGGCTGGCCGGCCGTTTCTCCCGCTCATGGAATTCGCCGTCGCCACCAAACAGCGACAAGTGCCGGCACTGCGCGAATGGTCGGATCTGAAGGTCGAAGTACTGCGACGCCTGGCCTCGAAGGAAACAGTCTTGGCCGCGGTGAAACAGACGATGCCCACCGTCGAGAATACGGAGCTGACGACTTTCGAGCCGAGTTTTCCTCAACCGATGTATGAACCCTTGCGCGACTACGCACCGGATCTGTTGTTGCCCGGCATGGAGCAGGTGCCGTCAAACACCATTGCACTCTTAAAGACCAATCCGGCATTGATCGAAGCCTACCTGGTCGGGCTCAACCACGAGATGAGTCGCGAGTTGCTCTGGCGAGGATTTCCGACCGATCAACGCGGCACCTACTTCCGGCAATTCTGGGATGCCGGCGGCGATGAACTGCCCGCCACCGACGCGCAGCGCGAATCTCGCTTCGACATCACGCGGATCACCTCCTGGGCAGCGGAGAGCCCTCTCGGATCCCACAGTGCGCGCGGCTCAGCGGTGGGCCAGATAGTGCTGCTCATTCGCGGCGACCTCCTGCGACGTTATCCAAGAGCCATGGTCTATGCCCTCGAAAGTGTCTGGTCTGCGGACGGCACCAGGCGTGAGCTGGGCACGACGGAACGTTATCCGATTTTCCGCGCCACGCAGGCACCTGACATCACCATGCTCGGCTTTCCCCTCACCGAGGATCAGGTGCGTGGAGCGGACAACAAAGCCGGAGGACACCCGGGCTGGTTCTTCGTGCTGCAGGAGCAGCCGACAGAACCGCGATTCGGCCTGGACATCGCCACGACCTATGGCGGCACGCCCACCCATTGGCCCGACCTGACATGGGGACACCTGGCACCGGACGAAGCCGCGCTCAAACGGATTGTCTATGTGCCGATAGACGGCCTGTTGAACAATACCGTGGTCGATCAGATTCCCTGGGGGAAAAATTCGGCACATATGGCGACCATCACCAGACAACCGCCGTTCCGCGTGGCGGTCCATGCCAGAACCTGGCTGCCGGGCCGGCAGTAGCGACGGAAAGAGACGAGATCATGCCCTACTTAGAACAAGAGACCACGCGACTCCAGACGGCCCTGCAGGCCTTGGCTGCGCAACAGACGACGTTGACGACCCAACTCTCCACCCAACAGCAGGCGGCGACGGCGGCACAGGCCCAGCGCACCAACGCACAAAATGGGACGACCCAGGCCCAGGCGCGCATTCTGCCGCTGCTGGCCGCCGCCGCCGCCGCAGACGAACAGGTCGCCGAGGCGCAACAGAACCTGCTCGATGCATCCGAACCGCCCGCCGGCATTCCCCCGGCGACCTGGAGAGCGCGTCTGGCTGCGCTGCAAAGAAAACTTGCTCAGGCCAAAACCGCCGCGACCGCAGCCCATGCCAAGGTGACCGACGCGCAGCAGGGGGCAGCACAAGCGCAGGCGCAGGTGCGTGCTGCAGATGCTCAGATTGCGGCGGCAACCGCCGCGGTGCAAGCCACCCAAGCAGCGATCGCCGCCCTGCACCTCCGCCGGCAGGAACTCCACGCCAAGCTCACCGAGATCGAGCGCATGAATGTAGAGATCACGCGCGACCCGATGGCGAGGGAGGCCCTGCAACAGGTGGCGGCGGAACTTTCGGCCCGCACAGCGACGTTGGAAGATTCCCTTCTGACGACGCGGTTCGAGCTGGAGGATGCCGAGACCCTACTCGCCGGCTTACTCACCAGGCGCAACGAACTGACGACGCTTCTCGCCGGCCTGGCGACGCAAATTCCAGAGGCGGAGGCGCAAATGGCGGCGGCCCAACGGGCGCTGGCGGAAGCCGAAGCTGAAGTCACGACACTCTTGCAGGACGGCCCCTAAGTTCATGAAAGGATCAGCTGCGTGAGACCGATCGCTGAAGGACCAGAGATTCCCGAACGATTACCCCCGGCACTTCTTCGGGCATGGACGACCAAACTCCGGCAATTGCAGGCGGCGCACGACCGGGCCGTCGCGAGGGCCCAGGCTGCGCAACGGCGAGTCGCCCTGCTCATCAGGCAACGAGCGCTCCACCAGGCCGAGTTGGCTCGGGTCAATGCCCAAATCACGGCCACGCAGGAGACGGTGGCTCGCAAGAAAGCCGACGTTGCGGCGCTGTCGGCGCAGGTCGCCGAACATCGAACCGCCCGCGATGCCGCAACCGCCCGACTGCTTGGCACGGATCGCCTCAGCGGCACGGTCGCCACGACCCATCCGCTGCTGCTGTTTCCTGTCCGTGTGGAAACCAGGTTTGCCTCGAGACGGCCAGGACCAGGCACCGACCTTCTGCTTCGCGTCTATCCCGACGACATCCATCTCGATAGCCACGAGCCGGCATTGACGGAGGAAGAGGAACGCCGCGGCAAGGAATTTTGGACCCATGCCGCCACTGCCCCAGCAGGCGCAAACCGACAGGAGCATATCAGGCAAGGCTGGCAACGACTCACCGAACAGTTCGGCACCACCCGCGCCGCCTGGATCGCCCATGTGCTTGATCCCGCCCAGGCTGGAACGGTCACCCGTCGCGACGACAGCTGGACGCGCGCGCCACGCACGCAGGTCCTCCCGGACCGCTGGGTCGCCATCGGTTATCGTGGCGATGCGGCGCGCGTCACTGCCTGGGGCAAGTCAATCCCCGAGACCGTGGCGGTCGGGCCGAACCCCGGCAGCACAGGCCCGTTCGGCAACAATGGACTACCGCCCGTCGATGAAGGCATGAAGTGGATCACCGATTTCGAGACGGCGGAGTCCATCGGAATGGGTCTACGTATTCCAATCACGGCGGAAGACGCGCAGGCAGGATTCGATCGGATTGTGGTGTTGGGCCTCAAGGCCTCATGGGATGCCCCGACCACGGCCGGCCGATTGGGCGAACTGTTCGACGCCCACCATTACACCGGCGGCCTCGCCCTCATCGAGCAACACGTGCCGACGAACAACACCGCGGACACCTCCGCAGGCTATCGTTCGACCATGGGCGACGCAGCCGACAGCATGGGCGTCGAGCTGGACGCCTCGCTGATCCGTCCCGGATCCGATGGCGACCTACTGGCGCAAGCCCTGGGCCTGCCGGCGACCGTCTTTGCCCATGTCCGCGGAGCAGGCGGAACGGAACAACATCGGACGTCGCTCATGCAGGCGGCCCTGCTCACGCTGTGCGACAGTCCGCTCTTGCGGCAACTGCTCGGCGCAGCCGGGGCGGAGGTGTTGCGCGACCATTTCACGAAGTACGTCCGTGCTCGCGGACCACTGCCGGTCTTGCGCGTCGACAGCCAACCCTACGGCCTATTGCCGGTGGCGGCGCTCGACCGCTGGACCTCGACGACCGATCAGGACCAGGACAGGGCATTGGCCGCCTGGTGGCATGCTCAACGATTGACGCGTCGCCGCCAGGTTCCCCAAGCCCTCCAGACCACAGTGGAATCCAACCCCGTCGTGCTGTTGGCGCAGGAAGCGAACGCCTGCCGTTACACGTCGCGCGAATTTCCTGAGGTCTCCACCCAACAACCGCCTGTGCCAAATCGGTTGCTTACCTCGAAGTTTCGAACGCTGCTGCTGACACGCGCGCTCTCGACCGCACACGATCCGGCGTGGGAGGAATTGACGACCTTGCCCGAACCGGTCCGACAACAGCTGCTGGCAGAGGCGATGGATCTTCTCACCTATCGCCTCGATGCCTGGGGCACATCCCTCGCTACCCGACGGCTGATCATGATGCGGCAGGCAGCACCCACCGGCCTCAGGCTTGGCGCCTATGGCTGGGTAGAACAAGTCCGGCGTGCGGCCCCGCTGCAACCGGTCCCGACACCGGCCGTCGATGTTGCCGCACCGGTCTCGCGCCAGGCACACAACAAAGGATTCGTCCATGCCCCGTCGCTGGGACATGCGGCGGCAGCAGCCGTGCTGCGGAGCGGCTACCTTTCCCAGGAGTCGAATCGCGCATCCGGCGCTTCACCCTTTGCCGTCGACCTATCGTCTGAACGGGTTCATCGCGCCAAGTGGCTGCTCGATGGTGTGCGCCGAGGGCAATCCCTGAGTGCGCTGCTCGGATATCGATTCGAACGCAGTCTCCACGAACGCGGCTTGGACCGCTACATTCAACGTTTTCGCGCCCTCACGAGCTTCACCGGCACCGACCGGTTTGCCGACATCCGGGAGACACTCACGCGCACCGAACGGTTGGCGCAAGAAGTGACGCTGCTGACGGCGCAGCGCGACCAGGCCTCGCGCAGGGCAGAAGATGCACGCGGATTACAGGCCGAACGACAGCGTCGCGAGCAAACCTACCGCCTCGCACTCGGAACGATCGGCACACTTGCGCAACGGGCACTGGCCGCGCAAGCACACGTGACGCAGACGGCCCAGGTGTTGGCGCAACAACAGGCGGCAAAACCACAGGGCAAGGTGTCCCAATCCACCGTGCGGCGGTATGCCGTGCAATTGTTGGAAGCGCGGGATTTGGATGAGTGGGATACCCGCGTAGAACAGCTGACCCAGGCGCATACCACCGCCATGGCCCAGGCCGCCGCCGCACAGCAGACCGTCAGCGCACTGGATGGCTCGCGCCTGCTCGCGGAACGGGCCCAGGCCACGCTACTCAATGCCGCCGACCCGGATTCGATTCCGGCGGCGCAACAGATGGCGGGACGACAAGAGACTCTGGCGGCCGAGCTCGACCGCCAGGCTCTCGCCAAGGAAGGCGGGCAGCGCGGCAAGGCCATGGCCGACCTTGTCGCCGCGAGAGCCACACTCACAACTCGTCTCGCCGCGCATTGGAATGAAGCACTGAAGTCGCTGCCGGCTGCCGCCGTCGTCGACGGGCTGGCTCTGCATCGACGATGGACCGCGAGCCAACAACGCCAGGCGCCGCAAACTCCGTGGGATGTCACCACCGTTCCGTTCGGCAACGCGACCTTGGGATTTCCACCGCCCGGCAGCCCGGACTTCACGGCGCTGGTGGAAACACTCAAGGCGCTCGACGACCTGGTCGACTCCGTGGGCGACAGTGTCGTGGCCGAAAGCGTCTACCAGCTCGTGCAAGGCAATCCCCTCCGCTCCGGCGCCACACTGGATGCCATCGCCGCAGGTGAAACTCCGCCACCTGACTTGGACGTGATCCGCACACCGAGGAGCGGCATCGGTTTGACGCATCGCCTCTGCACACTCTTCCCAGCGACGGACGGGACGGCGCCCGGCGCCTGGCCGATGACCACGTCGTCGGCTCGTGCCCAGGCCGAACCGGTCCTCAATGCCTGGGTGGCAACGCTCCTGCCAACCCCAGCCCAGGTCCGTTGCAAGGCGGACTACGTCAACCAGCAGGACGGGCAGATCTATCAGACAGTCCAGAGCGCGCTGACTTCGCTCGGACTCGCCCCGCTGGATGCCATCTATCTGGCCGAAGGCAACACTCGGGCACAGCAGGCCGAGTTGGAGCAACGATGGCGGTTCGTGTTGCAGCAGACGCGGCCTGCGACGGTGCCGCCGGATGCGATCATTCGATTGGAATTCGGCCGCGACAGTAGCTGGGGTGCGGATATCGTCAGCGTGACGGAATGGTGCGAAGTCGCGACCACAGTGCGCCGTCTGCTCAGCAACGCCCGATCGCTCGACGGCCGTGACCTGTCACTGCCCGAATCACCTGTCGACTCTGGGCTGGACCATGAAGAGTTTGCCGGCCGCGCGACACGTTCGGTGCAAGCGCTGACCGACGCACACCGTATTCTGAACGGCCTCCTGCCGCCGCCCTCGTCACAGGACCTCACTTCCAATCTTGACGAGGTTCGCCGCGCGCTGTTCGGTTTGGCCAACTTCGGCATACCGAGCGCAGTCCCGATGGACCTCGGCGGCACAGGACCGGAAGCACAATCCGTGCTTCTGACTCAGGCACAGTCGGTGCGGCTCGAAGCCCAACGGCGGCTGAATCGCGCGGCCGAATCCGAGCAGAGTTTTGTGCGCGCGAACGCCACACCGGAAGAACGGCGCGATCACGACCTGGCCCGATTCCGGATCATCTTCGGCCAGGACTTCCTGGTACTGCCGCGCGTGACTGCGGCCAACGCTGCGCAATTGAACGAGACGTTCGCCGCCGGCCTCGCGCTCCAGGGGCAGGATCCGCTGGCTGCCGTCACCTGGTTCCAACGTGCCGCCTACGTCAGACCCGGCGCGACGCGCCTGAACGAAGTCCTGCTGTATGCCGAAACCGTGGGGAGCGCCGCACTTCGTTTCCATGTCGGACAACTCCCCTATCAGTCGCAGGATCGCTGGGTGGCCCTGCCGCCGGCCCCGGACAAACCCTTTCCGCGCGGGCGCGTCTCGTTGGTCGCGCAACTGTCGTCCGCGCAACCGCTCCGTTTCGATCAGCCCTTCGCCGGGCTCCTGCTCGACGAATGGGTGGAGACGGTGCCGAGCCCCAGCGAAACGACAGGCGTGGCATTCCATTACGATCAACCCAACAGCGCACCCCCACAAGCGCTGCTGCTCGCCGTGCCGTCCGACCGACGCACCACTTGGGACCTCAACAGCCTGGAAGCCGTCCTGCAGGAGACGATGGACTTGGCTCGACTCCGCGCCGTGGTGCCCGACAGCGGTGATGAAGTGATCTGGGTGGAGGATCAACTGCCGGAGGGCGCTATTCCCTTCGACGACGGCGAGACCTGGACCTGGATCCGTATGAAACCGGAACCGCTGTCCGGCACGCGCGCCCACCAATCGGCGGCCGCCGCCGGAATGCACCAACATTTTTTTCGAGGTGTCAAGGCGCCGCTGTTCGTTAGTGTCGGAGATCGCCTGTTCGCCCACATCTATCTCGATCCGGCGCGTATGCCGCGACAGGTCATGTTGCAGTGGCATGACGACAGTTGGGAACATCGCGCCTATTGGGGCGAGAACCTCATTCCGTGGGGCCTCGACAATACCGTCAGCCGGCAGTACATGGGGCCGTTGCCGCCATCCGGCAGGTGGGTGCGTCTCGAAGTGCCTGCCGCAGCCGTGGGGGTCGAAGGACGAATCGTGGACGGCATGGCCTTCACCCTGTTCGACGGCACGGCCACGTGGGATTGCGCGGGCAAACGCGCGTTGCAACCGGTGGGTACCGGAGAGCAGGACCCATCGGCACCGGCGCTGTTCTTCACCGGCGGCACCATCGACTTCAACAGCGTCATCGATCCGGCAATAGGAGCATAGGCATGGCCTCCCGAATCAGACTTGACCTCAGCATCAACAACCCCGACTTGCAGGATGGCTTGCAGGCCCGCCTCCACGACCCGCTTTGGATGCTGGGCCGCCAATGGCAGTTCGGCGAATTCAATGGGGCTGACGCCGGTTCGCCTGCCGCCGCGCAGGTGATCGTGGACACAGCCGCGGTGACCCGCTACCAACCGGGGCCACGCTCCGGCCCACATCCGGCCAGGCCCTATGCAGCCGACAACCTGGCGCTGGAAACACTGGTGGAAGCAGAACCAGTGACGGACGACTCGCGCCCCAATTGGCGCCTCGCGGCCGAATCCGGCCGGCATCTGCTTCGTTTGCTGGAGGCCGCCAGACTTGGCCCCACCCGCGCCCAGTGGTTGGCCAGCACTTACGTGCTGGTCGCTCCCGCGGCGGAACAAGCCAAGCAGATAGACGCGGCAAGCCTGTCTTTTATCCACGTACTGAGCGGCCGCACCATCGATGGCCTTCGGGTCGCCGCGCGCCTGAGAGTGCTGCAGGCCGGCAACACCTTGAATGACTTGTTTCGCGAGTCACCATTCGATCAGATTGCCGCAGGAGATCAACCGAAAGTCATCGGCATCCTCACGACCTGGCTGACGTGGCTCGACAGACTGTTCCAACAAGGCGCCGCTCCCTCTGCCTGGATTCCAGAACGAATGGAGTACGCCCTGAGCATCTCGGGCAAGACAGCCGCAGGCGAAGTGGTATTGACTGCGCCGGAATATCTCGATGGACGACTGGATTGGTTTTCGTTCACCACGAGTTCAGGAACCGGGCTCGGGGCCACCGAAAGCCGCGCGTCCCTGTCGGAAGCGTTTCTTCCTGCCCCGGTCTCGTTTCGCGGCATGCCCTCCGCGCGCTTCTGGGAATTTGAAGACGGGGCCGTGAATTTCGCGAGTATCCAGGCCGCCCCGCAGGACCTGGCCCGCCTGCTGCTCGTGAAGTTCGCGCTGGAATACAGCAACGATTGGTTCCTGCTGCCACTCGAGCTGGCTGTGGGCACGCTTTCTCGGATCCGCGCGCTCGTCGTCACCAACACGTTCGGCGAACGTTTCCTCATTCCCCACGCGAACGTGGTGGATGGACCTTCCACACCCTGGCGTATGTTCAGTCTCACGAACGATAACCAGCAACTGTTCTTCCTGCCGCCGATATTGGGGCCGATGTTGGAGAGCCAGCCGGTGGAAGACCTGTCGTTGTTGAGGGACGAAATGGCCAACGTGGCCTGGGCCGTCGAGCAGGTCGTCGAAAGCGCCTCCGGTCGGCCGTTGGACCGCCATGAAGCCTATCAAGAGACATTGGCGGCACAACCGTCTCCACCCGCCGCCGGCAGTGATGGCGCACCGTTGATCTACCGGCTCGGCACCACGGTGCCGGACTACTGGATTCCGTTGCTGCCGGTGAAAGACGGCACCACCCTGCGACTCAAGCGCGGAGCACTCCCGGCATTCGGCGAGGGCGGCATTCAGGGACTGCACCATCCGAAGGGTCGATTGCTTGAACCGAATCGCGAACTCTTGCTGTTCGAAGAGGAAGTCCCTCGCGAAGGCGCGCGAGTCACACGGACGTATCAGTATGCGCGCTGGATCGACGGCTCAACCCATCTCTGGATCGGCCGGCGCAAAGAACCGGGTCGTGGCGAAGGCTCAAGCGGATTGCAGTTCGATGTGGCGGAGAAGGGGACGGAGGGAAATTCGTGAGCGCCCGCTGAATTTTGATCGGCGGGCCGTAGGTTTGCGCCCCACACGGCCAACCAAAATCAACCGCTTACAATCCACAATTTTTATCCAAATCACCGATGCAGACACTGTGTAGCCGAAGAATAGGAAAATATTTTTTCCTACCGCGATCACTCGCCCCCTCTCTCTTACCTTGAGACTCAACCAATCTGTAAGTGTTCTTGCAAAGCCCTTCTCTCTTTGAAAGTTATTGCTGAAATATTTTCAAAGAAAGACCGCGTCGAACACCCTGTATTGAGCAGAAGTCTACAGGATTTGAGCAACGAAAACCTATCCGACTCACAGGATTAGGCTTGAGGTGACCTTCCCCCGTTTGTTACACCACGGCCAACGAAGTTAACTCCTGTGCTGCCTGGGGCCGGTTGTGATGATTGAGAATGAATTCCATGGGTGTCAGATTCCCGATGGCACTGTGCGTCCGCTCTTCATTGTACTCTCGTCGCCAGGCTTCAATCACGAGTTGTGCTTCCTGCAACGTCAGAAACCAATGCTCGTTGAGACATTCGTCTCGAAACTTGCCATTGAAGCTTTCAATAAACGCATTCTGGGTCGGCTTCCCCGGTTGAATGAAGTGGAGATGGACGCCGTGCTGAGCCGCCCAGGCATCCAGTGCGGTCCCTGCGAATTCGGGGCCATTGTCCAGAATCAGCGTCTCGGGCAGCGGGCGAGTCAGAAACACCCGATCGAGAATTCGGCACACCCGCGCCCCACCAATCGACACATCTACTTCAATCACCGGGACTTCTTTCGAGTAGAGATCCGTCATCGTCAAACACTTAAACTGCCGGCCCCTGACGAGCCGATCATGGACAAAGTCCATCGCATAACAGCGCCCTGGTTGCGTGGGTGTTGGCAAAACGACCCGTGGCACCGCCACGGTCTTCTTCCGTCGTCGCCGCCGTAGTGACAGCCCTTCGTCGCGATAATAGATCCGTTCCACTCTCTTATGGTTCACGCGCCAACCTTCCCGCCGTAACCGGACATAGATTCGGGGGCACCCATAGCGCCGCTTGCTCTCGGCGATTTCTCGGATGCGCGTCCGCAGGGCCGCATCCTCCTGGCGTCGGCTGCGATACCGCAGCGTGTTCCGGTCGAGCGTGAGTAACCAGCACACTCGTCGCTGACTGAGCCCAAAGCGCTCGGCCATCCACTGCGCCGCCATTCGCTTCGCCTTGGGCGCTACCAGTTTTTTGCGGTGACGGCCTTCAGCGCCTGAATGTCCAGCGCTTGCTCTGCGACCATCTGTTTCAGCCGACGGTTTTCATCTTCCAGCTGGCGCAGCTTCTTTACATCACTGACTTCGAGCCCGGCATATTTCGTCCGCCACTTATAAAAGGTGGCATCCGAGATGCCGTGCTTGCGGCAGAGCTCGTGGACCCCAATGCCCGCCTGGGCATCCTTGAGCACTGCGATGATCTGTTCCTCCGTGTGCCGTTTTCGAGTCATGGGCCCCTCCTGTGGGCCCCATCTCAGCACAGGTGCACTTCCAAGCCAATGGTCTAGTTTTCGGGGGGAAGGTCAGAGGCAGGGATTAATCAGCTCACTGGCCATGATTTGCATACGCCAGACGACCCGTTACCTTATATTGAAGAGGCCGTATTTATGGGGGTCTCAGAAAAGAAAAGCAAAAGATCACTTCAAGATGGCAAAGTGACTTATAGAGAATCCGCCATTGCTTCCTTCCTGATTTCAGTTCGCTGCCGCAGCTACTGATTCGGCGCGAGAAGTCACAGCCGAACTGATGGGCAATACTTTCCCAACCTCAACAAGATGCTCGTAAAAATTCTTTGTCGCTTCACCGCACGGTAGGGTATTCGCTACCCGATCAAGGTGATCACTTGTCCAAGCGACCCATTCTCCCTCATTCTCGAATGCTGCGCTAGCGAACAATATGATTTGGAGGAGCGCCACCGCCGCTTCACCAGTTAGAGCCGAGGGCGCTCTCCTGATCGCTATCGTTGCAATTGAGTTTGCCAATTCTTTGCTTCGGTGGGATGCAGCAATAAGACACACGTCGAAGAGTCGGCCCAGGTGTTCTCTCCCTTTCACTAATTCATGGTCGAAGTTCGCTGTTACACATGCTTGGCAGGCTTGCGCTAAGACCTTCCCTCCTAATACAAAGCACTGAGAAAAATACGCCAGCTTCGACCAGATGGATCCAGAAGGATCTTCAGAAAGCTGTCGCAGAACGTACTCCGTGTCGGCATCTGACAGGCTTCGGTTCGATCGCTCAGATGGCCGAATATGTCCATCAAGTGGACCTGGCATTGCCCAGCCAAGTGGCGATCCCTCTTTCGCAAGTTTGGCCATCGCTGCGTCGATTACGTCAGAGTTTGGCACAAGGCGTCCGGCAGCCTGATGTCTGGTCCTAAGCACAGCTAACCTGCCTATGACTTCTTCTCTCAGGCACGACTGACTGAATTCTCCAGCCCGATACATCGGTTCTCGACGCAGGTCCACCATCTGGGCATATATCCCAGCCACATCACGGTTGTTGTTAACCCACTCGCGCAAGGCATCCAGCTTGATGGATATATTCAAGATTGACTGCACCAACAAACCGGAATGCATCCAAGCAGAAAGGCGTTTCCAGAAAGGTTGACGTAGCGTACCGCCTTCCAGAACATTGATACGGTCAAGTGTGAGTTGAGCAAATAGGGACAGAATCTCGTAATAATCTACGCCATCTGGGCGTAGCAACTTGTCCTTCCCAAGCTCGACTATTATCTCACTCGCCAATGACTCATACCGACTGTCGTGCTGGCGGGTAATCGCAATATCCAGTACGCCAAGAGCAACAAAGGGGTTAGCACGGGTATCAATTGACTGAAGAGCTTGCCACATATCGTCATCGGAAACATGGCTAGTCCATGCAGCAGGCATGAGATCGTCTCGAAGTGCACCAAGTAGGCAGATTTCTAGTCCCTTGATAAGATTTCGTTGTAGCAGCTGTTGCCTGTATGTGGGCAATACCACCGAAAGGTATTCTTCTGGAGGGAGCAAGCGCGGATCAGGCCCGCAATATAGCTCATAGTAACGAAGAGAATCGGGCAGAATATCATCGACCTCGACACGATCCGCTCTGTGCGCCATTTCCATTCTTACCTTGTAAGCGGCAAACCCGGTGCTGCGCTCCTCCAGTAGATCTACAACTTCTTCATCCGTAAGTTCGCGGTTTTCAGCGGCAGTCTCCAGAGCCGAAAAGTCCGGTGCTGCTGGACCAAAACTGTCGACTATGCGTTTAAGGGCTTGTACCCTCTGTTCGAGGCTTGGGGAAAGAACGCTGAGATCAGTAAGAGCTATTAGCTGTTCTTGGTCTTTCTGCCCTACCACTTTCAAAACCACGGTACTATGGTCCAACATAACAGTGAGTTGGTTACCTGATATATCTTTTAACTTCTGGTCGCCATGGCCAGCTAACAATCGACGAGCAGCTGCAACCAACACGTGCTGATCTATGGAAACTCTTCCACCAATGGTCAAGGCTGTTCTAGAGAGTCGACCATACTGAGAGACGAAAGCATGGTCTCCAAGGACGCGAGCTTGGATCTGCATAGGCAGAAGCTCGCACAAGTGTCTAGCGATCAGGATTGGGGGTATTCCCATCACTTATCCGTTTTACTAGCGAATTTATTTCGAGCTTGGTTCTTTCTGCCAAATCATCAATCAATCGATCATTCGCAGGCAGAAGCGGTGCTATAACACTTCGCTCAATCCATTGCCGAAAAGCATCGTATCTGATTGGATCTTTGAGCCCCAAAGGGCTCAGTAGGGGGATCAGATAGTTGACATGCCTCTGACGTAAAACAGTACCATCGTCCAAACGAGCCAAATGCTCCCAATCCAGAGGCGAAGGTGACACATTATCCCAAACCCAATCCGTCAGAGCCAATACCCGCGCAACAGGTAGATCGTCATCTTGCCAGAGTCGGCGGATTATAAGCACACAGGTTAGCCGAAGCTGTGCAAGAAAAGGCTCCTCCAGCGGAGACTGAACCATATTCAAACTACGAATTCGCATGAGGTATTGTCGAATCACCCGAAGCTCTACATTTTCGATCAAATTATTGTCTGAGTCGAAATTCGCTTTGTGTAAGAGTCGTTCCAGTTCATCGAGAGTTACAGGGATCAGCCCAAAACCCGCCTCACGAAGTCTGTGTAAGACGACATGTCTAGCCTCGGTGTCGATTGCCACAAGATTTTCTAAGTGACCGATCAAATCCAGAGTGCAAATGATTGGGACATTGCGTCCCTTCTTATCGGTGAGAAACCCGTGGCGATTCATGAAACGATCATCGATGCAGAGGATGTCGCATGGACCGGTGTCCGAAAGGAAATGTGAAATCGATCCGATCTTCTCATCGGCAACATCTTGTCGAGGAAGAAACGCGGCCTTACCGCTCTCTATGGCCACGCGCAGTGCTGATACGATCTCACCGATTTGCTCATTAAGTCGTTCTCCTTCTCTGCTCGCTGCAACTAGTGCTGACTGTTCTTCGTTCATCGAGGGATGAACTCTAACATCTATCCCAATCCGACAAATTGAAGATAGAAATTGTGCCTGCTGGAGATAGGTAATAGCGAGGTCATCGATGTAAATGGGTGCATCGAAAATGGGGCCAGACAGAGAAAGGCCCGCTGCTCCATCCTTGTCTCGTGCTAGCAAATATCTCCTGGCCTGTTCGTGAAGGTCGTGACTGACTTTTCCAGCTTCAAGGAGAAGATTTGCTAGGTCTGTAGTGGACAATATCAGGTGCTCGTACTCTCTCAATTCAGCATGTTTGTCGAGGAAGGTACGCAATTGGTAGATGGGGCGGGGGTGAATGACCCGTCCATTGTCCATCCTGGCCTGCTCAAGCATTTCAGCAAGATCCTGACCTACTTCTGCTACAAGCCATTCCGGTGGTTTTGCAGTTATTTTCGTTATCTTGAGTTGTCCTTTTTCAATAAGCTCACGGAGGTTCTCTGCATCTTTAATGCGCGAGGGTTGATGAAAACGCACTCGGCGGCGCTCGTTGAGCAAAACCACCATCGTTTCGGCTGAAAGAACCACCCGAGTGAATGACCGCAACACCTTCGGCAACAATCCTAAGAATGCGAGAACCATAATGCAGGTGATATCGAGACCGACTGTCCAAGACGGATTGAGTTCAACAATTCGCCGTGCTCCGGAAACGATTGGAATAACGGCACGTCGGCGACCGTCACTCTGTTCGGTATTCCGTTTTGGTAGGTCCAAGAGCATTCGCGACAATGGCATGTGGAGCACATCGGCTGCCATGTGCAACGGCACCTCGCCCTGGAGCAGACTTCGCTCGATCAGCCGTTTCCGTTCGCGGTTAGCGGGAACCATCTTCTCAACCAGAGTCCGCATATCCACTTGGTGAACGGGTCCACTATCGGTTGAAAGCTCTGACGCCCGAGCAACCCACGTTGGATCTGCATCGTGGTCTCGACCAAGCTGAAAGGCGAGGGAATAGGCATTCATGAGTATGCTCGGATTGTCCGGAGCCTTGGATGCTGCGAGCCTGGCCAATTCGAATGCTCGACCAGCACTTGCATCTGTTTCTGCAGCTAGGGAAGCAAGACGTAACAATAGGTTGGCGTCATACGAATCTCGTCTTTCCCACTCACGATCAACGATGGCTGGAAATCTCTCCCAATCACCGGTCTGGATCGCAAGATTTGTATCGAGCAAGAGATCCGCAGGATGGTTTCTAGCTTTAAGAAGTTGATCGTTCAAGCCTCGGGCTTCCTTCAGATTCCCCAGATAAAAGCACGCCCAGGCTTTCGCCGATTTGAGGTCATCACTAGCTTTGGTTAGATCCGCATTGTCATTCAAGAAGCTAACAATAGAGGCATCCCCACATTTTCTATCTTGATGCAGGCACTCGACTAAACGACGAGCATTATCCGATGTCCGCTCTCGACGGAATAGCTCTTCCAAGAGTGGTCGCAAGGCACCCCAATCCCTCGACTTACCAACCTCTCGGGCAAGATTTTGCAAATCAAGCAATCCTCCAGTTTGTCTATAGATTTCTTCGAGCTTTGTTCTAGCGTCACCACCCTCCTTCTGAATGATCATGGCGTTCAAACGATCGTAGTCATGGTCGATACATTCATTCTTGCGCTCTTCCAAGACATGACGCGCCCGCGCAATCTGACCATCCGCGACAAGGGCTTCCACACGTTTCCCTGACAGCAAGGATTTGGGAACCTGTGCTGCCAGTCTCGCCTCTTCACTCTCTAAGAATTCAGCAAATTCTCTTGCTGTCATCGTTACCTCAGCCATGTTCACTTCAGCGAACACTTCTTGACCTTCCAGGCCACCCATCTCTTTCCGATTCGCCAGATATCGCTGAAGAGGCTCCTTATCGAAATCAATTTCGAACCTAAGGGCGACCGGGAGGTAATCAACTGCGCGCTTGCCATTGCCCATTGCGGCTCGGACTTCATCCTGGGCATTCTTCCTAATCTCTAGGTTGTCGTTTGTTAGCCGAAGCCACAGAATCCAATCTTTTGCCACCTGCGCTCGTTTGTTCTCGCCAATCCCTGTCAGGAGGCTCACTGCCCGCTCGAATGAATGACAGGCACGAGTTCGGTGCTGATCTGCATCAGGACCTTGGATTACCTGTATATGGGGATGAAAGATGTTCATACTTAATGCTTGTGGCCGTGATTCAGCCGGGAGTAGTAAGGCCGCGTTAACCACTCCCTCGACGAACGCAAGATCCGGCCAGTCGTCCGCAAGAACCTGGGCGGCAGATAAGATAGTCGCCGCTCTTTCCCACATTCCCATTTCACATAGTGTGACAGCGACATTTTGCCATCCAATCCCGGTGAAGAAATCCGTTTCACCATGATCGGGTTGTCCTTCCATCCAAGCCAGTGCGGTGGGCTTGCCCTGAGTTCGACTGAGGACTAACCACAGTGTCGAATGGCCGTCAGCGGTATTGATGTCCCGCAGTATTCTCAATGCGCCAGCAGCATCGTCTTTATGCTCTAGAATGAATGCGTCAACAATCCTCGCATCGTATTTGGGATCCAGATCTCGCAATTGGTGGAGATACCTACTGGCTTGGGGAACGTGTTGAGCTTCGAAAACGTGGAGCCTGGCCGCCCAGTAAAGCGCTTCAACCTTTACTCCTTGATCAGCCTGGCGCAGTTCACCAGAGAAGAGTTTCTCAACAAGGACCCGCATCTGGTCGCGTGCTTCATCTGTTCGAAAACTCCGTTTCTTGAGAATCCCCCGAAGCTCATTTGAAGCTTGCTCCGTATGAACTCTGACGACGAGTGCGTCTGGCCCAATGCTATTCAGCTTTTCCGCAACGCTGGATACTTGCTGAGCAACTGTTTCAATGGCCCCCCTGTGTTCCGATGTTGCAGCCTGAACTAGGGCTGCAACAGGAGCAGGCTTCGTCTCCAAACTGGCTTTATACCCTGCAACAAGGATGGCAACTATTCCGTTGGTTGCTTCAATAGCAGTTGAGGGTGGGTTGGTGGAAACTGTTGAATAGGCCTCAACGAGCCGTTTCTGAGTTGCGGTATCAGGCGTCGTGTTTCCAAGAAGTTGTCGGATTGCCAAGGTTTTTAGGTCGCGACGGACTTGCTCGTCTACGAGCCAATCCTTTACTTCTTGCTCACGAAGAAATTGAGGAGTAACAAAGGGATGCGCGATGGTTGTTAGAATTGGGCTGATCCAACCATCTTCAAGTTCCTCTCCCCGCAGGCGAGCAATGGTCTTGTCGAACTCAACATCAATCAGTTCTACTTTGCCATCTGGAAACACGTTACGCCCGGCTTGTCGCTCATCCCAAAGGCGAATACCATAATTATTCCATGCTGATCGGAACAATGAAACAAGCGACTGGATCAATCTGGCTAGGGTAGCGTAAGGCATCTCACTCCTACGACCTTGGTACTAGGCACCAATCTCGTCAATTCTTCAATTAAGGTTTTCAGTATCAGCCTTATATTCAGACTACCGTTGAGGAGCAGACCCATTGACTGTCACGCATGTGATAGATTTACTGCGTCCGGAATTGAATCCGCATGGCGAGTTCGCCGTCGACGGGACCGCCACCTTTGAGTTGCGGAGCAAAGGTCCACTTATTGAGCACAATGATGCCAACGACGGTCAGCTCCCGGTGTTTCCCCGGGCTCCAACACGACCACGGTCACTTGCGCCGCTTGTGACACGAGCATGCGCAGCCGCCCCATAGCGAGGCGGAAGATACGTATAGAAAGGGAATGATTGTCATATCCCATATGTCAGGTTTGAAGCAGAGGAAACGGACTTGTCTGTGGCCGATCTTTTGGACTTAGAGCCGCGTGCTGCCGAAAAAGGAGAGTGGAAATACAACAACCACGTAGTCTCCCCCCAACGAATCGGAACAATACTAAACTGATATCTTCTCCACCCTTGCTCTCACTGTCCCGCGTCTTCTCCCACGAGGGGCCTGGCGGACCGTCACGACGACATCCTGACCCAAAAGGGACAGAAAATGCACGAGGCGTTCAATGGAAAATCCTGCCATCTGTCCGGCTAGGAGCTTTGATACTTTGGCTTGATCAATCCTCAACTGACCCGCCGCTTCTACTTGCTTCCATCCCCGGCTGTTGATGGTATCCTGAACGGCCTGCAGCAGGTTGCTTTTCAGAATCAACTGCGCAGACTTCTCCTCGGAGAACCCCAAGTCTCGAAATATATTTCCGCTAGCTTTGGTAACTGTCACGCGTGCCATGGTCTAGTGCGCTCTGAAGTGAATCCAACCGGAGAGTTCGCCGTCAATGGGATCGTCGGGCTGAGTTGTGAAATGACCGACGGTCGTTGAGGCCATTGGACATCCTCTACCCCTGCAATCGACTCCAGAGCTTCTCGAGCGTATTCACAAACGCTTTACACTCCTGGTCGCTGAGATCGGAGAATAGTTCCGCCACTTGCTCTTTGTATTCCGTGCAGCGCGGGGAGAGCTCGGTCATGACCTTATCCGAGAGTTCGATCACGGTGGCCCGGCGGTCCGTCGGGTGACTGGTTCGCACGACCAGTCCGTCTTTCTCGAGCGAATCGACGAGCGCCGTCACGTTCGTCGCCGTCACGCCGAGTTCCTTTTTGAGGTCGCTCATGATCCTCGGGCCACGCTCATGGATTGAGCTGAGAATGCGCAACCGCTGAGGCGACAACCCTTTCTCCACCAACAGCGACTCCGACCACCGCTGATAGGCCGGAGCAAAGCTCCACAAGAGTTCAACCAACCGATGCCGTGGCAATGTGGAGATGCAGGGAGAGACCGCTGACTTCTTCCTGTCCTTGGAGGGCGGGACTGTTTTCGTACGTTTCATCGTGACCTATACGGTACTTCAAACAAAGACAACATTCAACGCTAACTTATTCATACTTTGATCATTCATATATTGACTATATTTCACGTCATGGCGGATACTACGCGACTGAGAGTCATGAGGAAACACTTTCGGCCACAGGCTCTGTGAGACTGACACTGTCGGCTCAAAACATCGAGATCTCGTTCATCAAGAAGATTCCCAGTAGGTACACCATGATCATGTTTCGATATAGCCCATGGCTCCTCGCGGTACTGCTGACTGTGACGAGCTGCAACAACGAACAAGCCAGCAGCGGCGGCCAACCGCCGCCCCCTGAAGTCGGCGTTGCGCAGGTACTCTCGAAGTCGGTGCAACAATGGGACGAATACACCGGCCGCATCACCGCGATCGATACGGTTGAATTGCGACCGCGCGCCAGCGGCTACGTACAACGAGTGGCCTACAAGGAAGGGCAGGATGTGAAACGGGGCGATTTGATGTTTCTGATCGACCCTCGCCCCTACCGCGCGGCCCTGGAGAATGCTCAAGCCCAACTGGCACGCGCGCGCGTGGCGCAACGGCTGGAGACAATCCGTAACAAACGCGCCCAGTCACTCATCGAGGATAACGCCATCTCGCACGAGGAACTCGACTTGCGTCGCGCCGCGCAGGCGCAGAGCGCGGCAGATGTCCAGGCTGCCGAGGCTGCTGTGGCCACCGCCAAGCTCAACTTGTCCTTCACTGAAGTGCGTGCACCGGTCTCCGGACGGGCAAGCCGGGCCCTCCTGACGGTCGGCAATCTGGCGACAGCCGACGAAACCCTGCTGACGACGCTGGTGTCGCAAGATCCGATGTACGTCTATTTCGATGCCGACGAAAACAGTTATTTGCGCTACAGAGAACAGGAGCGCAACCGTGAGCGCACGACACAGGACAACGCCGTGCACGTCGGCCTCGCCAACGAGATCGGTTATCCGCATACAGGGACGGTCGACTTTCTCGACACTCAGGTGAATCCAACCCTCGGAACGGTACGTGCTCGCGCCGTACTTCCCAATCGCGACCGTATCTTTACCCCCGGCCTCTATGCTCGCGTGCAGTTCGTCAGCGGCCAGAAGGCACAGGCGCTCCTGATCGACGAGAAGGCTATTCTCACGGATCAGGATCGCAAATACGTGTATGCGGTCGACACAGACGGGAAAGCGCAACGCAAGGACATCGTGCCGGGCGGCATGGTCGATGGATTACGCGTGGTCCGGTCCGGCCTCTCACCGGACGACAGAATTGTCGTGGTCGGCCTGCAGAAGATATTTTATCCCGGTATGCCGGTCATACCCGCCGAGGTTCCGATGGGCAAGCCGTCGGCAACGGCCGCGCCGGCAGCCATGGCTGAGAAATAAGGAGCCACGGCTGTGGACTTTTCAAAATTCTTCATCGATCGGCCGATCTTTGCCGCGGTGCTGTCCATCGTCATCTTCGCCGCCGGGTTGATCGCCATCCCCATTTTGCCGATCAGCGAGTACCCTGAAGTGGTCCCCCCCGCGGTCATCGTGCGCGCGATCTATCCGGGTGCGAACCCCAAGGTGATTGCCGAAACCGTCTCAACGCCGCTGGAAGAACAGATCAACGGCGTCGAGAACATGATGTACATGAAGTCGGTCGCCGGTTCCGACGGCGTGTTGCAAATGACGGTCACGTTCCGGCCCGGCACCGATCCCGACGCCGCCCAGGTGCAAGTACAGAACCGCGTCAGCCAGGCGCTGTCCCGGCTGCCGGCGGAAGTGGTGAGCCTCGGCGTCACGACGCAGAAGCAGTCGCCGACCTTCCTGGTGATGGTCCAGCTGCTTTCGCCGGATGGGAAATACGACGCGCTCTACCTGCGCAACTATGCGAACATCAAAATCAAAGATGAACTGGCTCGCTTGCCCGGCGTCGGCCAGGTGCAGATCTTCGGCAGCGGCGACTACGCCATGCGCATCTGGCTCAACCCGGACAAGATCGCGTCACGCGGGATGACCGCCGGCGACGTCGTCGCCTCTGTTCGAGAGCAAAACATCCAGGTCTCGGCCGGGCAGCTTGGCGCGGAACCGATCACACAAGGCACCGACTTCCTCATCTCCATCAATGCCCAAGGCCGCCTGCGTACGGCCCAAGAGTTCGGCAACGTCGTGCTGAAGATCGGAGCCGGCGGCGAAGTCGTACGCCTGTCCGACGTGGCACGGATCGAACTCGGGGCCAACGACTATACCCTGCGCGGACAACTCGACAATCAGGATGCGCCGCCGATCGCCATCTTCCAGGCCCCCGGTGCAAACGCGCTGACCGTCCGCGATGCGGTGATCGCCAAAATGGACGAGCTGAAGACGCGTTTTCCGCCCGGCATCACCTATCGCTCGGACTACGACACCACGGTGTTCGTGCGCGATTCCATTCAGGCGGTCGTCCAAACATTGCTGGAAGCGATCCTGCTCGTCGTGCTCGTCGTGATTCTCTTTCTACAGACCTGGCGTGCGTCGATCATTCCGCTGATTGCCGTCCCGATTTCCGTGGTCGGCACCTTCGCCGCGCTGTACCTGTTCGGGTTCTCGATCAATACCCTGACGCTCTTCGGCCTCGTCCTTGCGATCGGAATCGTGGTGGATGACGCGATCGTGGTGGTGGAAAACGTCGAGCGCAACATCGAAGAAGGCCGTACTCCGCTCCAGGCGGCCCACCAGGCGATGCAAGAAGTGTCGGGTCCGATCGTTGCCATCGCGCTGGTGCTGTGCGCCGTCTTCGTACCGATGGCATTCCTGAGCGGCGTCACCGGCCAGTTCTACAAACAGTTCGCCGTGACCATCGCCATTTCGACGGTCATCTCGGCAATCAATTCACTGACCCTTTCACCGGCACTGGCGGCAAAACTGCTCAAGAGCCACGGCGCACCAAAGGATGCCCTGTCCCGGTTGATCGAGCGTCTGTTCGGCTGGGTGTTCAGGCCGTTCAATCGCTTTTTCAAAGCCAGTTCCGACCGATATCAGGGCACCGTCTCGCGTACGTTGAAACATCGCGGTTCTGTCTTTGCCGTGTATGCATTGCTGCTGCTCGCCACCGGCTTGATGTTCCAAGCGGTGCCCCGCGGCTTCATTCCCACGCAAGACAAGTTGTATCTGATGGCGGGCGTGAAACTGCCGGAGGGCGCCTCACTCGAGCGCACGGATGCGGTCCTGCGTCAGGTCGTCGCGATCAGCAAGACCGTCGACGGTGTCGCCCATGTCGTGGCCATGACCGGACTGAATCCGTTGCAGTTTACGAATACGCCCAACTACGGCCTCGCCTTCCTCATCCTGACGCCGTTCGAGGAGCGTCATCGCAGCGCGAAGGACATCAGCGAAGAAGTGAATCAAAAGATTTCCGCCATCAAGGAAGGCATCACCTTTGTGTTGATGCCGCCGCCGATTCTCGGACTCGGCAACGGCGCGGGATATGGGCTCTTTGTGGAAGACCGGGCCGGACTCGGCTTCGGAGCACTGCAGAATGCCGTCAGCGGCCTGCAGGGCGCGGTCATGCAGACGCCAGGTATGGGGTATCCGATTTCCGGCTACCAAGCCAATGTGCCGCAACTCGATGCCGAGGTTGATCGTGTGAAGGCCAAGACGCAGGGCATTGCGTTGACGGATCTGTTCGCCACGATGCAGATCTATCTCGGCTCAGCGTATGTGAATGACTTCAACCTATTCGGTCGCACCTGGCGCGTCTACGCACAGGCCGACGGCGACTTCCGCGGCAAGGTGGAAGACATCGCAAACCTCAAAACACGCAACAACCGCGGCGAGATGGTCCCGATCGGCTCAATGGTGAAATTCAGCCAGACATATGGGCCCGATCCGGTGCTGCGCTACAACGGCTATCCCGCCGCCGATTTCATGGGAGAGGCCGATCCCGCCACGTTCTCGTCGGCACAGGCAATGGACAATATTCGCGAGATCGCCGGGAAGGTACTGCCAAACGGCATGACCATCGAATGGACCGATTTAAGTTTTCAGGAAGCGTCGCAAGGAAAAGCGGCCTTGCTGGTGTTCCCGGTGGCTATCCTGTTGGCGTTTCTCGTGCTCGCCGCCCTGTACGAGTCCTGGACCTTGCCGCTGGCGGTGATTCTGATCGTGCCGATGTGCATGCTCTGCGCGCTCGCCGGCGTGAAGCTCACCGGGGGCGATAACAACACGTTCGTACAGGTCGGCCTGGTCGTACTGATGGGCCTGGCTTGCAAGAACGCGATCCTGATCGTCGAGTTTGCGCGCGAGTTGGAACTGCAGGGGAAGGGCATCGTCGAGGCGGCACTCGAATCCTGCCGCCTGCGACTGCGCCCGATCGTGATGACGTCGGTCGCCTTCATTGCCGGGACGGTTCCGCTCGTGCTCTCCCACGGCGCCGGTGCGGAGGTGCGTTCCGCCACAGGCATCACCGTGTTCGCCGGGATGATCGGCGTGACCCTGTTCGGCTTGTTTCTCACACCGGTATTTTACGTCGGCCTCCGCCTGCTGTCGGGACGCACGCTGATCCGGCACGATGAGCCGATGAGACACGAAGCGCCGGACAGCGCGCAGACCCAAGTTAATCCTATTCATTAAGTACGTCCATGGTCTCGTACTTACGGTCTGCCAGCTTGATCCCCTCCTCTCCCCCCATCGCTGACATCGACTCGAACCCATACTTGAGCAGCAGCTTCTGGATGCGGGGGCTCGTCATGAAATCAAGAAACTCCTCCGCCACGGCACGCGACTCCGTCCGACAGGTCGAGACCACCGCCTGACCGAAATACACCGGCCTATGCACACCAAACGGGTTTTCGTCGATGATGCGCACCTGCCCGTTGCTGATGGCATCCACGCGATAGAGGATGCCCGCATCGGCCGCGCCGTGCTGAATGAGATCAACCATCTCCTCACTATGCCGGGCGTAAATCGGATGAAAGCGACTCTTGTACGTCGGCTCGACCTGCGTGAGCAGCCGAGCCGTGAGGTCCCCAAGCCCCGACGTCTTCGGGTCACCGAGCGCGATACGAAATGCCCGATTGAGCCCGACATCACGGAAGGAGACCGGCGTGGCTCTGGACGTTGCCGACATGACGAGCACGAGCGAGGTTTGCCCATAGATCCGAGGGCTCTCGCCGACCGTCAACCCTTTCTTCTGCAATTTTTCTATTTCCTCGGCCGCCGCGGGTAGAAACACATCGATCGCCGCTCCCTGTTCAATGTCCCGACGCAGTGTCTGCGAGGGGCCATAGACGACCCGCACCGTCGCACCATATTCCCCCTCGAACAATGGCACGAGTTCCTGGAAGGCCGGTTTGAGACTATAGGCTGCTCCAATCGTCAGAGATTCGGCCCGTGCAGGCTCGACGGCCGTCATGGCGCCCGCAACAAGACCCGCAAGACAGAGCGCCACACCGACTTTCCGCATATTCGTCATTCCACGCATCTCGCTCGCCCTCCCGGTTGTAACAGCTTGGATCGAATCGACGCGGCCCCCGCCGCCTACGGATGATCGTTCGTGCGGAGTGGGTACAGAGAACCGGCTAGATACGCAGCAATATCGATGCCCCTACGTAAATCCATGCGGCCATCTCGAGCAAACCAATCAACAGTCATACTTATCGCGATCCCTCTTTGAGACCCCGCTTCCTCACAGTCGTGCCGATCCTGCAAGAACAGTGAACTGCCGCACTATTCGCTCAGAGCGAATCTGCACTCTTCGTGGCACCCTGCCGTGGAGACACTAAATAACGGAGCTACGGGCGAGAAGCCTGCCCCATATATGGCCCTAGTGCGCCAAGCCCCTTCGCAACGCCATCGAATTTCCATGGCAAGTCCCTTGCTCTCCCTCACCCCTATCACCGAGGACGGATCAGCCTGATCCACCATCAGGTGGGATCATTGATCTCAGGAAAACGATGTCTCGCCGCATCAAAATTGGCCGATGCACCGGCCCCTTTTAGCAACCGAACCCGATGATGTTCATGGGGGATCGAGTGGCTCGAATGACACGGCATCAGAAGACTCCTAGCAGGGGGCGAGCATGAACGAGATCGTCCTCATCGCGCTGCGCAGGCCATACACCTTCGTGGTCATGTCCATCCTGATCGTACTGTTGGGCACCAAGACGGTGCTCCATATGCCGACCGACATCTTTCCGAATATCACGATTCCTGTCACCTCCGTAGTCTGGATCTACAGCGGCCTGCTGCCGCAGCAGGTGGAAGGGCGCATCACCTATCTGTTCGAACGTTTTTTGACCTCGACGGTGGAAGGCATCAAGTACATCCACAGCCACTCCTACTTCGGCAGCAGCATCACCAATATTTTTCTGCAGGACGGAGTCGACGTGGGCAGGGCCGAAGCGGATATCGTGGGGATCGCGCAGAACGTCGTCAAGGCGCTGCCACCCGACATCTCGCCGCCCATGGTCATGCGCCTCGCCCCCTCGTCCATCCCGGTGGCCATGCTCCAAATCAGCTCCGACCGCATGACGCCCGCGGAGCTCTATAACCTCGTCTACATGCGCATCCGTCCCCTGCTGGTGACCGTACCGGGAATCGTGCTGCCGCACCCCTACGGCGGCCAGGACATGCAGGTCATGGTCAACCTCGACCAGCAAAAATTGCTCGCCCGGCAACTCACTCCGGCGGACATTCACGATGCCCTCATGAAGCAATACCTCGTGCTGCCGGCCGGCGACATCAAAATCAAGTCGACGGACTGGATCGTCATGACCAACGCGTCGCCGCTGAAGATCGATCATTTCAACGATATCCCGATCAAACGGGAAGGCAACGCCTTCGTCTATCTGCGCGACGTCGCCACGGTGCAGCTCATGGGCCGGGTGCAACAAAACGCAGTGCTGGTGAAGGGCAAACAGACCGTCATCCTCGTCGCGATGAAAAGCACCGAGGCCTCGACCCTCGACGTGGTCGATGGGATCAAAAAGATGATCCCGCGCGCCGAGCAAATTTCTCCGGAAGGTGTCGAAATCACGCTGCTCGACGATGCCTCGACCTTTGTGAAGGATTCGATCTCCGACGTGCTGCACGAAATGCTGATGGCCGGTGCCCTGGTCGGTCTCATCGTGCTCCTGCTGCTCGGCTCCTGGCGGGCCACGGTCATCGTCTGGACCTCGATCCCGCTGTCCATCCTGACCGCCATCATCGGCCTGCATCTCCTCGAAGAGACCGTCAATGTGATGACCTTGGGCGGGCTCGCGCTGGCCGTCGGTATTCTGGTCGACGATGCGACCGTGATGATCGAAAATATCGATCGCCATATCGAAATGGGGAAGCCGCTCGAACAGGCCATCATCGATGCCGCCAATCAGATCGTCGTTCCGACGCTCGTCGCGACTCTCTGTATTGCGATCGTCTGGCTTCCGCTCTTCGAACTCGGCGGCGTCGCAGGCTACCTGTTTAAACCCATGGCGGAGGCGATCATCATCGCGATGCTCGCCTCCTTCATCCTCTCGCGCACACTGGTGCCGACCATGGCGAAATATATGATGAAGAGTCACCATGTCGCGACCGCATGATCCGACGAGTCAGACGGATGTGGCGCCATCACGGAACCCGTTCGTTCGCTTCCAGCAGGGATTCGAACGCGGCTTCAACCGGTTCCGCGAGCGTTATGGCCTGCTGCTCGAGCAGGCCATCGCCCATCGCCGTAGCTTCGTGACCATCTCCCTGGCCATCGCACTGGCCTCGCTGTCGCTCTTCTTCTTTCTCGGGCGCGATTATTTTCCCGAGATCAGGTCGGGGATCATTACGATGCATATGCGGGCGCCGCTCGGCACGCGCATCGAAGTCTCAGGACGCATTGCCACGCTTGTCTCCGACAGCATTCATGAGTTACTGCCGGGCCAGGTCGAAAATGTCGTCAGCAATTGCGGTTTGCCGGTCGGGCCGCACAACCTTGCGTTCATTCCGACGCCGACGATCGGTTCTCAGGATTGTGACCTGACGATCCTCTTGAAGAATGAAAAGTCGCCGGTATGGGATTACCGCCGCACCCTTCGCAAGGGATTACGGGAACGTTATCCGGGAACCGAATTCACGTTTCAGCCGTCTGATCTGACCGCCAAAATTCTCAACTTCGGCGCACCGGCACCGATCGATGTACAAATCAACGGGCCGGACGTCTACCCCAACTACGAATACGCCCGCAAATTAGTGGGCAAGTTTCGCGAGATCCCCGGCGCCACCGACGTGGTGATCCAGCAAACGATGCGCACACCGACCCTCATGGTCGAAGGCAACCGCACGTTCGGACTGGGCGTCAACAGAACCCTGAAGACGATGGCCGACAATCTGCTCATGACCACCGCCGGGAGCCAACAGGTCGACCAGATCTATTGGCTCGATCCCAGTACCGGCATGTCGTATCTGATCAACGTCTATACGCCGCAGGCACAGATCAACAGCGTCAATAGTCTCAAAACCATCCCGGTCGAGTCCTCCGGCGACTCTTCGAGCGGCCAGTCAGTCCAGCTCCTCGGTAATTTAGCCAACCTTTCAGCGGAGGGCACGCCGGGGGTCGTCACGCACGGGAACATCATGCCGCTCTTCAACATCTATGTCTCCGCCGAAGGGCGCGATCTCGGCGGAGTGCTGGCAGATGTCGAACAGGTAGCCAAACGCATGGAAGACGAGTTACCCCGCGGCGCGGCGCTCGAAATCCATGGCCAGGCCTCACTCATGCACGACGCCTACTTCGAGTTGATCTTCGGACTCCTTGTCGCAATCGCGCTGGTCTATCTGCTGATCGTCGTCAACTTCCAATCCTGGCTGGATCCCTTCATCATCATTACGGCATTGCCCGGCGCACTGGCAGGCATCGCGTGGGCTTTGTTCCTCACCCATACGCGACTATCGGAACCCGCGCTGACGGGCGCCATCATGACCATGGGCACGGCGACCGCCAACTCGATTCTTGTCGTCTCCTACGCCCGTGAACGGCTCGAAGAGCACGGCGACGCGTTGCGAGCCGCGATCGAAGCCGGCACCACGCGCTTCCGTCCTGTGCTCATGACCGCTTCAGCTATGATCATCGGAATGGTCCCCATGGCGACGGGGTATTCTGCGAATGCGCCACTGGGTCGCGCCGTCATCGGCGGCCTGCTCGTTGCCACCCTCTTCACCCTACTGTTCGTGCCCTGCATCTACGCGATGATCTATAGCCGGCGCATGCCCCGGCAAGAGGAGCACACTGCATGAGCCACTTATTCGCTGGGAAAAGCCTGGCACTCTCAACTGCGCTGTTGTGCGCGTGTTATCTCGGCTATCGAATATACGAATCCAAAAGCAACGCCGTAGTCTTGGCCGAGCAAACGCTCGAAGACGCGGTCCCCACGGTGGCCGTCGTGAATCCCAAGCCGGGGGCCTCAAGCGAGTCGATTACACTCCCCGGCAATATTGTCGGTTGGTACGAAGCACCGATGTACGCACGCGTCACCGGCTACGTAAAGATGTGGTACAAGGACTACGGCGATCGGGTCAAGAAAGGCGACATCCTCGCTGAAATCAATGCGCCGGATCTGGACGCCGAATATGCGCAGGCCAAAGCGGATCTGGACACCGAGCGCGCCAGGTACCGACTCGCCGAAGTCACCGCCCAACGGTGGGTGGCACTACGCCCCAATCACGCCGTCTCCGAGCAGTCGATCACGGTGCAGGAACAAAACCTGAAAGCCGAAGCGGCGAAGGTCAGGGCCGCGGAGCAAAAGGTTCGGAACATCGATGCGTTCATTCGCTTCAAAAACATCATCGCCCCGTTTGACGGCGTGGTCACTCAGCGCAACATCAATGTCGGGGACCTGGTCAGCAAGGAAGGCAACCTCAATACTCCAAAAGCCATCACCAATCTTTTTACGGTGGCCGACGTCCATATGCTGCGCCTCTTCGTCAGCGTACCGGAATCGTTCGGGCCGTTTCTCCAGCCCGGCCTCACGGCCACTGTGACCGTTCCGCAACTGCCGAATCGTCATTTCACCGCCAAGTTTCTGACCGTCGCCCGCGGATTCGATGTGGGCACACGTACGGCCGTGACCGTCTTCACCATTGAAAATGAGGACCGCGCGCTCTGGCCGGGCTCGTATGCTCAGGTGCATCTCACGGCACCGGTCGACAGACAAGTCTTCACGATTCCCTCCACCGCGTTGGTGTTCCAAGAGCACGGCACGCAAGTGGCCGTGGTGACGGAGGACAACCGCGTGCGCTTACACCCCATCACGGTGAGCCGACTCCTCGACAGCTCCGTCGAAGTGGCAGAAGGGATTTCGGCGAGTGACCGTATCGTGAATAATCCGAGCGCCGCATTGCTCGACAACGATAAGGTGCGCGTCGTGACACCGGCGTCCGGTTATGATCTCCTCAGCGCAGAAGGCCCTGACTCAATAACAACTCCCGAGGCACAAGCTCCTACGGCCACAGCAGATCCCGGCTCACAAGTAGCCCCGACCCCAACTGCACACTCACCCCAATAGGGGGCTGTTACACGTGATGGGCGAACGCATACGAACAAGACCCGATCTTCTCCACCTCGTTCGCACCTGCGCGCGGTGCAGCTTGATACTGCTGGCGCTCGGCCTGCCGGCTTGTAAGGGATTCCCGGCCTTCGATTTAGCGCCGCGCTATGAACTGCCTGAGTACGTCGTCCCCGCCTCATGGAAGGGCGCCAGTCCTTTCGTCGAGGCGACGCCGTCGGATGACGAATTGCGCACGGATTGGTGGAAGCTATTTAACGATCCCGTCCTGAACAAGCTTGAAGAACAGGCCATGGCGGCCAATCCCGATCTGCAGGCCGCCGCCGAGCGGTTCGTCCAAGCTCGCGATGTGATGATGAAGGCCCGCGCACAATACCTGCCTCACCTCGGCCTAGGGTTTGGCGCCTCGGACAATAGGGAATCCATTAATCGACTGTTTCGTCCTCCGGACATTTCGCAATTCGGGACGACCGTTCTCGGCGGAGGGCTCGCATCCTGGGAACCGGATTTCTGGTCGGCGCTTCGGAATGCGACGCGTGCCGAGCTCTATCGCGCCGAAGAGCGCGCCGCCGACTACGGGCTCGCGCGCCTCAGTTTGCAGGCGGAACTGGCCGCCGATTACTTCGTCCTACGAGGATACGACGCGCAACGCGCCATCTATAAACAATCGATCGACCTGTACCAACAGTCGCTGGACCTCGTGAAGGCGCAATTCGCCGGCGCGATCGCATCGGCGCTGGACGTCGCTCGAGTCGAATCGCTGCTGTTCAGCACCGAGACGAAATACGCGCAGATTCAGGGGCAACGTCAAGTGACCGAACAAGCGATCGCCATCCTGCTCAATCTCGCGCCGGCCGGTTTTCAGGTCGAACCGGTCGATGATCTGCGTGTGGCGAAGTTTACGATTCCGCGAACCATCCCCTCCACCTTGCTTGAGCGTCGACCCGACATCGCGGGGATGGAACGTCGAATGGCGCAGGCGAACCGCGTGATCGGTATTGCCCGCGCCGCCTTTTATCCCAATGTGTTGTTCCGAGCCGGAGGCGGGTTTGAAGATACCGCCTTTAATCTGATCTCGCTCGCCAATAGTTTCTGGTCGTACGGCTCAAGTGTGTCGCTTCCGATTTTTCAGGGAGGGTATCGCCGTGCTCAATTGCAGCAGGCCTGGTCGGCCTATCGCGAGACAGAAGACCTCTACCGCTCAACGGTGCTCAACGCCTTCCGCGAAGTCGAAAATAATTTGAGCCTGACGGACCGACTGACCCTTGCAGCCAATCGGCAGGACGCCGCTGTCGGTGCCACCCTCAAGACGCAAAATCTGACCACGGAACTCTATCAGGGCGGGCTGGCGTCCAGCCTTGAACTTATTTATGCACAGGTCGCCACGCTCACCGCGCGCATCGACTCAGTACAAATCAAGGCTGAACTACTGAAATCCTCGGTGGGTCTCATCCGTGCACTCGGCGGAGGGTGGAACCGCCAGCAACTGCCGACCGACGACCAGATTCAACCCTTCGGAACCTTCCAGTACACGAATCTCGATAAACCTGCACCCGCGGGCGGCATCGACGTCAATGCGGAAAACAATCGGGTGCACAACGATCTCACCAAGCCCGCCGTTCGATAGCCGGCGCCCCCATAAATGACGTTATCGGTTGGAGGCAGGCGTTGTTCGTGCGATCCTTGGGAATGTGCCCTTCTCCCCTCCCTACGAGGTTCGTAGCACCCTTCATGATGATGCGGAACGCTCTCGCACTTCCCCTTACTCTTGTGCTGACCGCGCACCTGGGCGTCTACGCTGTACACCATGCCCATGCCGCAGACCAGCGACAGGCCGCTCAGCACTATGAGTTATCCAGAGGGGCGGGAGAGAAACGATCCGAGTGCGTCGGGCTGATACGAGTCGGCCCCACTATCGCCCTCGAGGATCTGGAGGCAACTCGGACACATTCCTACGGCGCGAAGATTTCTCTCCGAGGGACCAAAGACTCCGTGATCTGCGAAAATATTCTGCACCCAGCCATGCAGAGCTTTCTTAAGGACAGTGCGGTGAGGTTCCACAATGGCATGACTGTGCCTCTTGCGCAGGTGTTTGGCCAGATTCTTGAAGCGGGCAAGCAGCCGCGCATACCGCAAACGTTTACCTCCACAGCACTCGACAGGATACCTGTTCACGCCCTTCATGCGGTGGTGGTGTATGAGGGGACGGCAATTCGTCCCGATCCCCACCCTATCGACACTCCGCAGGGAATCATCCACATCAAGGTGGAGCACACGCACGGACCTATCACACTCTTTCTGATGTCCTATGACCCGGTCGATTGGAGGGTCTCCGCCACCGATGATGCCCACATAGAGTCAGTTATTCTCCGCGGGTACTCTCGTCAAACGATTCAAGGCCTGAGCAAGACCGTTCCCATCAATATTGTCTCTCTCGAGGATGACGGACCGGAACAGATGATGCCTCCATTTTCTCGAACGCTCGTGACCTCCCGAGATGGGCTGATTGAGTTTAAATCCTACGTGCGCGCGATGGTCGGAGTCGAGCCCGTGACCGTCCAGAGCATGTATACAGGCCATTCGATTGTGATCGACGGAAAGACAACCCTCGCCTATCCTGCCCCCATCGAAAGGCCGATCACGCAACCAGTCGTCTTCACATCGGACAACGAATCATCTGCACGATTCCACGGACGCAAGATGATTTCGCCGGATCGACTGACGGTCGGCTACGGGATGAGCGGCGCTTCGACGGAGAGCATCGCCAGTGTGCCGCACAGCAGAGGGAAATGGTACGCCGAATTCATGGTTCATGTCGGAAGCGACAACGCGGTCTCAGACACATGGACCAATGTCGGGATCCGGTCTACAGCCAATGAGCAAGGGGGACTTGTCCCACATGAGGGGCAATTGTCCTACGGAGTTAAGCGGTATCTTACGAACTCGGGCGGGCTGCGTGACAAAGATGTGATAGGACTGGCCATGGACCTGACGCAAGGCCATCTGTATGTTCGGCACAATGGCGCATGGGTGGGTGGCTCACCGGAAGGCGGGAATCCAATCATTCACATCACGAACGACCGCGAGTACGTCGTGGCAGTAGATGTCGGCTCCCCCGGGCAGGATTATAGTAAAACGGACACATGGACCGGCAATTTTGGTTCGACACCTTTCCACCATCCTCTTCCAGAAGGGTTCGAACCGTACGGAGGCCGCCGACCGACGCAGTGAGGAGTCGTACCGAAAAGACCGTCGGCTTCGCTTGTTCGAGACGCCCCTACTGCGACCGAAAGTGAATCCGCACGGTGAGTTCTCCCTCGACGGGGTCGTCGCCCTTGAGTTGCGGTAGGAACGTCCATTTGTTCAACGCGATGATGCCCGCCACAGTCAGTTCGCGGTGTTTTGCCGGTTCCAACACCACGACCGTCACCTGTGATTCTTTCGACACGAGCAAGCGCGCCTTCATCCAATCATCGAGCGGCTTGCCGTCCAGCGAGGAGGGAATCGCGGGCCAGGGCGTGGATTTCGGCACCGGCCCTACCTGCTGATCTTTATTCAGCGACAGCCCGTGCACATGCACTTCCGGCAATTCGATGATGTCCGCATCCAACGCATGATCCGCTTCATGCGTCGCCTCATCACCTGTCGTGCCCCTCGCCGCAAGCGGCGACAGGCACAGACACAAGACACAGATCCAGACTATCCGTCCCGTCACACACCCTACTGCATCAATGATGTTCGTCATATCGTCATCCCAATCATTCCAAGGCGATGATGCTCAAACAGGCCATCCAGCAAGACCGCATTTTCTCACAGTCAGGAGCAGATGCCCAACAAGGTCGTCCAGCAAGGCCGCAGGGGACTCGGCGAGTGAGGCGTACCCTTGCGGTACGTCGCAGGGAGACGAGTGACCGAGAACGCCGCTGGCGACCTTGTTCGGCATCTGCCCTAGAAGAACCACTGGCCGCGAAAAAAGAACGACCTCGGCATCCCCGCATGGGCGACCCCCAACCCGATGCTGCCCTCTCCCTGATTGATATAATACTGCTGATCGAACAGGTTGATGATGTCGAAGCCGAGCAGGAACTTCTGTCCCTCCCAAGGCAACGGAAACACATGGGCGATCGAGACATTGTAGATGGTGTACGAAGGGCTGTGCGTGGAGTTGGTTTTGGCCTCTTCGTTTTCCGCCGTCCGTAATCCTGACGCGAACAACATCTGCCCCGTCACCGTGGTCCGCTCCAGGAACCGATACGTCATAATCGCCGAACTCGTCAGGGTCTGCATGTGATCGCAGAACACGCCGCCCCGTGAATTGATGTCCGCAATTTCCTTCGCCTCCAGGAGGAAATGCCCGGACTGCAACCCATACCCCTTACATTGCCCCCAGGCCACATTGCCGCGCGCCGTGAGATTCTCGGTCAATTGCAGTTTCAACGCCGCGTCCATGCCCCGCTGCCACCCCCGCTCGAAGGCAAAGTAGTTCAACAACGGCGTCGTGCCAAACTGTCCCGCATCGGATAGGAAATTGCTGAGCTTGTACCAGCCGGTGAATTGCAACGTGGCATACCGGTTCAGCGCATGGTAACTGCCGACCTCGAAGTAGTGTGCCCGCTCGGCCCGCACGGTATTGTTCGTCGTGTCATCCGGCTGGGCCCGCGTGCCGGCGGTGTTCAGCTTCGCAAAGGAAATGGCTTCCAGATTCGGCGGCGTGAACATGCGACCATAAAAGACGTGAAACACGTTCGAGGGGTCGTACTTGTAGCTCACACCAACGCGCGGGCTGACCTGCCCTTCGTTCCGCAAGTATTGGACGGCGTCACCGCGGAGCCCGAGGTTGAACGTCCACCGTTCATTGGGTGTCCATTGGTCTTGAATCCAAAACTCCTGGCGATACCCGATCTGGCGGTTGTCGGCATTCAGGCTGAGTAGGTCTCCCGTTGGATTCCCCGCCCCATCGTCGGCAAAGGTGAACAGCCGCGTCTTGTTCACTGATTGGGTCCGGTCGATTTGGAACCCGGCTTTGATGAGGTGTTGAGGACTATGCACGTAGGTATAATCGAGACGCAGGCCCGTCGAATAGGCGTTCCGATCCTGATCGGACGCCGAAAAAGGCCCCGTAGGGTCGGCCGTGTAGGCCAGCACGTTCAGCGGGTCGGTCTTAAACGTGGCGCGCGTATGACGCATGTATCCCGCGAGACTGAAAAAATTGTTCGCGTTCACATCATGCCGCCACACCATGTGGCCGTACTGGTTATTTTCCTTTTGGAATTCATTGAGCGCCTGTGAGGCGACCGGAGTGAAGCCGGGCCGCCCGGCCTGCAGCAGCGGCAACATCTGCCCGCTCGGATCCAGGTCCAGGCCCGGTTGCGTCGGAATCTGATACTTGGCCACAGAGTTCAAGAACAGCCAGGTGAAATTGTTTCTATTGTCGTGCTGATAGTCGCCACGGATGAACGTCTGATTGCGTTCGCTCTGTCCGTGGAAAATCGAATGACCGAGCGTCGGCGGCTCAATGCCACGGTTGGTGGCCGTGTGGCTGTTCAAGATATAGAACCGAAACTTTTCGCCGATGGTGCCGCCGTATTCCATCGATGGATTAATCGTCTGATTCGACCCGCCCATGACCTGCATCGACCCGAACGACGGCTTGGTCCCGCTTTTTGTCGTAATGTCCAGGACGGCCGCCGCCTTGTTCCCATATTGGGCTTCCATACCGCCCAGGATGATGTCCGCCCGCTCCCAGGCCCGGGGGCTGATCACATCCGAGAAGGTGGACGAGACGGTGTCTGGAATCGGCACACCGTCGACCCGCAATTGAAGATTGGCATGGTCTTGACGGATATGCACCTGCTTGAGCGATCCGTAGACCGCACTCGGAATCGTGAGGAGTACATCCTGCAGCTCGTTGTTATTTCCTCGCGGCAACGCCTCGATCTCCTTGCGACTCAGCGCATAGGTTTCGCTGGAGGCCTTGTACTGAATGGGCGCGAGCGGTGAGACCACCTCGAGTGCAATCTCCTTCGTCTGCGACAGGGTGAGCACGATGGGCGCGAGAGACGCAGCCCCCGCCTTCACGATGGCATACTCGCTACGATAGGTCTCCTGCACGGCGCTGACGGAATAGGTGCCCGCCGCCGGAATGTCCACGGCAAACTCTCCCGCCTCATTGGCTACCGCTGTCCCGACCAGGCTCCCTTCCTGATCCTTTACCTCAACGGTGGCTTGACCGACACGGCGCAGATCCTGATGTTGAACCACTCCGACGATGGTCTGTGATGGCCGACCCGCTGGTTCCTGCGCGTAGCCAGACACGGCCCCGAACGCAACGACACTCAAGATGAGTCCGAGACACAGCTGACACAGGGCACGACACGACACCATCATACAAACCTCCCCCAACAATCATCCCGCGCACGTCACGACCCAGGGCAAAGCCCGGTCCGTCGACGATACGGAGACAGCCGAATTAAATACGCGCGGCGTGAAGATTAGGGTAGAGGCGGTGCGCGCGACGTTCTGGTGGTCGCGAGAGACTGAGAACTGAGGATGGATTGATCAACGGGCGGTGGCGGAGCTTCCGCCAGGAACGAGCAGGTCGCCGGTGCATCACCAACCAGCGAATGGCCGGTATGATATTGCACCCACTGACAGAGGTCGGTATCGGAATGCTCATGCCCGTCATGGTCGGCCGCCGCCAGCTCGTGATGAATCTCCAACGCCGCGGCAAACGGCGCCATCGCGAGCAACATGCACGCGAGCAGCAGCGCGACGACCGAGCTGGGCTTTTTGTCGGCGAGACGACGAAACATGACCATCCTGGTGAACAGGTCTACGAGGCCTGAGTTGTAACAAACGCCCCGGTTGAAAGCAAGAATGCGGTGCACGCCCCCGTCCCTCTGGACTTTATCCTCTAACATTCGCTATCTTGGTGCACCTTCTTAACGTGACGGGTGAACCAGACAGACCTTTTCAAAGGGACACATATGACCAGGCCGATCGATAACCAGCACGTCATTGAGATTAAACCGCTCCCCTCGCCGCGCGATGTCAAAACCAACCTGCCGATCAGCGACGAGGTGTCCGAGTTGGTCTTCCAGACGCGGCAGGCGATCCGGAACATCCTGCACGGCCGTGACATGGACCGGCTCATCGTGATCGTCGGCCCTTGCTCCATTCATGATGCCGATGCCGCCTACGAGTATGCCGACCGCCTCAAACCGGTGGCCGACGCCGTCCGCGACAAACTCCTGATCGTCATGCGCACCTACTTTGAAAAGCCCCGCACCACGGTGGGCTGGAAGGGCCTGATCAACGATCCTCAGCTGGATGGCACCTGCGACATTACTCAAGGTATTCAACTGGCCCGGACCATTCTCTTGAACATCAACGGCAAAGGCCTCCCCTGTGCCACGGAATTGCTCGACCCGGTCACGCCACAATACATCGCCGACCTGTTGAGCTGGACCGCGATCGGCGCACGGACGACTGAAAGCCAAATCCATCGCGAGATGGCCAGCGGCCTCTCGATGCCCGTCGGATTCAAGAACGGAACGGAAGGCAGCCTGCAAGTCGCCATCAACGCCATGATCACCAGCCGGAGCCCGCACCATTTTGTCGGCGTCAATGCCGACGGCATCACCTCCATCATCAAAACCACCGGCAACCCCGATCATCATATCGTGCTGCGCGGCGGCGGCGGACGCACGAACTATAGCGTCGAGGATATCGCCCGCGCAGAAACGGCGGTGGCCAGCGAAGGCCTGGCCCGCGGCGTGATGGTGGACTGCTCGCACGACAATTCCGGCAAGAACCACCAACGCCAGGTGGAAGTCGCCGGCGAAGTCCTCAAGCAATTCCAGCAAGGCCGTCGTTCCATCATGGGCCTCATGTTGGAAAGTCACCTGCAAGGTGGCCGGCAAAGCTGGGATCCCAACAAGGCCCTCACCTACGGCATGTCGATCACCGACTCCTGCCTGGCCTGGAGCGACACCGAAGCCTTGCTCTATGGCATGGCCGAATCGCTCGCCACGCGCTCCGTGTAGTTTTGCGGCAGATTCGTGTCGACGACTCGGTCCTCCGCTGAGGAACACCCGCCAGCTCTGCCTTACGAACAGTGCGACGGACCGAGCGCCGACGGCTCACCCTACGCCTCTGTTCCTCGCGTATCTCAATCACTCCCCTCGACGCTCCAGGTCGGATACCCTGCGGAGATTTGTCTGTCTTTCCCCACCTAAAGGGACTAGAGTGACACAGCATCTAGCACGCCTCCTATCGCTGCGTTCGATCCGCATCACAGCTCGCATCGAAGTGTCCGAATTGTCGATTGTCCCATAGCCGGTTGCTCGCAGACTCCGCGGCCCGCATTCTTCATGACGGTTCGCCGGGAAATCCCTGAGCCGCGTCGTGAGACCGGTATGCGGAGCCCTGAAAACCCATCGCGTGCTCGTACCGCGCGGTGCGGGCGTGAGGGGCGAGCCCGCCGGCCGAATACCTGCCGTCGCCACAAACCGGCGAGTGCAACAGCAGTCGTCATGCATCATGCGGTCCAGGCATGACCGCCTCCTTGTGCCCGCTTCCGTGCTTATACTCGCAGGAGCCTTCCGGCTCGTACCGACCTCGTACCTCTGCCCCGCAGACCATGTGCGCGACCTCAACCGAAGGGAATCTCGAATTTGAAGATGAGCAGCCTAGGTCTCTTGGCAAATTGGCGTCGGGTGACCGGACGCCTGAGTGGACAACCGGCGACGCGGCCCTATGCAGATGATGAGCCGCCGTTGCGATCGGAGCTGTTCAGCGCTGAACAAATGCACCAGCATGGCAAGACCCTCGCGGGGTTGCATGCCGTCAGTGCCGAGCACAAGCCCGACCCGTTGCTCGCTCGACTGGCTGAGAATGAGGCCGTCCTGCTGGATGTGCGGAATCTGGTGGCCGAGGCCGTAAAGGGAAGTCGACGCATCACACCGGCCGGAGAATGGCTGCTCGATAACTTCTACCTGATCGAAGAACAGATTCGCCTGGCCAGGCGACACCTACCCAAAGGCTATAGCCGCGAACTGCCCCGGCTGGGCAACGGTCCATCGGCCGGCTTGCCCAGGGTCTATGACATCGCGCTCGAAATCATCTCGCATGGCGACGGACGGGTGGACCCGGAAAGTCTTAGCGGTTTCGTCGTCGCCTATCAGACGGTCACGGCTCTGAAGCTTGGTGAGTTGTGGGCCATCCCCATCATGATTCGTCTGGCGTTGATTGAAAACCTGCGACGCGCCGGCACCCGCATCGCGAGCGACAGGGTGGATCGCAATCGTGCCCACGAATGGGCGGGCCAGATGATGGAGACGGCTGAAAAAGATCCCAAGAGCCTCATCCTGGTGATCGCAGACATGGCACGATCGAACCCGCCCATGGT
Organism: Nitrospira sp.; assembly: GCA_037045225.1. NCBI lineage: Bacteria > Pseudomonadati > Nitrospirota > Nitrospiria > Nitrospirales > Nitrospiraceae > Nitrospira > Nitrospira sp. The sequence goes on from JBAOHZ010000009.1 coordinate 525,987, forward strand.
GAGCGCCTTCGTGGCGGAACTCGCCCGCCGTCTCCAGGGACAGAGCGCGGCGTTGGCCTTGCCCCTGACCTGGATCGAACAGCGACTGTCCGAGTCAGGACTCACCATTGAGCAGTTGGTGCAGTCGGAGACACAACAGCAGGCGATCGATCAAGTCTCCATGAGCAACAGCATCGGCAGCCTCCGCTTCCTAGCGGCGATGGACTGGCGCGAGTTTGTCGAAGAGCACAGCCTGGTGGAGCAGACGCTTCATGAAGATCCGGCACATGTCTATGGGCAAATGGACTTTGCCACGCGTGACCGGTATCGCCATGCCGTGGAGCAATTCGCAAAGAGGAGCCCCCTGTCGGAAATTGAAGTCGCGCGCCAGGCGGTCCTGCTGGCGCAGGCAGGGGCGACTGCAGAGAGGCATGACCATCGCACAGCCCATGTCGGCTTCTATCTCATCGACAACGGACGGACGCAGTTGGAACAGGCCGTGAGCGTACGCCATTCCGCTGTGGAAACGATTCGACGATGGGGTGGCTCCAGTGCCGTACCGGTCTATCTCGGTTCCATCGCTTTCCTCACGGCTACATTCACTGGATGTTTCCTGGCCCTCGCCCTTGCAGGAGGTTGGAACGGGTGGCCGTTGATCCTGCTGGGATTCCTGGCGGCATTGGCTGTCAGTCAGCTGGCGGTGACACTGGTGAACCGGATCGCCACAGCGCTGGTGACACCACATCCCCTCCCGCGAATGGATTTCTCGGACGGCCTTCCTCCGTCCCTACGAACATTGGTTGTCGTTCCAACGCTCCTCCAACATGCCCAGGGCATCGACGCCCTTCTTGAGTCGCTCGAAGTCCGATTCCTCGCCAACCGGGACAGCCACCTGCACTTTGCCCTGTTGACGGACTTCCAGGATGCCGACCAGGAAACAGTCCCGGGTGATGAGCAGCTGGTGATGGCGGCGGGAGCAGGCATCGACGCACTGAATGCCAAATACGCAGGCGAGCGTGGCCAGACGTTTTTTCTTTTCCATCGCCCACGTCGCTGGAATGCGCATGAACGGCTCTGGATGGGATACGAGCGCAAGCGAGGCAAACTGGCGGACTTGAACGGGCTCCTGCGTGACCGGTCGAGGGATCGGTTTGCCACGATTGTCGGACAACCGGACATCCTGTCCACGGTGAAATATGTGATTACGCTCGATACGGATACCCAGTTGCCTCGCGATGCCGCGCGGCAATTCGTGGCGGCCATGGCCCATCCGCTCAATCGCCCACAGTACGATCCTGCGGCACAACGCGTGACGGCGGGATACGGGATTCTGCAACCTCGGGTCGCCGTCAGCCTCCCCGGCACCAACCGCTCTCGATACGCGCGGCTCAACGCCAGCGAACCCGGTATCGATCCCTACACACGCGCCGTCTCAGACGTGTATCAGGACCTGTTTGGAGAAGGGTCCTTCATCGGTAAGGGGATCTATGAAGTCGACGCCTTCGAGCAGGCGCTCGGCGATCGCTTCCCGGAGAATCGTATCCTGAGCCACGACCTGCTGGAAGGGTCCTACGCCAGAGCCGGACTCTTGAGCGATGTGCAGCTCTACGAAGAATATCCTGCCCGCTACAACACGGACGTGACCCGACGGTATCGCTGGATCCGCGGAGATTGGCAGATTGCGCGCTGGGCGTTTCCGCGTGTGCCGGGACCGAATGGACACAACCGCAACAATCCGCTATCGACGTTGTCGCGTTGGAAGATTTTCGACAACCTGCGACGCAGTCTCGTCCCTGCTGCGCTGACAGCCTTGTTCGTGTTGGGATGGACCCTGCTTTCCCCCGTCTGGCTCTGGACTCTCGCCACGTGTGGCCTATTCCTGATCGCGCCACTACTGACCGCCATCGTGGCTCTGTGCCGCAAGCCGGAAGACATGCGAATCAGCCAGCACCTCACCGCCACTGCGCAGGCCATGACGCAAGAGCTGACCCACGTACTCCTGACACTCATGTGCATGCCTTACGAAAGCTTCTACAGCCTGGGCGCCATCCTTCGGACGGCCGGACGGATATGGCTCACCCGGACAGGCTTGCTGGAATGGAGCCCGTCGGGCGCTGTGGACAGGAGCGGGACAGACGTGATCACGTCCTATCGATCGATGTGGATTGGTCCCGTCGGCGCCCTGATCATCGCGATCGTGCTGATACAGATACGAGCCGAGGCACTGCTGGTTGCGGCACCGATACTCGGCCTCTGGGCGCTCTCTCCCCTGTTCACCTGGTGGATCAGCAGACCGCTCGCCCGACGCGAAGCCAGACTCACGGCCGACCAGACGATGTTTCTCAGGAAGATGGCCCGCAAGACCTGGGCCTTTTTCGAGACCTACGTCAGTCAGGAGGATCATTGGCTCCCGCCCGACAACGTTCAGGAACAGCCGGTCGCGAAGGTGGCGCATCGAACGTCGCCGACGAATATAGGATTGGCACTACTGGCCAATCTCTCTGCCTACGACTTCGGCTACCTGTCGGCCGGACAGCTCATCGAACGCACGGCTCATACGTTCGACAGCATGGCACGTTTGGAACGATTTCGAGGTCATTTTTACAATTGGTACGACACCCAGACATTGAAACCCCTGCTGCCCATGTACATTTCCTCGGTAGACAGCGGAAATCTGGCAGGGCATGTCATGACCCTGCGAGCGGGCCTCCTCAGTCTGCCGGAACAGAGCATCCTCTCTGAGCGCACCTTGGAGGGGCTCTGCGATACCCTCGCGCTGGCGAGTGATGCGCTCGGAACTCCAACAACGCCTCAGACTGACGCGCTGCAGAAAAGCCTGGCCGCTGCCTGTCACAACAGGCCGACCACGCTAACGCAAGCGCACCATAGCTTCACGCAACTCACGACACAGGTGGATGAGGTCATCGCACATCTCGATCCCGCCTCCAATGCCGAGGCACACCGATGGGCCCATGCCGTCGCGAGACAATGTCATCACGCGCTCGCGGAGCTGATCCTGCTGGCGCCCTGGATCGATCGTCCCGCCACCACGGAGATACTTCGCCTGTTTCCAGAATTGGATCGCATCCCCACACTCCGAGCACTGACCGGACTGGAAAGCGAATGGCTTCCGGCGATCGACGCGCGACTTGGACCAGACACATCCGACACGGAGCGGGCCCGGCTGCTTGAACTTCGACGGCATGTGGGCACGGCCACCCGACTGGCCGAACAACGCATCGCCTCGCTCGACCACCTAGCCCAACAAGCGAATCAGTTTGCCCAGATGGAGTACGACTTTCTATTCGATGAAACACGTTTCCTGCTCTCCATCGGATACAACGTCGCGGAACGACGACGGGACGCCAGCTACTACGACCTTCTGGCTTCGGAAGCACGATTGTGCAGCTTCGTGGCCATTGCACAAGGCCAACTGCCGCAGGAAAGCTGGTTTGCCCTCGGACGTCTGCTCACGACGACAGGGGGTGAGCCGATTCTCCTGTCCTGGAGCGGGTCGATGTTCGAATACCTCATGCCCCTGCTCGTCATGCCGACATATCAACACACGTTGCTGGACCAAACCTACCGCGCGGCAGTGGCGCGACAGATCGAATATGGGCGAGAGCGGGACATTCCCTGGGGCGTCTCGGAATCCGGCTACAACATGGTCGACGTGCAGTTGAATTATCAGTATCGAGCGTTCGGTGTGCCGGGCCTTGGACTGAAACGCGGCCTGGGCGAAGAATTGGTCATTGCCCCCTACGCCACCTCTCTCGCCCTCATGGTTGCGCCGGAAGAGGCGTGCCTGAATCTCCAGCGACTCACGGCTGAAGGAGCCGATGGACCGTTCGGGCTGTACGAAGCCATCGATTACACCCCCTCGCGTCTTCCCCGCGGACAATCGCGAGTCATCATTCGCTCCTACATGGCTCACCATGTGGGAATGAGCTTCCTTTCCTTCGCCTATTTGGTCCTCGACCGCCCGATGCAGAAACGGTTCGAATCCGATCCGCTCTTCCAGGCGACCACCCTGGTGTTACAAGAGCGAATCCCCAAAGCCACGGCGTTTTATGCCCACAGTACTGAGCTCTCGGATTTGCGCACGACGTCCGGCACGGCAGACACACCGGTGCGCGTACTCACGACTGCGAACAGCCCGGTACCGGATGTGCAGCTCCTGTCGAACGGCCGCTACCACGTGATGGTCACGAACGCGGGAGGCGGATCCAGCCGATGGAAAGACCTGGCCGTGACGCGCTGGCGTGAAGACAGTACCTGCGACAACTGGGGGACATTCTGCTATCTCCGCGACGCGGAGAGCGGCGAGGTCTGGTCCACGGCCTATCAGCCGACCTTAAAACCATCCAAAACGTATGAAGTCATCTTTTCCGAAGGGCGAGCCGAATTTCGCCGCTGCGACCACGAGATCGAGACCCATGCTGAAATCGTCGTGTCGCCGGAAGATGATATCGAATTGCGGCGGATCCGGCTCACCAACTGTTCCGACACGACACGCACCATCGACCTCACCAGTTATGCGGAAGTGGTGTTGGCGTTGCCGGCAGCCGATGCCCTCCATCCGGCGTTCAGCAATCTGTTCGTGCAGACCGAAATCCTCCGCGAACGTCAGGCCATTCTCTCCACGCGCCGCGGCCGTTCGCAGAATGAGCAGTCTCCCTGGGCGTTTCACCTCATGGCGGTACGCGGCCCCCACAACGGAGAACTCTCCTACGAAACGGATCGCCTGCAGTTCATCGGCCGAGGACGCACCCTCGCCTCTCCACAGGCCATGGACCATTCCGCGCCCCTTTCAGGAAGTCAGGGCTCGGTACTGGACCCCATCGTGTCCATCCGCAGCCAGATCGTCCTCGCCCCGGAGGAGTCCGTCACGGTGGATCTGGTGTCGGGCATCGGAGAGACCCGCGATCTGTGCCTGCGCCTGGTCGACAAGTATCAAGACCGGCGTCTCGCCGATCGCGTTTTTGAACTCGCCTGGACCCACAGCCAAGTCGTGCTGCGTCAGCTCAACACCACCGAAGCGGATGCCCAACTATATGGCCGACTGGCCGGCTCGATTCTCTACGCAAATGCCTCCCTCAGGGCAGACGCGTCCGTCTTGAGTAAAAACCGCCGAGGGCAATCAGGCCTGTGGGGCTATGCGATTTCGGGGGACCTGCCGATCGTGCTGCTCCGGATCGAGGACCCATCCAACATCGATCTGGCGCGCCAGTTGGTCCAAGCCCATGCCTATTGGAGACTGAAAGGGCTCGTCGTGGACCTCGTGATTTGGAACGAAGATCATGCCGGCTATCGCCAGGTCCTCCACGATCAAATCATGGGCCTGATCTCGGCAGGGGTCGAGGCCAACGTCATGGATCGGCCGGGCGGGATCTTCGTACGAACGGCGGAACAGATGTCGGTCGAGGACCGCCTGCTGCAACAATCGGTCGCGCGCGTGATCCTGACGGATCGACGCGGCACGCTGGCGGAGCAGATTGCGCGTGTCGCCTCCCCTGCGGTGCCCGCCTACCGGTTCAAACCGACCCGCACGCACCGCGCCGATCCACCGGCTACCATCGAGGCTCGAACGGATCTGCTCTTTTACAACGGGCTCGGCGGATTTTCCTCCGATGGCCGCGAATACGTCATCACGACGACGGCGGACCAGGTGACACCGGCCCCCTGGGTCAACGTGCTGGCCAACCCACAGTTCGGCACCGTCGTTTCAGAAAACGGCCTCGCGTATACCTGGAGCGAGAATGCGCACGAATTTCGCCTCACGCCCTGGCACAACGATCCGGTGACCGATTCGAGCGGAGAAGCGTTCTACCTCCGTGATGAAGAGAGCGGCCACGTCTGGTCGCCGATGCCGATGCCCTGCAGGGGCACGAGCCCTTATGTCAGCCGGCATGGATTCGGCTACAGCGTATTCGAGCATACGGAAAACGGGATTCGATCAGAGGTCTGGGTCTATGTGGCCTTGGATGCCCCGGTGAAATTTACGGTCCTGAAGCTGCGCAACGAATCGGGTCGGCCACGACGGCTATCGGCGACCGGCTATGTGGAATGGGTGCTGGGCGACCTGCGACCCAAATCGGTGATGCATGTGATCAGTGAGGTGGACCCAACCACCGGTGCGTTGTTCGCACGGAATCCCTACAACACGGATTTCCCAGGACGGATTGCGTACTTCGACGTGGATGAGGGAACCCGGAGCATCACCGGCGATCGAACTGAGTTTCTTGGACGGAACGGCACCCTGCGCAATCCGGCGTCGATGGGTCGTTCACGGCTGTCCGGAAAAGTTGGCGCCGGCCTGGATCCTTGCGGCGCCATTCAAATACCGTTCGAATTCGCCGTGGGACAAGAGCGCGACTATACCTTCCGTTTGGGAGTTGGAAAAGACGTCGACGAGGCCCGCCAGTTGGTTCGCCGCTTCAGAGGGGCGCCGGCAGGCCGCGCGACATTGGAAACAGTCTGGCACCACTGGACGCATACGCTGGGAGCGGTCCATGTGGAAACACCCGATCAGTCGCTCAATGTGCTCGCCAACGGCTGGCTGCTGTATCAAACGCTGGCCTGCCGCCTCTGGGCGCGAAGCGGGTACTATCAATCGGGAGGCGCCTTTGGGTTTCGCGATCAGCTGCAGGACGTGATGGCATTGGTGCATGCGAGGCCTGACCTTGCGCGGGAGCAGCTGCTGCTGTGCGCCGGACGTCAGTTCAAAGAAGGAGACGTGCAACATTGGTGGCATCCTCCCTCGAACCGGGGCGTGCGCACACGCTGCTCCGATGATTTCCTCTGGCTGCCCTTTGTCACCAGTCGCTACGTAATGACGACCGGGGACACCGGAGTGCTGGAGGCCCCGATCCAGTACATTGAAGGCCGCCCGATCAATACGGACGAAGACTCCTACTACGACCTTCCCACCCGTTCGGAGCAATCAGACAGTTTATACAACCACTGTGTGCGCGCCATTCTGAGAGGGCTTACGAAAGGTGCGCATGGCCTGCCGCTCATCGGTTCCGGTGATTGGAACGACGGGATGAACATGGTCGGCGATCGAGGCCAGGGCGAAAGTGTCTGGCTGGCCTTCTTCCTCTACGACGTCCTCATGCGGTTTGCCGAGGTGGCGAAAGGCAAAGGTGATGTGCCCTTCGCAGAACGTTGCCACTTAGAAGCGGCTCAGTTGCAGACAACCATTGAGGAACAGGCCTGGGATGGAGAATGGTACCGTCGCGCCTATTTCGACGACGGCACCCCGCTCGGGTCGGCTACCAACGACGAATGCCAAATCGATTCCATTCCGCAAAGCTGGTCTGTGCTGTCGGGAGCGGGAGAGGCCATTCGTTCGCACCAGGGAATGGAGGCCGTTGCTCGACGCTTGGTTCGGCGCGACGATGCCCTCATCCAACTATTGGATCCACCCTTCGATAAGTCCGCGTTGAATCCCGGCTATATCAAAGGCTACGTGCCGGGAGTGAGGGAAAACGGCGGACAATATACCCATGGCGCACTCTGGGCCACGATGGCCTTCGCCGCACTGGGCGACCGGGAACGGGCCTGGGAACTATTTCGCATGATCAACCCGGTGAACCATGCCCGGTCACCCGAGGACCTCAATCGATACAAAGTCGAGCCCTATGTCGTGGCGGCGGATGTCTATGCGGTATCACCGCACATCGGCCGCGGCGGGTGGACCTGGTACACCGGCTCGGCCGGATGGATGTATCGGTTGATCGTCGAGTCACTGCTCGGCCTGAGACTGGAACACAACCAGTTACGGTTCGTTCCCTGCCTTCCCCAGGATTGGAAGGCGTTCACGTTGCACTACCGATTCAGGGAGACGCTGTATCACATCACGGTGCGGCAATCAGTTGCTGAACAGAAGGCCATGTCGGTGGCAATCGATGGCGTTCAACAAGCCGACCTCACGATTCGACTTGTGGATGACCGTCGCGAACATTTCGTTGAGGTGAATGTGGCAACCTCTTAAATGCACAGCAAGCGTCTTTCGAGCGCAGGCGTCACCATGTTAGGATGCGCCTCATGCTGATCGACACCCATACCCATCTCGACGATGCGCGTTACGAATCGGACCGTGAGGCGATGATCGCCCGTGCGCGCGAGGCCGGTGTGGAATCGATGATCACCATCGGCTGCGACCTTGCGACCAGCCGGTCGGCTGTGGCCCTCGCCGGCCAGTATCCCTTCGTGTATGCCTCGATCGGCGTGCACCCCCATGAAGTCAAACACATCACTGACGAGTGGTACGATGAGTTCCGGAAACTGGCCCTCGACAGGAAGGTGGTGGCCTATGGCGAGATCGGTCTCGATTACCATTACAACCACTCCGATCCGGAATTACAGCGCCGGCGCTTTCGCGAGCAGATTCAATTGGCGCGTGAACTGACGCTCCCGGTCATCATCCACACCAGAGAAGCGCAGGACGATACCGTTCGAATTTTGAAGGAAGAACGGGCCTCAGAAATCGGCGGGGTGTTTCACTGTTTTTCGGGAGATGCCTGGCTGGCAAAGGATGCGATTGAACTGGGGTTCTATCTCTCGTTCTCCGGCATCCTGACCTTTCAGAATGCGACCATGCTGCGCGAGATCGCCAAGACGGTCCCGGCGGACCGGCTGCTCATTGAAACCGATTGCCCCTATCTCACGCCGGTCCCCCACCGCGGCAAACGCAACGAACCGGCTTATGTGAAGCACGTGGCCGAATTGCTGGCGACGATCACCGCCGACAACGCCCGCGTGACCATTGAAGACGTAGGCCGCCGCACCAGTGAGAATGCCCGCCGCCTGTTCAAAATTCCCTAAGCTGATGCTTTCGTTTACGTTGGGACTTCGGCAGCTTGCGGGGATTCCCCCCCTTGTCCTTGGATCGTTTCACCACATCATCCGGCCCTCGATCCAGCTCTTTAAAGGCCACAGGCGACGGGGTGAACGACCGATCGTGTAACTTGGCGCGAAACTCCGCCGCGCCGATGACGAACGCGCCGGCCGCCCTGGCCGAATTGACCACTTCATGGTCCGAAGACACCACCGCGCAGTCCCGGCCGTATAACCGGGCGAGACGTTGAATCACCTGGTCGGCCCGTTCACCTCGCTTGGAATAGACGACTTCGACACCGGATTGAAATTCGCGATGTTCCGCGCCCAGCCCGCCCTGCCAGCCGTCGAAGACGACGGTGATGGCATGGCCTTTTCGTTGACGGTACCCGGCCAGGCTCTTGAGGAGCGTCTCACGCGCCGCCTCCAGGCGTCCGGAACCGGCGGGGAGGGCCATTCCGGCGCTTCCGACAAGGTTATACCCATCGACAAGAAGATGTGTTGCCATCTACAATTACGAGGTTTAAGGCCTTTTGTTGACAATACCACAAACATCTGAGAAAAGGCCTAGAGGGTACTCTGTCGAGAGGAGTTCCGGTTCGTGGCTCATGTTGTCTCTTTGGTCCAGCACCTTCTCACGCTCGCGTTCGCCTGTGTCCTGCTGAGTGTAGGCCCTTCATTCGGCGCCGATACCACGACCGACCCGTCCTGGCCGCAGTTTCCTCAGGTCTCCACGGGGGAGCCGTCCCCTCGGTTCCTGCTGGTCAAACAAGACCACACCGCCCCCTCACGATATCCGATCATCGTCCGCGACCTTCGCACGTGGTCTACCGCCGAGGGCACACGCCTCGTACTCGACCTGAATCACAAGACCTCCTTCTCCGAAACGCATCTGCGCAACCCCGACCGAGTGCTCATCGAGGTGAATAACGCGATCCTGGGAAAGTCCTCCAAGCAGCGCGTGTCGGGCGGGACGATCCCGCAAACGTTTCAAATTGCGCAAAGCCGGCCGCGAGTCGTCAGCATCACGCTGACACGCAACCAGAATTCCCGCTACAAAGTGTTCTCGCTCGACAATCCGGACCGCCTCGTCATCGATATCACACAGCGTCCAAAAGATAAGATCCGTCAGATCGGGGAGACCTCGGCGACGTCGCCACAGGCTCCGGCCGTCTCCTTGCCGACCCCGCCGGCGATTCCGAGTCCCACCGTCACGGAACCGGCTCGCCCGGTGGCGCCCAAACCGGCGAGCCCGATCCAGACCATCGTCATCGACCCCGGACATGGAGGGAAAGACCCCGGCACGGTAGGACAGCACGGCACGACGGAAAAAGATGTGACGTTGAAGGTCAGCCTGCTGCTCAAATCGTTGCTCAGCTCCTTGCCGAACACACGTGTCCTGATGACGCGTGAGCGCGATGCATTTATCGAGCTGGAAGACCGGGCCAAGTTCGCGAACGGGAAGGACGCAGACCTGTTCATCTCCATCCACGTCAACTCCCACCCACACAAGGGCGTCCGTGGGCTGGAGATCTACCATTTCGGTGAAGCCAAGGATCAGCGCGCCCTGGAAGTGGCCGCGCGAGAAAACGGTACCCCGTTGAATAATACCGGGGTGGGCTGGGAATACCTCGTCGCCGACCTGCTCACGAGCAAGAAGATCGAGCATTCGCTCGATCTCGCCTGGACGGCCAAGCAGGCGATGGTGACAAACCTCAACGGGCGCTATAGCACAATTGACCACGGGGTGAAGACCGCCCCTTTTTACGTGCTCCGATTCACCACCATGCCCAGCATTCTCGCCGAAATCGCCTTCATGTCGAACCCCGCTGAAGAAGAGCAAATGCGCTCACAGCCGTTCCTGGCACATATCGCGGAATCGATTTTCGAAGGGGTCAAAACCTACCTCCACGCCAATCCTCCCAGATGACAAGCGCCGTCTCGTTGGGCTAGAGTTCTCCCTTTTGACTCCATGGTATGACCACTTTCAAACTCGTCCTCGAGTACGACGGGACACAATATGCCGGGTGGCAACGCCAGCCGAACGTGCCGACCATCCAGGCCACCGTCGAAGAGGCGCTGGCGGCGATCGCGCAAACAAAACTCACGCTCGTCGGAGCAGGCCGGACCGATGCCGGGGTACACGCCCTCGGGCAAGTCGCCAGTTTCAGGACCGAGCGCGGACTCTCTCAGCGGGAGTGGCTTCGCGCCTTAAATGCCCACCTCCCTCCCGATATCAGCGCCCTCTCAGTTGAAGCGGTGCCGGATACGTTTCACGCACGCTACTCGGCGAAAGGGAAGCTGTACGAGTATCACCTGATGAATCGATCCGAGCGAGCGCCCCTCCTCCGTGCCTGGAGCTGGATGCTCTATAAACCGCTGGACTATGCGGCGATGACGGAGGCTGCGGCGACGCTGACCGGCACCCACGATTTCTCCTCCTTCGAAACCGCCCCGACCGACAACGACAACCCGCAGTGTTCGTTACAGCAGGCAGACCTTCGCCGCCACGGTGATCTCATCATCCTCTCCTTCTATGCCGACCGGTTCCTCAAACAGATGGTGCGCGCCATGGTCGGAACCCTGGTGGAAGTGGGCCAGGGGAAACGAGCGTCCGCCGACATGCGCCACGTACTCGCCGCGCACACTCGCGCAGCGGCGGGAAGAACCGCGCCGGCCCATGGCCTGTACCTTGTCCGGGTGGACTATGGCGAGACGACTATCCCCCATCCCACCTAGGTGACTCCCCCTGCGAGACAGGAACCCCTCCGTTTGGTATAGTCGCGCCAGCAACTTACGTTCACCTCACAAGGAGTCCCTCATGAAACATCTCTGTACGGCCATGTCTGTCCTCATGTTGGCAGCCGTGCTCATCACCCCGCAGCTCAGCTACGCCGGGGCGCAGCAGAACAAGATGGCTACCTGTAACAAGGATGCCAACGCCCAAGGCCTGAGTGGTGAAGGGAAGGGAGACGCGCGCAAGGCGTTCATGAAGGAATGCCTCTCCGCCAAGCCGGAAAAAGCCGCAGCCGGTTCGACGCAGCAGAACAAGATGGCCACGTGCAACAAGGACGCGAAAGCGAAGAAATTGGCCGGCGACGAGCGCAAGAAGTTTATGAAGGAGTGTTTGTCTAACTAGGCACAGTACCCCCCGGCGCCACCGCACGGCCGCGCCGGGGGGTAACCAGGGTCACATCGACGCGGAATGGGACCCTAGCGAGGGTTGTGGGAATCTCGATTGTCGAGTTTCTTCCGTAACTCGATGAGTTCTAGTTCGAGAGCGGCAAATCGATCGGCGGTCGGATCCGGCATATTGGTGTGGTCCATGGTCGCATCGGGAAGCCGCTCCCCTTGCGACTTGATGATCCTGGCCGGCACTCCGATCACGGTGGAGTTCGGCGGCACGGACTTCAAGACAACGGAATTCGCGCCGATTTTCACGTTGTCGCCGATCGTAATCCCGCCGAGAATTTTTGCCCCCGCCCCAACGACTACGTGACTGCCGAGCGTCGGGTGACGCTTGCCACGCTCCTTCCCCGTTCCACCGAGGGTCACGCCCTGAAACAGGGTGACATTGTCCCCGACCTCAGCCGTTTCTCCGATCACCACACCCATGCCGTGATCGATAAAAAACCGCTCCCCGATCTTCGCCGAAGGATGAATCTCAATTCCTGTCAGCCAGCGGGCTAGTTGAGAAATCGCGCGGGGGAGGAACGGCACACGACGCCCTTTGAGCCAATGCGCGAGGCGGTACGCCAACAAGGCGTGAAATCCTGCGTAGGTCAAAATGACTTCGAGCCGGCTGGTGGCGGCCGGGTCTCGGTCGAAAATCGCTTGGAGGTCCTGGGAGATGGTCTTGAACATACGTGATATCAGAGTCAACAGCCGGCCGAACGCTACGCGCTAGGCCCGCTCGATCAGGCAGACGGCCTGTGCCGCGACCGCTTCTTCTCGCCCGACCGCATCCAACCCTTCGCCGCTTTTGACTTTGACATTCACCAGATCCGGATCCACGTGCAGCACCCCGGCGATGATCTTCTGCATGGCCGCCAGATGCGGGCTCAGCCGCGGCGCCTGCGCGATGATCGTGCTATCCACATTCGCCAGACGATAACCCTTCGCACGCAGCTTCTCGACGACATCTTCAAGCAACTTGAGGCTCGAAATATTCTTAAATCGCTGATCCGAACTCGGATAGTGGCGTCCGAGATCGCCTTCCCCCATCGCCCCGAGCAGCGCGTCGCAGATAGCATGCACCAGGGCATCGGAATCGGAATGCCCTTGCAGGCCTTTGTGATGGGGAATTTCGAGTCCACCCAGAATCAATTTGCGCCCGGCGACCAACGGATGAATATCCCAACCACATCCCACGCGTACACCCGTCATTCTGCACTCCTTGCCGCCGTTCGTGAGCCGAGAATCGCTTCTCCGATCACGAGATCTTCCGGCCTCGTCACCTTGATATTGTCGCCACTCCCCTCGACCACCACGACCGGTTTTCCGATCAATTCCACGAGGTGAGCGTCATCCGTCGCTTGTACGCCACCCAACAATGCCTTGTGATGGCCTTCTTCCAGCCAGGCACGGCGGAACGCCTGCGGGGTCTGTGCCAACCACAGGGGCCGGCGATCAACCGTCCGCTCGATCACTCCGCCTGCGCCCACATATTTCACCGTATCGCGCATCGGCAGCGCAATAATGGCCGCCCCATGCTCCGCCGCCGCGGCCACGACTCTCCGGATCATGTCCTCGGTCAGAAACGGCCGCACCGCGTCGTGGACCAGGACAATCTCCGTATCCTGGCTCACTTCGGCCAGCGCATGCCGCACCGAATCCTGCCGCTGCTCCCCCCCGGCCACAACCTTTGTCACCTTCCCAAACTCACCCGTCGCCACAATATGGTCGAGGCAATATTGGCGGTCAGACTGAGGAACGGCCAGGATGATCTCATGGATAACCGGGGAAGCTTGGAGCACCAGGAGGGACTGCGCGAGAATCGGCCGTCCCCCGAGGGCGAGAAACTGCTTGGGGATATGGCCGCCCATGCGAAGTCCACGACCGGCCGCCGGAACCAAGGCGACCGTGCGAGGACCTGACCACGGCAGCGTCGCGTCACGAGAGGACACCGGCACACTCACGAATGCCACAACAGGACGAGGCCAGAGGTGGCCACCCGCCTCCCAGTCCTTCGCACCCACTTACCCACGCGCAACCTGATACTCTTCTCGTTCGGAGTCTTCCTTCAAACGGGTGAAGATCATGCGCCCTGCCGTTGTCTGAAGCACACTGGTCACGGTCACATCCACATTGCGACCGATACAGCGCCGCGCATTGTCCACGACGATCATCGTCCCGTCATCGAGATAAGCGACGCCCTGACCGGCCTCTTTGCCTTCCTTCAACACAAACACCCGAATGGTTTCACCCGGCAATACGACCGGTCGCAGCGCATTACACAGCTCATTGATGTTCAGAACCCGCACGCCCTGCAATTCGGCGACTTTGTTCAAATTCAAGTCATTGGTGACGATGCGCCCCCCAACCTTCTTGGCCAACACCACGAGCTTGGCGTCCACTTCCTTGACGTGGGGGAAATCTTCTTCGATGATCCGGACATCGACGCCCGGCATTTTCTGAATCTTGTTGAGAATATCCAACCCGCGGCGCCCGCGTGCCCGTTTCAAAGAATCCGATGAGTCTGCAATGTGCTGTAATTCATTCAAAATGAAATGGGGAACCAGAAACGGCCCCTCCAGAAACCCTGTCTCGCACAGATCGGCAACCCGGCCGTCGATGATCACGCTGGTGTCCAACACTTTGAGGCTCGCATGGGAAGTCCCGGCTACCGACGGCCCCTGATCCAGACCAGGAAACTGTTCATTGCCGAACCGCGCGCCCATGGCGAGGCCCAAATAGGGCAATCCCAAGAGAAAGACTAACCCACCGATATGAAAGAGGAAGGTCTCCACATCGAAGACCGCGCTCCCGACCCACTCCACCAAACCGGTAAGAATAAGACCGCCGGCGAGACCTACTGCACCACCGACAATAATACCGAATGACAGTCTGCGGAGCGCATATTCGCCAGCCAGGATGAGTCCGCCGGCCACCGCCCCCATCCCCAGCCCCATCAACAAGAACTCGCGACTTGGATCCTGGGCCCGCAGAAACAAGGCCATACCGGCAAGAGCGCTGAGAAGAACAAATATGGCCCGTATTACCATACTGTTTGCCTCCTCTCTGTGATCAACCCCGAACGGACGATCCGGAGCAATCACGGCCTCAGTGTCAGATAAATGGCTCGCCCCTGCCGTCTCAACAGGAGCAATACCGCCTGGTCTTTCGGCAAATTGGCGGCGGTATGTTCGTACGCCTTCATGGTCCCCACTGCTTTGCGATTCACCTCCAGAACAAGATCGCCCTCACGCACACCGGCCTCTTCTGCAGGACTCCCTGCCTTCACCCTGACGACGATGACGCCATGATCACTCGACTTCAATCCATACCGGCCGGCCAATTCCGTATTCAGTTCTTTCACCTCGAAATCGGAGAGGAGTCCGGCGGGAGCCACCGATTCCGCCCCCTCCTCGACTCCGGCTTGTGCCAGGTTCTTCGGCTGCTCGGCAATGGTCAATTCGATGGACTTCGGCTTTTTTTCGCGGATGATCTTGACCGTCACCTTTTTCCCCACCACCGTCTGGGCAACGGCGTTCCGCAGGTGCGCCGGCGAATCCATCGGTTTGCCATCGTAGTCGACAATGACATCCCCGCGCTCAAACCCGGCCTTCTTGGCAGGGCTGTCATCCAGGATGTCGCTGACGAGAACGCCCTTCACGTCTTTCGGCACGCCGAACTGGGAAGACAATTCGGGTGTGAGCTCCTGAATCGAGACCCCCAGCCACCCTCGCACGACTTTGCCATGCTGGATCAACTGGTCCATGATCGAATGGGCCATGTTGCTCGGAACGGCAAATCCGATTCCCATGTTCCCGCCGCTTTGACTATAGATGGCCGTGTTGATGCCGACCAGTTCGCCGCGCACATTCACCAGGGCACCGCCGGAATTCCCCGGATTGATCGCCGCATCGGTCTGAATGAAATCTTCGTATTCGGCAATCCCAGCCGCGCGGCCGAGGGCGCTGACGATTCCCAACGTGACTGTCTGCGTCAATCCGAACGGGTTGCCGACGGCGAGAACAAATTCACCGACCTCAAGTTTGTCGGAATCAGCCCACGCCACGGTCGGCAGTCCACTGGTCTCGATTTTCAGCACGGCGACGTCAGTCTTGGCATCCGTTCCGACCAGCTTGGCCTTGAACTCTCGCTTATCGGACAGGAACACCTTGATCTCATCGGCCTTGTTGACCACGTGATTGTTCGTGATGATGAGGCCGTTCGAATCGACAATGACGCCGGATCCCAACCCTCGTTCCTTGCGTTCCTTGGGCGCTTCGAATCGCTTCATCCATTCTTCGCCGAAAAACCGTCTAAAAAACGGATCGTCGAACGGAGTGCCCTTCCCTTCCTCATTCGATCCGTTCCGTGTCGCAAAAATGTTCACCACGGCCGGCTTCACGACTTTGGCGACATCGACAAAACTCTGGCCACCCGCACCGGGCAGCGTAGGCTGCACGGCCGTGGAGACCGGCGTCGCGACGGGAGCAGGACTCGGTTGAGGAACCGCATGCCCGGTCGGCAGCCATCCGAGATCGGAGGTCAGGATGACTCCGATCAGGACTCCTGCAATCACGAGGAGTCCTGGGACGATCCAGGGACGTCTCGCAGGTGGCTGCGCTGAAGGAATACGAAAGTCGTTCATCGTGCTCCCAGTCGAAAGGGACGCCGCTTACGGCTTTTCCCCGGCATACAATCCCATGATGGTGTTCAAGAACTTGACGGCCTCCGCCTTAGGACGCTGGAAAGAATTCCGGCCGATGATGGATCCGAATCCACCGCCGTCACGAATTGCGCGCACTTCTTCGAACACCGTTTTCTCATCGCTCTTGGCGCCGCCGGAGAAGATGACGATCCGGCGTCCATCGAACGAACTCTGCACGATATGCTTGACCCGCTCCGCCAACGTCCCGAGCGGCACCTTTTCGGCCTCATACACCTTCTTCGCCGCCGCTTGCTCCAAATGGGCCGTGGGCAGTTTGACCTTGATGATATGGGCGCCCAACTGCGCGGCAATCTGCGCGGCGTAGGCAACCACGTCGAGAGCCGTTTCACCTTCCTTGCTCAATCCTGACCCACGCGGGTAGGACCAGACCACGACGGCCAACCCGCAGCTCTTGGCTTCTTCCGCAATCGCCCGCAACTGCTCATACATCGCGTTGCAATGAGACGAGCCCGGATAGATCGTAAACCCAACCGCCGAACAACCCAGCCGCAAGGCATCCCGCACGCTGCCCGTCACGGCCGACAGCGGATCCTTCTCGTCATGCAGCGTATCGTGGTTGTTGACTTTGAGGATAAGCGGAATCCGCCCGGCAAAATGACTCGCCCCGGCTTCGATGAACCCGAGGGGCGCCGCGTACGCGTTGCATCCGGCATCCAATGCCAATTGAAAATGGTAATGTGGATTGTAGCCGCCGGCATTGGGGGCAAAACTTCTGGCCGGCCCATGCTCGAACCCCTGATCCACCGGAAGAATCACCAATTTCCCCGTACCCGCCAGCTTGCCATGATTCAGCAGGCGGGCAATGTTCGTCTTCGTCCCCGCATTGTCACTCTCGTACCAACTCAGGATTTCCTGGACCCGATTGCTCATAATCATCCTCCCAACAAACGTCTGTCACATGACTCGTTACGCACGTCCTTGTATGTAGGCTTCCGCCTGGCCGACATCCTCGGCACTCCCGATGATCAACGGCACCCTCTGATGGAGGGTCTTCGGTTCCACATCGAGAATACGCGTCAACCCTGTCGTCGCGCTGCCACCAGCCTGCTCCACGACCATGGCGAGCGGATTCCCCTCGTACATCAAGCGCAGTTTTCCCTCCGGCTTCGCCGTCTCACCCGGATACAGATAGACGCCGCCACCCAAGAGGATGCGATGCACATCCGCAACCAAACACCCGCTGTACCGACCGCTATAGGGACGCCCGGTCGCCTTATCCTGCACTTTCAGATAATCGAGATATTTCTGTGTGCCGGCGGGCCAACGGTGGTAGTTCCCCTCGTTGACTGAATAGACCTTGCCCTTTTTAGGAATTCGAATGTTCTCATTCGACAGGAGATATTCACCGATGGAGGGTTCGAGCGTGAAGCCATGCACCCCCTGCCCGACAGTGAATACCAGCATCGTGCTCGCCCCATACAACACATACCCAGCGGCAATCTGCTGAGTGCCTTTTTGAAGCAACTCGTCTTCAACCCCCCGGCGCGCCCCCACCTGCGACCGGCGGATGGAGAAAATTGCGCCCAATGGCATATTGACATCGGTATTAGAGGATCCGTCCAGCGGATCGACCAAGAGCATGTACTTGGCCCCCTCGTGAACCATTTTCAGGGGTTGTTCCATTTCTTCAGAAGCCAGAACGCACACGAGCCCGCTTTGTTCGAATACGCGAACAAAGGTATCATTCGCGATCTGATCGAGCTTCTTGACCACCTCGCCCTGAATATTCGTCTCTCCGGTGGTGCCGAGGATCTGGTTCAATCCGGCCCTGCGTAAGTCATGCGCAATCATTTTGCCGACGAGACCGATTTGGGTCAGCAGCACAGAGAATTCGCCGGTCGCTTCGGGATGCGCGGCCTGTTGTTCAATAATAAAACGGCTCAATGTAATGGGAAATTTTGCCATGCGTAGGAATCCTTGTGGAGCGGACGACGACAAGTCAACATGAAGAGGGCCTCGGACAGAGCCGAAGCCCTCCCCACGAACTCGGCGTGAGTATAGCGGTTTTCGTCCGGACGAGCAAACCAAGGCGGGGATATTAGGAGGGTGACGCCGGTCCGTACCCATCAGTCAGTTCGGCCACAATCGACCCGACGACGACCTTGGCCTTCATTCTGACGGGTATCCGATGCTCATCGTTGGTGAACCAGACACGAATATTGCCTTCATTCAGGAAAATCCCCTGAAACGGCATGATGACCACCACCCGGGCCGTCTGCCGTTTCCCCCATACCCCCTCTACGGTTTCAAGGGCTTCGACCCTGACCTCCATCTTGTAGTTTTTCTTATCGTGATGGACGGTCATCGCCAGTGACGCCCCGGGCACAAACGGCAGCACCTTGCGTACGTAATAGAGACAAGACATGGCGTCCTGCGCATCGGGAGGGATCGGGAGTTCGTCGGTTTTCCCATCCTTGACCGCGGTCACCAGCCCTTCAGCATGCCGAAACGTATAGTCGAAATCATTGAACCGCTTGCCCTCCCGACGGGCAAACGTCATGTGCCTGGGGAGGAACGAATCGAGATCGACGATGGACACGCCTCGATTATCGACCGGATAGAACTTCGTAACGGTCGGACTTGATCGGGCGGTCATGGCCAGGGTGAGTTGCTGACGCCCCCCCTCGCCCGACGTTCCCTCCACGACCATGGTCGCAAGTCCCGCGCGCATCCCCAACCAGGTCACGTCATAGGACAATCGCTCCCCGTTCGCAAACGGAAGCGGGGCAGAAGCGAGGACTTGCCCATCTATGATCGCGTGAGAAGGAGATGGGCTTAAATGAAGAACTGTCGTCAGGATGAGAGCGATGAGCAGCAACACCGGATGGAACCCGGCAGGGAAGAACGGCGCGTTACGCCGACAGCACACGTCTGGCCTGCGCAAGCTCGGTTTCAATGGTCGCACGAATCACATCCAATCGGGCCGGCGACGGGGCTTCAAACCGGAGGACCAGCGCAGGCTGAGTATTGGAGGCTCGAATCAACCCCCAGCCGTCTTCGAAAATCGCACGCACCCCGTCGATTGTCACCAACTCACGCAGACGAAGATTCGAGGCGCCGACCGGCTTGCCGGCATTGAGATAGGTCGTTAATTGCATGCGCACCTGATCGACCAATTGGAATTTCAACGTGTCGGGGCAATCGACGCGAATCTCCGGCGTCACCGTCGTCGGAGGAAGGTCGGCGACGAGGCTGGAGAGAGACTGCTTGGTCTTGGCCAGAATCTCAACCAATCGGCAAGACGCATAGATGGCATCGTCGAATCCGAAATACCGATCGGCAAAAAACATATGCCCGGACATTTCGCCGGCGAGAACCGCCGACTCCGCCTTGAGCTTGGCCTTCATCAGCGAATGGCCGGTTTTCCACATGATCGGACGGCCGCCCTTCGCGGCAATGTCGTCGTACAAACATTGCGAGGCCTTGACCTCGGAGATAAAGGTGGTGCCCGGGCGCTGGGTCAGGATATCCCGCGCGTAGACAATCATCAGACGGTCTCCCCACAGGATCTCTCCCCGCTCATCGACCGCGCCGATCCGGTCGGCATCACCGTCATACCCAATGCCGACATCGGCCTTCTGCTCACGCACCGTTGCGATCAGGTCCTGCAGATTTTCCACCACGGTGGGGTCAGGATGGTGGTTGGGGAATCGCCCATCCAACTCGTCATAGAGGCCGGTCACGCGGCAGCCCATTTGCTCAAGCGCCTGCTTCGCGACCAACGACGCCGCACCATTGCCGCAATCGATCACGACATGAAGATGGTCGGCCCGCACGCCGGCAAAGTTCGTTTTGAGATGCTGTAAGTAGTCCGGGATGATGGGGTGAGAGGAAAGGCGTCCGGTACCGGTGGAGAATCGACCGGCTTCCATGATGCGCCGCAGCCGCTGAATCTCTTCGCCGTGAATCGCTTCTTTTCCGATGCAGATTTTAAAGCCGTTGTACTCGGCCGCATTGTGGCTGCCGGTGATCATGATGCCACCGTCCACCGGCAAGGTGAACAACGAGAAGTAGAGGAGCGGCGAGGCGCAGAGCCCCAAATCCACCACATCCAGCCCACCGGCGAGCAAGCCTCGAAGCAACGCCTCCTGCAACCCGGGCGAGCTCAATCGCCCATCGCGCCCCAAGCTGATTCGCACCGCCCCCTGCTCACGCGCCATGGTCGCGTAGGCACGGCCCACCTGCTCGGCGATGGCTTCCGTGAGTTCTTCTCCGACAATGCCCCTGAGATCATATTCGCGAAACAGCGCCATGCCTTACTCCGGGTACGAGGTTCGATGTGGTGAACTGCTGATTGGTCGAGACAGGTAGGGCACAATCGCCCCACTCACACGTCACCGTGTAGACGTTCGGCCATAGTCGTCCTGAAACCGCACGATGTCATCTTCCCCGAGATAGGGGCCGTTTTGGACTTCAATAATATGGAGCGTCTCCGTGCCCAGATTTTCCAGACGATGGGGTGTCTCGACAGGGATTGCCGTGCTCTGCCCCACGCGGAGATCCAGCAGCTCTTCGCCTCTCGTCACCCGCGCGGTCCCGGCGATCACCACCCAGTGCTCACTGCGCTTGTGGTGGAGTTGGAGAGACAGCCGCCCGCCCGGATTCACCGTCACGCGTTTGACCTTATATCCAAGACCTTCTTCCAAGACCGTGTAGGATCCCCATGGACGAAACACGGTCACGTGCTCCAGATGCTCGGGCGCGCCCTGCTGCTTGAGAATCTCGACCATCTGCTTCACGTCTTGTGAGCGCGATTTCGGACAGATCAACGTGGCATCGGGCGTATCAACCACCACCATGTCCGAGAGTCCGATCGTCGCGACGACCCGGCGATCGGCATAAAGCACGGAGTTGGTACTGTCCATATCCACGACGCGCCCACTGACGACGTTGCCGGCCTTATCGCGTGGAGCCACTTCCTCGAGGCTGCTCCAATTGCCCACATCTGACCATCCGAATCCGACCGGGATCATCGCCGCATTAGCCGACAGCTCCATCACGCCGTTATCAATCGACACCGAGGGCACCTTCTTATACGCGGCCTCGACCACTCCCGGCTCGGCACCCGATGCCATCAGGGCATGGACGCGCTGAATCGCCCTGGCCAGCTGCGGCTGGTGCGCCTGAATTTCCTCCAGAATCGTGGACGCCTTCCAGAGAAACATCCCACTGTTCCAGTAGAAATTGCCGTTCTTGAGATACTGCGCGGCCTTGGTCCGATTTGGCTTCTCGACAAAACGCGCGACCGGATGGCCCGTCAGCCGCCCCTTCTTGGCCAGCGATTTTCGTCGATTGGGCTGAATATACCCATAACCCGTTTCCGGCCTGGTCGGCTTGATGCCGAACGTCACCAGATGCCCCTGGGCCGCCAATTGCGCACCCAATGCCACCGCCGCCTTGAACGCCGGCTCCCCCGTCACCACATGATCCGCCGGCAGGACCAGCATCATCGCATGTGGGTCGCGCAACAGCAGCTCGGCAGCCACCAATGCGATGGCCGGCGCGGTATTGCGACCGACCGGTTCGATCACGTAGTTGTCACGCAACTGGGACTTCCACTCTCCCAATTGCACACGAATCGAATCCGCCTGGCCGGGATTGGTGGAGATGATGACCTGTTCGGGCTTCGCGCAGGAGAGGACACGCCGCATCGTCTGTTGAATCAGCGTCTCATTGCCGATGATCCGCAGCAATTGCTTCGGGTAGAGATGCCTACTCAACGGCCAGAAGCGGGTGCCGCTGCCGCCGGCCAAAATGACCGGATAGAGATGTTCCATCATATCCATGGAGCGCCCTTCACTTTCGGCATCACGTGAATGTGAGCGGCTTAACGTGGCTGTTGAGCCGCCAAAATGAGATCGGCCACTTCCCGGACGGCACCTTCTCCGCCCTTTTTCTTGCACACGTATCGAACCGTTTTAAGAACCGGCGGCATGCCATCGGCCGGCGCCGCTGAAAACCCGACGGCGCCAAGCGCCTGCAGATCGTTCACATCATCACCGATATAGGCGACTTGATCCAGAGAAAAACCATGTCGCGCCACCAGCTCCTTGAGCACGGCCAATTTGTCATATACGCCCTGATGCACTTCAGGAATCGTTAGTTTTTGTGCACGACGCATCACGATTTTGGTCGACTCTTGCGTAATGATGGCCGTCACAAGGCCGGCCTTCTGCAGGAGCTTGATCCCCATCCCGTCATGCGTATTGAACTTTTTCCATTCGTCACCGGATTCGGAGTAGTACATGCCGGCGTCGGTCAAGACGCCGTCGACATCCGTTGCAAAGAGTCGGATCCCCCGAAGGATCCGTTGCAGAGAAGCACGCGACTTCGCGGGGTGTGTTGTGCGGCGTTGTATGCTGGGCATGCAGAGGCTTTCGACTTTGGCGATGTTAACAAGTCATTGGGCGAAACTCAAGAAAACTCCCCATGGAGGAGCGGCCGGTGCCGGACGGCGGCCACCGCGATCAGTAGGCATGCCGGTGGATAAATCCTCGCCACAACGTCAGCAGCATAATCTTACAATCGAACCAAATCGACCAATGCTCGATGTAGTACAAATCGTGTTCAATCCGTTTCTCCAGCGACGTGTTGCCACGCCAGCCGTTGATTTGCGCCCACCCGGTAATGCCGGCTTTCATCTTATGCCGTAGCATATACTGCGGCAACGTCTCACGAAATCGCGCAATGAACTCAGGCCGCTCCGGTCTGGGGCCGACAATGCTCATCTCCCCGCGCAAGACGTTCCAGAATTGCGGTAACTCGTCCAAACTCGTTCGCCGCAGGAACGCGCCGATCGGTGTCCGGCGATCGTCGTTGGGTTGCGTCCAGACCGGACCGGTTTCCGACTCTGCATCCGGTTTCATGGACCGGAACTTCAACATTTCGAAGGCCTGCCCGTCCAACCCCATGCGAAGCTGCCGGAAGAAGATCGGACCAGGAGAAGTGAATTTCACCAGGCCTGCGACCGCGCAGAACAGCGGCGCAAACAAGATCAGGGCGGCCGAGGCACCGACCACATCCAACATCCGCTTGACCACCAGATTCCATCCGTGCAGCGGCGACCCTTGCAACGTGATGAGCGGGAGCCCTTCGAACATCTCGGCTTCCGCCCGCAGACTTACAAATTCACACATGGCGGGTAAGACTTTAACCTCCACCATGGTGGTAGCCAGGAACGTAAACATTTTCTCAGCCCACCGCTCATCCTCCGGCGGCAAACAGACAAACACGATATCGACGCTGGACTGGACACGCGCCTGAAGATCATCGTACTGCCCGACCACCGGCACCCCATCGATCCGCTCACCCATCTTCCGGGCATCGGCGCTCAAAAAACCATTGACCTTCACCCCCAGTTCCGGATGCTGAGCGAGCGCATCCACCACGCGGCGCCCCAGGCGGCTCGTGCCGATCACCAGCGCATGACGCTGGTTGTAGCCCTGCCGACGGAAGAATCGCAGCACTTCCCTGAACAAGACCCTCGAAAATCCCAACACGACGAGATTCAAGAGCCAGAAAAAGAGCAACACGAGCCGGGAGTATTCGTACTGCCGCAAGAAAAACGTGAGCGCCACAAGGATCAGCACCGACAGCGTATTCGCCTTCGCCACATCGAGAAACTCCGACAACCGCGTCCCCATCCGCCGCGGCCGATAGAGGTCGAAGGCCTGGAACGACATGCCCCAGACGGCGATGATCGGAACCAGCAACAGCAGATAGATCCGGAGAGGAGGAATACCCTTAGTGGCAGGCTCCACGATCTCGGAGAAACGCAGGTAGTACGCGCCGACCCAGCAGGCGCAGATCAGCCCGAGGTCGATACAGAACAACAGACTCTTGAGGAATTGGGAGTGGCGTTTGAGCATGCTCCCCCTATGAAGCCGTGCCGGTCAGCGCCTTCATCGCGAAGGCTTTCATGCGCTCCTTGAACAGCCGGCGGTCGAAGACGGCCACGTGCGTGCGAATCGACTGCGGATCGAATTCGGCGCGGTGATGTTCAAACGCCTCCAGTGCCCCTACGAGCGACGCGGTGGTCTGCTCGAAAAAAAACACGCCGGTCGCGACAGGGCCGGGAGGGTTCGAACCCGCATGAGCGGCCGACCACAATCCCCCCTCTCCTGGCACCCCTGCGGCCAGGGGAGATACCGTCTCCAGGGCGCCGCCTCGGCCGAACGCAATCACCGGTTTTCCGCAGGCCATGGCCTCGAGCGGGACAATACCAAAATCTTCCTCACCTGGAAAGAGCAGCGCTTGGCACCGTGCGTAATGGTCTCGCACCACTTCGTCCGGCTGCCAACCGAGAAACTCGATCGTCGGACCGGCTAACGTTCGCAACCTCGACTCTTCCTGCCCCTTGCCGATGATCTTCAATCGCCGCTTCATAAGATTACACGCCTGAATGGCGAGATCAACCCGTTTGTACGGAGCAAATGCCGTGACCATGAGATAGAAGTCCTCGGATTGTTGCGCGACTTCAAATGCGTGCCAATCCACAGGCGGATGCACGACGGCCGCCGGCCGTCCATAGTACCGCTGCACCTTGGCGGCGATGTTATGGGAGTTGGCCACGAACTCATCCACTCGCGCGGCGGATGCCACATCCCAGGCCTGCAAGCGCTCGCGGAACACCCCCATCCCCAATCGTGCTACGAGTCCCGATCGCCCGCCGCCGGCATAATTGTCGAACTGATCCCACACATACCGCATGGGCGCATGAATGTAGCAGAGATGTTTCGCGCCCGCCGGCGGGCGGATGCCCTTGGCCGCGCAATGGCTCGAACTCAGGATCAGATCGTAGGACTCCAGCTGCAACCGCTCAATGGCCAACGGAAACAACGGAAGATAGTATCGGTAGTATCGCGCCGCCAGCGGCATCGACTGAATGAAACTGGTCGTGATTCGATGGCGCTCGATGGTGGGAGACACGCTGCCTTGAAGGTGCAACAGCGTATAGAGATCGGCCTCAGGAAACAGTTCGCAGAACGCCTCCAGGCACCGCTCGCCCCCCCGCATCCCGGTCAGCCAGTCGTGGACAATGGCAACTTTCATGTCGACGTCATGTCGACATACACTACTGGAAGGCAATGCCGGCAATGATGCTCCTCATGAATACCTTCACACGGTTTGACCAAACCGAGCGATTCCCTCGTATACCTCTCGCACTCGAGACAACATCGTCTCCTCAGAAAATATTTCGGTTACCCGCTTGCGTGCCTCATTCACAAGATTGGCTCGCAAGCGTTCATCCTCGCAAACCCGTTTGACCGCCAGCGCAATGGCTGTCGATGTACGGTCCGGAACGAGGACACCGCTTTTACCATCCTCAATTATTTCTCTCATCCCCCCTACGTCAGTGGTCACAACAGGAACACCAATCCTCATCGCCTCCAGAGGAACCAGTGGCAATCCTTCCCACCGCGACGTCATTACCAATAGGTGAAGATCTCTCATTACGTTCATAGTTTCCTCATGTGAGAGACCTCCTCGCATCGTCACACGATCTGCCAAACCTTTGCGCGCGATTTCTTTCTGGACAGTTATTTCTAGCGAACCTGCCCCAATGATCACGGCTCGATAGTGGGGAAGTTCCCTCAAACTGTCCAGAAAGAGAAGCGGGTCCTTCGGTGGTTCGAGGCGACCTACAAAACCGATGAGGCACTGCCGACCTTGAGCACCAACCGTCACCGAAGGGCAGGGGATCCCGTTGTGAATCACACAATTAGGCGTGTTCCCTGACAATAATCGATAGGTTTTGGCGAGGTTCTGGTCGAACCGCGAGACGAAGATCACATGATTCGCGCGGTTCAAAGCAAGTCGCTCTGCACCTGCAGCCAACCACCGAAACGGAAACGGTTTATGTGCAAAATGGAACCCGTGAACGGTATAGACCGAGGGAACGGCGTTCCCTGCGAGTGCCTGAAAGAATGCAGCACGACCGCCGTGAACATGGACGACATGTGGCTTCACGGACCTCAGAACTTTTTGGAGTCGAAAGGGAACACGGGGATCCAGTCGACCTGAGAAAAAGTCTAGCCCAACGCACGGGATACCCATCTCTCCCGCTTTTCGGGAAAGGTACGAGTCTCGCTGGGTTACGAGATAGAGTGACATGCTGTCTTTGAGCCCGCGCAGAATCTGCAGCACATGGTTGGTCCCTCCACCAACATCTCCGGACGCAATAATCTGTAACACTCTCATGTTTGAGTCTCATGTGTGGGCACTTACACCTTTGATCTCCAACCTTCGAACCTGCCACACAAGGCATTCCAGTGATAGTAGGCTTTTGTCCACTCTCCTCTTACAAGGCTCACGAGTGCTCCCCCAAGTGGCCGGATCAAATAGTATGCAATAAACCACAGTGGGAAATGGTGCTTTTTCCAGACTCTCCCGATTCCCGCACCATAGGTATACGCCCGTTTAGCCATTTCCTCCAATCCCTGGTCGAATGGATTAGGATGAAAGACTTGAATCTCCGGCAAGTAGAGTATGTTGAATCCGGCCCTAATTGCTCTGACAGGATAATCGATGTCCTCTCCTCCCACCCAAGGGGTCCCAGCGCCCGGCCCCATCATTTCATCAAAGCCTCCAATTGTTTCTACGACTTTTCGTTTGAGAAAAATTGTAAAGGTACATGTTCTCCTCCACACGTTCGTCAAAGACACAAGACCAGTTGTCTCATCAAATCTCGAATAGGCACTCATCTGCCCATCTTGGCTTATGACGCGACCTGTCACACCATCACAGTGACCTTGCTCAAGTAATCGAATTACATTTTGCAAGAGGTCATGGGGGTACCAACAATCATCATCGGGAAATCCCACGATGTCTCCCGTTATTTTCTGAATTCCCGCATTGCGAGCTCGCGAAACACCAAGGGGCGAAGTCAGATGGATAATCGTCAAACGATCACAAAATGAAGCAATCACATTCTCGAGCCGATCATCAAGATTCTGATCAACAACAATCAATTCAAAATTCCTGTAGGTCTGGTCGTCTAACGAAGTCAACAATCTATGCAATTCGGATGTTCGCCCAACAGTTGCGACAATCAAGGAAAATTTCATGGACGGTATCTTGGGTTAATGGCTTTTACCAGTCGTAATTCTTCGGAGAAGAATAGCCATGAAGGTAACCGACCACGATGGCTTATACTCTCGTCCACGTCTCGCATAGCTCAGCGCTAATGTATAGTTCCTCTCACGCAGTGCCCGTAAAGCAGCTTCGGCTGTCGTTCTGGCATGCCATTTTCGACAGAATGGCTCTACCGGTTCGCGCTGGCTATTTGTACGTATATGCTCTTCCGCAATTTCCAAATACTCGTTGAGCATCCTCAGGCGATGAGGACTATTATGACTAAAAGTCAACGACCCCGAGTGAGCCCGATAGTGATACAACACCCTCGGTATTCCGACACTCTCGATCCCCGCCAAGGTCGCACGAATGAGAAACTCTCGATCAGCAGCAATACGAAAACGCGTCTCATAGAGTCCGATTTTTTCATAGACCCTCTTTCTGAAAAAGCGGGCATTCGTCATGGCCGGACCAATGGTCACATTTTCAAATGAAAGCTCCAAATCCTTGGGACCCATATATTGACCAATAATACGCTTCTCTCCCCTCGAGCCATGCTCAAATACCTCCACGCCTCCACAAACTGCATCGGCAGCAGGCATCGCCATGAACTTTTCAGCTATCTGCCCAAACATCAACTTTTCATACAAGTCATCACAATTGAGATGCCCGATGATATCCCCACTGCTTAACCGCACCCCCTTATTGAGTGCGTCGTAGAGGCCTCGATCAGGCTCACTGATCACGCGTAGATGTGGATACTTACCGACAACATCAAGCGTCCCGTCAGTCGAACCACCATCGACGATAATATGTTCAATCCGAGGATAACCCTGATCAAGGACGCTCTGAATGGCTTCCTCGATGAACCGACGTCCATTGAGACATGGTGTGACGATCGAGATGAGGGGCAGCTGAGAGATCATTTCATATACCAACCGTGAGAACTATTCGTTATGAGACTCCTCCTGGAAGCTCGACTCGTAAAGTAAAATCGCCGACACCAAGACATTCAAATACTCCTGGTGTAAACACCTGACTCACCCAGAGTACTGAGGCCCAAGGACAACTCATTCTCTCTCATGGAAAGACGCAAAACTACTTCAACCGTACAGCGATGATCAATTTACGCTGTCGACAGCAGCCACAGCCCTAGAGCACTCGTCCGTTCACCCGGATAAGATACTGCCCCATAATAGTCTCGCGAGACATCTTCAACCACCGCCGCAGGCCACGTAGATATCGCATCACGCCAGTTCGTTGGCTGCCACCACGCTCCAGTATCATCACCGAAGCAGCGCCGTCAGGTAGTGCCTGCAACTCAGCCTCGATCGCCGTTAATTCGCGAATGTACGGCGCGAAAATACCACGGCGTATAGCTGTCGAGGGTTTGACCTGATAGTCGAGCAAGTTAGGTTCGTAGAGCCACGACCAAATCCGTTTGAATCCGTGAAAGTGAAAACAAACGAGCGGCTTGTCGTCAATCTGAACTCCGGCACGCGACTGAGACACCATGACTCCGCCGAGGTTCCAGGGAGCCGCATTCAGACCGGGATGGTTAAGTACCACCGTGCCTGAAAAACGGCTCGGCCACTCGTCCAGATACTTCTGATCTGCAAACCGACCGTCCTCGTATCGATCGTAACACCAGTCGAGACATTGCTGCCGCCACCATGCCAAGCAGTCCAAACCGGCTTGATCGTTTCGGAACATGAGCCATCCAACGTTGTAACGTCCATACTTTTCCAGATGAAGTAACGGCACAGGAAACCTATGGCCAGAGATTCCGATAGAGTGCGTGTTGAACTCTCTAAAGATCGGCTCAACGTCTGAAAAGAGGTACATGTCCGCATCAAGATACGTAATAATATCAATCTCCGTGTCACACCGGAGAATGTACAACGGAAGGGACGGAGAACATGTGAAGTAGTACTCGATCCTCGATCGCGCCCCTTTCGTAGCCAGCAATTCTGGATCCGCCCGTTCAAACTCTTCTATCGTGATTAATCGAACTTGTGGGAGGTGAAGTCGAACCAGCAGGTCATAGCATCCAGCATCCATACAGAGAATCCAGAGCTGAAACGAAGAACAGGTCCGCACAAGTGAGCGGTATAGAGCGATGCCTCGAGGCAGATAATTCCGGTCAAAATACGTACAAAAATGACGCATCACCTAGGCCGATGATCTTCCTTGAGCCACGACAGAATCAAATCACCGACCCGACGAACCTGATCAGAGGTCAGGTGTGGATGCATGGGAAGGCTTAGGATTTCTTGGCAGATCCGCTCGGTTGCCGCAAGTCCGCTCTGTGTCAACACGCGATCGCGGTAAGCCGGCTGTTGATGAATCGGTACAGGATAGTGAATGAGCGTTCCTACAGAATGCGCCCCCAAGAACTGTTTCAATTCATCACGTCGGGGACTACGGATCACATACTGGTGGTACACGTGCGTGAAGCTAGGGCTGCAGTGCGGCAAAATGAGCTGGGGCACCGACAACATTGAATCGTACTGCCGGGCCACCTCCTGCCGTTTCGCATTGTCCTCGTCGAGAAACTGGAGTTTCACACGCAGGATGGCAGCCTGTAGCTCGTCGAGTCTGGAGTTAGCTCCGGGGACTTCACTGATATAGCGTTCCCGCCAACCATATTCACGAAACAATGTGGCACGTTCAGCCAGTTCCGGATCGTTCGTCACTACGGCACCACCATCCCCTAGTGCCCCCAGATTCTTGGTTGGATAAAAGCTGAATGCGGCCAGATGGCCCCACGTACCTGTCTTTCGCCCATCTATCGAAGCTCCGTGGGATTGCGCACAATCCTCGATCACCTTCAAATTGAATCGCTCCGCAACGCTCATGATCGTGGGCATATCCGCGGGATGACCGTAGAGATGGACTGGGATCAGCGCTTTGATGCGCAACGATGGGTTGGCCTGTATCGCCGCCTCAAGCCGATTTGGATCGAGGGTGTAGCTCAGGGGGGCGACATCGACAAGGAGGGGAATCGCACCGGCCAACTCGATTGCGGCAACCGTAGCCACAGCAGTATGAGACACCGTGATGACGGCGTCACCTGGGCCGATGCCACAGGCACGCAGAGCCACATGCAACGCCTCTGTGCCGCTTCCTACACCGATGGCGAAACGAGCGCCCAAAAAGGAGGCAAACTCCTGCTCGAATGCAATGACCTCTGGCCCCAGGATATACCGGCCACCGGAGAGGACCCGCTGGATCGCCTGATCAATCTCTGGTCGCCGAGCAAGGTAATCCGCCAGCGGGTTGGCGGCAGGAATAGCAGAGGAATCCGACACAGTGGTCCTTGTCAAAGATAGTGCGCGAGATGCGCACGGTAGAATTCAACCGTCTGATGGAGCCCTTGCTCTAAGGAAACCTTTGGTCCCCATCCAAGCGTCGATTGAATTTTCTCAAAATTCGCATAGTAGTCACCGATATCAATACGTTTCCTTTCACCAGGAAACGATCGCAGGACATAGCTTCCCCCACCGGTAACCTTCACAAGCAGATCAGCAAGGTCCTTGAGAGTAATTGCCAACTCTCCGCCCAGGTTGAACACTTGCCCGTTAGCCTCTTCACTGACCGCGACCAGAAGCATCGCATCGACAACATCACTCACGAATGAAAAATCCCGTATCTGCTGCCCCTCCCACACTTCAAACGGCTTACCCTCAACAAGCAAACGAATCCATACCCCTAAGAAGGTCTGCTTGGCATCTTTGATCCGCATCCTGGGCCCATACGTATTGGTGAGTCTCAAGGCACACGAGCGAATGTCATACACGTTGTTGTAGAGAATGTGGTACCACTCTCCGGCCATCTTGTTAATCCCATTCACATCAACCGGACGAAGAAGGTGCTTTTCATCCACCGGCAGATAGTCCGGCTTTCCATAGATCTGCCTGGTACTCGCAAACACAATCTTAATCTTTGGTTGATAGCGTCGGCAGACCTCCAAGATCGACAGCTGAGCGCGACAATTGATCTCCAAATCCGTGTACGGATTTTCCATAGAGTCAAGATGACTTGTCTGCCCAGCCAGATTGAACAGAAAATCCTGGCCTTGAATGAGATGGCGGAAACTGTGCTCATCCCGAACATCAGAAATATTCACCCGGATGTTTCGTTCAATATCGGTGACATTGAACAAATTGCCGCCATACTCTGGGACGAGACTGTCAACCACTGTCACACTGGCACCCCTTCGGACAAGTTCTCGAGCCAGGTTGGAGCCAATAAACCCCATTCCTCCCGTAATCAACACCTTGGAGCCGGAAAAATCGCCAGACTCCGTCATTTGTGATCTACTTTCTTTGCCAAGATGACATTGTCGAGATACAGATCAGGATTTGAAGGAGTCATGAATCGACCTATGGCACCCAAAAGATTGATAGGCGCCATCAACAACAATGTACTGAAGAGATTGAGATACTGGTTTCTGTGGACCGTAACTTTATAGAGATAGGCATTTACGAGCTGACAGAGAACTCGAACATCGCTCATAGTCTTGACATGCTCCACGACCTCAAAACCAGCACTCGTGATGAGGGCGAGGAGGCCAAAAGAGGAATAACGGGCATAATCATACGGCTGTTCATGCTCATCCCAAACAAATGGCACTGTCAGTAGCAAATGTCCGCCCGGCTTGAGCACTCGATTCAGTTCACGCACAAATTCCGTGGGTGTGAACACATGCTCCAAGACCTGGTTACACACGAGCGAATCAAAACTTTCAGAATCGAACGGAAAGGCTTGGCCACCATAAAACACATCTGCCTGCTTGTGAGCACGATTCTCCGGCGTATCAAGCTCCATACCAATGTACTCAACGGCCTTAAATAAGGGTCGATAGGGTTGACTCCCGCAGCCAACATCTAGGACGCGTCCCGTGATATGGGGGGTAAGGCGACAGACACTCTCATATAACCCCTTCCTCGCAAAATAAAACGGGTTGATGAACAGCCCGGGAAGGCCGGGACGCATCATCTGAGCATCATAGTACCGCTTCAGACTAGTCAACATAGAGCTAAGAACTTCGGTCCAGGATGAAACCACGAAGCTCAAACGGGCCTCGATCGCTCTGCAACGATCCCTCTGATTCCTGAAATGAAGCAACAAGTCGATACTGGGGCGCGAAGGCCTCGAGAAATTTGGCCACAGCAAATATCCAACAGGGATAACTTGCCTTATAAATCGAGGGAGGAACAATCTGGACCGTGAGGACATCCTGAATGGCGTCCGCACAGGGCGTTCGCGCAATCAGCATACTGTTCGCTCCGATGGAACAAGCCTCCCGGATGAGATCGTAGGGGTGCTCGACATACTGCACCACACTCGACAACAACACGACGTCAGGGGCTTCTGGCTTCACGGCTTCCTCTATCGTGTAAAAAAAATTCAGCTCGCCATCTGCAAACTCGGCCCGCCCCGATTCGACAATTCGAGACTGCTCGACGATATTCCACCGCACGGACGCCAGAGGGGGCTGGAACGCCTTGAATTGTCGGTAGACCGTTCCGAATGATCCGCCGATATCCAACACGCGCAGGTGTCCACCTCGTGCACATGCGGCACGCAAGAGACCGGCCAAGAGAGGGTAATAGAACTCCACGTGATCAAACAGCACAGAATCACGTTCGTACGCAGCCTCCCCCATCTTGACCTTCAGCGCCGCGACTCTGGACTTCCTAAAAATGGCTTCATCGTCATACCCGGATGAGGCAGCACGCGCAGCCTCCCAAGTTGGAAACAGCCCCTGAAACCGAATATCATCAGCACGAAACCCTCGATAGGCATTGAGAATAGCCGGCGGGATCCAGGACTTGATTACTCGCTTCATTCCTCAGATCCCTCCGGCATGGTCGCCAACCATTCCTCGTAGGCGTGCCCAGATCCGCCGAGGCACGGAGGGTCGTAACGACTTCAGCATCCGAATAAATGCTTGGCGCGCAGGCTGACTTTCCTCAATCGGAATATCCCTTACTACAACTGGCCTCCCCCAAGAAATATGCACAAATTCGTCGGCACGCCCCCCATGTGTTCCACTACCGTCGGTTCCGATATTTTGCACCTGAGATGAGCCCGGGTACAGTGTAAGGAGACCTTCCAGGAATGCCGCCGCATGCCAACGGATCGCCCAGGAGTCATTCCGTCCACCGACCTGGTCCTCGAGCATTTTCATGTAGGGATACACACCATCCATATCAAACGCACGTGCGAGTCCCCGCTCAGAAAGTCTAGTCAACAGCTTCGCTCCATCCGGCTCAAAAAGCCGCCACCCTCGCGCCCACGTGGCCCATCCCCAACAATCCGCACCACGGAGGAAGAATGTTTCCGGCAGCTGGCAGCTCACGGGATAGGAATAGCCGTGGATACTGACTACTTCGGAAACATTCAGGTACCATTCCAATGCCGCATTCATATACTGCAGGAAATGCGGACCCGGGAGCACATCGTCCTCCAATACAATCACACGTCCATATCGTTCCACCAAATCAGTGACCCCGGTCACGATTGAACGAGCCAGCCCCAAGTTAACAGACTGTTCGACGACGGTGACGGAACGAAACCCTGTGAGCCCCCGAAGCAGTGCCCGGACAGCAGACACATCTTCGTTCACGAGCGAGTTCTTAGCCCCGTCGGAGAACACAAAAAGATCTGACTCCCGTGCTTCGCGGTTATTCTTCAGGCCTTCGAGGACTCGTCCCGTATGCTCAGGACGCTTATAGACGAACAAGGCAATCGGCGCTAGCACTGCTATCTCGGGTTCTTTTGGTCCAAATAGATGAAGGTATTGACCGTCTTCGCAAATAAGCCGTACCCATGCTCCGAGACATACCGGTGCATCGGATTTGTCTCCAGAGCAGTCAACGATGACTGTAATGACTCAACGAGAACGCAATATGGACGAAACCTGTCCCAATCATTCGACCGAATCACATTTAGATCGACCCCTTCAGCATCCACCGACAACACATCGATGACCTGTCCCTTCGGCAGATGCTGCTCAAACACTTGCCGAAGCGGCTGTACGGGAATGAGTGTCGACGCGATCAGCTGATAGCCGTCCCGCACCTCCCGATCACGGGCCAGCTGCTCATCAAATGTATTTAGCGCAGACTCGTTGAATTGGAAGAATCGGAGGCTGCCGCACTCCTCGGCAATACCGATCATCAGGTTGACGTCACGCCGACGCCATTGTCCGAACAACCGCATGGCTTCCGGATTGGGATCAATATTGATCCCTCGCCAGCCACGTCGAGAGAGCAAATACGTATTGGAGAACCGGAACGGATGATGGGCACCAACATCGACATAAAACCCATGCCGCTGTCCCTCAAATAGGCGATTCAACACAAGGTCCTCACCCTCTTGAGCATACGAGCACTGCACTTCGGGGCGAACTGCCCGCACGATGGAATACACAACAGTGCTCAGGCAATTGACGAAGAAGTCACGCATAGCGTCTCAATAGGGCTGATCGATCCACGTCAGAACGTGAGCGGCTGAGGCTCCGCACGGAGCTGGGCAAACTCGAGGACCCGCTCAAACTGTTCTGACACCGCCGGATCATGAGTAATGCAAATCACGATACGCTCCCGGTAGGCTTCAAGAATACTCGCTAATAATTGACGGCGAAGAGGCACATCTAATGCGTTGACGCTTTCATCCAAAATCAGTACGTCGGGATTTCGAACCAATGCCCGGGCAATCGCCAATCGCTGCCGTTGTCCCCCAGAAAGATTGCTCCCCTGATAGGTCACCAGAGTATTAAATCCATCCGGAAGTCGGTCAATGTCAGCGTCGATGCACGTAACCTGACAGGCCTCTCGCACCGCATTCAACGTGACATCGGCACCGAAGGCGACGTTGTTAAATATCGTATCGTTGAAGAGACGGGCATGCTGCTCCACAACCCGAACGTGCTCCCGGAGCCATTGCGTAGGCACTCTGGAAAGATCTACATCGTTCACGGCAATGTGCCCACTTTGAAAAGCGTAAAACTTCAGCAACACATCGACAAACGTTGATTTGCCAACCCCGGAAGGACCCAACACCGCATAGTTGTTGCCGGCCTCGAATGAAACCGTAAATTCCCTCAACACCGGGGCATTCCGAGAATATCCGAAGGAGACATTCTTGAATCTGATATGGCGAATGGCCTGAGGGATCGTGGTCTCCTCCGGGGCAGGCACCAACACGGGCCGTGAAGACACATCGTGAAGAACTCGTCTCAGATCATCCCCTGCGCGAAGATCTGCCACCAGACGCAGAAAAATATCGATAGCCTGTCCGGCCACCGGGAAAAATCGCAACAAAAGCACGACCGCCACCATGATCAGGGGAACATGGGCCGAGACTGTCGACGCATCGATCACCCACAGAATCGCCGCTCCGCTTACCAGCACGAGAAGCAGCGCCGGCACGAAACTCGACAATAGGGAAAGCGCATCGACACGAAAACAGGTCTTCGCGTATCCATAAATCATCCGTTTATACTTCTGGCTGACGAAATCTTCAGCCGTATAACTGCGAACGGTCCTCAACGAATTGAGTGCGTCAAGAAAGTGCGAATTGAGATCCCGAGACTCTTGTTGCTGCCGTGCTCCCAGTTCATGTACTTTCCGAAACGTTTGCGCTAAAGACAGCAAGGACAACGCTAAAAATCCCAGCACTCCCATCGCAACCCACCACGACTGATAGACAAGGGCTGAAAAATAGAGCACACCGAGCACCGCCACCGGAATAAGACGGAGCAACGCCGTGATGACCTGACTCGCCCGGTTCGCCTCGTCGCCGGCCAGGTTAATGAAATACCCCACGCTACGCTCCTGAAGCTCCTCGAAAGCGAGCGTATTCACAAACGTTGTGAACGCTTCGGATGAGAAATGTGCGATCATTTGCCGCGTGAGATAGGACACGAGCGCACTCGAAGCAAAGGACGTCACCAAACGCGATCCGATGAGTATCAAAAACACAGCCAGATAAAACTCGATAGCTGGAGCATACCCAAGCCACTGCGGAACACTCACCCATTTACTGGTCGAGGGAATGCTATGCCCTACCGCCAATTCCGTTAACGGGACCAGACTCGTCATGGCCGCCAGCTCCGTCGCGACCGAGATCAGGGACAGCATGACACAGACAACGAGCAGCGGAAATTTCAAAACTGCATACGCCACCAGCGAACGAATAGTCGACAGCCACGACGCGGCTGCGCTCCAGCGAACACCGAAC
Source organism: Nitrospira sp. (assembly GCA_037045225.1). NCBI lineage: Bacteria > Pseudomonadati > Nitrospirota > Nitrospiria > Nitrospirales > Nitrospiraceae > Nitrospira > Nitrospira sp. The sequence continues at coordinate 563,032 of JBAOHZ010000009.1, forward strand.
AGCGGCATCATTCCTGCCATTTCCCTACTTGAGGCCCGCATAATTTGTTTCGCACGCGAACCCCTAACCGGCGGAATGGATTCGTGAGGCGCTGCCACATGACTGACTGAAACACACTAAATCGAGCCCTTCGGTGAAGCCGAATAACATCATCTTTCAGCCGCGTGGCTTCGCCGGAAGGAAACAGCGCTGCCTGACCGGCTTGATCGAACAGATGATACGCTTCGGTATAGAATCCGTACGCGCAGTAGAGCACAGCCAGACGACGAACTCCAAGTGCATCGCCGGATTCCAAGAGTGTCGTCGGTTTCACACAGTAGAGTACGTCGGCCTCCCAGACCCGCTTACTAAGCGATGCGGAGTCAGCGTGGACACCGAATACGTTCTCCGAAAGATAGCGGTAGCTTCCAGAAACGAACCGGTGAATGCGGGCCAAACGCACGTCCAGTAATTCGAGACCAAGATCACGCAAAAACTGATCGATGTCCCCAAACCCAGGCTGTCCGATATACCCACCCGGAAATCCGACCTCCAGTTCAGCCCCCAGCAGTGTTCGGCCCCGCGAGGCACCGAGTCCCTGAAGAATTTCCAACTCCGCGCCTTGAACGTCAGCCTTTAAGAAATCCAAGCGTGGGATTCCACCTTCGTCGAGCACATCCTCAAGACGACGCGTGTGAACCCGTTGCTCCTCAACGGGAAAGAAGTAGGCCTGTTCGGTCAGTCTGAGGGCGGCATCAGACCCCGGCCGCAACAGGGAACTTCCCGTCGGGACATTCGTCACATACAGCGTCCGCTCGCCACCTTGACGTGACAGCGCTGTCTGGAAGACCCGGGCGTCGACACCGAGGAGCTGACGAAGTTCTTCTGCTCGCGTGGGATGCGGTTCGAAAAGACAGAGGAGAGACACAGGGGCCAGCAGCTGCAGATGGGCCGGTAACCCATACGCTGCGCCGGCATCCGCAATGATCAAGCGCTGGTCGCCGAGCAATCGTTCAAGGATCGGCTTAAGTGCCGTCTGCTCCTTAGATTGACTCACGGCGGATCAGGCGACCTCGGAAGTTACAGTCAAGGTATGCCTCAATCGTCGGATATAGTATCGAAGCCGAGCAAGGCCGTCCTTTGCCGAGCGATACGGACGTGGCACTTTCGCTCCCGATGCGCGAAGCGCGATCTGTATCGCCCAGCGCTCACCCCGAGACACCTGCGATCCACGATGGATTCCGGCGGCGCCATGGAACAGCACGACAGTTCCCGCACGCCCCGTGAACACATGCTCGTCTGTCAGCAACCGTTTGGACATCGGAGAGCCATCGATCACATCGTCGCCAAAATGAGTCGAGCCCCGAAAACTGCTCGGGAGACACATCAACTCTTGGCGATGGGATGCCAAATGGAAGCGAGGTCGATAGTACCCTCCCTCATAGTCGAGTCCATTCTGCGCTCGCTCAAAATAGGCGTCCTGCTCACAGTCAAATCCCTTGTACAAGGCAATCAGAAAAGGCGACCGCACCCACCGGTGACTCCCACGTACGAATCGAAATGCCCCATTCTCAGGCTCCACGTCGGTGAGATACAGCATGACCTTCACAATATCGCAATCCGCATCCAGGTGCATATAGGCAGTGGCGGTGGTGTCGATGCCGACATCGGCGTAACACCCCTTGTACCACGCTTGCCGTTCATGCGCGTGATCCAGGGCTGCATAAAGAAGCTCCATACGACACCCCGAATACGCGCCGGCGAGCTCGAACACTCGCGAGCGTTGTAAGGCCGACTGAAGCAACTGTGCGGCTGGCGAGTGCAGATCGAGCGCCATCGCGCAACGCCCCCATGGCAACCTAGCGGCTTGTTGCCTCAATAACTTACGCTCCCACCACATCTTCTCCCACAGGCCTGCCACCACATCTTCCCTGGAGTCAAGGCATACCACGCCATCGGTCTTGAGAACCTCCAGCTTCCCCTCTTCCGCCGGGGTAAGTACCGGCTGATACCGGGCAGAATGACTCCAGACCTTGAATTTCCACTCATCTAACAGTGACTGTTTCGCGACCTCTATGGCTCGGACCGTATAGTCCGCGATCCGGCCGGTCAGGCCACCTGAGCCGAGCGCATAGGCCTGCAATACGTCAATCCGGCGCCCAACTACCTCGCCGAATCGGACGTCCACGTCTTCCGTCTTGCCGTCAGCCTGCATCAGTAAATCACGAAACGCCGTATCGATCCCCGCTACCTCCCTGTCTATTCGATCATCATCGAGCGAGCAGAGGTACTCTGTCGAGGCGTAAGCAGGGTGTGCGGAATAGTCGACACGCGGGAATGCTGCCATCTCTGACTTAGGTAGTGTGACCATGGTGTTCATGTGACCTCTGGGCTTCGGACCACGAAGGCCGACTCTATTTGCCGGCAGTTAGAGCCTACTGCCGAACACGAGCTCGGAATCGTATCGGACGTGCGTATACGCAATGTTTTCCCAAGCTGCTGTTCGAATACTTAACGTAGCCCCTTTTGCGTACCCCGGTTCTTTCACTTCGATCCTGAACGATGACTCGCCGCCTTGCCACCGCTCCAGATGCCACGGTGGCACCACCGACCACACCGACACGTACCATTTCACCGATACGTACTTGATGCGAAGCAGAACAATTTGACTATTCTAGTGCGAGCAACCGTGCAGCCAGTGTATCGCTTCTTCCAGTCGAGCGGGGGCCGAACAGCGCCTTCCCGATGCGAACCAATTCAGACCGGAGCGCCCATCCTTCTTCATTCTCTGAAATGTCAGAAAATGTACCCTCCTCCTCAATATCTAAGGGGGTCTGCGCGGACGAACGAAAGATCGAATCGACCGCCTGTGCCGCCTGAAGCCGACTAGCTCTTCTCCTGCAATCTTGTTCCTGTTGGTATAATGGCGCGACCACCTGCGCCACACGGTTCACAATTCGTTGCATGACAGAACGTGCATGAGCATCCTCGGGCCTATTATAGCTGTCGCCAATGTCGATAAGACCATACTTGTATTCGACGGCAAGCCATCGGTACGTGGCTCGACTCCTTTCGAGGCTCCACCCATCTTGAAGGGCTTGATCGATTCGCTCGATCAACTCCCATTCCGTCGTGCCGACATAATTCAAGTCGGAAGGATAATAAATCAACTCCGGAGCATAGATCACGACCGGCAGCCCCAACAAGCTCATCTCCTTTCCGGTGTTCGACCATGCGTTTAAAAATACGGATGTTTCATTGGCAAGATCATACAGTGAAACGTGGTCGTTCGGCCAATTGACACAGACGTTCGCGGGAAGTTTCCGAAGGAGTGCTTCGAGATTCCTCGCTTGCTCGGATTTGATACCTTCACGTTTGTTCGGGAAATCCCGCGGATGCACGCGAATGAGTAAAAATAGATCCGTACGACCGGCAGCGAACTCGATGAGTCGCTTGACCCAATCCACCTGTTGCGGAAACAAGGTCGCGGGGTGATCCGGAAGCGCACCGATCGCTTTGGCAGCCGCACGTTCGTCGTTGCTGCTCATGGTCGCCACCATGACTTTTTGATCTATTCCGATACCATATCGTGCCCGAACATCGAATGGTTGCCGCGACGCGGCGGGGGAATAGCTGAATACGCTTCGGCCACCGAACAACGTGAGAAAGTGATCGGTAATTTCCCGCATTACACCCGGCGGACACGGCCTATCGCGAAACTGTGGCCACCGTTCGACAATACGCCGCGCGTACCCATAGGCCTCATTGCGGCCGACCATCAATGTCTGCAGCCGACGAGACAGATTGCCCCCGGCATGCAGAAAGTAATGGGGAATGCCGTGCTCGCTCGCCAGACAGCACATGACATTATTGACAGAATAGAACGAATTATACACAACGAGGCAGTCAGGTTGCTCCCGTTCGAATAGTCGCCTTCCGGCTGTCACCGTCGTGACGGCGCCCTGCAACCACGCACGATATTCGCGCTGTTCACCGGCATCAAATTCAATGCCGGTCTTCTTGTGATTGAGAATCGTTTCATACAATGCGAGCTTGCCGACAGGAACGTTTTCCAGCCTCAGTGACGTGCACTGCTCGAACGATAGATCCTTCAACATCTCAGTTGCCCTGATCTGATCGGCGGGCTCCAGGAGATCTGTCAGATCGTATCCTGTAAAACCGAATTCACGCCGCAGTAACTCCTTCTGCTGTCCGCACAGCCGGCAAATCTCGCGACGTGCCTCGATCCGGCTGAGGTGATCGAGGCCAGAGGCGTTCATGGGATTACAGACCTGCTGCAGAGCCTCGCCGCAGCTCACATATACGATGCTATGCCCCGACTGAGCCAGCGTTTCGGCGATCAGCGCCTCGGGAAACGCATGGACCCAAATCGCCGCATGAGGGGCAAAAAAAAGAATCTTCACGGGGCCGTCGGCGAAACAGATTTCGGCGCAAGAAATGCGCACAACGTAAACTTCCCGCTGGGCTCATGCAGACGTTCGACAGATAGCGTCAGGAATCCAGCTCGCTCAGCCAGCATGCTGAGTGATTCGACACTGAACACATGGTGATGCTCGATGAAAAATTCTTCACGCTGCGGGCCATGATGTGACGCAACCTCTCCGTCGGGGAGCTCGATATACACATGCCCCTGAGGCCTAAGGAACCCGGCAGCCCGTTCCAACATACACACCGGATCAACCACATGCTCCAGCACTTTATTCAAGGTAATCAGATCAAACACTCCGACCTGTTCAGGATTGACTGCGAGAAAATCTCCCAAGAAGGCTCGTACACCAACCTCAGTTTCGGCATGCTGCACCGCGCGGGTATCGGGATCAAGAACGGTACAGTCCCATCCGGCTTCCTTCATGCGATACGGGAAGACCCCGAGCCCCGAACCGATGTCGAGAAGGGTGGGTGACCTGCCGGCCACCGGGAAGGCCCGCATAAATTCCAGCACTCTAGCTACGCGCGCAGTGTTGTCGGAACACTCTGGAGGTAGGGCCAAGATTCGCCGAAACGTCGCTTGAAACCTGTCACCGTAGGTGGCATCGACATAGGCACGCGTGTAGAGACTCGAGAGATCGAGATGATTGTCCGAGTACCAGTGCCGGCAGAGCGCGCAGCGGAGATAGGACCGCTGATACATTTGTGCGCCTATATCGAAGCGCATCTCCCCAGATGGCGGCGTGTCATAACGAAAGACCGTTTGGCAGTAGGTCAAATTGCACGGACATCGCAAGGTGGGCTGCATCATCTACGATCCACTGGATTGACCGAGCATGGTTTCTATGGTCTCCGCCTTGTCCAGCCATGCCACGACCTGCAGCCCCTCTTGCGAACAGTATGCGGCGAATAGTTGCTCTTTCCCGTCCTCAACCAGCAACACGTAGTAGCGCCGTGATGCCTGATTCACTACGAGGGCCCCACGCAAGCCGTACTGCGCAAGCCGACCGTTTAGCGACGGAGTCGCATAGAAGCCCCAGTCTTTCCGCACCACGTCATACTGCCCGCCCTGTTCCGTCACGAAGGTGATCTGTTCATCGGGATTCAAGTGTGCCGTCCCGCAATCCTGCAGTTCGAATCGAAGACGATTCCCCACTTCGAAACGTCGGGGCGGATTCTGAGGATTGAATTTCATGTCCAGGTCCAGTCTTGAATCAAGAAGTTCGGTATACGCCAGGTTCCGGATTCCCCTCGCGTCCAGATGGCCCGATTGCGAAAAGTTTCGCAAATCTTCCAGAACTGAGCCTGCTCAATACCGACGAAACGACAAAATTTGGCGATGTCCTCGTGGGGTGTCTGATCCCCGCGCTCACGGATGATCGCCACCGCCTGCTCGCGGGTAAGTCGTCCGTTTCGAATCTCCAGCGACAAATTGTCAAAGAGCCGCGTAAATCCAAACTTATACCACTTTAGCCAGTGATGGATCGAGATGAAGTCATCGTCGATGTCGGCAAAATCATAGTAGCCCGTCCGTGCTCCGGAGGATCGTGACTGAAAACCATGCGCGCGAGCCACGGCAAGACTTTTCTGTGGATCCCAGGGGAAATACCATCCGAGAAACACTGCGTGCGTTCCGCTTCTCTCCAACTCATCGGGATTGGGCCCCACGTAACCCGCCAGCTCCTTCTCCGTGAAATCTTCCCCTACCCAATCGGCCGCGGTGGTGCCGTGGGTCACGCCATAGGTGCGATACCACTCGTCATCCAATTTGACCCCGGTATGCGCGTGGCTCGCACTCCCATACTCAAAGGCCGAGTTTTCTCCCCACACGATCAGCCGAATCCCAAATTTCACGGCGACTCTAAGCGGAATGTTGAACAACGCCAGATGCATCGGAATGGCCGTACTGCCGAACCGTTCCAACGCTCGCAGCATAAACCGGCCCTCAACTTTTGGGTTGATCTGATAGTCAATGTGGTCCACGCCGAGGGCCACGAGGTTGTCAAGGTTCTGCTGTCCGATCAGCGTACGCGCCGGAGTCTTCCAGGTGACCGCGAGCGGCGTCAACCCGGCCTCAAGACACCGTATGACCTGCCAGGTGCTATCCTTCCCGCCACTGACAGGAATCACGCAATCATACCCGTGGCTGGCGGCCTTCACCTCTACCACCAGTCGATCAAAGGCACGTGCGCGACTGTCCCAATCAATTTCGCTTTTGCGGCCATGCGTCCGGCAGGCAATACATACCCCATCCTGACCGAGCGTGAGGTTAGGCCGGGTATCAGGCAACACACATGTGGTGCAATACACCATATCAACCAGCGGCGACGTCGTGAGTCAGCACTCCTGTGTATCGGACAAGATTAGCCGGCACAGGTTTCAAGGAACACCTTGGCATTTACAAAATAGAATAGAAATTTGCTTTCACTGTTGGCCAACCGAGGCTTGCGGAGTAGCTCTCGTACCTTGTTCCGCTTGAGCAGATCGAACACCGGACTGTCTTCCATCAACCGCCCCACCACGACCGGATCGTTAATGTCCAGAAATGCATGGATCGGGGCGTTGAAGCCGACTTTTCGCCGTTCATCCAGCACACAGTCCGGGGCAAGCCCTCGTGCTGCGTCACGTAAGACAGCTTTGTTATAGCCGTCTCGACTGAGATACCGATTGGGTATCGAATAGCAGAATTCGAACAGCGCGCGATCTAAATAGGGAGATCGGTTTTCGATGGAAAAGTACATGGCATTGAGATCTGTCTCATGTAGGATGACGCGGGTGGCCTCCACAAACATCTCGTTCATCATACGATTTCGAAGCAACGAGTCAGAATAGTGAGATTCCGCGAACGGCTCGGAGAACGGTTCCGTCAGATATTCTGAAAATTCGTCGTTGTTCAGAAAAATATGACCCCGAAATTCAGGAGTCGCGACAAACAAATCGGGATCTCTCAAGTAAGGATTTCTCACTAGCGGCTGGACATACTGCTCCCATGCCTTGCGCGTCGACGCGTATTCCGGCTCATGGCGAATCTCCGCGAGATGCATCAAGTAGTGATCATAATACCCACTCACCAACTCATCTGCGCCGACCCCGCTGAAACAAATCTTGTATCCCTGCGCGTGCACGTCGCGCATCAGCAGCCATTGCACGTAGTGGCTGATGGTTGAGATGGGAGCGTCATGGTAGTCCACCAGGACCTTCATGTTGTCCAAATAGTCAGTAGGGTCGGCTCTCAGGCCCGTATGCCGGACGCCCAATGCAGCGATCGACCGATCGAGCATGTCGCTCTCATCATAGCGTTCATCTTCCGTCAAAATCGTAAACCCGTGGACGTCGTACCCGAACACCCGCTTGGCAATCCCGATCAGCACGTTCGAATCTACCCCGCCACTCATTAAAAACGCGGCTGGCACGTCGCTGCGCAAGCGCAGTCTCATCGACTCAATGATCCTCGAGCGCACGCCCGACACAGCCTCCGCATAGGACATCGCGTCGTCCGGCCGATAGGCCGGCTGCCAATAGAGGGTCTGCGTCTCTTTACCCCCGAGGCCTATTCTAAGCACGCCGGCCGGCGGCACTTCCTCGAGTCCGATAAAAAATCGGTCAGTGGACTTGTACAGCGCCTTGTATCCGTTTACGAGATACCGACGGACGTGGTGTCGATTGACCGGCAGCGTTCTCCCCATGAGAGCAAAGAGAAACTTAGGCTCGGAACCGAAATACAGGCCCTCCGGTGCCCGTACCACATACAACGGCTTTTCCCCAAATCGGTCACGCGATAAGGTCAGCTCGCAGCGCTCCTCATCATAGACCGCCAACGCCCACATCCCCTCGGCCTGATCGAGCATCCCCCATCCGTCGCGGCAAAGAGCCGTGAGAAAGACTTCTGTATCGGATCGCGTGAGAAAGGCAACCCCTACCTCTGCAAGGCGTTGCTTGATTTCAAGGTAGTTGTACAGTTCTCCATTGAGTACCATCCAGGAGCGATCCACGTTGAATGGTTGATTGGAGCGGGCATCCAGATCGATGATCGAAAGTCGACTATGCATCAATAGGACATGCTGTCCCGTGGGTGTCATAAAACGATGCATGCCCGAGGCATCGGGGCCCCGGCGTCGCATCAGATCGAGGCACTGGCGGGACGACTCATCGGAAATACGTCGCGTCCCGATAAACCCAGCTATCCCGCACATCTCAGGGGTTCCTCATCCAGGCAAGCAGATGAACACCGCCTGGCCTTCTATGCAGCAGTGGCAATTGTCAACCTCCTACAGGGGACCGTGGGAGTGGAATACGTGATGGCTGGCCGCAACGCGGAATCCAAGCTTGTGATACAGCATGAGCGAAGGAATATTGGCGCTTTGCGTGCCAACTCGAAGCGCACGGGGACGCTCGCATTCCCTGGATGCGAATCGGATCATTTCGCCAGCCAGTCCCAGTCCACGATGGTCAGGATGGACGGCAATCAGATCGATGCAGAGCGCCTGATCTGCCGCACTGATCGCTTGAAGAAACCCCACGACTCGCCCTTCGTGTTCGGCGATCACCATGTAATCCCCTCGTTGCCGACTAAAAAAATTTCTAGCCCACTGCGCTTTGACCTCATCGGCCAGAGATCGAGGAATATCGGGGTCCAAATGAAATCGGGAATAGCGAAAGCTGTGCCGGGCAATATCAAGTACCGTCGCCTCATCCGCCGATACTGCGAACCGTACCCGCCCCCCCACCGTCTTGACACTAGGAAGTGGTTGGGCCTCCAGCGTGAGAGCGGTATCGACGAGCCGGAGCCCGCATTCCTCCAGCCGATGACTCGTGCCCACTTCGTGTGTGGCAATCCGCGCAAACACAAATCCTGGACGGCTGAGCAGCCTTCGAATCTCCCGAAGCGTATCGTGCTCCTGCCGCACCGTCCACACCCCGGTCACACGGTGAACGTCGCGGGCCATGATCGTCGCCAGCCATGGATCCGACACGATCGAGAGCTCTGACGTGGAAATCGACGCATGGGGACCTGAAGACCGTTCAGACATAGTGCACTTTCACCGGGAGACCGGAGTGGGCGCTCCGTTCGATCGCAAAACATACCGAGAGCGAGGAAAAGACATCGTCCTCACTCACATCCGCCTCGCCTGTTCCCTGGATAGCTTTCACAAAGCTGGCAATGAGCGCGCCTTTGTGCACGCCAGGGTAGGCCGTGTCCAGCACGAGGGGGGGAACATGAGGATCCGGAGTGGTATAGAGCCAGGCCTGTTCCCGTCCGTTCAAAAACGTGGCTTTCGTTCCATATACGGCCACCGCGTGGAAGTGCGGCAGGCGACAGCCGAAATTGACGCCGAGTTTTCCCACCGCACCGCGTGCAAAACGCAGTACCGATACCACGTTGTCGAAATTTCCAAACCCTGATCCCTTGCTCGCCACCGCATTCCCTACCGCCGACACCTCGACAATCCGATCGCGCGCAAGCCACATGAGGAGGTCGGCAACATGTACGCCGCCGCCATGAACGGCGGAATAAAAAGGCAACTTCCCTCGCCACCCCTCGATAATCTTTTCTAGACGACCATAGTTGTACTCGGCCTCCAAATGGTAGAGCGCGCCGAAATCGCCGGCAATGATTCGCTGTCGGAGGTCCAAAAACCGCGGGGATCGTCGCAAGACCAAATTCGAGGACAAGCGAAGGTTCGGATACCTCCGCAACTGCTCTCGAACGAGCACCGCTTCTTCTTCGTGGAGCACAAAGGGTTTCTCGACGAATACATGCTTGCCTTGCTCCAAGGCCCGCATCGTTTGAGAGAAATGACTGTCATCGTAACTGGCAATGCAGACCAGATCAATGGCAGGATCATCAAGGACGTCGGTATCGGACTGCACCGCCAAGACACCGGGAAACCTTTCGGCTACCGCCGCAAGTCTCGTCGGGTTCGTGTCACAGATGACGGCTAGCTCACACTCAGGTATGCCGGCAATCGCTTCCGCATGCTTTTCCCCGACACCGAGGCCGATTACCGCAACTCTCAACTTCGCCATGAACGAATTACTGCCTCTGTATACCTTGCCACAGACTCACCCGCTGAGTTGATCAGACAACCATCACCCGTTTCAAATGAAATAGATCGGAGGCCGAATCATTGACGCCATCAATCGCACTTGGACAACAGCGCACCCCTCTACCCTTCAAAGCCTGAATAATCCGGTAAGAGTAGCAGTTCGCCATTCCTTCTGGGTACGAGTAATGCGGCCCCTGCACGGCGGCCTTCTCTCTCAACAATTGCATACCCATATCCAGCTCTCGATCCAGCTCCTGCCCAGAAAGAGATTCGAGGACGGCGTGTGAGTGCCCGTGCCCTCCGACAGTAAATAACGGCTCAGCCGCCAGTGCCCTGACTTCGCTCCAATCCAGTTTTTGATCCAACGGATGAGAACTGGAATGAGTGACCCCTACTCCCAATTGTTGCTGTATCTCGGTCGCAAGCTGCTCCCCGTCGATCAGTAAGTTATTCTTGACGATACGCCGAACCTCAGTCAGGAAACGTCGGCGCTCTTCATCTCCGCGAAACTCTCGAGCCCCCCACGGAAGCTGAAGCTCAGCGTGAGTTCGCTGTTCCACAGCGAACTCGACTCGGTCAATCCAGGACATAGTGTTGCGTTCAACAAAGTCGGTAGTAATGTAGAATGTCGTGGGCACCTGCTCATCTACAAGCACTGGAGCCGCTACCGATAAATTGTTTCGAAAACCATCATCGAACGTCACTGCAAACGGTCGTGGTGGGAGGGGGCCTCCCGTCTCTAGGTGATGGAGTATGTCATTCATACCCACCGGCGTCCCCACCTGCTTCATCTGCCTGACCACGGTGATAAAGTATTCACGCTCGATATGTTTCCTGGTGTAGTTCCGTATGGCACAATCAACCGGAAGCGTCACGCCATGAAACAGAAAGATGGCAATATGACCGTCCGCGATTCTCGACGAGTAGTTCATGCTAACCCGGCACAATGCTTCTCAAATCGTTTCACACACACCTCCTTTAACACGGCGGGCATGAAAGAATAGTAGCGCCCTGTTTGACGCTGCCTACGACTCGAGACATCACCTGTACGCCGCAACTCGTCCAAGGCCACTCGCGTGAGTTCCAACGCTGATTCGGTATTGTGATGCCGCAATTGATACAGGCGCATATTTCGGCAGACCGAGACGGAGCGGATGCCAATGATCGGCCCATCATCGAGGGTTTCGTTGAGGATATGCAACGTCGTGACAAGATTTTTGAAGTCGCTGTGGTATATCGCCCAAAGATGACTATCCAGCCCCCGGTAAAATTCAGGGTCCCCGCCGTGCAAATTCACCACTCGGGTCCCAGCGGCTCTAATCAAAGCAGACTCCGCTTTTCGAATACCGAATGCGACCGTGATGTCTGGGACAAAACGCGTTGCCGACTCGACCGCATCGGAGTCATTCACGTTTGCACACGTCGTGACCGCGGCAAAATCGCCGACCGCCGGCTTCCCCCCTTTAAACCATTCATCACGTTCGTATTGGTCACGTAACAACTCAAACGGGTGGGCAACATCAAACGTCGGCTTGATGCCGGTGGTTTCAAGGATCACGTGCAATCGAGACACCTGAGAAACAAGTTCACGGACAAAATATGCGTGATGCAGAGTATCCGTCGTCAGAACCAGTACCCTCATCTTTCGCACACCTTGTTCCAGGTAATCTGCTCTCCGCGCCTGAGCGACTGCACAAGGTGCTTCCCAATAAGCGCGGGCAATTCAGCAGCCTTCACCCCTGTCGCAGGACGAGCCCACATCAAATCATCTGCAGAAAGTACGGTATCCGCGGGAAGATCTCTCGCCGCGACCACGCCCTTGCGAATGACCTCACGCAAAGGCAACTCGCAGGCCTGCAACTCCTTCCCTACGCGGCCTAGACTGGCCCTTACTCTCCCGATACTGTGCACCAGTTGTTTCAAATCTTGCGGTTCAAACGAGAGCGCATGATCCCGGAATTCTCGCCCCTCCCGACGGTCGGTGAAATGGACCTCAACGAGTTGCGCGCCGATTGCCACTGCCGCAAGGACAGCTTCCGAACCAATCACATGGTTGGAATATCCCGTCGTCAGACCATACCTCTGCTTGAGGAAATGCACGCTCGAAACATTCGCCTGCTCGATAGGAACAGGATACGCAGCAACGCAATGCATCAGAACCAGACGGTCTTTCAGCGCATCAGACCCCAATTCGTCTGTGCACCATTGCAACGCTTGATCGATCTCCTCCACCGTGCCGTTTCCAGTGGAAAGAATGACCGGTTTTCGCGTGCTCATAGCGGCTCGTATGACCGGCTCAAAGGTCAAGTCCCCACTGGCAATCTTTATTGCTGGACACCACTGGTCGAGGAAGCCGACCACGTCTTCGGTCAAAGCTGTTGAAAACAGAGGAATGCCCAATGTTGTGGCGTGGGTTGCCAAATGAAGGTGGGCCTCCTGTGACAAATTAAACCGCGTCACCCTAGCGAGTCGATTGGGATCTGACGCGGAGGCGTAACGTTCTGGAGTGAACGTTTGTAGCTTGACGGCATCCGCCCCGGCCTGCGCGGCAAGAGTGATCAATCGTTCTGCGGCTACCGCGTCTCCTTCATGATTGAGACCAATTTCCGCGACCACCGCAACCGTCTCATCAAGATTTTTCCCAAATAACTTCAACGCAGGTTACTCTCTTCGCGCGGGTCAACGCCGGGATGGACGGAAATATCTCTGATGTTGGTTCGCCAGCTCCTTATACCACTGAATGTAATCGACGAACCCTTTTTCCAGTGGATACTGGGGGGAGTAGCCAAGCAATCGCTTTGCCTTTTCAATAGAAAGGGTTCCGCGCTCAGGCATCAGCACATCACGCGGCTGGTATTTGATTTCAACATTGGGGAATTGGCCACGCACGATATCAGCCATCTGTTTCAGTGACCGCGCCCCCCCATAGGTCAAATTAAAAATTTGGTTCCGTGCTTCGTCTTTGACAATACAGAGCACCAGACCTTGCAAGAGATCCTGGATATATGTGAAGTCGAGGGCATCACTCCCATCCCCGTTCACGCTCAGAGGCGCCCCGCGAAGGACCGACTCAATGAATGCCTGACCAACACGACGACTGACACAACGCTCGCCGTATAATGCGGACGGCCTGACAATCGTGTAAGAAAGGCCGAAGACCTGGCCATACGCAATAACGAGTTTCTCTCCTCCATATTTCAGCGCGCCATAGATCCCGAGCGGTTCACAGTGACGCTCCTCGGTCACGGCTTCCCCGTCAAAATTCCCGTACACCATCGAAGAGGAAAAATAGATAAACTGGGCACCTAACCCCCTGGCGCAGTCGAGTGCGTTCTCCAGCGTTCGCAAGCTATGATCGAAAGTGCTGTACGGATCTTTGTTCGCGCGATTCGCGTGGGCGATCGCTGCCAACTGCACAATCGTATCCGGCTTGATTTCGTTGAGGCACCGAGACAGGACATGATAGTCCCGCGCATCGACGACATGCAGCGGGACTTGAGCCGCTTGTAACAACTGTAGTCGCTCGTGAATAAAGTGAAGGTAGAGCGACTTATTGGCATCGTCGTGCGAATTTGAGAACGCGCCAAGATTGTTGACCTGTAGACTGTCCACCGCGTGGACATCCGCACCGAGTTTTGCAAGATTCAACGCAAGGTTATGGCCGATGAACCCAGCGCCACCGATCAGCGCAATTTTCCGTCCTTGGAGTTTGCTCACCGTCCGGGCCCTTTCCCACTGTCAGCCTCTGCCAGGCTCTGCTTCAGCATGGCTACGACTCTGTTGACATCTTTCTCCGTCATATGCATACCGAGCGGCAGCGCGACGGACTGATCGCTAATGCGTGTCGCTTGGGGATACGCACCAGGCAGAAAGCCATACTTGTTTCGATAGTAGGTCATACGGGGAACAGGTTGCGGATAGTAGATACTGGTCCCGATTCCAGACGCATTCAGTTTCGTCACGACGTCATTCCGCCTGCCTGCATATTCTCCTTCGAATACCGCGCTCACACAATAGTGACTGGACCGTGATTCGGGCGCATCGGTGTCGATCAGACGGACTTGCGGCAGATCCCCCAAGAGTGTCCGATACTGATTAAACAACGACGCCCGTTGCGTCAGTACGTCCGGCATTCGCCGAAGCTGGGAACGACCAAGGGCGGCCTGAATCTCACTCATCCGATAGTTCAATCCGAGGCTTGGTACATCATACATGCCCGGCACGGTTCGCTCACTGTGTGTACGGTCCACGCCGAACGCGCGCAGCCTGGCGACAGCAGAAGCAACTGCTTCATGGCGAGTAACGAACATTCCACCTTCACCCGTAGTCATGTGCTTGACCGGATAGAATGAAAAACACCCGGCATCTCCGAACAGTGCGACATGGCGCCCTTGATGTCGCGCGCCCAACGCAATCGCACAGTCTTCGATGATTCTCAGGCCATGCCGCTGCGCAAGATCGACGATGGGGGGCATATCACACGCAATCCCCGCAAAATGCACGACTGAGATCGCCTTCGTCCGAGGGGTCAGCGCCAAACTGATTGCCGAAGCGGTCAAATTTCCGGTCCTGGAATCGCAATCGACAAATACCGGCGTAGCTCCGACCCATTCCACCGCATGAACCGTTGCCGCATGGGTTTGTGCCGGGACGATGACCTCATCGCCTGGCCCGATACCAAAATGAAGATACGCCAGATGCAAGGCTGCCATGCAGGAACTGACCGACACACAATGGCCGCCGCCGAGAAACTCTGTGAACTCCTGCTCGAACGACTTGCACTGCGGACCATGGGTCAAGATATGCCCGTTCAACACCTCTAGAACCGCCTGTCGATCCCCATCGGTAATCCAGGGGCGGGCAAATGGAATGGGTACGCTGTCACTCATGTCTATCGTATCTTTCTGGTTACACCACTCGAAACATGATTACGATGAGGCGCTGCTCGTCGCCAAAACCGGCGGGCTGAAGCGACGAAGTTCCTCAGTTGATAACTGTTCAAGCCGACACAGATCTTCGATCGTATCCACAGCCAAACTGAGATCCGCGAACCTCCGATCGCCGGATTCCACATTCACAATCTGAAATCGGTCCGGGTGTCGATAGAAATATGGGGTGACATGCTCCTGGTCGTCCCGAGTGGTATCGTCCATAACGATTGACTGCAGCGCACTGACCCTGATGAGTTCCACATTCTGCCCTTTCGGGAACGATCGGGGGAAAATGGTGGTTACCACATCCGGAACACCCTGGTTCACATGAGACAACACGAGCCGGATTAGCTCAGGAGCCAACAATGGGCTATCGCCATTGATTCGCATGATCCAATCACAGGGATACTCCTGCGCAGAGGCGACGAAACGAGCCAGCACATTGTCCAACGGACCTCGGTACACATGCCTATCGAGAGATTCGATATAGCGCACAAGCGGATCATCGGAGGATTCTACACTCGTTACCACAATCACGTCCTCGGAGGGAAGCGCTTCTTCGACGGCGCGCACGACGTGACGAATCATCGCTTCTCCGCGAAACGGAGCGAGCACCTTCCCCGGGTAACGCCTGGAGGACATTCGCGCTTGAATGAATCCCCTAATAACCGGCTTCATCACTGGACCTGCCTTCGAAGCACACAGTCAAAGAAACTCACGTCCATCTGTTATGGAGGAGCGATCGACGGCACAACGACATGCCTTCTATACCACGCATACGTTTCGGTCAACCCCGCTCGTAACGACGTCGCCGGCTTCCATCCCAGCGTCTGCATCCGACTTCCATCCATCAATTTCCGCGGCATGCCATCCGGCTTGGTACGGTCCCAGTGGATTGCCCCCCGATATCCGACCACCTCGGCAATCAACGTTGCCAATTCGCCAATAGAAATTTCCTGCCCAGCTCCGACATTCATGATCTGCGCATCGGAGTAACGCTCCATCAGAAACAGGCAAGCCTCGGCGCAGTCGTCCGCATGCAGAAACTCGCGCAGCGGAGTTCCGCTCCCCCACAGGAGTGGTTCCTTCCCCTGCTCGCGCGCTTCATGGAACCGCCGCAGCAACGCCGCCAGCACATGGGAGTTCTGCAGGTCAAAGTTGTCGTTCGGACCATACAGGTTGGTGGGCATCGCCGCAATAAAATCACACCCGTATTGACGGCGATACGCCTGGCACATCTTGATGCCGGCGATCTTTGCGACGGCATACCACTCATTGGTCGGCTCCAACGGACCGGTCAGCAGGTACTCCTCCTTCATGGGCTGCAGGGAATCTCTCGGGTAGATGCAGGAGGACCCCAGGAACAGGAGTTTCTTCACGCCCTGAACATAGGCGTGATGAATGACATTGTTCTGAATGGCCAGATTGTCATAGATGAATTCAGCGGGCAATGTGGAGTTTGCCAGAATGCCCCCCACCTTCGCCGCAGCCAAATACACGTATTCCGGCTTCGTTTCCGAAAAGAATTCGGCGACGCGCCTGTTGTCACGCAGATCCAATTCTTTACTGGTCCGGAGAAGCAGGTTGTCATATCCACGAGCCGTGAGCGCCCGCACAATCGCAGATCCCACCATCCCCCGATGCCCGGCGACATAAATGCGTGCGTGTGTGTCGATCACTTCTCCCCCCTTGATGCGGTCCCGTGCCACTTCAGCCGTTCGGCTTCCACATCTGCATCTACCATCATGATGGCCAGTCGATGAAAATCCACCGTCGGTTTCCAGCCAAGTTGCCGCTGGGCTTTCGCCGGATCGCCGATCAGGAGATCGACCTCGGTCGGGCGGTAATACCGCGGATCGATCCTCACATACCGCTGCCAATCCAACCCCAGATGACCAAACGCCGCATCGAGAAACTCACGGACCGTGTGGGTCTCGCCTGTCGCCACGACGTAATCATCAGGCTCCTCCTGCTGCAGCATGAGCCACATCGCTTCGACATAGTCCCCGGCATAACCCCAATCCCGCTTCGCGTCCAAATTGCCGAGAAACAACTCCTGCTGGAGGCCCAGTTTGATCCGCGCTGCCGCTTTTGTGATCTTGCGTGTGACGAACGTTTCACCACGACGAGGCGATTCGTGATTGAAGAGGATACCGTTACAGGCGAAGAGACCATACGCTTCACGATAATTGACCGTAATCCAGTGCGCATAGACCTTCGCCGCACCGTACGGACTCCGAGGGTAAAACGGCGTGGTTTCTCGTTGTGGGACTTCCAGTACTTTGCCGAACATTTCACTCGATGAGGCCTGATAAAACTTCGGACGCAGCCCCGACTCACGAATCGCTTCCAGCAATCGAACCGTGCCCAAACCCGTGATTTCAGCGGTGTATTCAGGAATATCGAAACTGACCCGGACATGACTCTGTGCCCCGAGATTATAAATTTCGTCAGGCTGAACCGTTCGTATGATTGTGTTCAGCGAACTGGCGTCATTCAGGTCTCCATAGACCAGATGCAACTTGGCCCCGGAGATATGCGGATCCTGGTAAATCCCATCGAGCCGCGCCGTATTGAAGGAACTCGAGCGGCGAATGATCCCGTACACATCGTACCCCTTGGCCAAAAGAAATTCGGCCAGGTACGACCCATCTTGGCCTGTAATACCCGTGATCAAGGCTTTCATTCTCTGAACACTCCCGTTCGCCCCCTCCCCATGGGAGGCCGATGCATCCACACCACACCCGCGCACTGGAACTGGCGACCACCCATGGCCGATAGATTTATGCGATCCTGCCGAGCGACGCCACATCGTCGGACGTTGACTCGTGACGCGCCATCCGCCAACCCGGCCCCGTCACGGTGATCCCAACCGCCGCCAACAACCAGAATAGATGCGCGAGGCTACCCATAAACATATAGTCGAAGAGATTGCGCACCGCGAAGCCGATGACGGCCAATCCGATCCCCGCAGCCAGCACTGTCACTTTATCGTTCCGCCCAGCCAACCAGGGAATCGGAATGAGTCGACGCAGGAGCGCGACAAAGATCCAGATAAAGCTGAGTAACGCAGGAAGGCCGCTTCCCAACGCCACCATGAGAAACGTATTGTGCATAGCCGGGATGATACGTTCCTGCTCCGGAAGCTGAACCTGCCTCTCGGCCGAATATTCCTGAAATTTTTTGATAAACGAGTTGTTGCCATAGCCAATGCCGACCATCGGATGAGTTGACACCTCCCCCAAGCCAATGGTCCAGACCGTCAATCTCGTATCCACGGTTTTGGCAGCCACCGTATCGGTCTGGAATCCAGAGTGTGAGGCAACCACCAACCCTGCGCCAACGAGGGCCAGGAACCCCAGCACGCCCAAGACCCAGCGCCGTCCACCGATCAGCAGCGCGAGCATCATTCCCTGGGCCACATGGCCTAGCCATCCACCGCGAGTATATGAAAAGACCTGTGCGGCTCCCGTCAGAACAAGCGCCAGGACCTGCATAGCACGAGCCCAGGCAAAATAACTCACAACCAGGAGACTGCCGGCGATCGGAAGCGCCATGACCATATAGGTGCTGAGCCAGTTGTAGTCGGATCCATAGCCATGAGCCCGTATAAAGCGATCTTTCCAGGTTCCCCCGTCATGCACAAACTCGACGAGTGCATAGATGGCTAGCACCGTCCCGCCCATCACCAGCGCCCAGAGAATCTGCTGCGGCAGGTTCTCTCGTCGACAACGATCCAATACCAGCAAGGACCAATAAAACACACCGGCCTGCGCCACGAATTTTTTCCACTCGGCAAAACTATAGGCAGGATCGGTGGCGAACGGAACGGTACAGACCACCCAGATTATGAAGAGCCACAGCGGTAGATCCAGGGGATTTCTGATCCAGGGGCTTTTCTTTTCCAACGCACACATACCCAAGCAGAGCGCGATGAGAATGATGACGATATGTTCTTGGTAGCGAAACAAGACAGGCACGAAACTCGAACAGGCAATGGCGATCATCACATACCGTTGAAATCCCCAAAAAAATGCACGCGCACGGGCCTGCTGCTCTCCTTCTTGAGCGGATTGGATGGTTGGATCGACGGGTGATGAAGTCGTAACAGTCATAACATCACAGATCACGTTCGACGCAGATCAACTCGAGCATTCTCACTCCGGCCACGGCATCACACCACAGATGGCGCATGACCATGCCTCCTCGAATGTGGACAGATCATCTCATCCCCGACAGGCAGTCCATCGCATGGAATATGAATCTCCTATTCACCTATCGAGGAGGCAACTACGTGATGGGGTTACACTCACCATCGGCGCACCCCGGCGCATCACAGCGGCACGAGCTGGGGGCTCTGTGGAAGCGCAGTATAGAGAAAATTCTCCCCTTCCACAAGAAACACAGCGCTCGAGCCATGCTTCATCCAGGCAACGAGTCCCCTGAGGAGCCAGGACACGAGACATGAGTGAGCGGCAGGCACAAGGGGATGGGTTCAGCGGGACTGATTCGAACGCGAGACCGAGGGAGAGGCGCTACGACCGATCACTGACCGCATCGTACTGTGCAAGAAAGGCATCCAATCGATCGGACATCAACAGAGGAAGGGCTGTTTCAATTTTTTCACGCGGCCAATCCCACCAGGCGATGCGGAGCAGACTGGCAACGGTGGCTGGATCGAATCGATACCGGATCACACGTGCGGGCACACCCGCCACAATGGCATAGGGGGGAACATCCTTCGTGACCACACTCCTTGCCGCGATCACCGCACCATGTCCTATGGAGACGCCTGAGAGAATCAAGGCTTCGGTCCCGATCCACACATCGTGGCCGATACTCACATTGCCTTTCGACCGAGAGGGCATGGGAAGACCCCGGTCGTTCCCAAAGATGACTTGAAACGGAAAAGTCGAGACCCACTCGAGGTGATGCTCTTGGCTGGTAAGAATCGAGACCCCACCGGCAATGGAACAATACCGACCAATGCGAACCGTGCTACCGTCGTCAGGCACGACAATATCCGGATGTCCATAGGTCCCCTCCCCAACTTCAAAGGCGGCATATCGAGGATTGTGCTGCATGAACAGGGAAGAAGGCCCACTACTTTTGATACCGAACGCGACCAGCAGTCTTGACCACCACTTCATTCTCGGTTTCACAGCTGCCCGCGCCTCGGATACAGAGACCCGCAGAACCCGACTCCGCTAGCCCGTATGATTGATGACCGTTCATCTCGAAATCGCCAAGCCGCGTCGTGAGACCGGCACGCCGAGGTCAGAAGATCTGAGGCGCACTCGTGCAGTACGTCGAAGATCCGAGGGGAGAGCCCGCCGGCTCGTCGGAACGGCGGAGCGTCGATTGCGGCAGAAGTGCTCATGAATAATGCGGGTTAGGAGGCCAGCTTGCTCTGTGCGCTCAAGAAACGCCCCAAGCCATCCTGCCAAGGCGGCATGGTGAATCCGAGATGATGGAGCCTCTCTGCTGAAAGGACGGAATAGGCCGGCCGCTTCGCCGGTCTCGGCATGTCGACCGTCGTGATCGGCTCAACGGGAATCCGGGCGTTCGACAATCGGACGATCTCAGCGGCAAACTCATGCCACGTGCACTCGCCGGCGTTCGTCACATGCAACAACCCCTGCGCCGGATGCGCCACCAACTGTCCAATCATGTCCGCAAGATCTTCGGCAAAGGTCGGGCAACCTCGCTGGTCGGCCACAACCGTCAACTTGGGCCGTTCGGCCGCCAGTTTCAAGATGGTCTTGACGAAATTCCTCCCGTGAAGACCATAGAGCCAGGCGGTACGCACCACCAGGGTGTTTTGGCAACAGGCCAACGCACGCTGCTCGCCGGCCAATTTGGACGCACCGTAGACGCTCACAGGATGGGTCGGGTCGGTTTCAACATAGGGGCGCGTGCCCCGGCCGTCGAATACGTAGTCGGTGGAAATACAGATGAGCCTCGCTCCGATGTCAGCGGCTGCGCGAGCCACGCGCTCAGTCCCTTCAGCATTCACCGCCAGGGCCAGGGCCGGATTCCCTTCAGCCCCATCCACATCCGTGTAGGCGCCGGCATGAATCACGACTTCCGGGACGGCCTCGGCAATGACGCGACCGCAGTCCGGCCGAGTCAGATCGAACGTGGGAAGATCAAGCAACGTCAGCTGATGCCCGCGTAGCGTCTGCTGAAGATCTCTCCCCAGCTGCCCCTGCGCACCAGTGATTACGATCCGCACGCCGTCCCCTGCTGCAACCGCTTCGCGTACTGCTGTTGATAGTAGGCCTTGAACTCTCCGGACTTGATCGTCCGCCACCAACTCTCATGCGTACGATACCACTCAACCGTTTCCTTCAGCCCCTCCTCGAACGGCACTTGCGGCGACCAGCCCAAAGCCCGCAGCCGGCTGCAGTCGATCGAGTAGCGACGATCGTGTCCGGGGCGGTCCTGCACCAAACGGATCAGCGACCGAGACTTTCCCAGTGTCCCGACGATCTGTTCGGCCACGGTGATATTCTCACGCTCGTTCCCGCCGCCGACGTTGTACACAGTCCCCAGCTGCCCCTGTTCGAACACATGCTGGATCCCCGCCACATGGTCATGGACGGACAACCAATCCCGGCATTGTTTGCCGTCGCCGTATAACGGAAGCGGCTCCCCGTCGATCGCGTTGGTCGCAAATAACGGAATAAATTTCTCGGGGTATTGGTTCGGCCCATAGGTATTGCTTCCACGCGTGACCAGCACCGGAAACTGGTAGGTCGTCCAATAACTCAGCACCAGCAAATCCCCTCCGGCCTTGCTCGCCGAATAGGGACTTCGTGGTTCCAATCGATCGTTCTCCGTAGAGCTGCCCTGCTCGACACTACCGTAGACCTCATCGGTGCTGACCTGCAGAAACCGCCGCACTCCGGCCCGTCGCGCTTCCTCCAATAGAATGCCCGTCCCCACGACGTCCGTGCGGGCAAACGCCCCGGGATCGAGAATCGACCGGTCCACGTGGGTTTCCGCAGCGCAATTGATGATGCCTTCAATGCGGTGTTCCTGCAGAATTGTGTGCACGACTGGTTGATCACCGATGTCGGCGTGCACGAAGGCATACTGCGGATGCCCGGCGAGGTCAGCGAGATTCTCCAGATTGCCCGAATACTTCAACGCATCGAGATTCACCACCGAATGAGAGCCGCTCTGAATCAAGCGGCGTACCAGGTGCGATCCGATAAAGCCGGCCCCGCCGGTGACAAGTAGTCGCATTTAGAACTCCATCCTATTCGCCCCGGTCTGGGCCACGAGCTGGTTGGCTGCCAACAGGGATTCGATCGTGCCGGCATCCGTCCACCAGCCATCCAGCACATCCCAGGTCAACTCCCCGGATGCAATGTAGGCATTATTGACGTCCGTAATTTCCAATTCGCCGCGCCCCGACGGTTTCAATGTCCGGGTAATCTCGAAGACACGGGCATCATAAAAGTAGATTCCGGTGACCGCATAGGACGAGCGAGGCTGTGCCGGCTTTTCTTCGATGCTCAGCACCCGATCGCCTTCGAGGTGCGGCACCCCGAACCGTTGCGGATCCTTCACTTCCTTGAGGAGGATCTTTGCGCCTCTTTTCTGCGCGCGAAACGCCCCTGCGGCCTTCGCAATATTCCCCTGAATCAAATTGTCGCCCAACACCACGCAGATCGGGCCGTCATCGGCAAAATGCTCCGCTAGCCGCAGCGCATCGGCGATGCCGCCCTCTCCTTGCTGATAGGTGTAGCTGAGATGCTTCAGGCCGAAATCACGACCGTTTCCCAACAACTTCAGGAAGTCACCCGCGCTGTTCCCGCCTGTCACCAACATCACTTCCGTAATGCCGGCATTGACCAGCGTCTGGATGGGGTAATAGATCATCGGCTTGTCATACACCGGCAGGAGATGTTTGTTCGTCACTTTGGTCAGCGGGAGTAAGCGAGAACCGAGCCCTCCGGCAAGCACGACACCTTTCATACATCACCCCCAGCGTCACAAGCCCATCGGATCAGCGGGACGGATACTCGCTGCGCGAAACGGCCGTTGCCATCCCCCATCGATTGGATCGTAACGTCTCGCCCCAGCTTCAGACCAGAAAATTCGCTCATATCGTCCGGTGCCCCGTTATCCGATGAGCTGTTCATACACCGCGACCGTCTGCCTGGCCGTACGATCCCATACAAATTCCTTCGCTCGGGCAATCCCGCACGCCCGCAGCGTCGCCTGCACATCGGATGAGCCCAACACCTTGACGAGGGCGTCGGTCAACGACTCGGCTCGATGTGGATCAATCAATTCCGCCGCATCACCTGCGACTTCAGGCAGTGAAGAGGCGTTCGAACAGATCACCGGGCAGCCGCACCCCATCGCCTCCAACACCGGTAGACCGAACCCCTCGTAGAGCGAGGGAAACACAAACACGGTGGCCTGCTGATAATACGCCACGAGTTCCCGGTCGGATACCACGCCGACCAGTTTAGTGTGGGCACCGATGCCATGATGTTCGACGGCCGCTCGAATATCGAGGCGTTTGCAGACATCACCCGCCAGGACCAGATCGAACCGGCTGCGCAGCGTCTCAGGGAGTTTCGCAAACGCGTCAATGAGCAGGCCGACATTTTTGGTCGGGTCGGCACCGGCAACACAGAAGACGTAGGGTTTGTTTTCGCCTCGATGCTCGGCCGGCCGAAACCGCTCGGCATCGAGGCCCAGTGACGTCACGGTCACCTGTTCGGGGCGAAGCGGAACGTGCGCCAGCAAATCACGCCGAGAATGTTCGGAGATCGTAATGACGTGATCGATCTTTTCCCAGCGGTCCCCGACCAACCACTGTTCGATGCGACTATTGAGATTGGTCCGCGCACGGAGCACCGGAAACAGCAACGGCTTGACGTCATGGATGGTGGCCACGAACCGTCCGCGTTTCCAGGCCACGCAGGAATCGTACGGGAAGTGAAGTACATCGTACGGACCGACGAGGAGCGGCGCCACCTGCTCCCAGAAACGGCGACGGAACA
Organism: Nitrospira sp.; assembly: GCA_037045225.1. NCBI lineage: Bacteria > Pseudomonadati > Nitrospirota > Nitrospiria > Nitrospirales > Nitrospiraceae > Nitrospira > Nitrospira sp. The sequence goes on from JBAOHZ010000009.1 coordinate 587,464, forward strand.
GCGGGAACCGGATCACACGATAGCGCATATTCGGGCGCACGGTGAACGGATGTTCCGCATGAGGGATCAGAATCTCGTAGTGATTCACCTGATCGACGCGCCCCAGCGCCTCGATCAGTTCCCGGGCATACCGTCCGATGCCCACAGTCGCATTCTTGAGATGCCAGGCGGCGATGACAATCTTCACAGACTCGGCATCCCTCTCATGCAGTGGCACGACGAACGGGATGCGAAACAAACCCGCCGACGTCGTTCATCCGAGCGGCTGCCCCCGATCAGACACGTCGAGGAAATTTTTCCACCAGCGTATGGCCGAATCGGCGTTGCTCCGATCGTTTAACCAACTTGGCTCTCACATCGGTGAGACGCCGTTGAAACCAATTGCCACGGATCGTCCGACCCCACTTCTGTTTGAAATGGGCCATATTGTGGTCCCAGTATTGGTCGGTCTCCGTACGAGACACCGCAACCTGAGTGACTTTTGAGAAATGATGGATGAGCGCCGAGCCGGTCATCGCGACGGAAAACCCTGCCGCCTTGGTGCGCCAGAGGAAATCAGTATCTTCGCAGCCGCCATAAGAAAAGGCCTCATCGAACAGGCCAATCCGATCGAACACCGCGCGGTCGATCAACATACAAGGCGCATAGAGTTCCCGCCGCACCGCCCCGGCGCAGGCCTGAGTAAACTCGCGGGCATAGGCCGCCAAGTCATAGTCCAGGGGTCCTTCTCGAGCCGAGGGACACACAATGCCGTACTCGCCTTGTTCCATGAACGCCAACAGGGCTTCGCTCCACCCCGCGGTCATGAGCAGGTCGTTGTTCAGGATACCGATGACATCACCTCGACTGGCACGTATCCCCTGGTTCCAGGCCTTCGCACAGCCAAGGTTTTGCGCATTGGAAATGACGGTCGCATCGACGCCCCGAAGATATTCCGCGGTCCCGTCCACACAACCGTTGTCGATCAGAATCAGCTCAAACGGAGCGGGGGTATAGGCCTTGATCGACGCGAGGCATTGTCGAGTGAACTCGAGTTGATTGTAGAGCGCAATCACGAGGCTGAGTGATTTCATGGACGCTTAAAGTACCTGTGCGCACAACTTCAATAGATACGACGCCCGATGGGCTGTCGTATGATAGGCCAGCACATGCGAATAGGCAGACTCGGCCATCCGCTGCCGTTCGGCTTCATCGTCGCGGAGCCGCCGCACCCAATAGGTCAGATCGCTCAAATCCGGCCGACAGAACACGGCGTGGACACCGTGTTCGAAGTTATGCGGAATGTCGATGTCCGGAGCCTCGGAGATCAACGGGGTTTTCGCCGCCACAATTTCCCAATAACGCACCGTGTCGAATCCGCCACCGCGAATAGAAAGCGCCGTCTTTGAACGGCCCAAGAGCAAGCGATACGCCTCCCGCCCCATTCTACTCATCGAGCCTCTGGCCGGAGGATCACCCACCAATTTCGCCGCCATGATGTCAAACCAGGACTCGGCCAGCCTCGACCGCCGATCGGTCGGCTCGGCATAGACCCCGCCCTCGAACCGGATATCCCTCGCATCCCTCAATAACCTGACCGCGGCCAGTCGCTTTCGGTGCGAAGCCCGCCCGACGAACGAGACGTCGATGTCTCGGGTCGGACTCGGCGCCCCCGATAACGCCGCCGCACTGACTGAAAACGGCAGGGGAAAGATACGCCCTTCAAACTCCTCACCGTGCGCCGACCTCAGACCTCGAAACCAGGCCCTGCCCTGTCCAGCGGGTCGCTTGCGATACTCGCGCTTAAAATACATCCCGGCTCCGACCGCTCTGAGGAGATCCAGGCGAAGCTGCGCATCGTCTTCCCCATCGAGCACCACAATAGGAGGGAGCCTCACGTGATCTGCGAGGGTACGGAACGCCGACTGAACCCCTCGTCTCGGCGAAGACAACAGAACCAAGTCAAGCTGTCCTGCGCGAAGCCTCTCGACCAGCGCATCCTGCGCCTCCTCACCTTCTCGATCGATGAGGAGAGCCGACGAGCGAGGATCCGGACCGTGATACGCGGCTTTACGGGGGAAGTCAAAAACATTCTCCCCCCCCAGCACTGTGCAAAGCCCGTCATAGATCTGGTCGGCCAGATAGTCAGGCTCCGAATCGGTCAGATAGAGCACCTTCATGTCAGTGTGATCGGCTCGATCCTCGTGCGGCCTAGGATTTCTCCACGCGAAGCGTCACGTACATATTCTCAACCACATTCCAGAGGTGCCGCCGGCAGCGTTTGCGGACATATTCGGGCAGAAATCGAAACGGCTTGCGGGTATCATACCGAACCGACTCAATTCGAAAATTCGTCCGGATGCCATAATCGGTCGGCGCCTCGAAATACTGAAACGTATCCTCCGTCAAATACCGCACATGCGTCGGATCGCGAAAGGCTCCGCGAGACGTGTAGTAGGGAACGGTCACGTGTACCTGAGCGCCCGACTTGCACACCCGATAGACCTCTTCCATGAACGGAATCAGCTCGCGCACGTGCTCCATGACATGGCTCAGGTGAACCACATCAACACAATCGGCCTTGAGCGGCAGCGGCTGTTCGATATTGCAGAGGGCGTTGACCCCTGGCTCCCGTCGGCAGTCAAACCCAATGGCCTCCCGCTGCTTATTTTTCCCGCATCCAAGATCGATGACAATCACTCCGCAACCACCCTTTCCCACGCCCGGCCGGCTCCGGCCGGTGGGCCAATCGACCCGGCACGTCCTCGCCTGTTACGGACGCATATCCATCAGATCGACGTAGATATCTTCCAACCGTTTCGTCAGCAGAGCGGCGTCGAATTGTTCTCGGGCTTTCTCGTAGCTGCGTCGTCCGAACGCGGCCCGTAAGGCCTCATTCTGCAGCAGCTCAATCACGGCGCCCGCATATTGCCACTGCCATCGACACACGAACCCGGTCACATTGTGCTCGACCAGTTCTGCCTGGGCATTGGCCTTCTTTCGCTGAGGGGTACTCAGCGTCACAACGGGGATGCCGTTGGCCATGGCCTCGGCGATGACACACCCGAACGTCTCCCCAATCCGCGAACCATGCGTAAAGATATCGAGACGCCGATAGAAGTCTTTGACATACATGGACGGCTCCAGAAACTCCACTCGCCCCTGCAGCCCCAGCCCTGTCAGCGTGCTCCGTACCCGTTCCGTCGCACCCTGAAGCAGGCAACGGACTTCCGGCACGTTCCGAAATATTCTCGGCAGACTCTTCAAGCAGACATCATGCCACTTCTGATCATCCGGTCGACTACAGCGTCCGATGGTACGGCTGAACGACTTCTCCCCGCCGCCGACCTCTAAGAAGTCGACCGGGTTGTAGAGCACTTCGTACCGCTTACCAGGCTGGGCTCCATAGCGACGAAAATAGGTCGACCTGGAACTCTCGGAAACAAAGCAGTGGCAGTCGATGCGGTCCCCTTCCTGTTCGTCCAGCGCATGAAACACATTGGTTTCTACGACGCGAGGGCCGCCGGGGCGACGCGCGGGTAGAGAGCCAGGTTCGTAGGTCCCGGCTCGGTGAACATGACAGATATCGATGTGGTAGTCGCGTACCAGTTGCGTCAAATCAGGCGGCTCGATGAACACCGGGATGCCGTATCGTTCGAGCGCCTCAACCCGAACCCCGCCGCCCATGCGGCCACAAGCGAAGACCTCGAACCGCGACTTGTCGAGATATTGGCAGAAAATCTGAAGGGTCTTCTCCGTGCCACCGAGTTCGAGCCGGTTCGACACATGCAGCACGCGGATCTTTGCCATGAACGGATCCCCCTCAGGACGCTATCGCATTTGCGCAGCCCGTACGAATGATGCCCGCAATCTGTGCTAGTTCCCAGACACCTTTTCCCTCAGCCCGGCACGCATACGCGGTGATCGTCGAGCTCAGCGCATTACAGACAGCAGGCCTCCATTAGACATCCAGACGTCAGACATCACTGGAATGCACCTGCGCACCGATTCCTCGCTCACGCCCCCGCCATCCTTCGTTCCAACATGCGAGTGGACGCCAGACAGACCTCATCCACTGTGATCTGCTGCATACAACTCTCATCCCCGCGCAAGCAGGTCGGATGATAGCAGGCCCGGCAGTCCAAGCCCTTATAGATCACCTGGGCCGGTCCGCCGCGCGGCCCCCACCGTTGCGGATAGGTCGGCCCGAACAGCGCCACGACGGGAGTGCCCATCGTGGCCGCAATATGCATCGCGCCTCCGTCGTTTCCGACGAATAACGCGCACCGTTTGACCAATGCGGCAAACTGCAGCAGCGAAAACTTCCCCGCGACCACGGTGGGCGCGCAACGCGTCTTGCGGGCAACCTGCTCGGCCACCTCACGTTCACGCTGATCGCCGCCCAGGAGAATCCGGCAGCCAAACCTGTCGGCAAGACGATCGGCCAACTGCGCGAACCGCTCATGCGGCCAGACTTTCAGCGAGTAGCGGGCCCCCGGTTGCAACAGCACCAACAAGGGAGAGCCTTGCGCAGACAACAGGCCGGATTCCCGCATCCAAGTCTCCACCACCTGTTCATCCGCCGGCGAGGTGTACAAGGCAGGCGTGCCCGGCTTCGGGTCCAGTCCCAGGGCGCGCAGGGCACAAAGATCGTAGTCCACCCGATGCTGATCCGTCGGGCGGGGCTTGGCCACGGTGCTGTACAAGAGCCCTCGCCAGCGATGTTCCGCATTAAATCCGATACGGACGGGCGCACCGGTCGCCAGACTGATGACGGCCGAGCGATCGCCATCGGTCAGATCGACCACAGCGTCAAAAGCCCGCCCTCGCAGCATCTGCACAAATTTCAGCTGGGCTTGCCAGGGTCCCTTTTCGAGACACAACACCTCGTTCACGTCGGGATTGTTCGCCAACACCCCTTCCGTTCCACGATTGACCAGTACCGTCAACCGCGCGGGGGAAAACTCGGCCCGCAACCCGCGCAACACCGGCGTCGACAGGAGCACATCGCCGATATGCCGCAACTTGATGATCAGGATATTCTGGAAATTCATCACCCCACCGACTCTAGCAGATCGTTGCACCGCTGCTCCTTTGACCTACGGCAACGTCGAGAATCGCACATTCGTTCGTCGCTCGTGAAGCGTCGTTCGTGTCTCGTCCGCAGAAAAGAGCCTATGGCGTATAGCTCATGGCGTATGGTCCGAAATAGAGAGTGCGCGTCTTTCCTACCAGCTATACGCCATCAGCCATGCGCTCTTATCTCCGACAGATACGCCCCACGATTCACGCTTCACAGACGTTGACCACGATGCCGGCGGGCTTTTTCAACAGCCTGCCTCAGGCACAGAGTTCACGATAGAGGGCACTGGTACGCACCGCTGCACGCGGCCAGGTAAAGAGTCGCGCCCGCTCAAAGCCACGATCCCGAAGCTGCCGTCGCAGCGCCTGCTCGGACAGCACCCTCACCATCGCCGCTCCTAACGCCTCGGCATCCTCCGGGTCCACCAGCAGCGCCGCATCCCCTGCCACTTCTGGAAGCGACGACGTCGAAGAGGTAATCGTCGGTGCGCCGCAGGCCATTGCCTCGAGGACCGGCATGCCGAAGCCCTCATACAGCGACGGAAACACAAACAGATCGGCAAAGGAGTAGAGCCGGCACAGCTCGTCACGATCGAGACGACCGGTACAGCGCACCTCCTGCTCCAGTCCAAACGACCGGGCCGTCGCGAGGTAGCTTCCCTGCGGATGTTCCGCATCCCCCACGAGCAGAATGACTCGTCCTCCAAGCTGAGACCGCGACCGCGCCACGGCCTGCAGAAAAACACGGTGGTTTTTTCGTGGATCGGCCCCGCCGACAAACAGAATAAATCCTGTCGCAGGGATCGACCACCGCTTCATCAGCGCTGCCATCGCCTGCTCATCCTGCACCGGAGAGAAGTCCTCAGTCACACCATTATGGATGACGACCACCCGGTCACGCGGAATTCCATACAAGGCTTCTATCTCGCGGGCTGAAAACTCCGACACCGTCACCACCCGTCGCGCCCGATTGGCCGTGGCCATCGCGCGCCGGGATGAACCGGCCTGCCCTAACAACTTCCTCGAATATTCCGGATGCCTGGCCAGCCACAAATCATGGATGGTCACGATCCCGCCCGATCGGCCCGTCGTATGCATCTTGAAATTGGGACCGTGATAGAGATCGAGCCGGTCCCAGGCGCCCCGCCATGGCATCAGCCACCGCGGCGTTTCCACCCACCGCAGACGATCGTGCACGGGCCAGCCTTCGAGCCGGCCGGCCTGCAGCGACCCGGGCCGAAGATACCCCACATACTCGATCTTCTCATCCAAGGCCAGCAGCGAGCGGAGCAGATGATACGTGTGCCAGCCGACGCCGCCCTTGTCCCCCACGATTGACGCCGCGTCGATCCCGATACGCATCAGGGAAACGAAACCTCCGCCGAGTTCGTGCCGGACAGGGATGAATCGATCATGCGTCCCGCCTGACGTTCACACGCTCCCAGGCCTTGGCATATTTGACGAACGTGTGCAGGCCGGCAAACATCGCCACCACCAGGCCGTGCACGCCATCGCGATACCCGCCGCGCGAGAACAGGGTCTTGAGGATCGTTCCAAGATGGTGCGTGGCAATGACCCAGCCACTGATGTGCGTCACCCGCTTGAGTTTCTCGTCGGCACCGAGCGTCGTATACCGCATCATCTTGCGGATGTGATGATTGACGGTCGGCATGCTGTAGTGATCGAACGGCTCCCGAAGTCGCTCCCGACGTCCGCTGAGCGTCAAGTTTTCGTGCAACTTCACATCGTCGTATCGCCCGGCTGTTTTCCTGAACAGCCGGAGCTGATAGTCCGGATAGAGCCCGCCGCCTTCGATCCATTTCCCATAGAAAAAATTCCGTCGGGGAATCTCATACCCTCCGATGTCGGCAGGCGGGGCTGTCTCCAACGCCGCTTCAATTTCCCGTCGCAGGCCCTCCGTCACCCGCTCGTCGGCATCCACGACGAGGATCCAGTCCGCATCCGCCTGATCGATGCCGAAGTTTTTTTGCGGACCATACCCCGGCCACGGCCGGACGAACACTTTCGAGGTGTACGGCTTTGCCAACTCCACGGTTCGGTCCCGGCTTTCCGCATCCACGACGATCAGTTCGTCGGCCCAGCGCACGGACTCGAGGCAGTCGGCAATATTGTGTGCTTCATCTTTCGTGATGATCACTGCTGCAATCCTGATGGCCCTCCGTCTCGTCCCATCGTGAGTGGCATTCATGTTGCGACTCGATGGCTTCACCGGTGCGGGCGGGAGGCCCTCCGCACCCACGGGCAACTGCAACTCCCAGAAACGCGCGTACTTGATGAACGTGTAATAGGCATAGAGCCCGGACAAGATGAGGCCCGGCACACCATCCAGACAGCCCTTGCGCCCGACATACATTTTCAGAAAGGTGAAACAGGGATGCGAGATCAACTGATGCCAGGAGAATGCACGCCCCTGCTCGACCATACGCCGGGCCATGAGATCGGAGTAGCGTTCCTGCTTGGCTAAGTAATGGTCGATATCGCGAAACGGGTACTGCAGCGCAGTCGCCGTCAAATAGCCGATTTTCCCGTCCAGATCGAAACTCTCATGGACGAGTTCCTCTCGATAACGCAACCGGCTCTTCCGAAACAACTGCGGCTGCCGGTAGTCAGGAAACCAGCCGCAATGTTTGATCCATCGGCCGAGAAAGTAATTCTTACGAGGGACGAAGTAGGCATCGGCGGATGGACCGCCTGCCAGCACACGCCGGATCTCCTCGCGCAATTCGGGCGTGGCCCGTTCATCGGTATCCAGACTGAACACCCAGTCGTGCGTGGCATGGGCCAGGGCCTCGTTCCGCAGACGGCCGAACCCGTGAAAGTCATGCTGATAGACCTTGCCGGTGAACTCCCGGCTGATCCGCTCGGTGGCGTCAGTGCTGTGAGAATCCACGACGATGATTTCATCCGCCCAGGTGGTGGACTCCAAGCAAGCTCGCATATTGGGCTCGTCATTGTAGGCAATGACCACGGCCGACACCGGTAGATGATTCACAACGACAGATCCTTCTGCCACACCTGAGAGATGGATCCTCGGTCCCATCGGATCATAAGCGTGCTCCGAACTCGCGCCAGGACCAAAGGCGATTGGAATCGAGCGCGACATTCGCCACCTCGTACAAGGCCATCAACTCCCGGTCGCGAGCAGTGAATTGACGTCGCCGGCCCGACTCGTCCTCGGATACCGCATCGAACATGAGCGTGGCATCTTGAAACGACTCGGTCGAGAACGAATACAATAAGAGCCCTTCTGAACTGGCCAATCCCACGAGGTTGTCGTATACACTCGTGAGATACGCCACCTGATTCGATAGGCAGTCCCGAACCAACAGACAGGTCAGATCCTGTCCGGCAAACGCCCCCACCGCAGGCAAAGCACCGTTGAGTGCCAGCAGGGTCGGAGCCACATCGACTTGGCTGGCAACGGCCGACACGGTTCGCGGGCGATACGTCGCCGGACTACGCAACGACTCGTCCATCCAGATAAACAACGGCGAAGCAAAATGGCCCGCCTTTCGCTCGATATCGCTGCTCCCGACCGGTTCGTGCCGGCCATGGTCGCCCAACACGACGACGACGGTGTTCCGCAGGAGCCCCTCGTGAACGAGTTTTGAAAACACCCGCTCCAATTCGTGATCCGTATAGCGCAAGGCGCCCACATATTTGTCCGACACCTGCTCCTGCAGCAGACGCACCTCGGGATGGTTCAGCGGAGCCGCGAAGGGATGGTGGGTCGACAAGGTGAGCGTCGTCAGGAAAAACGGCTTACCTTCTGCCTGACGTTGCTTGATCCGTTCGTAGCAGAGGTCGAACAGGGCACCATCGACAATGCCGAGGCCCATTCGTTCCACATCCGCAGGAAAATCTCTCTCGTCGATCAGCTGTTGCAAACCGTTGCGCGCCACGAACGACTGCAGCCGGTTCAGGTCGCGATGCTGCCCGATCACCATCTCCGTGCTATACCCCTGACGCTGTAAGAGGGACGGCAGACAGAGGTAGTCGTGGGCATACCGCGTTTTCATCGCGGCCGCGCCTTGCCGAGGAAACGCGCTACAGAGGGTCGCAAACAGTCCCCGCGAGGTTTGAACGCCGTTGGAAAAAAAGTTCTCGAAGTAGACGCTGTCCTGCTTCAGACGATCCAAAAAAGGCGTGCCCTGAATCTCGCCATACCGCTGCCCGAGATACCGTCGATCCAACCCTTCCAAAAATATCAGCAGGATATTAGCCTGAGCGGGTAACCGGACACCGTCCGGAGAAGCCGCCATGGTGCGGACCAAGGGATACCGCTGGTCCACAAACGCGCCCTGCGGGCCAAGCAATCGTTGCACGGTCTGAACGGCGACCTCATAGGGCATCGCCTCGACATTCGCGCGCTGCTCCATCGACCCCCGTGATACCACCGCGATTCGTAAGGCCTCAGCCGCAAAGAGGACGGGATTCTGCGCCAGCGTGTAATAGACCATGCTCCCGATCGGCGCGATCCGAATCCCATAGGGACCGGAATGATGGAATCCGGCTCCGCCGGCCACCAACGCAACCAGGAGCAACGTGTTCGCCTGAAACCCAGAACCCGGCCGCCAGCGATCCAGCGCCGGCACAACGGCAACAGAGAAACTCCACCACCACAGCCCCATCGCCACAGCCTGGATGCTCAGAAAGAGGGCCAGCCGTGCTGCCCATTTACCCGCTGCGCCTAACTCGGCGCTGGTTTGCTGCATCGCCTGCACATTGGTGGCCTCCGGTGTCGCCGCAGGCGCAAACAGGTCGCCGACATATTCGAGGAACACGAAATCCATGTGCTGCCGATTGAACCCGTAGTACCCCATGTCCACACTCAACAGCACGAACAGGAGGACGCCGGTCAGCACACACCCCACATGCAGCGCGGATCGAAACGTCAGAAGGAAAGATTGTGTCGCACGTCTCAGACCGCTCCAGCCGTGCCGCAGCAGCGCCCACCCTCCGGCCCCGACCCCGGCCAGCACTAACGCGAAGGTCGCCGTGATGAAATCCCCTCGCACACCGACGATGAGAGTTTTGAACAGCAACGGCAGGCTGGGAGTTTCCTGCTCGAACGCGTCGCGCAGCAGAAACACCCGCTCTGCCATTTGCATCACGACGAACAGAATCCACCAGAACAACACGCTCTTACGGATCGAGGCGCGAGCGTCCGCCCATCGTTGCATCATGATGCGATCACCCGCCGATAGACGCGCTCCAACTCATCCACCATCCGGTCGATCGAATAGGACTGCTCCACGGTCTGACGGCCCCGTCGCCCCATTGCGGCGCGCAGCTCAGGATCGATCAGCAGGCGACCGATCCGATCGGCCAAGGCATCGGCATCCCGCGGCGGGACGATGAACCCGGACTCCCCGTCGGTTAGGACATCGGGAATCGATCCCGTGGTCGTCGAGACCACCGGAAGTCCGATCGCCAGGGCCTGCATCAGCACCTGGGGAATGGTATCGCCTTCGACCGTGGGAATCACAAACACATTCAAGGACCGGAACACATCCAGCAGATCGTCGCGAAATCCCAACATGCGGACATCGGCCGTCAACCCGAGGCGTTCGATCTGCGCGCGGATATTCTGTTCTTCCGGTCCCTCACCCACGATGAGAAAGGCCACCCCCTGATGCTCCTTCAGCACCTTGGCGGCCGCCTCCACGAGATACCGGTGGCCCTTATAGTCCCGCAGATAGGAAATCATCCCAACCAGCAGATGCCCGGAGGGAATCCCCAGTTCGGCCCGGATATCGTGCTGAGGTTTGGCCGGCGAAAAGTGCTCCACATCCAACCCGATGGGAAACGAGGCCACACGCTCCGGCGCCAATCCGTCCCGGTGAATGAGGTCCTGCCGGTTCCGCTCGCTTCCGGTCACAATGACCATATCGAAAAGACGCCGATACAGCAGATGCGTGGTGGCATTGTTATTGAGCGGCGCCGAAATATGCCGCGTACGAATGACCTTGGGGCGCGGATTGAGCAGGCGTGTCGAGAGCGCCGCAATCCAACTGTCGCGCGAACTATTGACGTGAACGATCTCCGGACGCTCCCGCGTGAGTAACGCGCGGAAGGCCAGGATCGACAGCGGGAGGCGCCATTGCCGCATGACAAACGGCTCGACCGGAAGCCCTCGCTCCCTCGCCATGGCCATGATCGGGCTGCGCGGCTCCAGCACCAGCCGAATACGATGGCCGCGCTTCAAGAGGCGCTCGGCGTGCAGCAAAACAGCCAGCTCCTGCCCTCCGACCGCCGTGCTGGATTCCGCAATAAGAATGTTCACAATGATCCTGGCTTATGTGATCGCTCAAGGTGTTGTTCAACGGCACGAACGACTTGGTCCGGCCGCACAGCGGTCAGACATTCGAGGGGCACGGGACGAGCACAGTCACGGCGAAAACAGGGTCTGCATTCCACCGCATACGACAAGACCACATGTCCCTTGCCATAGGGCCCGGTTTTGACCGGATCCGTCGGGCCGAACAGGGCCACCACGGGCGTCCCCACCGCCGCAGCGATGTGCATTGGCCCGGAATCGTTCGTCACCAACAGGGACGCGCGACGCAACAAACCGGGGAGCAAGCCTACAGGGGTCTGTCCCGTCAGATCAATCGCTTTCGTACGCATGAGCGCGGTGACCGCAAGCGACTCCGGCCGCTCGGCCGGCCCGCCGATCAAGACCACCGGCAACCCATGTGACTGAGAGAGACGATCGGCAACCTCCGCAAAATGCTGCGGCGGCCAACGTTTTGTCTCCCAACGCGCAGAGACGTTCATGGCGATCCAGACCTGATGCGGGGTAATTCCCGCTCGGGTCAGCATAGTGTCCACGGCCTGCTGGTCGCCGGATCGATCGATGAACTCGAACCGCGGCTCTATTGGACGTGTCGCGCCCAGCGCCTCGGCGACGAGCAGGTAACGATCGACCGCGTGGATGGGCGCCGGAGGAACCGCCACCCGCTGAGTATAAAACAGAGGGCTGCCCTCCCGCGCCGTAGCAAACCCGACCCGCCGACCGCAGCCGGCCAACAGCGCCATCGCCCCGCTCCGGAAGAGTCCTTGAAGATCGACGACCAGATCGTACCCGGCCCCACGCAGAGCGGGCACCCGACCCAACCAGCCCCTGAGCCCTTCCGATACCGAACAGACGTGATCGACCCCGGCAATGACCTCCACGAGCGGCGCCCATTGCCGTTTCACCAGCCAGGTGACCTCAGCCTGGGGAAACCGCTCGCGCAGCGCCGCCAGGGTCGGCATCGTATGCACGATGTCGCCCAGCGAGCTCGGTTTGATCAGCAGGAGTCGGCGTACAATGTCGATCATTCAGCCACCAGGGATGATCAGCGCGGCAAGTCGGCAACAGGCCTGTGCGTCGCATGGGCGACGATCCAATCCACCGCCTGCGACATCGCCTCCGCCACATAGTCAGGAGGCAGGTCGCGCGCCGTCAAGTCGGCTAACGCCTCCGCGCCGGACGGTCCGGTCATGACCAGCAGGCTCTGCGCCCCCACCAGCTTGGCTAATTCAACATCGCGGACACTGTCTCCGACGACATAGGCGCGGCTCAGGTCCACCTGCAATTCAGCGAGGGCCCGGTCGATCATGCCCCGCGCCGGCTTGCGGCAATTGCATCGATCGTCGGGATGATGGGGACAAAAATACAGCCCGTCGAGCGTCACCCCGTCCTCGGCCAGTATCGCTCGCAATTTGCCGTGAATCGCTTCTAGATCCTTTGACGTAAAGTATCCTCGTCCCAACCCGGACTGGTTTGTGACGACGACCAGGCGTGCCCCGGCCTGTTTCAATCTGGCCAACGCCGCGCCCACGCCGGGCAGCACCGTGAAGTCATCGGGAGACTTCACGTAACCCGTATCGACATTCAGGGTGCCGTCACGATCGAGAAACACCGTGACCCCCGCCAGCGACGTGGAGGAGAGGCTTGGCGGCGGCGCTGGTTCGACCGCCGGAGGAGGAGCCACCAGCGGTAAATGATGCACCGCCGCAGCATACACCTGCTCCACCGTCACCCCGGTCATGCACCGATGATCGATGGGACATTCCCGCAAGAGACAGGGCGCGCAGGACACCGGCTGCCGGACCAGCTTGGCATCAACACCGAACGGCGACGTGGTCTGCCAATCGGTCGGGCCGAACACGGCCACCAGCGGAACCTGAAACGCGGCCGCAACATGCATGGGGCCTGTGTCGTTCGTGAGAAATAACTGGCACCGCTTCACCAGCGCCATCAATTCTCGCACCGTGGTCTGGCCGGAACACACGACCGTGCGTGCCTTAATCTGCTCGGCGATGGTTTTTCCCAGCGGCTCCTCACCCTTGGCTCCCAAGATCACCACGCCGACTCTGGCACCCGATCGGCTCTGGGCATCCTTCACCACACGATTCACGACCTCAGCGTACCGATCCGGCAACCATCGCTTGGCGTGGCCATAGGTCGAGCCGGGATTCACACCGATTACCAGATCCGACGGGCCGATTCCGGCATCCGCCAACCGCCCGGCGATCAACACCGATTCATCCGGCGTGACAAACAGACGAGGTGCAGGCGCGGGCCCATGCCCGCCCAGGGGTTTCAAGAGATCCCAGTAGTACTCGACCTGATGCCGTTGCGCCGTTCGTGGCGGCACGGTCACCGGGTCGGTGAGCAACAGCGTTCGCCCGTCCGTCGCGTATCCGAATCGTCTCGGAATGCCTGCCAGGAAACTGATCAACGCCGCCTCAAACGCATTCTGAAACAGGATGGCCAGATCGAATCGGTGTCGACGCAAGACCCCGGCGAGAGTCCATTTTCCGACCAGCCCCGCATGGCGTCCCCGATCGTCATACACCAGCGTCCGGTTCACCGCGGGATGCTGCGCCAACAGATCCGCAATGCCGGGCTTCACCAGCAACGTGATCTCTGCCTCTGGGAAGAGGGTGCGCACCTGACTCAAGGCCGGTTCGCACATGACGGCATCTCCCAGCCAGTTGGGTCCACGGACGACGATGCGACGGATGCCCTCCTTACGCATGGCCCCCCGCCCTGCTTGCGGTTGAATCGAATCGCAACAATCGCTCCAAATCTTCCTGCCCTGACAGAATCTCGGTGCGAAGCCTCACGGCCCAACAGACCTCGTCCGCAGCCAACAACGGCGCAACCTTGTCGGCATCTTTTTCCGTCGTCACCAACAGATCGGCTCCACAGGATTTCGCCTTGGCTCGAATGGTTTCCATGACGCCACGGGTATAGTGCACATGATCGGGAAATGCCAGCAACTCACCCACGGTGAGACCCAATCCGGCCACCAACGTACGGAAGGACTCCGCATTGCCGATCCCGCTGAAAAGCAGGGCCGACCGGCCGCGAAACGCATCCAGCGGACGCCGCTCGTCCGTCCCCACACGCCGGAACTCCTCCGCCCGGAATCCCACACGCACCAGCGACGGCAACGAGCCGCAGGCCTCCACCAACCGACGCCGCACCGATTCACCGTCATGTTCCTGATCGACCCGGGTCATCAAGATGGCCGACGCACGCGCGGCCGCCGAGAGGGGTTCCCGCAACCGTCCGACCGGCAACGCCGCCTGGATACCCGCCGCGTCCGTCGCATCCACCAGCAGCAAATTCACATCGCGATGGAGCTGAACATGCTGATACCCGTCGTCCAAGACAAAACAATCCACCGGCAGGCGACTCAACACCCACTGGCCGAGTGCATATCTGTCCGCCCCTACCGCCACGACGGCCTGAGGACAGCGACGCGCGATCAGATAGGGCTCGTCTCCGGCTTCGTCCGGCCCCACTAAAATCCGTTGCCCGTCTGAAACCAGCACTTGCTGCGCCGTGCTGCGCCGCCGATACCCGCGACTCAGAATCGCCACGCGCCTTCCCTGCGCCGTCAGCCGCTCCACCAGATACATGACGACCGGTGTCTTGCCCGTTCCACCGACGGTGAGATTCCCCACGCTGATCACAGGACGAGGCAGCCGGCGCGTGCGAAACCACCCATGCGTGTAACACCACAGGCGAAACCGGGCCGCGCATTCATAGGGGTAGCCGAGCCACCGTAACCAGGACCGTAGCCCGTTCGACATCGTTGCCGCCATTACGATTGCCGACCCGATACCTCGTGCCCCTGTTGAACCGGTGCGTGCTTCGAAGGCTCTCGTCCCCGCAAAAACGTGGCGATGATGTCCGCGCTGCGCTGGAGCGCGCCCTGGTTGTCCGCCACGACCCGCTGCGCCGCCGCTCCCATCCGTTGCTGGATAGCGGGATCGCGAAGGAGCTCTCGCAGGCCCTGCGCAAGGTCCTGTTCGTCTTGCACCACCTGTCCTCCCTGCGCATTCACCAGGAGCGCCGCTACTTCGGCACAATGGTCGGTGTGCGGACCGAACAGCACCGGTTTCCCCCAGACTGCCGGCTCCAGGAGATTATGCCCGCCCACCGGCGCGAGAGTGCCCCCGACAAAGGCCACCACCGCCTCTCGATACAATAGGGCTAGTTCTCCCCGCGTATCCAAGACCAACACCCGCGCGCCCGTGCCCGCCATGGGCGCTTGTCCGCCGGTGCTACGCCGCGCCACCGTGAGGCCTTTCGCCTGGATCATCTGTTCTACCTGCGCCGCCCGTTCGATATGGCGGGGCGCCAGGACCAACCGGAGATCAGGAAATTCAGGACTCAGCATCCGATACGCGTTGACGATCGCGTCTTCCTCACCGGGATGGGTGCTTCCAGCCACCACCAATAACTCCCGGTCGGTGAGCCCAAGCGCCGCCTTGGACACGACCGCACCGGCGGAAACCTGCGGAATCGGTTGATCGAACTTGATGTTACCCGTACATCGAACTCGCGACGGCTCGGCCCCCAACTCGATCATGCGTTGCGCGTCCCGCTCCGATTGCATGAGACAACAGGTGATCATGTTCAGCATCGTCCGGTAGAAGTCGCGGATCAGCGGAAGGCGCTGTCGCTCAAAGGAACGAGTGGACAATCGGCCGTTGACAAGAATCGACGGCACATTCCGTCGCCGCAAGCTCCGCAGGATGTTCGGCCAGAGTTCCGTTTCGACAAAAATATACAGACTCGGCTTCAGACGGTCGATCGCTTGATTGACGACCCAGGGAAAATCGAGCGGCGCGTACCGGTGTTCGGCCACGCCCTCCAGACGCTGCTCCACCGCCTCGCGCCCGGTTTCGGTCACGGTCGAGACGACCAACCTCGTCTCGGGATACCGCCGACGCAACTCCCGCACGAGCGGCGCCACGGCGACCACCTCGCCCAACGACACGGCATGAATCCAAATGCAGCCCGCTCTTCCGGCAGAGTCCGCCGACACCCTGTCCGCACGCAGGCCCAACCGCTCGGGCAACCCGCGACGACAACGTTGCTTGGCCAACAGGACGAACAGAATAATCGGGGAAACCAGAAGCAGGAGACTGTTGTAGAACAGATACCACATTACGGATCAGCCCGCAGGACGGCCTCATCGGCCTCGATCGTCATGCGGTTCAGCGTGTCTTCCAACTCCCGGCGGACACGCTCCAGGTCGTCTGCTGAGGCGTCCGGCGGCACGCTGATCGGCGGCCCCAGCAGAAAGAAGCCCCGTGAGAACGGGTGGGGCATGATGAACCGATCCCAGCTCGCGAAGAGTTTTTTTTTGAGCAGCCGAAAGCCATCGGGATGATCGGCAGACCGGTGGCCCGCGCCAACTGGACCACTCCCACCTTGGCGACCTGACGTGGTCCCTTCGGCCCATCCGGCGTCAGCACGAGATTGCCGCCGGACCGACCGAGGCGAATCAACTGCCGGAACGCTTCCGCGCCCCCTCTGGTACTGGACCCACGAACGGCATCCAACCCGAACCGGGCCACGATGCGGCGGATCAATTCCCCGTCGCGATGCTGACTGATCAACACATGGGCCTCGAGCCCCGGAAGAGCGAGCGGCATCATCAGTTGCTGGGCATGCCAGAACGCCAGGATCACCCGCTTCTCTTCTCGAAACAACCGGTCCACATGCTCGGCCCCCTCGATGCGCCAGGTCATCGTGCGGCGCAGCATGTGAATAATCTGGTAGCCGACCGGCGGGACCACCGCAACCTTGAGCGCGTTGACGACCCGTTTCAGCAGCGGCTGCGGCGAAGGAGTCGCCGCGGATCGATCAGTTGGCATCGGACGACCGTCTTTCTCCATCACCCACGTCCTTACTCCGAAAGCGCATCGGCAAACTGCATCGCATGCAGGCGCTTATACATGCCGCCCTTGCGCAGGAGTTCTTCGTGCGACCCCACTTCCGCAACCCTGCCCCTGTCCAGAACCACGATGCGAGTGGCGTTCTGAATAGTCGACAACCGGTGGGCGACCACCAGAGTCGTCCGGTTCTTCATCAAATTGCCCAAGGCCATCTGCACGATCCGCTCGGACTGCGTATCCAGAGCTGATGTCGCTTCATCCAAAATCAAGATCGGCGGGTCACGGAGAATCGCCCGCGCGATGGCGAGACGCTGCCGTTCGCCGCCGGATAATTTCACCCCGCGCTCTCCGATCAACGTGTCGTATCCATCCGGCATGCGAACGATGAACTCGTGCGCATAGGCCAGCTGCGCAGCTCGTGTCACATCCTCCGGCGTCGCGCCCTGCCGTCCATACGCGATGTTATTGCGAACCGTGTCGTCGAACAGCACGACTTCTTGCGACACAATCCCGATCTGTCCCCGCACCGAACGCAGGCTGCACGACAGGAGATCCACCCCATCGATGAGAATCTTCCCGCCGGTCGGATCGTAAAATCTCGGCAGGAGACTGACTAAGGTCGTCTTTCCACTCCCACTGCTGCCGACAAAGGCAATGACCTCGCCTGCCCGAATCGTCAAATCGATCCCCATCAACGCGGCATCACCCTGCCCCTCGTACCGGAACGCGACCTGCTGAAACTCGAGAGACCGGGTGATCGCCGGCAACTCTGTGGTTCCGCCGCTGACATCCTGCTCGTTTGGAAGATCGAGCACGTCGAACACCCGCTCGGCAGCGGCCAGCGCCTGCTGCACCGTATTATTGGCGCCCGACAATCGTCGAATCGGCGTGTAGGCCATAAACATCGCCGCCAGAAACGAAAAGAATGCCCCGGGGGTCATCTCGTCATGAATGACCAGATACCCACCATACCAGATAATGCCCGCCACACCGAGCACACCGATGACCTCCATAAGGGACGCCCCGAGGGATGAGACCTGGATGGCCTTCATGGTGGTGTGAATAAAGGCGTCGTTGCTCTGGCGAAACCGCTTAGCCTCCTCGTCTTCCCGGCCGAACGACTTCACCATCCGGATCCCGGCGAGCGTCTCTTGCAGCGTCGAGGCCATATCGCCCATGCGTTCCTGCCCGCGCGTGGCCAGACTCCTCAAGCGCCGTCCCATACGCGCCATGGTTACCACCGACAGCGGGACGACAATCATGGACACCGCCGCGAGTTTCCAGTTCTGGTAAATGATCACGCCGATCATGGCCAGAAAGGTCAGCCCCTGCTGGAACAAATCTTTCAGCACGCCGGTCACGGCGTTGGCCATCTGGTTGACGTCGTTGATGACCCGCGACACCAGACGACCCGAGGTATTTGAATCGTGGTAATGAACCGGCAACCGGACCAGCTTGGAGAACAGCTGCTCCCTGATATCTCCGATCACCTGGTTCCCGACAAAATTCATCAAATAATTCTGCCCGTAGTTGAAGACCCCCTTCAACACCGCCACCGCCAGGATGGCGATCGGAAGCACCAGCAGCAGGCTTTCATCCTTGCTGATGAACAGACCGTCGAGCACCGGACGCACCAGCCAGGCATAGGCAGCGGAGAGTCCGGCCACCAGCAACGCGCACAGGAACGCCGCGCCCAGTCGAAACCGGTAGGGGTTCAGATAGCTGAGCAACCGAAGATACTGCTTCATGAGCGACACTCGGCTAGAACGGCTTCTGCGGCACGACGCGAGGCGCCCGGCGTGCCCAACGCATGACGGACCGACAACAGTGCAGTCTTCATGTCCTCATACGCTCGGGAATCCCCCAACAGCCGTTCGGTTTCGTGGACCAATCGTTCCGGCGTCGCCTCATCATGAATCAGCTCCGGCACAATCCCCCGCCCGGCGACCAGATTCGCGAGACCGATCCAGGGCACCCGAATCAACAGCCGGGCCAATCGATAGGTGAGCCAGGAAGAAGCCCGGTAAAACAAAATCATGGGGGTCCCCACCACCGCAGCTTGCAACGTGGAGGTTCCGGATTTGACGACCAGCAGGTCCGAGGCCGCCATGACTTCGCTGGCCTGATTGCGGAAGACCCGAATGGGAACCGGACTCTGCTTCAACAGGTCGGCGAGAAACGCATCCTGAATCGAGGAGGCCTGTGCCAGGAGAAACTGAATGCCCGGATGCCGTTCCGCCAGTCGCCTCACCGTCTCCAGCAACAGCGGGATGTGCTCGAGCAATTCTCCTTTTCGACTGCCCGGGAACAGACCGATCACCGGACCGGCGTCCGATAATCCAAACTGCCGACGCAAGGCCTCCCGATCATACGACGGCGCCACTTCGTCAAGCAGCGGATTGCCGACAAACGTACACCGCACGCCGGCCTTTCGGTACAGCGGTTCTTCAAACGGCAGAATCGCCAGCACGTGATCGACGCGCTGCTGAATCCAGCGCATCCGCCCACGCCGCCAGGCCCACACTTGCGGCGCGATGTAGTACAGCACCTTGAGTCCGCAGGCTTTGGCGACCCGCGCAAAATGAAAGTTCAGCCCGGGATTGTCGATTAACACGACAAGGTCCCAGCGTTCGCCCTTGATCAGTGCCCGAATGCGCGCAATTCGCTGCAACATGGTCTTGACGGCAGAGAGGCCAATCAGTCCCATCACATCCAGTTGAGGGATGTCCTTGACCAGTTCGGCGCCGGCCGCTCGCATCGACGCGCCGCCGACTCCCACAATCTGAAGGGCGGGGGCCAGCTCCTTGAGGGCAGTCACCAAGTGGGCTCCATGGAGGTCGCCGGAGGCTTCCCCGGTGACGATTAAGATGCGCGGCATGCTGCTCGTCTCACGCAGATCGGCACAGAGGTCATCCCCTTACACGTTCTCTTGGCTAAAGGCCGCCGCCGCTGCGGCCTCTGCGGAATGGCGTTGCGTAAACCGGCTGATGGCCTCCTGCACTAAGGTCGCCAACTTGAGCGCCGCGGTCCCGTCTTCACCGGACACGACGGGACGGGTCCCCGTGTTCACGGCCTGAATGAAGGAGTCGAGTTCGAGCCGCAATGGCTCATCATCTCCGGCCTGGTAGGATTCGACATCGATCGTCGGCTTGGCGCCAGGCTCCTGCACGCGGCGCGAGACGATGGCCTGGCGTGACTGAAAATCGATGGAGACGTAGCGGTCGCGCTGAAACACACGCAAGCGACGCATCTTGCTGGTCGACACGCGACTGGCCGTCACGTTTGCGACACAGCCGCTCGCAAAGGCAATACGGGCATTCGCGATATCGATGTTCGGAGAGAGCACCGGCACACCGGCTGCCCGCACTTCTTCGACCGGCCCCGGGTTGAACGACAGCACGAGGTCCAGGTCGTGAATCATCAGATCCAAGACCACGTCGACATCGGTGCCCCGCTCGCCGAAGGCACTCAATCGATGACACTCGATAAAGGCGGGACGCTCAATGTACGGCCGCATGCGCTGCATGATCGGGTTGAATCGTTCGCTGTGTCCGACCTGAAGCAGGCACCCACGCCTCGCTGCGAGTGCCACTAATTCCTGGGCTTCCGCCGAGGTCGAGGCAATCGGTTTTTCAACCAGCACATGCTTGCCGGCTTCCAAACAGGCCTTGGTGGTCTCAAAGTGGGCGGAGGTGGGAACGACGACACTGACGATGTCGACCTGTTTCAACAGATCGCCCAGTTCCGTCCAGGCCTGCGCGCCATGCCGTTCCGCAATCACCTGCGCGCGGCTCGGTGACGCATCGCACACGCCCACCAGCGTGGCGCCCGGGAGCGTCGCATAATGCCGGGCATGGTGCTGCCCCAGATGACCGACGCCGATCACGCCGGCTCGAAGCTGTTTCATCGCACAGAGTCCTGTCTCACGAGGCACGCCCCGGTTCCCATCCTGGACGCCATCATGTCATGCCGACGATCGCGATACCGGCACGGTTTGCCTTGGCGATCGTTTCGTCACGGTCTAAGAGAATCCCGCGTCCCGCTTCCAACGCCAACACCGATGCCTTCACCGACTCCATCACTTCAATGGTACGCGGGCCGACGGCGGGAAGATCGAACCGGAGATCCTGCTGGGGTTTGCAGCGCTTGACCACCACCGCACCGCCGTGCGCCAGCTCCCCGCCGCGCCGAATCGCGCCGTCCGTGCCCTCCACGGCTTCCACAGCCACGATCACCCGATCTTTCACCACGACACACTGCCCGATATCCAACGCTCCGATCTGTTTCCCCACGTCCCAGCCGTACCGGATGTCTTCCCATTCTTTCTTGCTGGGCTCTCGCCTCGTCAACGTACCGTCCTCAACGAGAATGCCTTCCAGCCCGAACGTGGATTCACAAATCTGAATGCCTTCCTGCTCAATTTCCTCCGCGACCCGGCGAAGAATGTCGTCATCCTTGAGATGAATCAGTTTGGCAGCCAGGGCCAAGGCCCGAAAATCCGGCCGGACCGTGGAAAACACATGCGTCTTCTTAATGCCGCCCAGCATGACCGCCCGCTGAACGCCGTCGCCCTTCAAGGCCTCAATTAATTTCCCGAACTGCCCGATTTTGATCCAGTGGATATGATCGACGTGCCGGGCGAGCTCCGGATCGGTTTCGCCTTCGTGCGCCACCGCGGACACGGAATACCCAAGCCGCTTTGCATTGTCGGCAAAAATGATCGGGAAGCGGCCATTGCCCGCGATCAGCCCAATCTGCAGTCCATTGGACGCGTGTTTGCCCTCGGCCGCCTGCTCACCCACTCGCTACTCCTCTTCGCCCTCTTGATCCTTACCGACCGAACGGCAAATGCCGCGTTTGGTGCCTTCCATAAACGCGGCCACCTGCATCACATCCGGGCTGGCCCCGAAGGTCTCCCGCGCCAGCTTGACAGCCTCCGCGACCCGATGCCCGGAACGAAACAGGACTTCATAGGACTTCTTCAGCGCTGCGATGCGCTCGGAGGAGAAACCATGTCGCCGCAGGCCAATGGAGTTCAACCCGTACATACGAGCGCGATACCCGCCGGCGGCCCGCATGAACGGCGGCAGATCCTGGCCGAGCGCGCAGCACCCGCCGACCATCGCATAGGCGCCAATCCGCACGAACTGGTGGATGCCCGACAGTCCGCCGATGATCGCGTGGTCGCCGATCGAAATATGTCCGGCCAAACTCGCCGCATTCGCAAGAATGAGATGATTGCCCAGGTGGCAGTCGTGCGCGACATGGACATAGGCCATCAAAAAATTGGAATCGCCGATACTGGTCACTCCGCCGCCCTGCACCGTCGCCCGATTGACGGTCACGTACTCGCGCAAGATGTTGTCGTGGCCGATCACAACCTTCGTCGGCTCCCCTTTGTACTGCATATGTTGCGGCGGTCCGCCGACCGACACAAAGGGATGCAATTCGCACCGCTCTCCGATGTCGGTCCAGCCGTCGACACAGACATGGGACGAGACTCGGGTACCTGCACCGATCCTGACATGTTCACCGATAACGGAATAGGCGCCCACCTCCACATTGTCTGCAAGCACCGCTTTGGGATGGACCACCGCGGTCGGATGTATGTTCACTCAAAACCTCCTCACCATCGACTGCTATGCTGTTCAACGCCACGCGACCGGCCGACACGGAGCCCCGGCTACTTGCCCCCACCCGCCTGTTCATCCGTCACCATGGCCGTGACTTCCGCTTCACACACCAGTTCGGACTCCACGAAGGCTCGGCCCTGCATCTTCCAGAACGGCGCGCGCTTCTTCAGCACATCCACTTCCAGGCGGAGAATGTCGCCCGGAACCACCGGTTTCCTGAATTTCGCCCCGTCGATGCCGGTCAAATACACGACCGGCCGGCCGGCCGGTCCCAGCGACTTAAACGCCAGCACCCCGCCGACCTGCGCCAACGCCTCCAGGATCAAGACGCCCGGCATCACCGGACGACCCGGAAAATGCCCCTGAAAAAACGGCTCATTGATGGTCACATTCTTGAGACCGACGATCCGGCGGTCCGGATCAAGCTCTTGAATACGATCGACCAGCAAAAACGGATACCGGTGCGGAAGGATTGATTGAATCTCCACGTTGTCCATCACTGACATCAGCCCCGCCTCCTGTGTTGCGTAGACGATTACAACTGCCGACTACTTATTCTGGCGATCGAACTCTTTGACGATCTGCTCCGTGAGATCGATCGACGAGTGTCCGTAGACGACGATCTTGACCGAGGCTTCACTGCCCCGGTCGATGACGGCGGTATATCCTTCCTTCTGGGCCACCGCCGAGACCGCCGCATGGATGCGCTGTGCAAAATCCTGGACCATGCCCTTCTGCTTTTCCTGCACCTCACGATTGAAGTCTTGAATCCGGCGCTGATAGGCCTCCAGCTTCGCCCTGAATTGCTCTTGTTTCTCCTTGCGCACCTCTTCGGAGAGCGAGGCGTCTTGAAGCCCCTTCTCAAGTTCCTTCAATTCCTGGTCGTCGGAATCGATGATTTTCTGGCGCGTCGTGGAATAACTCTTCAGATCCTCGAGCGCGCGTTTCCCGGCCACGCTCCGCTCGACGACCTGTTGCTGGTCCATCATCGCGACCTTGATGCGGTCCGCAGCCTGGACAGGCTGCGCCAACCACGCCAACAACACCTGCACCATGCCTGCTACGATCCAAGTACGTACGTTCATGGCCCCCCTCATCATGGATACGTTTTATTGAATTCTTCGACCACCTGTGACGACACATCCACCGTCTCATCGAAATAGAGCGTAGGCCCGCCGCGCCCGCGATCGAACACGGCCTGCAGCTCCAACCGTTTGGCCACCTTACCCGACAAGGCTTCGATCTTTTCGCGGAACCCGTCCAACACTTCTTTCTGCTTGTCCTGCACTTCACGATTCAGGTCGGTCACCTTCTGCTGGTACTCCGACATGCGGCGACGGAATTGCTCCTCCCGTTCGCGCTTGGCATTGGCGCTCAACACACTGCCCTGCTTCACGAAGTCTTCTTCCATCCGCCGCAGCTCTTTTTCTTCCAACTCGATCAACGCCTGCCGATTCTTCGCAAAGCTGGCCAGCATCTCCTTGGCCTTCTTCCCGGCATTGGTCTCCCCTAGTACCCGTTGAGGATCTACCACGCCGAGACGCATCGATGTCGGCACCGTCGATTGGCCGAACCGGCACCCGCCGAGTAGCCACACCACGGCCAAGAGCACCAGGCACGATCCGACCCAACCGGCGCCCCTCGATCCACTGCGGCCTACGCATCCATACATTCCGGCGATTCCTTTCTGAGCCCCCGACACACACCCTAACAGCTAGAACAACGACCCGATCGTAAACTCGAACACGCCCATGCGCTCATTCTCCCGTGGATCAAGGTTGATTCCATAGGCCGCCCGCAAGGGACCGAACGGAGAAATCCACCGGGCTTCGAACCCGGCCGCGCTCCGCAGTTTGTTAAACTGAACCGGCTCGTTGTCGTCGAATCCATTTCCGTAATCGAAGAAGAACACTCCGTTCAGCTTCGCTTCGGACGAAATGGTGAAGATAAAATCGTTGTTAAAAATGAGTTCTTTGGCGGAACCCAGCAGCGAGCCGGATGGCGTCACGGGACCTGCCCGACCAAAGACGAACCCGCGCATGGTGTTGATACCGCCGACAAAGAAACGCTCGGTGAGGGGAATGGGCCGGCCCCCAAGCCCCTCCGTCGCGCCGTACCGAACGTGCACCGAAAACCGCGTATCGTAGATCAACGGCGTGTACTTGATCACGTCCGCGTAATACTTAAAAAAGTGATTGGTACCGCCCAGCGAGGGGGTGGCGTAGTCTACGCCGAGACTAAATCGCCAGCCGGTGCGCGGATCCAGATAATAGTCGCGCGTGTCGCGAAAAATCGAGGTACGAAACCCCGTCGACGATTGCGTCCCGAGCTGTCGGCAGATAAGCGGGATCAGATCCGGACACAAGCCTTCCTGCGGATCGCTGTACTTCAACTGCTCGGCGAACAGGCTGACGCTGCCGTTGACATATTCCGACAGCCACCGGCTCCAGGTTGCGCTCGCGCCCGACTTGGACTCGAAGTAGGAAATGTAGTTCGTCATCGACCGGTAAATATCCAACTGGAGCGCATTGTACGAGTCGTTCACGTAGGGGTTCCTGAAGGTCACCAGTCCCAACGACCGCTGCTGGCCCAATTGCCCGCGGATACGCCCCAACCAGCCGTTGCCGCCCAGGTTGCCTTCGGTAATATCCGCGATCGCCACCAGCTTGTCCAAGGTGCTGAATCCGCCGCCGATGCTGAACTGGCCGGTCGGCTTCTCCTTCACCTTCACATTGAGGTCCACCTTATCAACGTCGACCTGCTGCGGCAGAATTTCCACCGTTTCAAAAAAGTTCAGATTGTTCAAGCGTTGAAAACTGCGCTTCAACGCCAGCGTATCGATCACGTCCTGCTCGTCCAGGCGTAATTCCCGGCGCACCACGTTGTCCCGGGTCTTGTCGTTCCCGGTGACGTGAATCTCCCGGATCCGCATCATCTCCCCCTCTTTCACGTTGAGGAGAATCGTCGCCGTGCGCGCATTGTTGTCGGGCGTGACGTTCGGCACGACATCGGCAAACACGTAGCCCTTCGCGCCGTACAGGTCCGTGATGCGGGTGATTTCACCCCGGATTTTGGCTCGTTGAAAAATCTCGCCGGCCCGAATATTCAAGCCTTCGCGCAATTCATGGTCTTCGAACACCGTGTTCCCACGAAACCCGACCTGCTCCACGATGAACGGCTCACCCTCCACGATCTGATAGCTGATTTCGAACCATTTCTTATCGTCGGTCAATTCCAGCGTGGGCTGACTGATCTGCACATTCAAGTAGCCCTTGTTCAAATAGACTTCCCGCATGCGCTCGATATCGTTCCCAAGCTCCTCGCGTTTCAACACGCCGGCATCGGACAGCAACGACGGCACCTTCATCTGCGTGATGAGTCCGTACCAAGGAATCCATTCACGGGTCGCCGTCACCTTGAACATTTCTTCCTTGGTGACAGCCCGCATGCCTTCGAAATTGATGCGTCGCACTTTGGCCTTGGTGCCTTCCTTCACGAAGTACGTCAGGCGCTTCCGGTCCTCATCCACCGCCTGAATCACAGGAATGACCTGGCAATTGAAGAATCCGTCTTCCTGATAGGCGAGCCGGATTTTCTCCGCACTCTCTTTGGCTTGCTGCTGATCGAGAAACGTCTGGCTCTTGATCGTGATCTTCTCTTTGAGCTTATCGTCGCTCAATTCCTCGTTACCGTCGAAGACGATCTCGGTAATGAACGGTTTCTCCCGCACGATGAAGCCGACCGACACACCGCCCGCGTCCGGCTCCGTCTCAACCTGAACGTCTTCGAAGTACCCCGTGCCATAGAGGATCTTGACCTGCTCACGGAGCGCATCCGCGGTAAAACGATCGTGGGCCTTGAGCGTGAGACGCCCTTCAATTGCCTGGAGCTCGATCCGTTTCTGCCCGCGAATGGTGACCGACGTCACCGTGGGCACGCCGTCCTGCGCGTAGAGGAATTCCCCCACACCACACGTGGAGAATATCACCAGCGCGAGAATGACAATCAGCCTCCACCGCCTGCCTCCCGACTTGGTCACCGCAATCCTTCCGTACCACCTGGGAATGCACGCACTGGTTGTCCCGGCCTTCGAGATAAGACACCGTCGCGTTCCGTGTCGAGCCGTGCGCACGGAGCCGACCGGCCCTGCGCAGCCACCCGCGAGCTGTTGTCGTAACCATCACCGATGCGCCGCTTTCGTTGCAGCACCACCGCACATGTGCAGAAAAACTCTCGAATTATATTGACCACATTTTTCAATGTAAAGGAGTTTCCCCGCGCCACGACGCATCGGCAGCACCTGAAAAGACCGGAGGAAATCTTGACTTCACTTACCCCTTCACATACTATCCCCCCTATGACAAGAACAGATGTACGTAAAGCGATTATTCCTGCTGCCGGACTGGGTACACGCTTTCTTCCCGCCACCAAAGCGTCTCCGAAAGAGATGCTGCCGCTGGTCGACAAACCGCTCATTCAGTATGTCGTGGAGGAAGCCGTTGCATCCGGCATCGAAGACATCATCATCATCACCGGCCGCGGTAAGCGCGCGATCGAAGACCACTTTGACCGGTCGCTGGAGCTGGAAGAAAATCTCAAGGGCAGCGGCAAGGGGCAAGTGCTCAACCAGATGCGGCACATCTCGAATCTCGCAAACTTCTGCTACGTCCGCCAGCCAGAAGCCATGGGACTCGGGCATGCCGTGCTCTGCGCCCAGCATCTGATCGGCGATGAACCATTTGCCGTCATCCTTGGCGACGAGATCATCGATTCGCCGGTTCCCGGTCTCGCACAGCTCATTCACATTTACAAGCAACGCAAAGGCGCCGTCTTAGGTGTGCAAGAAGTGCCGCCGCAAGAGGTCAGCCGCTACGGCATCATCTCTGCTCGAAGCCTGGGCAAGGGGCTGCACCGGGTCGACGATCTGGTGGAAAAGCCGGCACCCGCCGATGCGCCGTCAAATCTCGCGGTCATCGGACGGTATGTTCTGCCGCCGGAAATTTTCCCGATTCTCCGCAAGACCCCTCCGGGGAAAAACGGAGAAATTCAACTGACCGACGCCTTGCGACAACTCGTGAAACACACCCCGATGTTCGCCCACGAAGTCGAAGGGCAACGGCACGATGCCGGCGACAAACTCGGGTTTCTGATCGCCACCGTGGAATTAGCCCTCAAGAACCCGTCCTTGGGACCTGCGTTCGGCGAGTTCCTGCAGCAACGACTCCGACCGACCCCCGCCGAGACACGCCGCCGAGGCTCCGGCCGGTCCACCCAAGGTCGAACACGCACCACTACCTAGCCGGGCATGACGGATCACCGTCACCCAAACCGTGCCACCGCACGACATCGTGACTGAGACCATACACCAGCAGACTGGAGCCTCATGGCTGAAGCAGTAGAACAAGACTTCTCAAACAACCAGAACCTCGAACCGCCGGATCAGCTCCCTCTACTGCCGGTGCGAGACATCGTCGTGTTTCCCTACATGGTGCTCCCGCTGTTTGTCGGCCGCGAGATGTCCATCAAAGCCATTGAGGCAGCGCTCGCGGGCAACCGCATGCTCTTCCTCGCCACGCAGAAATCCCTGGATGTCGAGAACCCGCAGCCCGAAGACATTCACACGGTCGGCACCGTCGGCATCATCATGCGGATGCTCAAACTGCCCGACGAGCGGATCAAGATTCTGGTGCAGGGCCTCGCGAAGGCACGGATCGAGGAATACATCCAGAACGATCCCTATTACTCGGTCCGGATCGAGAAACTGGTTGAGATCAAGCAACCCGGCTCCACATTAGAGACCGAGGCGGTCATGCGCACGGTCAAGGAGCAGATCGAGAAGATCGTGAGCTTGGGGAAGGTGCTGATCCCGGATGTGATGGTCGTCATCGAAAACCTGGAAGATCCGGGACGCCTCGCCGACATGGTGGCCTCCAACCTCGGACTGAAGGTCGATATCACGCAAGCCGTGCTGGAAATCGTGGATCCGATTCAACGACTCCGCCAGATCAGCGAGATTCTCGCCAAGGAAATCGACGTCCTCTCCATGCAGCAGAAGATCCAGGCTCAGGCCAAGGGAGAGATGGACAAGACCCAGCGCGAATACTTCCTGCGCGAACAATTGAAAGCCATTCAAAAAGAACTCGGCGAGCTGGACGAACGGGCAGAGGAAGTGGCGGAATTCCGCAAGCGGATCAAAGACGCCAAGATGCCCGAGAAAGTGCTCAAGGAAACCGAGAAACAGCTCAAGCGGCTGGAAAAAATGCACCCCGACACGGCGGAGTCCGCCACCGTTCGAACCTACCTCGAATGGATGGTCGAACTGCCGTGGAATAAAAAGTCGAAAGACAATCTCGACCTGAAGGCCGCGATGAAGGTGCTGAACGAGGACCACTACGATCTCGAAAAAGTGAAAGAACGCATCATCGAGTATCTCGCCGTGCGTAAACTGAAAGAGAAGATGAAGGGGCCCATCCTCTGTTTCGTGGGTCCGCCCGGCGTCGGCAAAACTTCGTTAGGAAAATCCATCGCCCGCGCGCTGGGGCGCGAGTTCGTCCGCATCAGCCTCGGCGGCGTACGAGATGAAGCCGAAATCCGCGGGCATCGCCGGACCTACGTCGGCGCGCTCCCGGGTCGCATCATCCAAGGGATGAAACAAGCCGGCACGAACAATCCGGTCTTTATGCTCGATGAAGTCGACAAGGTCGGCATGGATTTCCGAGGCGATCCGTCGGCCGCCCTGCTGGAAGTGCTGGATCCGGAACAAAACAACACCTTCACCGATCACTATCTGGGCGTGCCGTTTGATTTGACCGAAGTCATGTTCGTGACAACGGCCAATCTCATGGATCCGATTCTGCCCGCCTTGCGGGATCGTATGGAAGTGATCGATATCCCCGGGTATACGGAAGAAGAGAAGCTCGGCATCGCCCAAAAGTACCTGATCCCTCGCCAGATGAACGAACACGGCATCACCGAGAAACATATCCGCGTCAATGAAGGCACCATCCGGCATGTCATCTCGCACTATACCCGCGAAGCCGGTGTCCGCAACCTCGAACGCGAGATCGCCAACCTCATGCGGAAAGTCGCGAAGAAGGTGGCCGAGGGCAAATCGGAGTGCCAGACCATCGACCAGAACAATTTGAATAAGTTTTTGGGCGTTGCGAAATTCGTTCCCGAAGCGGAACTTGAAAAGGATGAAATCGGCGTCGCCACGGGCCTCGCCTGGACCGAAAGCGGCGGGGATGTGCTGTATATCGAAGCGACCGTCATGAAGGGCAAGGGCCAGCTCACCCTCACCGGGCATCTCGGCGACGTCATGAAAGAATCGGCGCAGGCCGCCTTGAGTTATGTCCGCTCGCGGGAGAAGACCCTGGGCATCAGTCCTGATATCTTCGCCAAAAACGACATTCACATTCACGTCCCCGCCGGCGCAACCCCGAAAGACGGGCCGTCCGCCGGTATCACCATGGCGACAGCCATTGCCTCGGCGCTGGCCCAGATTCCCGTGCGGCGCGACCTCGCGATGACCGGAGAAATCACCCTGCGCGGTCGCGTGTTGCCGATCGGAGGATTGAAGGAAAAGATTCTCGCGGCCAAGCGGGCGAAGCTCGCGACGGTGGTCCTTCCAAAGCGTAACAAAAAGGATCTCGAAGAGATTCCCAAACACATCCTCAAAGGCATTGAGTTGATCTTTGTCGATACCGTGGACGATGTGATCCGGGAAGCGCTGCGACGCACGGCTACTCGCAAGCCACGCGCGGGCTCACCCAACAAGCCGACAAAAAAATCAGCTCGATCGACCCCATCCAAGCGGGCAACCGGCTCGCCGAGGAAGAGCCTCCACCTCCCGGACGCCTCCCATTCGTTGATTCTCTAACATGCCGCCAGGCCGATCTCGCCGCCCCAACTCCGTCGGTAGCGAGTTCGGCCTGATCCGGCTCCTGCAGGCGCAGGCCGCGCGGCCGGATCGGCAGGTGTACCGCGGCATCGGCGATGACGCCGCCATTCTCAAGACCTCAGCCGATGAATGGACCCTCATCACGACGGACCTGCTCGCCGAAGGGGTGCACTTCGATCCTGCCACCTCCGCCTATGAACACATCGGCTACCGGGCCGCGATTGCCAACCTGAGCGATATCGCCGCCATGGGGGGAACGCCCCGCTTCATGCTCGTTGCCATCGCCATTCCTCCGACCTGTTCGACGAAACAGATTCAGCAGCTGTACCGCGGCATGATGCACGCCACCACGCCCTACCGGGTCTGCCTGGTCGGAGGTGACACGTCGGCATCCAAGCAAGGCCTCTTTCTCAGCATCACGCTGACGGGAACCGTCGAACCTCGGCGAGCACTCCTACGCAGCGGCGCCCGCGTCGGCGATCGCGTGTATGTCACAGGCACGCTGGGCGACTCCCACGCAGGGCTGGACCTCTTAACCACAGCACGGCGGCCAACACAGGCACATCTGCGCCCGGCACAGACTCGCTTCTTGCTGGCTCGACACCACCGGCCGTCAGCCCGCATCGCAGAGGGCCGCTGGCTGCTCACCCATGGACTGGCGAGCGCGGCGATCGATCTGTCCGACGGCTTGACCGGTGACCTTCGCCACGTCTGCGAAGCCAGCGGCGTCGGCGCAGAGATCTTCCCAGATGCCCTGCCCATTTCTCCGGCCTGCCGAGCCTACGCCCTGGCGCGCGGGCTCGATGCTCAGCAAATTGCCTTACAAGGCGGTGAGGATTACGAGCTCTTGTTCACCGTCCCCCGCCGCAAACAACAGCAATTTGACCGGCTGGCCGCGAACACCGATTTTTGCATGACCTGTATCGGCTCGATTACTCCGAAACGGCTCGGCTTGCGGGTGCGGACCGAGGCCGGTGCCACCAAAACGCTGCCGGTCACCAGTTACGAACATTTTCTCCGTCCCTCGTCACTGGACTCGCACCAAGGCTGTGAAGGCTGTTGATGACAGACGTACGATCGCTGTTTCGCCAAGTTCTCCATCTCAATGAAACACCGCACCGGACGGCACTGGCCTTTGCCATCGGTGTCTTCCTCGGTTTTTCTCCGGCCTATGGGTTGCACATGGTGCTGGTGGGATTCTGCGCCTGGGCCTTCAGGCTCAATGTGGTGGCGTTACTGGCCGGCGCATTCCTCAACAATCCCTGGACGCTGATTCCCATCCTCGGAGGCACCTATTGGACCGGTGCCGTCCTGTTGGGCGTGCGTGACTTTCCGTCCTTCGACTGGAGCGATCTGTCGTTCTCTGGGATTTATCACCAGGTCATGCCCTACGCCTGGCCGTTCTTCGTCGGCGGGATGGTCTTGAGTATTGCCGGCAGCCTGTTGGCCTACCCGCTCGCCTATCTGCTACTGTCCAAGTATCGCAGCACGAAGCCGGAAGACGACCATCAACCGTTGCCCCCTCCCTCAGGCCTACGATAAGATCACCGAGCGGTCGACCATATATGAAACTCCCATCCGCACATCCTCCCGCTCCGTACGACGGATCAGCCCTCATTGCCGATCCCATCCACGAATATGTCTCGTTCACGGTCCCGTATTCCTCGCCGGATCCATCGGAGCGCACGGAAAAAGACCTGATCGATTCTCCCTGGGTCCAGCGGCTGCGCTATATCTATCAACTCCAAAGCGCGCGATGGGTGTACCCTTCGGCAGAACATACGCGATTCGTGCATTCACTCGGCACGATGCATGTCGCGGGCCGGTTTGCGCGCCACCTGTACCCGTTTCTGAAACAGGCGGCGCCCGACGTGCCTTCAGCCGCCTATGTCGAGGAGTTCCTGCGCATCACCGCGCTCGTGCACGACATCGGGCATGGCCCGTTCTGCCACTTCTTCGATGATAATTTTCTGCACACCTTCGGCCTCTCGCATGAAAAGCTCGGCCAGATCATCGTCCGCGAGCACCTGGGACCGCTCATCAAAAAAATCCGTCGCAGCCCATCCGGCCCCTTCGATCGCGGAGAAGAGCTGAATCCGGATCACATCGCGCACGTGATTCTGAAGGAAAAAGGCAAAGACAACTCCCGCATCCCGCGCTGGATCAACATGCTCCAGCCGGTGATTTCCGGCAGCTACACTGCCGATAACCTGGATTATGTGCTGCGCGATGCCTACATGTGCGGCGTCGCCGTGGGACCGGTGGACCTGACCCGCTTGATCCACTACACCATCATCACCGACAAGGGATTCACGATCCATAAAACCGGACTGCCGGCCCTGCAGATGTTTTTGAACACCCGCATGTATCTCTATTCCAATGTGTACTATCACCGTACGACCCGCGCCATCGACATCCACCTGCGGGACATCTTCGGCGACACCATGAAGCTGTTGTTCCCCTCCAATCCGGCCAAACACATGGACGAATACCTGACGCTGACCGACTGGTCGTTATTGGAAGATGTCAGACGTTGGAAGAAAGCCGGCCAGAGCAGCCTGCGGCGCTTACATCAGGAATGGGCGCATATCCTGGAACGCGACGTGAAGTGGAAAATGGCCTACAGTACCGTACTCAAGGAAAAGGGCATCGAACGAGGCATGGACTTTCCCAGCCATGAACAATTCCAACAGCAGATCCAGAAAGCGCTCCCGGCAAAACTACACACCTTGCCGTTCCGCGTCGACATGGCGCCGCTCGATCCGCGCCCGGACCCCAAAGATACACGCGGCATTCCCCTACTCGTCTACGATCCCGGCACAAAGGGTGTCTCGACTGAGCCACTGGAGGAATTTCTCGATCTGCTTCCAACCCGCCTCGTGCAGTTCCGCATCTACGCCCTCGACCACGATCAGGACGCCGCCCTCTCCCGCGCCGCTGCAACCGTGCTGAATAAGACCCCATCAAGTATAGAAACGAATTTCTAAGCCTCTTGCCCTAGTCGGACGCCAGCTCCAGGCGGCCCCCTTTCCGGCCGTCCCCCCCCCCACACCCCATTGTCCTCTTCAGGCAACCATCACGCCTGCGTACTTTACTAGGTCATATCGCCTCTATTCATCGTCGGCGAGTTTGTGCATAGTTGCGGTGCCATCGCCATCGCGTCTTGATTGCGATACGGCCCCCCCCCCCCGCAGAGGAGCGACGCGGCCATGGATACTACCGACGAGGCCAACACATACGAGAGCGCTGCTTCGCTTCGTGAGCGAGTCGTCTTTTCCATAATTGCCGCCCTGCTCGGAATCATATTCGCGATCGACTGTGTCACACCGGCCGGAATTCCCGTCTGGGTCTTCTACCTCATTCCTGTGCTCCTTACGTACCAGCTTCCCTCTCTCTGGACCCCCTATTACACAGCAGGAATCTGCGCAGTGCTCACCCCCGTGGGTCTCCTGCTTTCCCCCCTGCTCGATGGCGTGCCGACATGGTTACCATGGGTGAATCGCACGGCCGGCATAGGAATGTTTACGGTCACCGCCTATCTGATCGTCCAGTATAGGCGCGTCACCCAAACTCTTGTTGAGACCGCCGCCTTGGATTCGTCACACAAGGCCTTTGAAGTGCGGGAAACCCTGCTCCTGAAAAACGCGCAGGACGTGCAGGACCTGTTCGACCGTGCGCCCTGCGGGTACCACTCACTGAACGCGCAAGGCATCTACGTCGCGATCAATCAAACCGAACTCGACTGGCTGGGATATCGCAAAGACGAAGTCATCGGGAAAGTGTGCTTTCGGGACCTGATCACCCCCGAGTCCGCCGCACTGTTTCAGCAAGAATACCCGCGCTTCATGGAGAGAGGATTCGTGCGGGACTTAGAGCTCACGATGCGGCGTGGGGACGGCGTACTGATGCCGGTTCTGGTACACGCCACGGCCATCAAGGGCCCAGACGGTCGATTCGTCGCCAGCCGCTCCACCCTCGTGGATATCACCTACCGGAAACGAGCAGAGGACCTCCTGCGTAGGAGTCACGAACGTCTCGAAGTCGAGGTCCAGGAACGAACCGAAGAACTCCGGCTCACCAATGAACGGCTGGAACAGAAGCTGCTGACCATCACGAATATGCAAGCGACGTTGAAATCCACTGAAGATCGCTTTCAGGTTATGGCGGACCACGCGCCGGTGTTGATTTGGATCAGCGATCTGACACAGAGATGCATTTGGGTGAACAACCCCTGGCTGGAATTCGTCGGTCGCACCCGCGAGCAGGATTTGGGCGATGGATGGGTCGAGAATGTTCACTCGGACGATATCGACTATACCCTCCGCGTCTACGACAACGCCTTCCGTAAGCAGCACGAATTCAGGATGGAATATCGCCTGCGTCGGCATGATGGAGAATGGCGCTGGCTACTGAATCACGGGGTTCCTCGTTTCGAAGGGGAAGCGAGATTCGTCGGCTTCATCGGCTCGTGCATCGATATTACCGAACAGAAAGCCGCGATCGCGGCCGCGCACGACAGCGAGCAAATCCTCAGCGGCATATTTAATTCTGCGATGGACGCCATTATCACGATCAATGAGTGCCAGGAAATTGTGCACTTCAATGCGGCAGCGGAATCGATGTTCGGTCGTCGAGTCCAGGAAATAATCGGGCAACCGGTCGCCGTGCTCCTTCCCGAACGGTACCGTACCGCGCACAGCCAGCATGTGCTGGGCTTTAGTCACGCGAACGTCAGCAAGCGCCAGATGGGCACGCTTGGCATGATTTCCGGCGTGCGGGCCAATGGCGAAGAATTTCCGATCGAAGCAAGCATTTCACAGATAACGAGCCGCGGGCAAAAGCTATTTACCGTGATCCTCCGTGACATCACGGCACGGAAGCGGACCGAAGACTTGATGGCTCAGCAACGCCAGCTCATCGAATTATCGTATGAACCGATTTTTGCCTGGGACGTCGACATGGGCATCGTGGAGTGGAATCGAGGATGCGAGCAACTGTACGGCTATTCCCGATCGGAGGCATTGGGACACAACAGTGTTCACCTGCTGCAAAGCCGACTCCCCTCTCCTCTGAGCACGATCCAGACTCAATTGGAGACCACCGGGGAATGGACCGGTGAGATTCACCATCGCACGAAAGACGGACGGGACGTGCTTGTGGCGAGCCGCTGGGGATTGCTCAAGATGAACGGCCGCAGCCTCGTACTGGAAACCGACCGGGATATCACCGCGCGACGACGGGCCGAGCTCATGATCCTCAGGAAGAACATGGATCTGGCCACCCTCCTGTATGTGACCTCGCACGATTTGAAAGAGCCGCTGCGAGCGATCGAGGGGTTTTCCGTCCTCGTCCAGAAAGAGTATGCGAACCGGTTGGACGAGAGGGGGCAAGACTTCCTCCGGCGCGTGATCCGGGCCACGCAGCGGCTCAATCAACTGCTCGAGGACATCCTGGAGCTCTCCCGCGCGCAACGCATGGAATCGCCCGTTGACGATATCGACGCTGAACAGTTGGTGCAAGAAGCCCTGGATCGCCTGGAGAACCGCATCAAAGAAACCGGCGCACACATCACGATTCGTTCGCCCCTTCCGTGCCTGCGAGTCAATACCACCTGGGCCGTCCAGGGCATCTACAATCTGCTCTCGAATGCGCTCAAGTTTGCCTCCGCCGGGCAGCCCCCGGACATTGAGATCGCCCCGTATTGCGGGATGGATCTTGAGGGAACCGAACTCCTCGGCGTGGTCGTGCGGGATCGCGGCCCCGGAGTGGCGCCGGGCCAGCGCGATCGGATATTTGAGCTGTTCCGCCGTGCAGTCGGACGTGAGATAGAGGGGACCGGCGCAGGGCTGGCCATCGTTCGGCAGGTGGCCGAACGGCACGGTGGTCGAGCCTGGGTCGAACCTCGCGAAGGCGGCGGATCAGACTTTATCATTTCGTTCGGCGCGAGCCAGCCAGGTGAAAGAAAGGTGCAGCGATAACCATGCGGCCATTTGATATTCTTCTCGCAGAAGACAATGAAGACGACATCTTGCTGATCCGGGAAGCCTTCGAAACTGCAAACATGGCCAACCGAGTCGCCATCGTGCGGGACGGCGAAGAAGCCCTCGACTATTTGCGTGGGAAAGGTCCCTACAGTCAATGTCCATTCCCCGGCATGGTCCTCCTGGATATCAACATGCCGAAAAAAAACGGACTCGATGTGCTGATCGAACTCAAATCAGAACCTCGATTTCGCCCGCTCCCCGTCGTCATGCTCACCGTCAGTGAACGCGAGGAGGATATTGTGCGGGCGTTTCAACAGGGGGCCTGCTCCTACATTCGAAAACCTGTCACGTTCAGCCAATTCCAGATGGTCGTGAAACAGTTCGAACTTTATTGGACGCTGGTATCTAAACTCCCCTTACTGAAGAGATAATCCATGCATCTATTGCTGATCGAGGATAATGAAGACGATGCCGAGCTGATCCATCAAGCGCTCTGTGAGGAGTCAGCGGACAGCATCACGCTCAATTGGGCAGATCGGCTTGAAACCGGGATGCTGAAACTTGCGGAGTGTCCCGTCGATGCCGTCTTGGTCGATCTCTCGCTACCGGACAGCCAGGGCTTGGAGATCCTTGATCGGGTGCGGGCTCACGCACCTGACGCGCCGGTCATCGTGATGACGGGATTGGATAACGACGTCATCGCCGAGGAATCTCTCTTACGCGGCGCGCAGGATTACCTCGTCAAGGGTCGGTTGACGGGCGACGCGCTGCGACGCGCCATCCGGTATTCCATGGGACGGCACCGAGTCGAGCAAGCCTTGCGGAAGAGCGAAGAGCGGTTTCAATTGACCTGCCTCGCCACCCGTGACGGCATCTGGGACTGGGATATCACCTCCGGCGCGACGTGGGTTAACGACGTCTATCGAACAGTATACGGATCGGCGCCTGAGGATCTTCGGCACGGACAGATTCCCTGGGCCGACCAGATTCATCCTGAGGACCGGGCCTCGGTCCTCACCAACCTTGTCCACGTGCT
This sequence comes from Nitrospira sp., assembly GCA_037045225.1. Taxonomy (NCBI): domain Bacteria; kingdom Pseudomonadati; phylum Nitrospirota; class Nitrospiria; order Nitrospirales; family Nitrospiraceae; genus Nitrospira; species Nitrospira sp. Next base: position 625,291 of record JBAOHZ010000009.1, read on the forward strand.
TCAGTCGGATCAACATTTGTGGATGGCCGAATATCGATGTCGCCGACTCGACGACACCTATGCGTACGTGATCGATCGCGGGTATGTGCACCGCGACGCCCAGGGGAAGCCCTCTCGCATGATCGGCGCCAAAGCCGACATCACCGAACGCCGACAAGCCGAAACGATGCATGCCGTTCAACTCTCCGTCGGCCTCGCGCTCGAACACTCCGTCTCGCTCAGTGAAGCGGTGCCCAGGATCATTCGCACTATGTGCGAGCTCCAAGGTTGGACGGTAGGCGCATTCTGGCTGGTCGATTCACACGACAAGACACTGCACTGCAATTCCCTGTGGCACCAGGCAAGTCTCCCCGCAGAACACTTCTCCCAGATCTATCAGAGCCTTGCCTTACGACAAGGAGTCGGACTGGCCGGGCAGGTCTGGAAGACGGGGGAAGCCATTCTCTGCTCGGATATACTCAACGAGGCCGAGTTCCCGGCATTCCACGCCGCGCATGAAGCCGACCTCCACGGAGGGATCGCCTTCCCCATTGATGCGGGGAAGGAAATCCTGGGCATCATGGAGTTTCTCACCTCTGAACGGCTGCGTCCGAGTGCCTCGCGATTGGAACAGGTGGGTGCGTTAGGCGCCATGATCACCCAATTTCTTCATCGAAAGGATCTCGAACGGCAGGTTCGCCAGGCACAAAAAATGGACGCCCTGGGGCGCATGGCCGGAGGGATTGCACACGACTTCAACAATTTGCTGACGATTATCAACAGCTGGGCCGAGCTCTTAACGGATGAGCCAGGACAATCCATTCGGACGCAGCGTGGGATGATACAAATCAAGGAAGCCGGCAATAAAGCCGCCGCCTTGACTCAGCAATTGCTGGCCTTTACGCGTCACCAGATTGTCGAACGCCAACCGCTCAACCTCAATGACCGCGTCACCGATATCGTCGAGCTGATGAAGCGCGTCATCGGCGAAAACGTGCAACTCGTCCTCGCCTTGGATCCTACGCTGGGGCGAATCAAGGCGGATCCCGGCCAAATCGAGCAAGTGATCATGAATCTCGTGGTCAACGCTCGCGATGCCATGCCGCAAGGCGGGTGCCTGGAGCTTGAAACGAAAGCGGTTTCGATCAATCACTCCGATTCGCTCTCGCCAGATCCTCTTCTTCCCGGTTCGTATGTCATGCTCGCCGTCCGGGACACAGGCTGCGGAATGGAAGCCGATATATTGACACAGGTATTTGAGCCGTTTTTCACCACGAAGGAGCTAGGCAAAGGCACCGGCCTTGGGTTGTCTACGGTCTATGGAATCGTTCGGCAGAGTGGGGGGGCAATCGGGATAGACAGCAAGCCTGGATGCGGCACCACCTTCAGCATTTATCTGCCCTGCATCACCGAGGATTCCAACCCGTCGCGCCCGGTGGTTCAACCCAAGACCGCCAGCGAACAATCAAAGACCATTCTTCTGGTCGAAGACAATGACATGGTTCGCGGCTTGGCACATACCGTGTTGGCGGCACAGCATCATACGGTCCTGGTTGCTCGAACGGGTGAGGAAGCCCTCCAGATGGTTCACCAGCGGGAAGGCAGCATCTCCCTCTTGATCACCGATATGGTGATGCCCGGCATAGACGGGTTACAACTTGCCACTCAACTCCGGAAGCTACAACCAAACATCAAGATTCTCCTCACCTCCGGTTATTCAGACTGCGGGGAAATGCTGTTGGAAAAGCTCGATGCACAAACAGCGTTCATCCCCAAGCCCTATACCCCTGACTCACTGATAAAAGCGGTGGGCACGGCGCTTGATTCACGGTTGCAGAATAAGAGCTAGGAAATACTCTCACGACGTCTGAAGGCTTATTCGGAGGGAGGCAGGCGGTGCGTTAGAACCGTCTCACCTTACCGTGTATCCCCACCGACGGCGGTAGGGCTGACTTCTGTTTGCGGGAGCCCCATCGGCGCAGCCAATGCCGGCCGCACAGCAGCGGGATTCTGTGTAAACGGCAATTCCAGCAAGGCATACGGATTCACCCGCGCGCCGTTGACCTTCATGCCCCAATGGAGATGGGGACCGGTGGCTCGACCGGTCGCGCCGACTTTGCCGATGACCTGTCCGGCTTTGATGAGGTCGCCCTCTTTCACGAGCACGTCGGAGAGGTGAAAATACATCGAATACAGGCCGAGGCCGTGATCCACGAAGATGCCACGGCCGGAAAAGATGTGATCCACGACAAGCCGCACCACGCCATCGTTGCTGGCCATCACGTCGGTCCCCATCGGCGCCCCGATATCTTCTCCGTTATGCGGATTTCTGGCCTGACCGTTCATAATACGGACACTCCCGAAAATCCCTGTGCGCTTGCCATGAACCGGTTCGATAAACCCCGTTTGCCAAAGCCGCATGGCGGACTCTTCGGCCAGAGCCTTCCGAACCTGTTCCTGTTCGGCCTTCCAACGCGCGGCGGCTTTCTCATCGAGATCGACTTTGTCTTTGGGCAGCTTCAGATGCTCGACGGAGAACTTTTCCTTTAACACCAGCACCTGGTAGGAGAGATGCCGCATCTTCTCTCCCTGCTGCACATCGATGGTCAGTTCGTGCGCTCCCGGCTCATCCTGGAGATCGATCCCCAGTAATCCGACATACCCGGCGCCGCCACCGGCAGTCGGGTCCGGAAAGAGTGTCACCTTACGCCCGAGAAACCCGCCTTTGACACTGGTAGCATCCTTGATGTCCGGCACGTTGATGAGGATCACCTGCCCCTGCTTCCCGGTAAACTGACCGTCTCCCCCGCGAGGCGCCGGCCCCGTGTTCGGAAAGAGCTCGACGGGAAACACACTCGTGAGCAGCACCACGGAGATGATGAGAAAGCGATCTAAGAACGACATGGTCTGCTCTCGCCTCTACCCGTTACCCTGCCTCATCGATACAATCGCGCGCCCGACACCTGCGACAACAATTCCTCGACTCGCCGATTCACCGCACTGAATGGGTCCATACAGAGGATCGTCTCTTCCCAGTACCCGTTCAACTTCAGATACGTCCAATCCACGGTGTACGAACGATTCTTGGCCCGTGCGAACCGGATGAAGTCGCCACGCACTTTGGCGCGCGTGGTCTGAGGCGGCACGGACATCGCCCGTTGCACCGCTTCCTCCTCCACCACCCGCACGGCCATCCCCCGATTTTCCATCAAATAATACAGCCCTCGCGTTCGTTTCACGTCATGAAATTGCAAATCCAACAAAAAGACCCGAGGGTCATCCCACCCGCAATCTTTCTTATCCGTATACGATTGGATGAGATGCTTTTTCATCACCCAATCGACCTCGCGCACGAGTTGCATGGGATCCTCTTCCAGACGATCCAACACCGACACCCACTTCTCCCACACATCGTCCAGCACCGGGTCATGTGCCTGCTCCGCCAAAAACTCTTTCGCACGCTTGACGTAGACACGCTGAATCTCGATGGCGGTCATCTGCCTGCCGTCGTCCAGCTTCACCTTCTTATTGAGGGTCGGGTCGCGGGAAATTTCACGGATGGCTTTCACGGGATCTTCAAGTTCCATCCCGCTGACGGCATACCCGGCTTCGATCATCGAGAGCACCAACGTGGCGGTACCGACTTTCAAATACGTCGCATACTCCGACATGTTGGAGTCGCCCACGATGATGTGCAGTCGCCGATACTTCTCCGCGTCGGCGTGAGGCTCATCGCGGGTGTTGATGATGCTCCGGGACGAGGTCGTCGAAGAGGAGGTTTTTTCATGAATATGCTGGGCGCGTTGCGAGATGAAGTACTGCGGTTTACCCGAGACTTTCAGGACCTTACCGGCACCGGAATAGATCTGCCGGGTGACGAAAAACGGAATGAGCTGCTCGGTGACTTTCCAGAAATCTACATCCCGGCGCATCAGATAATTTTCATGACAACCGTAGGTATTGCCGAGCGAATCGGTGTTGTTCTTGAAAATGTAGATTTCGCCGGACAGCCCCTCTTCCCGCAGGCGCTCCTCTGCGGCCGGCAAACAGGCCTCCAGCAATCGCTCTCCCGCCTTATCGTGAATGACGAGATCGAGGATATTGTCGCACTCCGGGGTGGAGTACTCGGGATGGCAGCCGGTATCCTGATAAAAGCGCGCGCCGTTGACCAGAAAGGCATTCGACGGCCAGCTGTTCGGAATCAGACCTTCGAAGATATAACCCAGCACTTTCTCCATCGGGAGATAAATCTTCCCATTCGGAGAAAAAATCAGGCCGTATTCGTTTTCCAAACCGAAAATACGTTGCTGCATGGAAAGACGTTTCCTCGACTCCGCTTCTTTCAGGATACACCGTGGAGGGTGAGGCTTCAACAGATGCCCGCAATGACACCTGCGTCACGAACAGGAACCCGAATACAGAGAACGTTACACGGAGGGGACGGCTAGGAGAAGAGTTGGGAAATATCGGTGCTGCTCAACCGTTTGAACTTCCGCCCCTGCCGGTTTCGGTCCAGCACGGCGACTTCGAGATTTTCGGAAGGGATCTTCTGGCTGGCGACCTGCTCCAGGGCGGCAAGACAACGCCGGAGCCCGTCCTTCAGCGTTGGTGGCTGCGATGTGGCATGCTCCCGCAGGTATTGTTGAACGGCCTCCGACCTTCCGCCAATGACCGCAAGGTTTTTTTCATCCACGATGCTCCCGTCGAAGGAGATGCGAAATATCTCATTCGCCTGCCCTTGTCCACCAACTTGCACGACGAGAATTTCCACTTCCAGAGGTTTGACATCGGTACTGAACGCCGTCCCTAAACTCTGCGAATAGGCATTGGACAGGGTCCGCGCGCTCACATCTTCCCGGCTGTACATGTACCCGGTCAGATCGGCATGGCGAATGCCGGCCTTCCGGAGATGCTCAAACTCGCTGTATTTGCCGGCTCCGGCAAACGCAATCCGGTCGTAGACCTCGGAAACTTTATGCAATGACGAGCTGGGATTGTCCGCGGCGAGCAAAATGCCGTCCACATATTCCAGGGCAATGATGGAACGGCCTTTGGCGATGCCTTTTTTGGCATACTCCGCCTTGTCCTGCATCATCTGTTCAGGCGAGACGTAGTAGGGCAGCGGCATCGACTAAGATCTCCTTCGCTCTGCGATCATGGTTTCATACATCGCACGCACCCGGTCTTCGGGAACATCCGTGATGCCGACGTGACTGACGATCTTCGCCGTCGGATAGATACCACGGACCAAATCAGGACCACCGGTCCCTACATCTTCATCCGCCGCGTTGTAGAGCGCCAGCAATCCAACGCGAAGGGCCTCTTCTTCCGGGAGCCCCGGACGGTAATGTTCACGCATGGTATTCCGCGCGTCTTTGCCGCCGGAGCCAATGGAATGGTGATCGGACTCTTCGTAGCGACCACCCGTGATGTCGTATTTAAAAATGCGGCCTTCCTGACGCTTCAGGTCATATCCGACGTACAACGGCATGACGACCAAGCCCTGAAAGACCATCGGCAGGTTGGCCTTCACCATTTGCCCCAGCTTGTTGGCTTTCCCCTCACAAGACAGTTGCACACCTTCAAGCTTCTCGTAATGTTCAAGCTCCGTTTGAAACAGCTTCGCCATCTCAATACACGGCCCCGCAGCCCCTGCGATCGCCATGGCGGAATAGTCGTCGATGCGAAAGACTTTCTCAATTCGCCGGTCCGCGATCTGGAATCCTTCGGTCGCGCGTCGATCACCGGCGATAATCGCCCCATCCCGATATTTCAACGCCAGGACCGTCGTTCCATGCGGCACCGGGATTGCTCCGGGCCGACCGAGGTCGACGGGAAGCGTCGCTCGCTGGAGCACGATGTCGTTCAAACCAGGCTTCAACTCAGGGTGATGCTGGGTAAGGAAATCAAAGAAGCTGGATCCTTCGTGATGTGGCAGAAAGGAGGACTGTTTCATTCAATAGTCGCAGTCAGGTTGAAAGTTTTGCGAGCAGGGCAGCCGCCGTCTCCGCTTGAGCCAAGAGTTCCCCGGTCAGGGCCTCGGTTCCCCGCAAGGGATCCATCAAGGGAATTTTCTTGATCTTGTTCTGCCCGATATCGAACAGCACGGACGTCCAACTCGCCCCGTAGACGACGTTCGGGTACTTCTTCACGCACTGGCCCCTAAAATAGGCTCTGGTCCCAACCGGCGGATTAAATTCCGCCCGCACAATCTCATGGTCCAATACCACCCGCTCAATGCGATGATTCCGTTCCAGGGTGTAATACAGCCCTTTGTCAGGACGAACATCGTGATATTGGAGATCCATCAGGCGGACGCGCGGATCGTCCCACCCGCAAGATTTGCGCTCCATATAGGACTCGATCAAATACCGCTTCGCGACCCAGTCCAGTTCCCGCACCAATGACCGGGGGTCTCGTTCCAGGCGGTCAAGCACATCTTCCCACCGCACCAGCACGTCCTTCGTCACTTGGTCCAGTTCGTGGCAGGCATAGTAGCTCTGAGCGGCCTTGAGGTAGGCTCGCTGCACGGCAATCGCCGTCGATGCGCTCCCATCGGTCAACGTGAGGCTCTCCTTCATCTGCACGTCTCGGGAGACCTGTTTGATGGCATTCACGGGATCGGCTAGGCTGATTCGGGGAAGTTCGGCGCCGGCTTCGAGCAATGCCAACACAATCGAGAGCGTCCCGACCTTGAGATAGGTCGATACCTCGGCCATATTGGCATCTCCGACAATGACGTGTAACCGGCGGTATTTCGTCGAATCGGAGTGCGGTTCGTCCCGCGTATTGATGATCGGCCGCCGAACCATCGTGTTGAGATCGACAAGCGTTTCAAAAAAGTCAGCCCGCTGCGAAATCTGATAGTCGACGGGACTGGTCTGGTTCTCCGCCCCGACCTTACCGGACCCGGCATAGATCGGCCGGGTGACCAAAAACGGCGTGAGGACCTGGGTGATGCGTTCAAACGGCACCGCCCGCGACACGAGATAATTCTCGTGGTACCCGTAGCTGTTGCCCTTGCCGTCTGAATTATTCTTATACAACACGAACTGATCACGGCCACGCGCCTTGGTAATGCCCTCCAGAGCCTGCGCGACGATGCGTTCGCCGACCCGCTCGAACGCCACCACGTCCCTGGCGTTCAGACATTCCGGCGTAGAATATTCAGGATGCGCGCCATCGACATAGAGGCGGCCACCGTTGGCTAAGACCTTATTCAGCTGGCGATTGTAATCGGGGCCCGGCCGTTCCCGCTCGCCATCGACCTCAAACCCGCGCGCATCCAGCAGCGGATTTTCATTCTCGTAGTCCCACACCGCATGCGGCGCCGGCAGATTCGGGTAGTATCCGATGAGGTGAATGGAGTTGGCCACCGGGTCGGCCGCATTCGGGTCACGACTGGCGATACCGAATTCGGTCTCCGTGCCAATGACACGGGACGGACTGTGCGTAGGATTGTCGCTCATGAAATATCGCGCTACAGGTAGTGACCGGTGTTGACCGTTTCGATCTGGCGCGCCTCAGCCGGCCCGCCGCTGATCGTCCGGAGGTGGACAATCTTCTCGCCTTTTTTGCCGGCGACCTTGGCCCAATCATCCGGATTCGTGGTGTTGGGCAAGTCTTCGTGCTCCTTGAACTCTTCACGGATCGCTCGAATCAAATCCTCGGCCCGCAGGCCGGTTCCTTCTTGCGCAATCGCCCGCTTCACGGCGAATTTTTTCGCACGCGACACGATTCCTTCGATCAGCGCGCCGCTGGCGAAATCCTTGAAATACAGCACTTCCTTCTCGCCGTTCGCATAGGTCACTTCAATGAACTTGTTTTCGTCCGTCGTCGCATACATGGCATCGACGGTCATATTCATCAGGGAGTCCACCAGTGCACGGGCATCCCCGGCATGCCGCTTCAGATCCTCCTCGTCAAACGGCAGATCGGTCGAGACATATTTGGAGAAAATGTCCCGGGCGGCGGTGGCATCCGGGCGCCCGACCTTCACCTTCACATCGAGACGACCCGCGCGAAGCACGGCCGGATCGATCAAATCCTGCCGATTGCTTGCGCCGATAACGATGACATTGGTCAGACGCTCCACCCCGTCGATTTCCGAGAGGAACTGCGGCACGATGGTCGATTCAATGTCCGACGAGATCCCGGTGCCACGCGTACGAAAGAGCGCGTCCATCTCGTCGAAAAACACAATCACAGGATGACCGTCGTCGGCGCGTTCTTTGGCCTTCTTGAACACCTCACGCACCTGCCGCTCCGACTCGCCGACATACTTGTTCAGTAGTTCAGGCCCCTTCACATGGAGGAAGTAGCTGCGGAGTTGTTTATCCTTGAGATGCCCGAGCTTTTTGGCGATCGAACTGGCCACAGCCTTGGCGATCAACGTCTTGCCGCATCCCGGCGGACCGTAGAGCAATACGCCCTTCGGAGCGCTGAGTTTGTAGTTCGAAAAGATATGGGGATACAGGAAGGGCAACTCCACGGCATCGCGCACCTGCTCGATTTCCTTCTGGAGTCCGCCGATATGTTCGTAGTCCACATCGGGGATTTCTTCGAGCACCAGTTCCTCGGCTTCCGATTTCGGTAACTTTTCGATGACGCAGCCGGACCGTGGATCGTACAAGAGATGATCGCCGACGCTGAGGCGCTCACTCAGCAATGGCTCGCCAAGCTCCGCAACTTTTTCTTCATCGAAGTGCAGCGTCACCAGCGCCCGATTCCCCTCCAGCACATCCTTCAAACGGACGACTTCGCCCTGCACATCGAATCCACGCACCTCGATGACATTGAGCGCTTCGTTGAGGATGACCTCCTGCCCTTTGCGAAGAGATTTCGCTTTGATGGAGGGATGAAGACTCACCTTCATCTTACGGCCGGATACGTAGACATTCCCGGTGCCATCGGTATCGAGGCTGGAGAAAATCCCGTAAGTCGAGGGCGGAGCGGTCAGCTTCTCCACTTCGGCCCGCAACGTTTCGATTTGAGACTTGGCTTCTTGGAGGGTGGCGACGAGCTTCTCGTTCTGCTTCGTCGTTTGCTCGAGCTGGTAGCGTGACTGGTAGAGCCGCCGAATCTCCTCCTCCATGGACTGGATTTGGGTGCGAAGTTTCTCAACCTCGCGAGCCTGTTCGTCGTTCTTGTGTGTCACGACTCCATCTCCGTCAGAAAGTGACTTGGTCAGGCGCTTGACGGAATCACGGAAGGACCGGAGTCGGCCTGAACTCCCTTTTGATTCGGCCATCGCCCCACTCGTTGGATCGATTACAATCCCTGTCAGTGACGGTCATCAACACTGGCTCGGATTCTATCACCCGCCTATGGGGTGGTCAACAGCAGCAGGTACCGACGCTGCAGCAGACACGTTCATGATTCACGCTCGATCGCCGCAAGAAATTTTTCGGTCGCGGTTTCGATATTCGACGCGCTCAGGATCGAGGACAACACCGCCACACCGAACGCGCCCGCCTGCCGCACCTCACGTGTGCGAGCGGCCGTCATCCCTCCGATCGCAAAAATCGGAATGTTGACCGTGCACGCAGCCTGTTCAAGTACCTGGAGACCGAGCGGCGCCCCATATTCCCGTTTCGAAGGCGTGTCGTAAATCGGACCCAACACCACAAAGTCCGCGCCGTGCCGCTCTGCCTCCACCGCCCCCTGGATGGAATGGACGGACAAACCCAACAACTGCGAGGGCGGCAACAGGGTTCGGACCACCGGGGCCGGCAAACTACTCTCGCGCAAATGTACCCCCCGGCACCCCAGCGCCACCGCTAGATCTAGACGGTCATTGATGAACAATTGTATGTCCGGCAACGCGCACTGCAGCTCAAGCGCCAACGACAGCAGCTCTCGGATCGGAAGATCACGCTCCCGTAGCTGCACCGCACGCAGACCGGCACTCGCCGCCCGCCCAACAACCGACGCGAGCGGACGTCCGGCGGTCTGATGACGATCAGTCACTACATACAGACGGAAATCAACGGAGGGCATTCGAGAAACATTCTGGATGCTGAAAGATGCCAGTTGAATGCGCAATGCCGACACAACAGAACCGAGTCACCACTCACACACGAACTTCACCCGGCTCGCCGGCATCTGCCCATGATCGCTCACTGGCTTTTAGAGCATCCCTTCGATCGGACTGCTGGCCGTAGCATAGAGCTTGCGTGGAATACGGCCGGCTTTGTAGGCCAGGCGGCCGGCCCACACACCATACTTCATCGCCTCGGCCATCGCGATGGGATCCTGTGCCCCGGCAATGGCGGTATTCATGAGCACGGCATCTGCGCCATACTCCATTGCCAGCGCGGCATCGGATGCTGTTCCGACACCGGCGTCCACGATGATGGGGACCTTGACCGTTTCCATGATGATCTTGAGATTGTATGGATTACGGATCCCGAGCCCCGAGCCGATCGGAGCAGCCAACGGCATCACCGCGGGACAGCCGATATCCACCAGCTTCTTGGCCACGATCGGGTCATCGTTCGTATAGGGCAGGACAATGAACCCCTCTTTAATGAGGATCTTGGCGGCTTCGATCAATCCGGCCGTATCCGGGAACAACGTTTTCTCATCGCCGAGGACTTCCAACTTGACCAGATCGGAGACGCCGGCCGCGCGAGCCAGCCGGGCATACCGGACGGCATCTTCCACCGTGTAACAGCCCGCGGTGTTCGGCAGGATGATGTATTTCTTCGGATCGAGATAGTCCAGAAGATTTTCCTTGGACCGATCCGTAATGTTCACGCGACGGACTGCGACCGTCACCACGTCCGCACCGGACGCCTCGATCGCCTTCTTGGTCTCGACAAAATCTTTATACTTACCGGTCCCCACCCAGAGGCGAGACTTAAATTCCCGGCCGGCAATCACTAAGCGATCGTTCATCGTATCCATAAATGTGGTTACCTCGCTCCGCCGCCAATAAAGCTCAATATCTCGACCCGATCCCCTTCGCGGAGTCCACGGGTCTCATACTCCTTGCGATCCAGAATCTCCAAATTCAACTCAACGGCGACACGATCGGCCCGGATTTCCAACTCATGCAACAACGCGGCGACCGTCTGTCCGTCGCCGACTCCACGAGACTCGCCGTTCACCTGAATGGTCACCGTGTCACCTCAGCCTTTCCAGATCATCCTATGAAACGAGAAAACCGATTGTCAACCAAGCCCCGAGAGGCCTTGCTGTTTGGGATCGGAACCTCGCACAATGTCGATGAAGACCGCTGGGCACAGGACTATGGACGACCATCCCCATCAACTGGCAGAGATCTTTCGCGCGATGGCCAACCTATTGGCAGGCCAACGCGCCAATCCCTATCGTGTCCGCGCGTATCGGAAAGCGGCTGACTCAATCCTGGCGGTGACGGGAGACCTGGCTGATCTGGCCGCGCGGCATCAACTTCAGGATATCCCTGGAATCGGGCGGGACTTGGCCGTGAAGATTGAAGAGTTTCTGGCAACAGGGACGATTCGTGCGTATGAAGAACTGAAGATCCCATTGCCGGAGGAAGTGGCCGGCTGGGCTACACTGCCGGGCCTCTCCGATGCGCTGGTGAGTTACTTATATTTCCGGCTGAACATCCGCACACTAGACGATTTAGAAAGCCTGGTTGCATCTCATTTACTGAGAACACAACCAGGCTTTTCGGGGTCGGAGGATACGCTGCTCGCTGCCATTCGCGAACGGATCGGAACCGTGCCGGCTACGCCGCCGGACGCAGCTCCCTAAAGATCTTCCAGGTCTTCAACAGTTCAACCGCCTTCTGGAGCTGCACATCATCGTCCAGAGAAATGTCCCCAGCGGCATCGCCTGCGGGCACCGTGCCGTTCTTATGGGCAGGTTCCTCACCCGGCTTGGCCGAAGATGAGGCATCTTTTCCGCCTGCGGGTGCTTTAGCCGTCTTCGGCTCAGACTCTTTTCCGTCTTTCTCGCCGGCCTTGGCCACTGTCTGTGCCTGCAACTTGACCACAATATCCGGCGTGATGCCGGTGGACTGAATCGAGCGCCCCTTCGGGGTGTAGTACTTGGCGGTCGTGAGGCGAAGTCCCGACCCGTCGCCCAACGGCAGAATCGTCTGGACTGATCCCTTACCGAAGGACGTGGTCCCAACAATGACGGCCCGTCCCCAATCCTGCAACGCACCAGCCACAATCTCCGACGCGCTGGCCGACCCTTCGTTCACCAAAATGATCATCGGAGAATCTTCCAGCGTCTCCTTCGTCTTGGAGAACCACTCGTCCTTCTTCCCCTCGCGACCTTTGGTATACACGATCAGCTTCCCGTTCCCCACAAACTGCTCGGACACATCAACGGCCGCCGTCAGGAGACCGCCGGGATTGTTCCGCAAGTCGAGAATCGTCCCCTGAACCTTCTGCTCCTTGAACTGCTTGAGCGCCCGGCTGAGGTCCCGCCCGGTGGCTTCCTGGAACTGGGTCAACCGCACGTACCCGATGGTATTGTCGAGCACCTTGAACTTCACGCTTTCGATCTTGATGGTGTCCCGCACCAGTGAAAATGCCAGCGGATCCGCCGTGCCGTCCCGCTGAATGGTGAGGTTCACCTTGGTGCCTTTGGGACCGCGCATTTTCTGCACCGCATCCATCAGCGTGAGATCCTTCGTGGGTTCGTCGTTCACCTTGGTAATAAAATCACCGGCCTTGATCCCGGCGCGATGCGCAGGTGTGCCTTCGATCGGGGAGATGACGGCCAATCGGTTCTCTTTCACGCCGATCTGAATCCCCACCCCGCCGAACTCGCCTTTGGTTTCGACCTGCATTTCTTTGTACATCTCGGGGGTCATATAGGCCGAGTGCGGATCCAGCGTGGAGAGCATCCCGCGAATCGCCCCCTGCACGAGATCCTTCACCTTGGTATCGTCGACATAATGCTTCTGCACCTGCGTCAAGACCTCGGAAAAGGTCCGCAGTTCTTCATAGGTCTCGGAGGCGTGGCCGGTCCGCTCCAATCCCTTCTCCAGCACGATGCCGATGCCCAGGGCTACCGTCACCATCAGCAAGAGATATAACCACCGTCGGCTTCGCCGCTGTTCCATATCGTGGGTTTCCTTCCTTCCGAGACCTACCGTTTTGACAGCCACACAAGGGGATCCACCGGTTCCGCCCCCTCGCGCAACTCAAAATAGAGCGTATTTTCACCCGTCATACCTGTATCACCCGTTTCACCGATCGCTTCTCCAGCTTCGATCCGGGCCCCGACCGACGTCAATATTTTCGACGCATGGGCATACAACGAAAAGACTCCGTTGGCATGATCCATGATTATAACGAGTCCGTAGCCTTTCAACCAGTCCGCGTAGACAACTTGGCCGGCAAGCACCGACCGTATATTACTCCCTTCCGCAGCGCGAATCTCAATCCCTTTTCGCTGGATATAGGTATTGAAGGTCGGGTGCTTCTGCCGGCCGAAGTACGACACCACTTGCCCTTCGGTCGGCCAAAGAAGCGTCCCTCGCAACGCACGGAGGCCTCCAGCCGCAGAGGGGGGGCGAGTTGCCAGTGCCGCCCGACGTCTGGTTTCCAGCTCTTTCAGCAAACTGTCGACCCGGGTGGCCGACCGCTCCAATTCCTCCACGGCCCGGTCATGCGATTCCTTTTCTTGAGTAATTTTCGCAAGATACACTCGTTTCTGCTTTTTCAAACCTTGGATCTGGGTCAGCTTTTCTTCGGTGTTGACCTTGTAGGCCAGGATGCCCTGACGCGCCTCTTCTCGACTCCGCTCGACCTCGGCAATCCGCTCGGCATCTTTTCGGTAGGTGTCCATGATCTCATACTCTCGCTGAGTGACGGCGGAGAGGTACCGAAATCGTCGTTGAAAGTCCCCTGACGAACTGGCTGCCAGCAGCGTTCTCAGGTGCCAAAAGCGCCCTTCGACATACTGAACCCGTAAACGGGCGGCGATGGCATCCTGCCGCTCATCGATACGTTCCGACAGGCGGCTCAGCTGCACGCTCATCTGCTCGATTTCCACATCCTTCTTTTTGAGCTTCCTGACGACGTCCTGATGCTCCTGACGGTAGCGCACTAGACGTTCGTCCAACGACTGCAATCCCTGCAGGACCGACTCGCGTTTCTTCTCCGCCTCATCCGCCTTCTTACGCTTCTCGACAATCGTACCGCGCAGCTTCTCCAGTGTTTTCTTTTCTTGCTCGATCTTGTCCGCATACGAATCCTTGCGCTCCGCCCAGGCCGGGGCCGTCCACAGAACCATCTGAACAGCCATCACGACACATCCCCATCGTGCCCACGTCATGCCCGCCCCTCCCCGAATCGGAGCAAGGAGAGAAAACTGCCGGCACAGCCGAGGAAGAGCCCCACACACACGAGCACCACACACATTTCGACAGGAAAAAACGTCAGCATGGCGTCCACGCCCAGGAATCGGCTGGCAGACCGGATTTCATGACGAAACAATTCGAACCCGGCCTTGAGGATCACCAGCGAAAGGGCGCTGCCGAGCAACCCGAGCACGGCGCCTTCGAGCAGGTAGGGCACACGGATAAAGGTGGCGCTCGCGCCGATCAGTCCCAGAATCTCAATTTCTTCCCGGCGTGAATACAGCGCCAAACGAATCGTGTTTGCGATGATCGTGACCGACGCCGCGGATAAAATGATGCCGACGATGATGGCCGCCACCTCGATATACCGGACAATGCCGGCTAAGGCCTCAACCCATTCCTGATTATATTGCACCTGCGCGACTCCGGGAATCGCCTGGGCGCGGGTGGCCCAACGCCGCATCGCGTCCGATGAGCGAGACTCCACGGCAAGCGTCACGACGAACGACGCCGGAAGCGGGTTCTGCCCGAGCCCCTGCAACAGATGCGACTCCGCCGGAAACTGACTCTGGAAATCGGCCAAGGCCCGCTCCTTGGACACAAAGGTCAACGACCCGACGGCACGATCGGCTTTCAGTTGTAGTTCGATATCGCCTCTCGTCTGCTCCGTCAGGTCATCCTGCAAATACACCATCACCTGAATATCCTGCTCGAGTGACGAGGCCATGGCTCTCAAATTGACATAGAGCAGCAAGAACACGCCGACGCAGGCAAAGGTGAACGCCGTGGTAGCCACCGCCACCACCGTGGTCGTACGGTTCGTCAACACATTGGCGACCGCCTCCCGCAGCACATACACGAGGCGCCTCACGGGGACACCTGCTCCCGCGAGACGACCTTCCCTTGATCCAATGTGATCACGCGCCGATTGACCTGCGCCAAGACGTTGGGATCGTGAGTCGCCACGATGATGGTTGTGCCACGGGCGTTGATCGACTTGAACAGCTCGATGATTTCGCTGGTCAGCTCCGGGTCCAAATTCCCGGTCGGCTCATCGGCCAGCAGCATGATCGGCCCATTGACGATGGCGCGGGCGATGCAAATCCGTTGCTGTTCGCCGGTGGAAAGTCCAGGAGGAAAGAGATCCTTCTTATGATCCAGCCCCACCGACCGTAACGCCTCCGTCACTTTCCGTCTGATTTCAACGGCGGAGGCCCCCTGAACCAGCAGGGGCAACGACACATTCTCGAACACCGTTTTCTTGGGCAGCAGACGGAAATCCTGCAGCACCACCCCCACTTTTCGACGTAATAAGGGGATTTCAGACGGTCGCAATTTGGACAAGCTTCGGCCCTGCACCAGAATCTGCCCTTCATCCGGGCGTTCTGCGCCGATCAGCAATTTCAGCAAGGTCGATTTACCCGCGCCGCTCGGCCCCATCAACAAGACGAACTCGCCCTTCTCGATGTCCAGCGTCACATCGGATAGCGCCGGACGGCGGGCGTAATATTTTGAGACGTGAAAAAGTTGAATCATGGATGGCAGCAGAGACAGCGGCCGGACCGGAGTGAACTCTCAAGCCCTTTCCGCTTAACACGGCACACTGTGAGCAGATCAATCAGGAGTGCGCAGGAGCGCGATTCCCATCCTACCATCGCAGATCATCCCCCGCGACGTCGAATGCATTCGCAATATGCTGCACCGGGCCAACCGTCCCGGCCTCATCCTGTATCAAAACCACATCGAACCGACACGCACGATCACGAATTCGATGTTGCGCGAGATACTGCGCCGCGAGTTGAATCAATTTGGCACGCTTGCGCGCATCGACAGCTTCGATCGCGCCGCCGTAGGTTCCGTTCCGACGACGTTTGACCTCGATGAACACCAGTACCCCCTGGTCATCGGCCACCAGATCGA